>NZ_JAIWQZ020000010.1:0-2670 GCF_020218185.2 Lactococcus sp. SK2-659
CCATGCCCTTAATCGTGAAAGAGGCTGTACGGAGACTTTGATAAAATTTATTCCGTCGTTTAATAGGTCGATGGTCTTGTTCTATTAAATTGTTAAGATACTTCACAGTTCGGTGCTCTGTCTTAGTATATAAACCCACACTCTGTAACTTTCTAAAGGCGGAGCCAAGAGAAGGTGCTTTATCGGTCACAATTGCTTTCGGCTCACCAAACTGTTTATGGAGTCGTTTTAAGAAAGCATAGGCTGCTTGCGTATCCCGTTTCTTTCGTAACCAGATATCTAAGGTTAAGCCGTCCGCATCAATTGCACGATAAAGATAATGCCAACGTCCCTTAATTTTGATATAGGTTTCGTCCATTTTCCATGAATAGAAGGATTGTCTATTTTTCTTCTTCCAAAGATAATAGAGGACTTTGCTGTACTCTTGCACCCAACGATAAATCGTTGTATGGCATACATTAATTCCTCGGTCATAAAAAGCATCTCTTGTACTTCACGATAGCTCAAATTGTAACGCAAATAACAACCTACAGCTACAATCATCACGTCTTTTTTGAATTGTTTGCCTTTAAAATGGTTCATTACTCTGTCCTCTCTGTCTTTTTTCTCAATTTTACACTAAAATAGATTTTTTGGAAAACTTTGCAACAGAACCGAACTCTCTTCATTGTATCGTTTTCTGCTGAAATCAAAGTATTAACGGGTATATCTGCTTAAAAGGACAGATAATCAGAAATATCTTTTTTGAATTTTAAACTTCGCAACAGAACCAAATTGGGCCTTGAAAGCCTTACCACCAAAGTGTTGTATGAAAACATTTCTTATGATATAATATCTTTAAATAGCTTAAACTAATCTTAATTTTAAAACCAATTATAATTTGAGGTATCTGAAATAGATTAATTTTCCTATTTTATTTCAAAACATTGCAATATGAAGTTGTCCGGTAAATTCGATCGGCGCATATTTTTTGAAAGGATATCTTATGAACGTTGTCAAAAAACCTTTATTTATCAAAACCTTTATATTTATATTTGGTTTAACAATCTCATCGCTTGTTAAAGGAGGAGTCTATGCTTCTACTTATCTAGAATCGAACAAGAATTATTATACCGATCCTGCCATAAGCCGTGGTTTTCTAGATAGCCCTATTTCTAAGGAACTATTGGGAGATCAGAATTGGAACATGTTTCAGGTAGCTGTTTCTAAAAACTTAGTTTCCTACAACCCTGGAATGACATTTAATCAGTATTATTTAGCAAATAATATTTCTCCAGAAGATAATTTCATTGTTTACCCAGGCTTAACAAATCAAATAGTTCGTCTAAAGTCAGGTGCGTATTTGAACGCAAACCCCAATCCAAAAGGAGCTAAAGATGACAGTGGCAATGTTGTTGATTATATCACTTATGTAGGTCCTACTGATGATCGAGGGGCTTACTGGGGAGACAAAGAGCTGGAAGATCCAGTATTGTTCTCTCGTCTAACAGTTGGAGAATTGCCATCAGCAAGCGAAGGAACACTTGGTCTTTTCAACTCAGGAACTTATCTCTTTCCAACTCAGATAGGTTATGGAGAAAACGCTACAGTTAACGACTATATGTTGACCCCAGGTAATGATTTTATTATTCCAACTCGGTTTAATACAATAAGGAATGATGTATATCTCACAATGAGAAGTAGGGCCTATTTTGGAGCAGGATTACAGGGAGCTCAAGCTTCCCTAACAGCGACTTCTAATGGTAAAACTGTTGTTGGTTCTTCTGAAAATTCAAAATTCTATATTGATACTAATAGTAATGTTTACTTAACTAAACAAGGTTTTGATCAATTAGGTAATTTTGGAAAATTTATGGCTCCTTCAGTCTATACTTCAGCGAGTAATAATCTAAAAAAAGTAGGAATTGATAAATTCTCAGCAATGATGAATAAAGGGCTCTCCTCAATACAGTCAAATAGCGGTGCCAGTACTATTGTTTCCGGTAATGGAGGCCAAATACAACTGAGCGGGTTTAATAGGGAAACAGATTTAGATGGGGCCTTCAGTTCAAGCATATCTGATAGAGAAAATGATGCTTTAAAAAATACAGATGTCAACTTTTATATGTACACAAATGGGAACACAGAAACAAATGTGACCACGCCATTAGCACCAAACGGGTATCATCTTTATTCTCCAAACGTTTCAGAATTTAAAATTCAAACCACTAGACCATATTTTAGCTGGACGGGTGATATATCTAATGCTATAAAAATATCGGAAGCAAATGCGGATTTCGATGACTTATTAGGGTCTAATAGTCTTCAAGTTACTGACAATGGGGTAGATTCAGATGGAAAGTCTATATCTGTTGATCTGAACAGGGTTAGGATTCGAATTAGTGAAGATGAAGGAAGCACATATTCCAGTAATTCGTATACCCTTGATGAGTTAAAAACACTTCTAACAAGTGGTAATATTACAATTCCTAAAATAGTTATTGCTTATACATATTCAGCAACTGATTCAAAAACGGATAATATTGGAAAACTTCCTAGTGAAATTGATGATAATACTGGAGCTTATGCTGTTCCTTTTACACGTACACTGACAAATGATATCCCAGATAAGAAGAGTAGCATTACTGTTAATTACGTAGATACATCTGGTAATACAATTTCTGATAATGT
>NZ_JAIWQZ020000011.1:0-1381 GCF_020218185.2 Lactococcus sp. SK2-659
CAAGGCATTGCGATAACCAAAGATGAGTTCTGGCAAATCCTGCTCTTTGGGTATATAACTTAAAGCAATATCTTTGAGGTTATCGAGTAAATCTTGAAAACTCTTATCGACCCAGTTTTGTTTATGTAGCATCAAATCTTCTTGAATTTTGGTAAAGAGGCTACCTTGGAAAAAGGTGAATTTATTGTTTACTTGAGCTAACTGATAACTGATGGATTTCTCCTCTTCGAAACCTAAACGATGGGGACGATAGTGGTTTGACGTTAAGTCAATTTATTAGAGTCAAACACGTATAACTTTAATGTATTTATTTTAAGTGGACCACTATCAAATAATTAGACATAAAATGAGCTATATTTTTTCAATATTTGAGTGTTCATAAAATGGTCATTTTCTGGACACTCTTCTTTTCTTATTAAAATTCTCAAAATTATTTACATTTCTTGTTCATTAACCCGTAATCTATTCTATGTTCATTTACACATATCTTTTTAAGTTATGATACAATAAATTAAAATGAAGGAGAAAAAAATGAATATCGGATATGCACGAGTTTCAACTGGACTTCAAAATTTAGATTTACAAAAAGATAGTCTTAAAAAATATGATTGTGAGAAAATATTTACTGACCATATGTCAGGAAGTAAAAAAGAGCGACCTGGTTTAAAATCTGCCATCGAATTTTCTCGTTCTGGAGATACAATTGTTGTTTGGCGGTTAGATCGATTAGGAAGAAATATGGAGGACTTAATTAGCATAGTTAATTCACTTAATGATAAAGGAGTAAGCTTCCATAGCTTGCAAGAAAATATCACAATGGATAAATCAAGTTCGACTGGACAATTGATGTTTCATTTGTTTGCGGCTTTTGCGGAATTTGAGCGAAATCTTATTTTGGAGCGTTCTGCCGCTGGTAGAGAAGCTGCACGTGCAAGAGGACGACTTGGAGGAAGACCTGAGAAATTTTCGGAGCAAGACGTAAAGCTTCTTAAAACCTTGGTAGAAAGTGGTACGCCGATTAAGTCGATTGCGGATTCTTGGGGAGTGTCAAGAACAACGATTTATAGATATATTAATAAGTTTTAGAATAAACTTAATACAAAAAATCAGATTATCCGCATAAATACAGTATTTAAGGACTATTCATCAATCAAAAAAGCAATTATTTTACCACGAATTTACCATGATTGAATGAGCCTTGATATGACAGCAAAAGAACAAGGGAGATTGCACAAAAGCGTGTACCTCCCTTTTCTTATTATTTGTATGAACCTTTATTTCTACATTTTTTTCTCAAGCACACTACTGATAATGATTAAAATAATCGGCTGGATTGCAATTGGACTAATGTCAAATATTTAGACACAAAATGAGTCAAGAA
>NZ_JAIWQZ020000012.1:0-931 GCF_020218185.2 Lactococcus sp. SK2-659
GTTGGTTCCTGATAAATCAACAGACTCAACTCCCTCTCAACCAAGCGTGAATAAGCCAAATACATCTGTACAAAAAACTACAACTACGAGTATTTCTACTAACATCACAAATAACACTGTATCATCAAGTAAATTACCAAAAACTGGAGACAGTAAAGCAAGTACGCTGTTAGTAATGGTAGCTGGTTTATTTATCCTTGCAGCCGGAACCCTCTATCTCTTCTTTAATTCAAAGAGAAAATACAAATAAGTAATGTAAAATTATTCTGTATCCATTCATGAAATTGCTTTTTAAGATGTCACTCACTCTTTCGCAGAGGTGAATGAATGCAGTCAAGCACGCAATACTTGTTCTTGCCGAAAGGCACAGAAAAAACTCCGCATGAAATGGACATAATGAAATTGCCATCGGACCTTTTTCGAAGTACCAGAAAAACAAGAACAAAAACGACCGTTCTGATATGACCCTAAAAGTTAGACTAAAAACTAACATTTGGAGGTCTTTTATTTTCACAAAATATTCTTTTGAATTTAAATACAAAGTGGTTCAGGAATATCTCTAAGGCGAGTGAGGATACCAATTTCTAAGCAATAAATACGGAATTTCCCACTTTGAACTTGTTCATCAAAGGATCAATAGATATAATGAATTTGGAATTGCTGGCTTACAACGGAATAGACAAAGAACAGCCAATCCTTATGACAATGCAATGATGGAGTCTTTTTACAAAACTTTAAAGAGAGAAATTATTAATGAGGCTCTTTTTGAGACAAGAGCTGAGGCTACTCAAGAAATATTTAAATACATTGAGACCTATTACAATACAAAAAGGATGCATTCAGGTCTTGATTACAAGTCTCCAAAAGACTTTGAAAAATATAATTCTTAAATTCTCTTAACTCCGTGTCTAGTTTTTCGTTGACTTTCCAA
>NZ_JAIWQZ020000013.1:0-435 GCF_020218185.2 Lactococcus sp. SK2-659
GTTCTGTAGTGTAGCGGTTATCACGTCGCCCTGTCACGGCGAAGATCGCGGGTTCGATTCCCGTCAGAACCGTTAGTAGAAATACTAATGACTCGTTAGCTCAGTTGGTAGAGCATTTGACTTTTAATCAAAGGGTCGCTGGTTCGAGCCCAGCACGGGTCATAATCCTAGCGGATGTGGCGGAATTGGCAGACGCACTAGATTTAGGATCTAGCGCTTAACGGCGTGGGGGTTCAAGTCCCTTCATCCGCATACTAGGTATTAGCCGACTTAGCTCAGTTGGTAGAGCATCTGATTTGTAATCAGAGGGTCGCGTGTTCGAATCATGTAGTCGGCATTGTCGTAAGACACAAAGTTTAAGTGCGAACGTAGTTCAGGGGTAGAACACAACCTTGCCATGGTTGGGGTCGCGAGTTCGAATCTCGTCGTTCGCTT
>NZ_JAIWQZ020000014.1:0-310 GCF_020218185.2 Lactococcus sp. SK2-659
ATGCTGCTGGAGCTCTTATCTGCTCAACAATTGACGGTGGCTTATGATTTGTCTGATACACCTGCCTATCAAATCCCGATGGAACACTATCTGAAAAATCACCTCAGATCTGTTGAAAAGATAAAATTAGAGCATTATCAAGAAAGCCAGAGTTATGATCTACTTATCTCAAGTAAAAGAAATGACAGTCGAAAGTTTGTCTATATACTTTCCGAGTTTTCCAGTGATTATGATTTTGAAGAGTTATTGTCGCGTATTGAAAACTTAAAAAAAGAAAAATTTCAAAAAAAAGCAATTTTGAATTAAGAAT
>NZ_JAIWQZ020000002.1:0-579488 GCF_020218185.2 Lactococcus sp. SK2-659
AAGTCAAAATTGACTTATTTTTTTATTAATGTACCCAGATACTCATCAACATGACCATTCCTAAACCTACAACTGCGATAATCGTTTCTAGTACTGTCCAAGTTTTTAATGTTTGTTTGACATCTAAATCAAAGTATTCTTTAAACATCCAGAATCCTGCATCGTTAACATGAGATGCGGCAATTGAACCTGCCCCTATTGCCAAAACCATTAGTGCGGCTGTATTTGGAGAAGCTGATGCAAGCATTGGTTGAACTAAACCTGCTGCTGTTAAAGCGGCCACGGTTGCAGAACCTAGGGCTACACGTAGAATGACGGTAATAATCCAAGCAAGCAACAATGGCGAAAGTGGTGAATCTTTAAACATATTGGCGATTTGGACTGATATCCCTCCATCAATAAGAATTTGTTTAAGGGCTGCTCCACCACCGATAACTAACAAAAGCATCGCAATTGACTTAACTGAATCTGCAATTGATACTGCAATTTCTGAATTTTTCTTACGTTGCATCCAACCCATAGTAACTAAGGCAAAGAGTAGTGAAATAATCATCGCCGATACGGGATTACCAATAAACATCATCACATTTTCAACAAAACTTGATGGGTAAGTAGTGGTCGTTACTACCTTCCCTGCTTTCATTGCACTTGTTGTTACTGCGGCAAAGGGTTTCCCATCATTAGTCGCGATAGAATAAATGGTGCTGATTGCCATTAAGATTACTGGCATTAATGCTGTCAAGATAGAAATTCCAAATCCTGGAGTTTCTTCTAATTTCCATTCTTTGATTTCACCAAAGGCGGATAGTTTATTTTTTACAACAAAGGCCTCTGGGACCCATTTTTTAGCAATTTTTGTGAAAACTGGGCCTGCGATAATGACTGTTGGAATTGCTGCAATAATTCCGTAAAGGAGAACAGTTCCAGGATTTGCGCCTAGTACACCGGCAATTGCAATTGGTGCTGGATGGGGAGGTAAGAATCCGTGAGTTACTGAAAGTCCTGCTGCCATTGGAATTCCGAGGTAAATCAAGGGAACACTTGCTTCTAAGGCGACGGCAAAGACAATCGGAATCAAGAGAACCATCCCAACTTCAAAGAAGAGGGCAATCCCAATAATAAAGCTGGCAACCATAATTGCCCATTGAATTCTTTTTTTACCAAAACTGTTAATAAGCGTTTTTGAGATACGATAGGCTCCACCAGCATCAGCAATTAGTCTTCCAAGCATTGCTCCAAAACCAAAAACAATTGCTAACTCTCCTAATGAGCCTCCAATTCCGTTTTGGATTGAAACAGGGATTTGACCGAGCGGCATTCCAAGTCCTAACCCAACTAAAACCGCTACGACAATCAAGGACACAAAAGTGTTAATTTTAAATTTGATAATCATCAGGAGGAGGATTAAGACCCCAATTAAAAGTACAAGTAAATCAATCATATATTTTTTCCTTTCAAAAAATATTGAATATACTGTGTAAGCACGATTGCTGGCGCTTACAATTTGCTTTTAAAAATTAACTCAATACTTTTTTGTGATATGTGGAAGTATTGAGTCTTTAAAGAATATAAGTTTATTTTTCTTCTTCAAATTTTCTTTGGAAATTGGCAATATTTTCATATTCTGCCAAGAGAGAGCGAGAAAGTCGGATAAATATTGGACTAATTTCTCGGTAAATTTCGAAATTTTTTGGATTGGGTTGGTAGGTCTCGTTTGTTCCTACCATCGTTTCGATTTCGCTGATATCTTCAATTAGGCCGAGGGCTTTTTCAGCCATAATAATGGCGGCTAAACAGCCAGCTTCTCGGCTCTCTGGCACATTGATTGGTTGTTCAAAAATATCTGCTAGAATTTGTGTCCAGAGTTCAGAGCTTGTAAACCCTCCTGTCGCTTGAATCATATTTAGGTCACCTACTACTTCAACAAGGCTAAGCGCAACCATATAAATATTGAAGATAACCCCTTCAAGAACAGATCTGGCCATATGACTACGATTATGTCCGTAGTTTAGGCCAAAAAATGAACCTCTGGCATTGGCATCCCAAATCGGTGCTCGCTCGCCTCCAAGATAGGGGTGGAAAAGCAATCCATCAGCGCCCGGGGAAATGTTTGCTGCAAGTTCCGTGACTTCATCAAAAGAAATTTTTCCATCAAAAATTTGGTCACGAGCCCAACGGAAAACATCTCCACCAGAGTTTACGGGACCACCGACTACCCAATGCTCTTTGTCTAATGCATAGGTAAATGTGCGTCCTTTTTCATCTGTTTTAGGTTTGTCAGTAACTACTCGAATCGCACCAGATGTTCCAATTGTGATGGCTGCAACACCCGGTTTAATCGCATTTACTCCTAAATTTGACAACGGACCATCGGCTGCACCCCAAATAAATTTGGTGCTGCTTTGAATTCCCATTTTCTTGGCATATTCGTGAGGAAGGTTTTCTTCTATCTCATAGGGTTCTACTACTTTAGGCAATTGACTTTCTTTGATTCCAGTCATCTCTAGTGCTTCTTTATCCCAATGAAGTTCAAATATATTGAAGATACCTGTACCTGTTGCGGTTGATAAATCCATTTTATTTGTTCCAAAAAGTCGTTGGAAAATGTATCCTTTAAGTTCCAAATAGTGGGCTGCTTTTTGATAAATGTCTGGATGTTCAGCTTCTAACCAGATAAATTTAGATAAAGGAGCCATTGGATGAAGAGGCGTTCCGGTTCTTCGATAAATATCAAAACCATTTTTAGAGGCTTTAATTTGTTCGGTGTATTTTACTGCTCTTGTATCAGCCCAAGTGATTAATCTTGTAAGTGGCTGCCAATTTTCGTCAAAAGCAATTAGTGAGTGCATTTGTGTACTAAATGAAACGGCTAAAAGTTCGTCTTCATCTTCTAAGTTAATTGAAACTTCCCTGATTGTCACTAAAACTGCTTCAAAAATTTCTTCAAGAGATTCTTCTGCCATCCCACTAGCATCACGATAGAGGGGATAGGCTTGGCTACTACTTGCAACTATTTTTCCATTTTTCTCAAAAAGCACTGCCTTAGTCGCTGTGGTTCCTAAATCGACGCCTATTAAATATTGCATTTAGGCTCCTTTTCTTCTATATATTTACTGACAGACTTTAAAATTCTTTCATCATCAGTAGTTTTTTACTGACAGAAGTTTTTTATCCTAGTTAGCTTACGCTTCTCATCTGTCAGTAAATTATTTTTGTTCTACGTCATGTCCGCCAAAGCCATTGCGCAAAGCGGCAACTACTTTTCCAGTCATGGTATCTTCTTGTAATGAGCGTTGACGCATCATTAGTGACAAGGCAATGACCGGGGCAGGAACGCCCAAGTCCAAGCTTTCTTCAACGGTCCATTTTCCTTCTCCTGAAGATTGAACATGTCCGATAATTTGGTCTAGTTTAGGGTCTTTTGAAAATTGTTCTTGAGCAAGCTCCATCAACCAGCTTCGGATTACTGAGCCGTGATTCCATAATTTTGCAACGGCTTCATAGTCATAATCAAATGGTGACTCTTCCAAAATTTCAAATCCTTCAGCAATCGCTTGCATCATCCCATATTCAATTCCATTATGAATCATTTTCAAGTAATGACCACTGCCAAGTTTCCCTGTATAGAGGTAGCCATCTTCCATTGAGATTGCTTTGAAGATTGGTTCTATGATTGTCCAAGATTTTTCATCATCTCCACCAATCATAAAATTCCCGCCTTGACGAGCTCCAGCCATTCCACCAGAAGTTCCAACATCAAAAAATTTAATTCCTTTTTCTGTCAGTAATTTATTTTGTTCTAAATTATCTTTGTAATTAGAATTTCCACCGTCTATCAGAATATCTCCAGCTGACAACTTTTCAGAGAGCATTTCAATCGTTGAATTTGTAGGAGTTCCTGCTGGAAGCATCAACCAAACAATTTTGGTTGCTGGCAATTCTGTCAGTAAATTTTCAATTGTGCTGACAGCGGTAATTTTGTCTGAGTAATCCTTAGCTTCCTCTACCGCTTTTGTATTTAGGTCGTAAGCAACAACTTCAATCTCATGGTCAACGGCATTTTTCACAAGATTCATTCCCATTTTCCCTAAACCAATCATACCAAATTTCATCATTTTTTCCTCCGTGGCATCGCTTTCATTTTATAACTTTAGTATAAGTAATTTTTTTTCATTTGTCAACAATAATTTTTGTAAAATATTTTCTGATTTGTCAAAACAATTTCAAGTTAGGAGTTTGGAATTTTTGAGAAATCGAGAAATCTTGAGTATCACTACTTATAACACGCTATAGCGAACTCCCTAGATACCTTATTACTCCGCTCTAGGTGTAACAACTAGCATATCTGTAAGTCAGTAAACTGACAACAGCTATCCTACGCATCGTTCGGTCCTAATAAAATGATAGCCAGTACATGAAACATTGTTTCGTGTTACTGGCTATGATATAATGTAGTCAATTAGAAGGAGGCTTGATATGTCGCGTACTTTAATCAGCCGAATCCGAAGTTATTATGATAACCTCAGTAAATCAGATCAGGCAATTTCTGACTATTTAATTGCGAATATTGATAGTGCAGCGAGGCTTTCAATTCAGGAATTTGCTCAAAAAACTCATGTCTCTACGGCTACAATTTCTAGATTTTCTAAAAAAATCGGCTTTAATTCCTTCCAAGAATTAAAACTCGCCATTCATGCCACTGACTCGACACGAAATGATGAATTTTTTAGCGAACTTTCACCAACTGACGATTACAAAGAAATACTGACAAAAAACTTCAACGGCAATATTTCATCATTAAATTCTACATTAAACCTTATCACTAACAGACAACTTGACCAAACCATGGAAATTTTGCTCAATGCCAGCACTTGCGGTTTTTTTGGTTTGGGTGGTTCAAACGCTGTTGCATTGATTGCTTTTCATAAATTTTTGAGAATGCCTTTGCACTGCGTTTATCATCAGGATTTTCATTTTCAACAAATGCAGGCTGCAAAATTAACGAGCGACGATTGTGCTTTTGTTATTTCACATACAGGAAAAAACAGAGATACAATGCACTTGGTTGAAATTTTGAAGAGTCGCGGGGTTCCAATTATTGCATTGACTTCTTTTGCGAGTTCACCTTTAGCTAAAGCGGCCGATGTTGCGCTAATTTCAATTTCCGAAGAAATTTCATTTCGACCTGAAGCCGTTGCTTCCACAGTTTCTCAAATTAGTTTGCTTGATGCCTTGTTTATGATGTACGGAATGAAAATGAAAAATGTTTCTGAAGGGACTTTATCTGAAATCCGAAAAGTCATTCGAGATTCCCGTATTTCCTAGAATTTATCCATTTATCTTATAGAAAGGATGTGATTTTATGGCATTTTCTAACACTAGACGACGCTACGCAAGTTTTGATACCGTTGCGTCAATTCCTGGAGAAGTCATTGATGCCTTTTGGTTTATTATTGACCATCACCTCAAGGGCGTTTTTCCACTAGAAACAATTATCAATTTCGACTTGGTTAATTCAGATAATTTACTTTCTATTCGTTTTTCTCAAGACAACAGCCCAACAACCATCCTCGTTGATTTTGACTACCCTTTTAATCCTGAATGGCCTCTACACTACCGAGCCGTTGATAATATGGGACGCGAAACGATCATGACTGCAAGAGAAATGTAATGACAGAATTTTTAACAAAGCTGTCAGTAAATTTTAAAATAAAAAAATAAAAAAATCTGTCAAAATTACTGACAGATTTTTTTAGATGTAGTAATACACAATTTCTGGAGGCACCCCAAAACGAATAGGTAAGAAAGTCAAACCAATTCCACGATTAACATACAATTTTGTTCGGTCATTGAGCTGATACAAACCAGCATCAGCACTACTTGAGCCCTTATTACGTAAACGCCAATTTCCTATCCGAATTTGCCCTCCGTGACTATGACCAGAAAGAATTAAATCAAATTCCTTAATTGTCTCCATGTCTAAAATAGTATCCGGTTCGTGAAGGGCTAAAAGCGAAAATGTTGCATCAATGGGCTCAAGTTCAAAATCAGGCCGTCCCTCACGCCAGTCATCAACCCCAGAAATAGATAAATTATCTTTGACAACTGATGAATTTTTCAACAGAACAAAACCAGCTTTTTCTAGAAACTCTTCAACAAACTTTGACGATTTTTCATCATCAAAATCATGATTACCAAGTATCGCAAATTTTCCAAGAGGAGCTTTAAGTTCTGACAATATCGTCAGCAAATCAGTCCAATCTCGATTTTTTGCCCAAGCAACCTTATCAAATAAATCTCCAGAAAAAATAATTAAATCTGGCTGTTCATTAGCAATATTTCGAGCAAATTTTTTAAAACGACGACTAGTCGTGTGCCAAGCAAAGTGGGTATCGGTAAAATGAGCAATTTTTAAATTTTGTTTTTGAGCGATTTTTACATGTCTCACTTTCATCAAATGAGGCTCTATAAAAATTCCATAAATTAACAAACTTAAGAGCACTGCTCCTATTATCAATTCAATCATTTGTCCATTTTATCATAAATTCACTGACAAAAACATAGTATTAATCAAAAATACTTGATGAAGTTATCAATCTATTCTCTTTTTCTGACAAATTTCTGGTCAGTAAATTCGGACGGAACCGAGCATTCTGTCAGTAAATATCAACTCTATTTGTCAAATTTTTATACAAAAAAAGACTACCGAAGCAGCCTTTCATTTATTAGTTTTGGTCTTCAGCTACGAATGGAAGCAAAGCCATTACGCGCGCGCGTTTGATTGCGTTAACCACTTTACGTTGGTTTTTAGCAGATGTACCAGTCACGCGACGTGGCAAGATTTTACCACGTTCTGAGATGAAACGTTTCAAAAGTTCAGTGTCTTTGTAGTCAACGACTTCGATTTTGTTTGCAGCGATGAAGTCAACTTTTTTACGGCGTTTGAAGCCGCCACGACGTTGTTGTGCCATTTTATTTCTCCTTATATTATTTTTAGATGTCTGTTTAAAGTTTTCTTAGGATTACGACGTTATTATGAAAAGCCGATTCTGCTTTTCATAATAACTAGTAAGAGGGTTAGGAAATCCGCCATAGCGGTTTCCGTGAAATAATTAGGCGCTTTAGCGTCAATTATTTCACCCTATTAGAATGGAAGGTCATCATCCGAAATTTCCATCGGCGAGCTACCAAACGGATCAGCATCACGACCGAAATTCGGTGTTGCATTATTGTTATTCGTTTGTGGACGTGGAGTATTATTTGTAGATTGGCTAGGTGCAGAATATGAACCAGCAGAAGTTCCGCCTCCCATACCTTCACGAGCAGATCTACTTTCCAACATTTGGAAACTATCAGCCACAACCTCAGTCACATAAACGCGTTGACCTTGTTGATTTTCATAGTTACGTGTTTGAATTCGACCAGTTACCCCAATCAAAGCTCCTTTTTTAGCCCAATTCGCCAAATTCTCAGCTTGTTGGCGCCAAATAACGCAGTTAATGAAATCAGCCTCACGTTCGCCATTCGCATTTTTAAATTGACGATTTACAGCCAATGAAAATGTTGCGACAGCTTGATT
The DNA here is from genome assembly GCF_020218185.2 of Lactococcus sp. SK2-659. Taxonomy (NCBI): domain Bacteria; kingdom Bacillati; phylum Bacillota; class Bacilli; order Lactobacillales; family Streptococcaceae; genus Lactococcus; species Lactococcus sp. SK2-659. Next base: position 7,580 of record NZ_JAIWQZ020000002.1, read on the forward strand.
TTGAGGGGTGTATCGAAGTTCAGGATCGCGAGTAATGCGTCCTACTAATACAACATTGTTAATCATGATGAACTTCTCCTTAGAAATGAAAGCTCTTAAGCTTCAACTTTAACGATCATATGACGAAGAATGTCAAGGTTGATCTTAGCAAGACGGTCAAATTCGCTCAAAGCTTCTGAAGTTGTTTCAGCTTCAAAAGTTGCGATGTGGTAGATACCTTCGCGGAAATCATTGATTTCGTAAGCAAGTTTACGTTTTTCCCAGTCTTTAGACTCAAGATTTGCAGCACCGTTGTCAGTCAAGATTCCATCGAAACGTTCAACGAGGGCAGCTTTTGCTTCTTCATCAATGTTTGGGCGAATAATATAAAGAATTTCGTATTTAGTCATTGATTTTTCCTCCTTTTGGACTAATGACGCAGGTTGAGTCCTGCGTAAGTTGTGAGTTTTTCCCACAGAGTTATATTCTATCACTTTTTTCTATTTTTAGCAAGAATACATTTAAACTTTCCCTCAGCAAAGAGAACTATTTTAAAATAAAAAATACCAACTAAAGAGAGTTGGCATAATTTATCTCATTCTCAGCCCAAAAAGGCTTTAAACATTGCATAAATAAGAAGGATAATCCCTAACACAATCCGATATTTCCCAAAGAAAGTAAAATCGTGTTTTTTCACATAATCGGTCAAGAACTTGATGGCAACCATTGATACCCCAAAGGCAACTATACAAGCTACTAACAAGACCCCAAATTGTTCAAAACTTAAAGAATTCCCATTTTTGAAAAAGTGAAGTATTTTGATGAAACTAGCCCCAAACATAACTGGAATACCCAAGAAAAAGGTAAATTCTGCGGCAACTTCACGACTTACACCAATTAATAAAGCACCGACAATTGTCGCACCTGAACGTGATGTCCCTGGAAGTAAAGAAAGCACTTGGAATAATCCAATATAAAGAGCGGCACGATAAGGCAAACGGTCAATATTCATTACGGAAAATTCATGGTTTGGTACCCACCGACGCTCAATGACAATAAATGCTACCCCATAAATAATTAACATGAAGGCAACAGGAACAAAGTGGTAAAAATGTTTGTCCAACCAGTCATTAAGCGGTAAACCAATAATCGCTGCTGGTAAAGCCGCAATCAAAACTTTCAACCACAAACGCCAAGTTAATTGAATCTCACGTGGTGTTTTTTGTTTGTCAGCTGGATTTAACTTATTAAATGGATTCAGTTTATGAAAATAAAGAACAACAACTGACAAAATTGCTCCTAGCTGAATCACAACATCAAACATTTCTTTAAAAGCTGCTGATTGATTAAGACGAATAAATTCATCAGCAATAATCAAATGTCCTGTTGAGGAAATAGGTAACCACTCAGTGATTCCTTCAATAATACCTAAAATAATGGCACGAATAAAATCCATATTTTGCTCCTAGAAAATTTCAGTAAAAAGACTGATTTTTATTGACTGACATAGCAGTCCTATCCTCATAAGTATAACATAAACATCACTGCTTGTAACAGGCCAAGGCGTAAATGTGCTGGCTAGAACGAATGAACTGTCTAATCAAAGGCGAAGATAGATATCTACTCTTTCTGATGAAACAACTAGCTCATTCATAAGTCAGCAATCTGACAACGACTATCCCAAGCAAAAAATTATTGTCCCCATTTCATTCGACCATAATGAGTAAAAATAAAAAAGAATCGATTATAAAAAATTTATTTAATTTTAAAAAAACCTTGACAAAACAAATGTAAGCGCTTATGATCGATGAAGATAATAGAAAAAGGAGGATTTACAAATGAAAAATCCAAATAATTTTGAAATTATTTCTGACGAAGAATTGTCAGAGATAACTGGCAGAATGACTTGGTGGCAAGGTATTGACGGAGTACTTAGTTCTTTTCAAAGCACTCCTAGTTGGGTACAAAAAAAGGTAGCATCAAGCGGGTATGTTCCCTATATACCTGGTGGCGGTTCATGGGTTGGTGGTCCTGGAATGAAACCAGGAAGATAAGGAGAATATTGAAATATTTTGTAACGTCTCTGTCTGCTTCAAAAAATATGGGGACATTAAATTGGCAGACAATGATATTGGACGAGCATCGTGTTACCGAGTCGTACTGGGAAAACGCAAAATTAGAATTGTCAAAAGAGATAAAATGGGTCACACAAAGTGAACTTTACCAAAAACTAAAACGCAATGATGGTTCAGGCAATGATATTATATTATCAAAACCAGTTAGTATAATTTTAGATACGGTAAAGTCTGACTTTACCAACGCAAATGTCTGGGTTTATCAATGAAGGGAGTAGAAAAAATCATCAATCTCCCTGAGTTACAAAATCTTTATGACTTTCTTTACATGACATATTGACAAAAAACTCCTTTGTAAAGGAGTTTTTTGTCACCTAATATTTATATCCTTATTTACTCTTGCCACTCCGCTTGTACACCTTATTTAAACAAATGACCATCACTTACCCAAAAAATGATTACTTATAACTTATCTAATCTCCTCTTCCTTGACATCATCTTAAAATTGCGCTAGAATTACAAATAACACATCGATAGAGGTCGCAACTGATATGAATCTACGCCGAGTTGGAGCACAACAAAGACGCGTATTTAGAGGAGGAGAGGTTGCCGAAAGAATTTTGTTGCTCAGCAAGGTTCTTGGGCTAGTGAGGAAAACTCACTAGACTGTCGCAAATGGTTAATAACCATGCGGAGGGCTATTCGTTCAAGAAAATTTTTAAAATTTTGTCGGACCTTTAGCAATCTATTCTATCTAGTAGGATTGCTTTTTTTGTTTTTCTCAGACTTTTCTAAACTAAACAGGAGTAAGGTTGAGTCTGAGTCAAACAAGTCGGTGTAGAATAAATTTTATTAGGGAGAGAATTTTGGAAAATTCTTCAAACTCAACTACTGAGACGCAAGTAAAACGCGGCTTAAAATCACGTCATGTTTCCATGATTGCCCTTGGCGGAACAATCGGAACTGGATTGTTTCTGACTTCAGGCGATGTCATTCACACGGCAGGACCATTTGGTGCACTGACTGCCTATGTTCTTATCGGAGCAATGGTTTACTTCCTCATGACATCACTTGGTGAAATGGCCACTTATTTACCCACTTCTGGTTCTTTTTCAGACTATGGAACACGTTATGTTGACCCAGCTTTTGGTTTTGCTCTAGGTTGGAATTATTGGTTAAACTGGGCAATTACCGTAGCGGTTGATTTAACAGCCGTTGCCCTTTGTATCAAATTCTGGTTACCAGATGTTCCAAGTTGGATTTTTTCACTGATTGCCTTAATTATTGTCTTTGCAATCAATGCCTTATCAGTTAAAACTTTTGGCGAAACTGAATATTGGTTGTCAGCCATTAAAATTACTGTTGTTGTTTTATTCTTGATTATTGGTTTCTTATCTATTTTTGGAATTATGGGCGGTCATATTGACGTCGCTAAAAATCTTTCAGTTGGTAATCATGGTTTTGTCGGAGGACTTGGTAGTTTCACTACTGGTGGAGGGATTCTCGGCGTACTCTTAGTCGCTGGTTTCTCTTTCCAAGGAACAGAATTGCTCGGAATTACAGCTGGTGAAGCTGAAAATCCTGAAAAATCAATTCCTAAAGCTATGAACTCTATCTTCTGGCGTATTCTTGTCTTTTATATCTTATCTATCTTCGTGATGGCGGCTATCATTCCATTTACCGACCCACACTTAGTTGGAGGAGATTCAGCTGCTCAAAGCCCTTTCACAATTGTATTTGAACGTGTTGGTCTCTCTATTGCAGCTTCTATCATGAACGCCGTTGTTTTAACTTCTGTCGTTTCAGCAGCAAATTCTGGAATGTATGCCTCTACTCGGATGCTTTATTCGCTAGCTAAAGATGGTGGCGCACCAAAGATTTTCTCAAAAACTTCAAAAAACGGGATTCCTTTCATTGCTTTATTAGCTACAACTGCTGTTGCTTTACTCACATTCTTGACATCAATTTACGGAGTTAGCTTCTTTACATTCCTTGTCTCAGCCTCTGGTTTAACAGGATTTATTGCTTGGATTGGGATTGCAATTAGCCACTTCCGTTTCCGCCGCGCCTATGTCGCTCAAGGAAAAGATGTTAAAAAATTACCTTATCATGCAAAACTATTCCCATTCGGTCCAATCTTAGCCTTAATTATGACCGTTTTAGTCACACTCGGCCAAGACCCAATGCTTCTTTTTGGTAAAACTTGGGTGCAAGGCGTCATCATGTATGCCGCAATTCCACTCTTCTTCATCCTTTACTTGGGTTATAAATTTAAAAACAAAACGAAACTTATCCCCCTTAAAGAGGTTGATTTAAGTCGTCATAAAGATTAAAAAAGTCGCTCAATGAGCGGCTTTTTTATTAGTTTAATCATTAATTTCAACTACTTTTTCACCAAAGAGTTCTTTAGCTAAATTTACCGTTTCATCCGGCTCTTTTTCATCTTCTTCATCTTCTTGAACATTTTCAGATTTTAAATTAGAAACATATTCTGCTCGAACTTCTTGCCAGTCTTGTTCAGCAAGAGAAATAATTTCTGGCGCAAATCCAACAATTGAACTCAAGAGATTCCCACAAAAAAGTTGCAATTCTTCATTTTCACTGACCCTTTTAGCAAGATTCTCATGAGGAAAAGTCACCACAAGGAAATTTTCTGACGCAGCGACAGGGGCTGTATTATTAAGTAAAGCTCGGTCTGCCGGTTTAGTTACCGAAGCAACAAGTTCTGGCCACGCACTTAGAGCAGCTTTTCTAGCTTCATTTGTCGCCTCAGCCAAAGCTTTATAAATTAAATCTTTGTTAATTTGGCGTTTTTTAGATGCTATTGGTTTCGGACTGGCTTTAACTTTTTCTGTCAGTAAATTATTTTGTGAATCTGAATTTACCCGAATTTGACCAGCTGAAATTTGAGCTTTCAATTGATTAATTTCGGTTTTTAAAGTAGCAATTTCGGCTGTCAGCTGATTAGGGATTTCTCCTTGCGGAGCTGTCAGTAAATTATTTTGTCCAATTTCAGCCAAACGCATGGTCATGACATCTGCCGCAATTTTTGTTTGAGTCGTTTCCTTTATCGTTTTCAAACTTTCAATTGCAATATCAATCCATGAAAAAATTTGACCCCGGTCATACTGAGAATTTTTATCCAAGAGTAAATCCCGAAGGTATGCTAATAAATCTTCCGTAAATCGAAGCATATTTTTTCCTTCAGCAAAAATCTTATCAAGTTCCATCAGCGCTTTTGCTTCATCGTGCTCAAAAAGTGCTGCAACATATGTTACTAAAGCATCTGCAGCAATCGACCCTGTGACAAGTAGTGCATCATTTTCTTCTAATTTTCCTGATGAAAACGATAAGGCTTGGTCTAATAAAGAGAGGGCATCACGCATTCCACCTTCAGCTGCTTTAGCAATAACATCGAGTGCTCTACCGTCGAATTCAAGTCCTTCATCAGCCATTATTTTTGCTAAATAAGTCCGAATGTCTCCTGTTGTGATTGATTTAAAAGCAAAACGTTGAACACGCGAGATAATGGTTGCTGGAATTTTTTGTAATTCAGTAGTAGCCAAGACGAAAACAACATTTTCTGTAGGTTCTTCAAGTGTTTTCAAAAGTGCATTAAAAGCCCCTGTTGAAAGCATATGCACTTCATCAATAATATAAACCTTGTAAGTGGCTTGACTAGCTGCATAAGTTGATTTATCTCGAATTTCTCGAATTTCATCAACCCCATTATTTGATGCCGCATCAAGTTCAATGACATCATCTAAGCTTCCTTTAGTGATTGAGTCGCAAATAAAGCAATTATTGCAGGGCTCTCCATCCACTTGATTAGGACAATTTATTGCCTTAGCAAAAATTTTAGCTGCTGAGGTTTTCCCTGTCCCTCTTGGACCAGAAAAAAGATAAGCATGTGAAATTTGATGATTGACAATCGCATTTTTTAATGTTGTTGCTACAACTTCTTGCCCCACCATTTCATCAAATCTTTGACTTCGATATTTTCTATATAATGCTTGATATGCCATTTTTCTCTTCCAATTTTTTACTTAGTATTCTTTTCATATCCGCTTGTTTCAATAGAAATCTTGCCCAAGACTATAGTTTAAGTCTTTTAAAATTTCAGTTGAAGCATCACGTGATTGAATCAATTCATCAATATCTTGTGATTGATAATTTCTGAGAGCCTGTCTGAGGGCGAACATTCTTGCTCGATTAATCGTTGCCTCATCTGCTTCGGTTGCCGCAAAAAATATTTTACGTGCTTTTTCATCAAAAATCGTCCAAGCGATTGCTAAATCAAAAGCTGGATCACCAATAACAGCTTTGTCAGAAATTTTGACATTAACTAACTTTCCGTCAGTAACTTTTAAATTTTGCGTAAGCAATTCTCCCAAAACCCAAACAGGTTTCTTGGACCATTTTGTTTTTGCTGCAAAATCAAATTTTTCTTGCAAAAGGTCAGCAGGAACAACTTTTTGATAGACTTTCAAAAGTTCTATCATCTCAGCTTCAAAGAAAATCAAATCAGAACCAGCAAAAGCATTTTCAAAACTAGGTGACTTTGCATCTGTTGTTGGTAGCCGATGTAATTGATAGAGAAAACTTCCTAATTCTTGCGCAAATTCACGAACATCTCCAATATTACCTGGATTTACAGATGTTCCTTCTTTTTCCCCAAAACGGTCAGCAATAAATTTTTTTACTATTTCACTCATTTTTTTCTCCGATACCCTTTAAAATTTTGATTTAACCTACTTCAAAAAATTTAAAATCAGTCATTTCACATAAAATGTTAGCAAATTCTTCAAGATATTTTTGGTCGATTTCATCGTAAAAACCAATTTCTGAACTGTCTAAGTCAAGAACCCCAACTAATTTATCGTCTTTAACCATTGGAACAACAATTTCAGACATTGCTCGACCGTCACAAGAAATATAATTTTTGTGTTTCTTTACATTTTCAACAATAATGGTTTGGCGATTTTGAGCTGATTCCCCACAAACCCCTTTGCCCATTATAATTTCAACGCAAGACACAGACCCTTGAAATGGCCCTAAAATTAATTTTTCACCGTTGTAGAGGTAGAAACCTGTATAAACTTGCTCAGGCAAAAAGCTCCAAAGTAAACTACTTGCATTGGCTAAGTTTGAAAGTGTATAATTTTGTTCACTAAGAAGCGCTTTTAGTTGCAAATTAAGCAACTCATAACCTTCGATTTTTTCTTCTTTATTCATCTTGTTGCTCCTCAAAAATAATATAATCCATTATATCATTTTTTAAAGGCAAATTTTAGATTAGTTTTGATATAAGCATCACTGCTTCTACTACGCCGTCCTTCCTGCCATTTCGCCTTGCCAGCTTGCTGGCTTAGAGTGAGCCCTTTTGTCCGTTGCTTTAGCAATGCTGACAAAAGGGACACCTGTGATATGGACAACGAAGTGAAACGAAGTTTACTTCTCTACGCTACGTTGTCCGCTCTCGTTATGTTGCTAAAGCAACATAGCGAGCCGCACTCACTTGGTGGGAAATTATCGTTCTCGCTGAGTTCGGTCATAAATGAGAGAAAGAAGTCAGCAACATGAAACGTTGTTTCGTGTTGCTAGCTATGATATAATAAAAACCATGAATAAACTAGAAGAACTCCGGAACAACATTGACCAAGTGGACCAAGAAATCGTTCAACTTCTTGAAAAACGTATGACAATTGTTCAAGAAATTAGCCAAGAAAAACAAGCACAAAAAATTACTATTTTAGATAACTCTCGCGAACAAGCCGTATTAGATTTGGCTCGCCAAAATATTAAAAATTCTGCTTATCAAGAAACAATCATTAATACTTTTAAAGATATTATGAAAAATTCTCGCCTTTATCAAAGAGAAAACCGTGAACAATAAGAAAAAGTTACTGACAAAATTCTATCACTCCTATCTGCTTGCTTACGCAACTTACAGACTGAGCGATAATTTTGTCAGTAACTTTTTTTATAATTTAAATTGTCCAGCTAAACTGTCTCGCAACATCATGTATTCTAATTGCGGCAAATCAAGCAGAACCAATTTACTATTTTCTAAAAGATTACTTTCTTTCAAGCTGTTAAGAAAACCTTTAATTTCTGTTGTTCCCAAATAGAGACACTCAACAAAAATAATATGTTTTTCCTTGGTCATTTGACCGATAAATCGCGAAAAATCTTCTGGAGTCAGTGCTTGATCAATATCTGAACGACCAACTACCACTAAATCCTCGTTTTCATCTTTAACTGTAGCAGCAAGCTCTTTAAAGATTCCAGAATTTATCTTTTGATCTTTACTTTCCGCTTCAATAGACTCTTCAATTTCAGCATATGCGCCTCGGTCAATCATCGCGACAGTTGCAATTTCACCATATTTTAAAGCAGTCAGTGAATCTTTCAAATCATTGAGTTCCATATTTTCCTATGCAAATCTACTTTTAGTAAAAAGTATTAAGATTCGCTTCCTTTCTCGCATTAAATTCATAAAACCTATCTCAAGTTTACACTGACTTTGTGAATTTTTCAAAAAATATGGCTCTTTTTGTGATTTCAACTTTGATTTAAAGTTTTACCAGTAAAAAATAAGTGCCATTTGCTATAATAAAACTATATAACAAGAGAGAGCTATAAATCCCTTTGTAACAAGTATTCCACTAATTAAAACTATCTTTTTTTACGCTTTTTACTACGTTCGCCCCAAAAAATCATAATGCTTTTAAGATATTGCTGAACTTTTCGGCAGTCTCTTTTTTCTTGTCCTTGGCAAGGTGGCTATATGTATCTAAGGTTGTTGTTATTTTAGAGTGTCCTAACCGCTCTTGTATCTCTTTAGGGTTTACATCGTTGTTCATTAACAAGCTGGCATGAGTATGGCGGAAACCATGCAGACCGATATTTGGAAGTCTTGCTGATTTCAAGTGAGAAGAAAGGCGAAACCTCTCACTTTCATAAATCAATCTTTGACCGTCATAAGAGAATACTACACTATCAGACAAACCTATAACTTTATTATGGTTATTTTGGTATTTACGCCAATTGGCTAAAATTTGTAAAGTGGCATTATCAAGCGAAATAATTCTATTACTTCCTTTAGTTTTGGGACTATCTTGCACTTCTCTGCTCTGCAAAGTTGTCTTTGTTACATTAACAAGTTTTTCGGAGAAGTCAATATCAGACCAATTCAAAGCCAAAGCCTCACCAATACGTAAACCAGTAGCCAATAATAGACGATATAAGGCATTATGTAGCTGGTTCTCTATACTTGGCTCTAACGATTCAAGATATTCTAAGAACATTTTCAGCTCTTTGTCATCAAAATACTTAATCTTACTTACAGTTCTTACCTTTAATTTAGGAGGAAAAACTTTAGTAGCTGGGTTGCTCTTTATTGCTCCTAGTTGCATGCCATAATCAAGAATACGTTTGATGATATTGAGCATTATCTTAAAATTTTTACCTTTACCTTTTTCACGCTTACCATTAACTATTACAGCCGTATTAGCATTTTTAGACCAATCGTTAACAATACTTTGTAATAATATCGGAGTTATTTTTGGTAAAACGTATGTCCCAAGAGCTGGTAAAATGTATACTTTTAGATAATTTTTCACTGAACGTACACTATTTGCTTTAACTGTCAGCTTATAACTTTCAAACCAACTCAAAGCCAAAGCCTCAAAGTTATCAAAGACGACTTTTTCTCTTGCAATTGTTGACCCGTTATTGATAAAATTATTTATAGATTGGCGTGCTTTAATCTCACACATTTTTCTACTATTGGCACTTACACTTGTTCGTACTTGCTTACCAGTCAGACTATCTACGCCTAAATAAACGTTAGTTCGGTACACCTTTGTACCGTCTTTTTTTATATATTCTTTAATATTCATATTTTCTTCCTTTCCATTTTTGTACTAATGTCAGGCAAGGCATGTACAAGGATTGAGAAATATTGTTATTAGAGCTTATACGATTAATTAGTTAACTGGTTTATTAGTTTATAAAGTTATGAAATTCTCAACTGATATAGTATTATTTACGGTAACAAGAGTAACAAAGTATTATAAAGATAGTTATATCAAGGGTTTATGCTGTTACCTTTCTCTATATTAAGAGTAAAAGTAAGGTATCAAGGGTAACAAGATAATTAGAGAGGAATCCCTAAACTAGAGCCAGTACCTGGAAATGCTGGTAGAATCTCTGCAAGAGTTTTGGGCAATGTACTATAAAACTCACTTACACTTGGGGAGAGGTTACTATTTATGGCATCCAACGTAAAATTTGTCTGCATACGCCTGATGACATTGGGAATATACTCTCCTTTTTCTACTAGATTCTTTGCTTTAGTCAGCACTCTACGTTCTTCTTCTTTTATATCCTCGCTAAGGATAAGATTATAGAGTGTATTTAAAAAATCTAATTTTATTTGAGATGTTTTATCATTATCTGCCATAATTACCTCCTATCAGCTTTTAACGTGATTCAGGTTTGCACGTATTGGGGTTAAGTAAAAAGTAGTAAATATTTACTTATGGAATTAGTGGAAAAAGGGGGAATTTATTATAAACGACTATTATTTTAATGATTCCGCAAGCGTTAGAGTTTTTCTATCAACTACTCTTATATCTTCATTTTCTAGCCGTACAATATAGCAATTGGTCAAACTCGTTGATTCGTCGCCAGTAACAATTGTGGCAGTCTGTCCGTCTGATAGTTTGATAACGTCGTCTTTTTTCATGGTGTAAATTCTTTCTATTTTTATAGTGGATATAAACCACTTTGATTATATTGAGGAGTTTGAAATACTCCGTCACGTATGATATGAATTAAAAAATATATTCATACCTTTGGTTTTCACAGATATGAACTTTCGTAAATTTCCGATAGTTGAGGTAAAGTAAAAAGTTACTTGTCCTAATTAGATTGTGGCAATAGTCGTAAAATGCGACCTCAGATAGTTATGAACAAAAATGTTTATTATTTAACTTTGATTCAAAAAAATGAAACAAAATTTTATTCTTTACTGGAGTAATGTTTTTTAAAATATTTATTTGAAACCACAGTGCCATTGGTAATATCGAGAACATCTCCTATATCCCCCATTGCATAAGTTCCACCAAAGCCTTGTCCAACGCTCAAAATACCGTTCATTATTCCCAATTTAATATTTCTTTTAGCTGTTGGATTTATACCGGTTAAAAGAATTTTTAATCTATCATCATACCAAGAAAGATAATTCTCTTTAAACGCTTGCTTAACCCAATCAGGTTGTTCATTTGTTTTACTAATTTCCCATACTTCGACTGATTTGTTTTTATATTTTGCTTCCATAAAATCATATAACTTCTTTCTTTGATATCATAATATTTTGGCTAGGTAAAACTAGCAAGGTTCTGACAAGGTTAATCACAAAAATGTGAGAAAGTATTCTGACATTTCTGGCGCCCTAAAAAAGGGTGTAACGAATCATTACTACCTAGCAAGGAGTCGCGAATCACGACCCCTTAATAACAACAACGAAATTTTCGTTTTTGCCACTTGTGGAAGAAAGCTATACCACTAAAATACTGTTAAGGGTGTAAAGATTTTAACGCCCTCAAAATTGTGGAGGTTATCAACACTAGACAAAGTCTATACCGACATCACGTCGGTCAGGGGTAACTTTGAGGTGTACCCATTCAAAACAAAAATGTTATAGCTCCGTAGTTACAAATACACAGCAAATTCTAGCAACATACAAAATTTACATGCTGTCAGTATCATACTGAACAAGCGTACCTAAAAGTACACTTGTTAATTGTTGGCAAATGTTGGCATGAAATTGACTTATCAGGGTATAATCCCAAAATTTATCTAGAGTTTATATACTAATATAAATCAAAATGCGATTCAGAATCTGGTTTAGCTAACAGTGGTTTGCCATTCTTGTCTATCAACGGTGTTATTCCACAACCGTCAGAATCTTTATTAACCACCATATATTGTACGCCAGTATTTTTATCAGTAATTATTTCTACACCGCTTAAAATACCTCCAGAAGTTCTTTCAAAGCGATCTTTTATCTCTTTTTTTGTTATCATTGTTATAATCATTCCTTTCCGCTTCGTTCCAAGACACAACACGAAATGAAAAAGTGTTGTACTATATTCACACCTCTTTTTCTCAAATCAAAGTCTCTTTGCCGATATATATTTATATAAAATTAGCTGAGCAAGTGATTTGTTTTATTAAAGATTCAAGTTACCTGTTGCAAAAAGAAGTAATAAGGCACCAACTATTCCAAAAATAACTCCAAGAATTCGTTGTTTAATAAAACTTACATTTCCTAAAAGCACTCTAACTAAAATAAACTGTCTACTAGCAAAAGTAAATAGAAGGCCAATACCCAATATAATACATGAGATAAGTGCTAATGGGTTATGACTAAAAATTTGAATAAGGTTATCTGATTCGTTCGTAATATTATCCACTTTATTTTCCTCTTTCGCGTGCGCTCAAGCGCTTTTTATTTTGCATTCCTAAAATTTAGGACTTGCTATATAGATTTGAACCTTAGCATTTCTTAGCATACTGGTATTGGACTGTTATAAGCAAGTATTTTATAAGTCTCCTGTAAGGAATTGCGCTCTTCCCCCAAAGAAACTCCAGTCTTCATCACTATTAACGGTCAAATTTATCATTATATCTTCTGGCCTTATTTCAAGTTTTTCATTCAATCTAGAAACCAATTCTTTATAAAAATTAACTTTTTGTTCCACAGTTCGTGGGCGAGTGACTAAACTAAAAACTATTACTTTATCTGTACGATTTACTCCCAAACCAGTATCAAGTATCTGCATTTCAAATATTTCATGTTGAGTTACAATTTGATAGCGGTCTCCCTCGGGTGCTTCAAAAGCTTCTAACATGACCCGATAAGAGATCTCAAGTATTTGCGTAATTTCATCAGTTGAATAGCTATCTTTAATCATATCAAGTTTCATTAATGGCATTTTTTCTCCTTTTATCCATTTTTAGTGAGTGGAAACACTTTAATTAAGCACTATAGTAATTCAGAATTTACTACTGGTTTTATTTTATCTAACTGTAAACCGTTATATTCAAACCAAGCAAATCCATTTCTATCTCGGCCTTTTTGAGAATCTAATAACTGATGAGTTTCATCATAACAACAAATCGCTGCCCTTGATAAAGACTGCTCAGTTTTACAACAAGGGCAAATAACTCTATTTCTCCTGTCTGTCACTCTTGCGATTAAGTTTTTGTTTCCCTTAAAAACAAGTCGTCCACCAATTGGAATATTTAAATAATCAAAAGTTCTGTTTGGACGTTGCCCAATTTTTCTTTCTTTAATTGGAATTATTTTTTTAATGATCTCTGAGTTATACTCACTAGGATGTATTAGCTCATTTTCAGAATTTATTGCTAGTAGCGAAAAAGCAGATTTAACTTGATTAAAACTAACCGTGAACCACTCCTTTTTATTTGATTGTCTTTTGTCTGTAAAGACATTATGAAGTAGTCTTTCAGCTTTTTGATAGTTCTCTAATCTGAAAGCAAAAAGTAATAGTGTAGGATTACTGTCTGGCATTCCTGTATTATTAAATTGCTTCAGGCGTTTATGTAAATTTTTGGTTTGCCCTATCTTTATCATCCCTGGGAATGATTTGTTTTCCAAAGCGTAAACATACCCTTTTTCAGACATTATTATTTTCCTCTCAAACTCTAAGCGCTCTAAAAGCGCTTTTTATGATTCTAAAATTTATGGGTACTAGATCTCTTTTACTATAAATCTATGCAAAGTATAATCAGTGCTATGCTGTATTCTCTTTATATATACTACCTCATAGTCTAATACCTCACCATGTATAAGATATTTGGGTGCCCTGCCAAGGAATGTTCTATAATTCCCTCTAGGTTCTTCAGTTAGGTCTAGCCAGTCTTCATCAGGAATACTTTCTATCGCTTCACGTAATTTCATGTTTATTAACTTTCTTTAGTTATAAGTTATAGTAGTTAAATAGATTAATAGTACTGCAATTAATGTCAACATGACTCTATTCTGAGCCCTTTGAGAACCAAAATTTAAAAGAGATAAAGCTAGATTTGATAATAAAATAAACAATGGACCTGATTGTATCAAAAAGAAACGGTTTACCGTCTTTATCCACTAATACAGTTATTCCAACTTGTTGAGAAAAGTGCTATTAACGATATATTGCACCCTAATTCTTTTTCAGCTATGATGTCAATCAACTGATTTATTTTTATGTTTTTTTGTAGCTTTTGACTTAATATATGACTTAGAAACAACAGATATAAACATAGCCATTATACCCAATCCAATTAGAGAATACACCATTGTAAATATTTTACCCAAAGGAGTGACGGGGTAAAAATCTCCATAACCTATTGTTGTCAATGTAATAAAGCTTAAATATAATGCGTCTAAAATACTCAATTTTTCTACAACAGAATAAAAACCAGTTCCAATTGCTAATATTGTGGCCATTATTATTAAAAGCGATCTAGTATCCTCTTCTTTTAGGATATACCTAAAAGATTCAAATAATTTTTCAATTGATAGTAGTAAAGACAGCATTTTAAATTCTCTTTTCTTTATATTTTTAACATTATATTCATTAAAACACTAAAGAGTTCTATATATCTTATTACAATAACCTTTAGAGCTTGTTAAGAAATGTTAAGGTTCACAGCTATATAGACTTTATCACTATTAAAGTTCTAATCTATTGCTCTTTTCATTTCATGAATAACTCTTCTTAATTTTGGTAAAGGCAATTCCATCAGGTCAGCAAACTGTTCTTGTGGTAGTCTGTAGTGTTCTCCAAGCATTCTCTCATACCCAGCTATAATTACAGCCTTTTCCATTTTTTCATCTAAGTGATCAATACTCTTTAAGTAGTCCGATAGTTTCATGTTGCTAGACCTTTCCTTGAATGGTTATATTTGTAAATATTCATTTAGAGAAATGCAAAGTTCACCACTATATATTATGTAACTTATTCCGATTATGTTATAATATTAGTGAGAGCTAATGACTCTCTGGGGCTCGCGAGATTGCGGGCGAACGTCCTTTTTAGGGCGTTTTTTTGTTATATGGGAACTTTTTGAAACCTTTCCCAATGTAGTCGGGATAACAAATTATCTTTTCTTCACAGCACTGGAAAGTCTGGTCTTTTTCGTTTAGTTTTCCGAATTTAAAAAGCGGATAACAGTACAAATCAGCCATCTCCAATATCCAATATGATTTTAGATTGTTCGATTTTTCTTCCCATTTTCCATTAAAGTAAACACCTTCAATAAAAGAAAACTTTGACTTATTAAGAAATCTTGTACCTTGGTCTATCATTTTCACGATATGTTTCAACAAAACTTTATCTTCTTTTTTACCCCTGGATTCCAATACTATCACAGCTTTCTTTTTGCCGATTTCATAAGAAAGTCTTTCAAAAATAAAAGTTAGTGAAAGCTCATAGGGGTTATAAGGGGTAGAATACTGTTTGATTAGTTCCAGCTTATTGATATGTGAAGAGAATAATTTTACATTCATATCAGACATAACTTGTCCTAATTCATTAATAAAAGTTTTGTGCTTATCTAAGCTATCAAAATTAAAGGCATTAGTTCTTCTACGAATTTCTGTAGAATGAAAGCAAACTCTCTTTTTATCCCCTTTATAATTAGCACATCCCTCTGACCAAAACTTATTTTTTATTCCCATAACCATATCTTGAGATTCTATAAAATGAGAGGTCTCCATTAAACAAGCAGTTACATTAAAATGAATATCATTAAGTTCACAGTTATCTTCAGTATTTGAGGATAGCTTTTTTTGTAAATATTTTAAACTAGGACTACCACTCTCATCTATAGCAACAATATAAGGAATATCCGCCTTAAGTTCTGATATATGCTTTGGTCTATTTCGCCAACTTCCCATATTACTTCTTTCTCTTTTTAGTATTTTTTTAATTTAAGAACTACATTTCTTTAACCCACCGACTCAAACCAGTACAGCTCATACAGCAACGCACACGCTTCGTCATAGGCGTTGTGATGGTAGCCGTAGAGGTCTAAGAAGTTGTATATATTTAATATGTCGCGTGTGATTATGTCGAAATGGCTGATGTCGAACATTTTGGTCATTCTTGGTCTTCGTCTAATTCTTGAATTTTTAGTAAATCCTTGCCGTATTCCAGCCATTTCTCTCTATTCTTGTTATTTAAGTTGTTGTTGATTTCTTCTAACTCTTTCGCGTTTATGTTTGTAGTACTAACTTTTTTATTATAAGTAATAAAAACATCATCACGAGTAAGTTTTTCTAGTTCATTACTCATATAAGCTAGGAAGTCCTTATTATCTCCCAAAGTTTCTATGTATCTTAAAGCTTCTTCTCCGCTAAGTTTTTCTTTACCAGCGTCTTTCAGAAAATTAGAAAGAATAGTAGGGAAATATGGATCGGCTATTTTCTTTATATCTCCAGAGGTAAACCCCATTACATTAGTTATAGAAGTGTCAAAAATATCTGCTAACGCTGACCATATCTCCTCACTGCGAGGGGAACTTGTACCTTTTTCAAATTTAGAGAGTTGGCTTTCATTAACTTTTATTCCTTTTTTCGCCAACAATTCTACCAAGTTGTTAAGTGTTAATTTCTGAGCTTTTCTAAACTCTTTTATTCTGTTTTTAGCCATGATTAGATGACCTCCTAACAAATATTTTAACAGTTTCTATAAAAAATGTAAATATTTTTTTCTAAAATAAACAAAAATCACTTGACTTTCGAAATTAGATAAATTATAATGAATTTGTTGAAATTAAACAAAAAGGAGAAATGAATGGAATTAACGCTAGAAATCAAAACAGCTCTTCGTAAAAAAAGAGCTGAGTTAGATTTGCCAAAACATGTTATTGCTGAAAAGTTAGGATTGACTCCATTAACTTATGGACGTATTGAAAGTAATAAGCAAAAATTTAATGTACAACCTACTACTTATCAGAAAATAACGCAATGGCTTGCTACTGATACAGAAGAAATCACTAACAACTAATCATCAAAGAGAACAATCGTCGATAGTTATGAGTAATTTCTATCTAACGAACGTACACAAGGTATTCACGTCCTTGTAAGTATCTTTCCTGATTTCACAGCCTAAGCATGGCTCTAAACTACTGTCCTAACATGACCGCAATGTCTTTAAACGAAGTAGAAATGAGGATAAATGAACTTACAATTAGTCAATCAAGAATTATTCAATGGTATTACCTGTGATGTTTGGCGTAACGATAATCATGAAATTTTCATGACAACTGAACAACTTGCTCAGTGTATTGGATATCAAACTAGATATGGTATTACAAAACTAGTACAGAAAAATAAGTATCTCAAAAACAGAGAATTTTCAGTTAGTGCCAAATTGGCACACGGTGACGGAAAGCAATACGATACTCGAGTATTTACGTTTGAGGGAATCAAAGAAATTCTTTTCCTTGCACCAAAGAGTGAAACGGCTCGAAAATTCCGTGAATGGACACGTAGCGTATTGAATGCTTATTTCAAAGGCGAATTAGTCAAAGCCAAAGAAATGGCGAAAGCTACTATCACACGTAGAGATTTGTCCACCGCCATTAAGGAAAGTCCACACTTTGAGCCGAACTATCACGTTATCTTTGCTAATATGCTGACGGCTCTGGTTACTAACGGCAAATATAAGAGTGTCCAAGGCATGAGAAAAGCGCTAGGACGTCCTAACGCAAAACTTAAACAAATGCTTGATAGCCCCGAAGAATTGCAATTACTGCAAACTTATGAATCGAGTATTACTAATTTACTAGATTTAGGTTTTGACCGACACCAAATCAAAGAATTTTTGACAAAAGAAAAATCCCTACCGCGACCAAACGAAAAGGATTAATACAAAATTAGCATGAGTCACGCACTAACGTGATTTCATGCTCTTATTTTACCATAATGAGAGGAATTTTCAACATGAATAAACCAGCAAACAAAGAAACTTATATCCTTGACGATTCAATCGCTTTCGAGCTTATGGACTTATTAAAAGCCAAAGCAAGGCACTTTATACAGCTTAATGAGTACGTTTATCGCTTGTTTGACGGTCAATCAGTTGTGACTTTCACAACTTTAGAAAATGACATTCAAGTAGAAATGGTTAAGGGGTAAGAAAATGGCAACAATAGACGAAAAATTGAACGTACGCACAGAAATCGAGCAAGCAATCGCAAAACAATGCAATTATATAGAATTTAACCCAGTATTTGAAGATTTATTTTTCTCTCTTAACTGGCTTGAAGAACGTGACGGTTTGAAATTAGAAAAATACGACATCTACCAAGCGCTAATGACAGCTTACAGCGTAGGATTTAATCGTGGTAAAAAAGCTCACAAACCTACAAAATGGCTTGAAAAAGAAACCGAAGAATTTGGAAATTATTGGCAACTTTATAACACTGTGAAAAATCAGGCTATAAAAGATATATCAGGCGGAAGCGTTGCAAGACAATGCCGTGAATTTAATGCTTTAGTCACTCGTAGAATGTACGAAGCAGGAATGGCAGAAGAAAAGAAAAATTGGACTTCTTGGGATAAGTAAGGAGGCACTCCATGAATGACGACACTCTAACAAACCTTGTGGCGCATGGCTTAGTTGATTCTGTGATTACTGACTTTAACCAGTACGCGAATAAGCTGTTAGAACTAAAGCGAGACCGCAAATTGCCTTATATTTCTAGGCAAGAAGTGATAAAAGAAATGGATATATCAGACGGCACACTTGATAATTGGGAAAAGCACGGATTGAATCGCTATAAACCAAGATACAAGACTTCACTTATTTACTATTTGATTGATGATATATGCAAATTCATCATCATAGATACTTAGCAGCTTGTCAGGCAAGGCAAATTTTATTAAAGGATTGAGAAAATGACAAATATTATTAGAGCTTGCCCTTATGTGGCTGGTATTGATAGCGTAGGGTTGCGAAGTTTGAAAGCCTATCATACGGAGCTGACAGACAAGCAGATTGAAAAATTAGACCCATTAAACGCAAATACAGGCACAGTTTATTATAACTTTAAAGTTCGTAAATATAAGCACGGTGTCCGATTTGAGGGCGAAAAAGAGGGCGGAGAGATTAGTCTCTTTGATGAGGTGGCGAAATGATAGAACACTATCAAGGCTACACGGCTATAAAACGGTACGGACGGAATAGTTTTAGACCGATAGGCAAACACCCATTTAAGATAATTTACAATGCACAAGCGGTTAAATATGACTTAATACAGCAGTTTGAAGTAAGTACAGGCATTATATTACCAAGTGGAGTGAAAAGCAGCTTATGCACGCAACCAGTGCCGATTTTAGGTAAGCAACTGGCTGCCATGAAATTACAGATAAAGGAAAATAAAAAATGACATTAAGAAAATTAAGTGATGAAGAAAAACAAGAAATTAAAGATTTAGATTTCAGTCACGAAGAAATGTATAAAATGCTGAAAGCTCAACCAGATATTGAAATAAAAAATATTACAATTGAAGCCTTATTTAAAGATGACGATTTACTCGCAGTAACACCGCAGTTTGATGACATCTCAAACCTTGAAACTGTCAATATCTTGCTGAATATATTAATTGCGGACGCAAGGCAAAGCACTGATATAGACGAGTTTATAAAGACTGTTATTTCTATATGGGGAACGTATGACGAAGCGGAGGGGAAATCATGAAACTAACTGACTTACAAAAATTAGACCAAAATATTATTAAATTTCTTGCTGAACATCGAGGAATTGACCGAGCTGTCAAAGGCAGAAATTTAGCACAAAACCTTAACATTGATTTTCGTACCTTACAAGGTCGCATTGAGTACCTCCACAAGCAAGGGTGCGCCATTGGCTCAATTGATAACGGTTATTTTATCCCAGTCAATGAGGAAGAACGCAGAGCTGGAATCATAAAAAAACAACGCACAGGCATAGCGATTAATAATGCAGTCAATGGCTACACCCTTGCAGAACTTGATTGGATTGACCAACTCTTTGAGGAGGACTGACTATTGACACCAAAAGAACAAGCCCTAAACTGTATTAGTCGCGGCTTTTCTGTTATCGCTGGTTATCCAGCAGGTAAAAGCGAGAGAGCTGTTATAAAAGGAACTTCAAGCGGAACACTTGACGAAATCACAGTAAGCGAATGGTTTGATGAAATACCGAACCGCAACATTATGATTAATCTTAGAAATAGCGGTTTGATTTGTATTGACTTAGACCAGCACCAAAACGGACAGAATGGCAGAGCTGTATTCAGTCGATTGTGGAATGAACACAGCGAGGGGGAAATATTAAGTACCTATGTTGAGAAAACTCCCACAGGAAACGGCTTGCATGTTTTCTTTAAAGTTCCGAAAGAGCTATTTAATCAGCCGATTGTCAGTGAACTAGCGGACGGCGTAGAGATAAAGACACACTTCACACCCATATATCCGAGCAAACGGACAGACGGCGATTATATGCCTTTGAATGATACAGAAACTAACAAGCCTTTAACTTTTGATAACCTTTGCGATTGTCCTGACTGGTTACTTGAAATGATACAGCGACCACAAAAAAGACAGAACCCAACGCTAGGCATTCGAACTTATGGCGCTGAAATGTGGGAGCTATTCAACCAAGGCGCACGAAAAGGGAATCGAAACAATGACACGAACCGTATTCTCCACTACTGGAGAAAAATCGGCATTGATAACAATCATTGCATGGACTTATTGCGAACCTTTAACAATCGAACCAGTCCGCCATTACCTGATGACGAGCTGGCGACCATTTGGAAAAGTGTATTCAAGATGAAATAGAAAGGAACTCATGACAGACCAACTAGAAAAACTTGTGGCAGAAACACCACAGGAAACAGTAAGAAGTCCGAAACCTAAAATAGAGGACTTCACAGATTATGGCGAAGACGGCAAGAAAGTCGTTAATATAGCAGGTTATCAGGAAAGCTTAAAAGACTGGCTGGAACAAGAAAAAGAAATCATCAATAGCCCTGACTATGTCAAAGCAAGCACTCAAACGCTTAGAGCAGTTAGAAAACTATTCTTTGAACACCGTAACTTATTTTTAAGCACACCTAAAGAGGACGGCAACGCACCCAAGTCATTAAGTCCCTTAGATACGGCTAGAATCATCTATAAAACGCTCAAAGTCATCAAATTAGACCACCAGAGCGGACTGTTAGGCGTTTATAACCCTGAACTAGGGATATATGAAACAAATGAAAACTTCTTTCATCGGCTCATTTACTGGCTAGAGCCGTCATACAGTCAGGCACGGTCAAAAGAAGTCTTGTTCAAACTTGAAACCTTAGCAGAGGTTAAACAACAAACCGCAGAAGCTCATCTTATCCCAGTTGCGAACGGTATTTTCAATAAGAAAACACAACAATTAGAGCCATTTAGTCCTAAGTACGTATTTACCTCAACGATTGCTACAAAGTACAATGCCAAGGCAAAAGTACCTCATATTAACGGCTGGAACGTAGACGACTGGTTACTTGATTTAATGAGTGGAGATAAAGAGCTTGTTAGCCTTTTATGGCAGATTATTTCCGCAAGTACCAACGGCAACTATTCCTATCGTAAAGGCGTGTGGCTAGTCGGTAAAGGAAACGACGGAAAAGGGACTTTTCAGAGCCTCATCATGAACTTAATCGGACGTGAGAACGTCGCAAGTGTCAAAGCAGAACAGTTTTCGGAACGGTTCGCCCTTTCCCAAGTCGTTGGGAAGACGTGCATTATTGGAGATGATAGTCAAGTCAGCTATTTAGACAATGCAGGGAACTATTTCAGCGTGGTTACTGGCGACCCAGTACCGATTGAAGCGAAAGGAAAGCAACCGACACTAGCCGTCTTTAATAAATTAGTCATTCAGTCCACTAACTTCTTACCTAAGTTCAGAAACAAGTCGAACGGAACTTATAGGCGTTTGCTTATTGTTCCCTTTAACAAGTCTTTCACGGCAGATAATGACGACTGGAAAATCAAAGATGATTATATTAAACGCAAAGACGTTTTAGAGTATGTCCTTAAAATTGCATTATCCCTCAACTTTGATAAGTTTGATGAACCGAAAGCTACACTAGGGCTATTAGATGATTTTAAAATATCTAATGACAATGTACTAGCCTTTGTAAATGATATGTTTGAGGAATTTGTAAGTGATTTTCTACCGACTGCTTTTCTAAGTGCCTTATATCGTGCATGGTGTGAAGATGAGGGAGTAAAGCCCTTTACTAAGCGAGAGTTTGAGAATAAACTACCTGACCATATTAAAGAAGAATGGGAAAAAACAAGTAAAAGACCTCATACAGCAGGCTTTAACAGAGCGATTGATTTACACCGAGCCGAGCAATACGAGCTTTTTAGACGGCTATTTCATTGGGACGAAGACAAACAAAAAAAGGTCACTAAAGGATATTTACGTAAGAAAAAGCGAAAATGATACCGTACTACGGTAACATGTTACCGATAGCGGTAACAACTTTAACCGCACGGTTAAGCCGTTTACGGAGAGTTGTTACCGTGTTACCGTACTTTTCCTACTTCGCTAGGAATTTATCAGAGGAAATAAAAACATGAGAAAAGCACGCTGTCCGACAAATTGAATTGTTGACAAATGTTGGCATAAAAAATACTACAAATCATCGCATAGAAAAATTGGAGATAATAAAATGAGCAACGAAATCACAGAACACTTGAACAAAGCAAAAGCACTTTTGATTGAAAAATATAGTAACAGCATTGATAATGAAGCCAGCCAAGAGGCACTAAAAAATATCAACAAAGATTTTGAAACTCTTGAAATCTATGCGGACGAACTGACAGAACCGCAAGAGTATGAACCACAGGAGACAGTAAAATCAATCATTGAGGAAATGCAACAACTGACCTTTGCACCTCATGAAATATCAGGCAATGACGTGCAAGTCTTTGCGGAATTACTGACGGATAGTATTGAGCGTTTGATTAAGGCATTAGGATTGAATGAAATGAGCCTTTCAGCAGAGAGTAAAAACAAACCGCATGAATTGGCACTCAAAGAACAGGTACAAGACTTATACTCGCTTAACGATTCAATGATTACTGCAGACCCTAACCATATTCCAAGATATACAGACGGAACGATTATTAAATTATCTGATTTAGTAGATATGAATGTACAAGCCTTAGACAATATCGCGGAACTCATCGGCTTTGAATTAGAAGAGTAAATAAAAAGACTGTCAGTTAGGACAGCCGTAAGGAGAATAAGATGTTAAATTTTAAACCACACTCTAACATTCAGCGATTGAGATTAGAGAATCAAAAGAAGCTGGATAAAATAGATAAGGCGCTTAATCAATCTGATCATACAAAGCGCCACGGATTCAGCTCTGTTTGGGGGAGGGATTCCAGTCAGGCATAACCGCTTATCAAAGTCTGATTGGGTGAGTATCAAGCAGACATTAAATCATGCTGCTCAATTACATCTAGAAGCTAAGCATTGCAATACAGTTGAACGTGAGGAATATATCCAGAAAGATATTGCGAAAGATTTAGATAAGATACTTAGAAACCTAGGGTTGTCATAGTACTCCTTTCGATATATCTATTATATCACGGAGGAAGCAATGTATATCAAGAAACCAAAGGCGAACTACTTGGGATTAAGTCATGAGCAATGGTTAAAGCTCAGGGACATCTTAGCTATCATCATGAGACATAAGTCACAGCCTTATCAATCTAATCTGATTATGTCAGCTCTTAATAAGATTGACGACAGAGAGCAACGCAATATCTTTGAATGCTACTACTTTAAACGTGAGGGGATTGTTTCTATTGCTAAGAGTAGAAGGCTAACGGAGCGAGTGGTTGGTCAGCTCCTCATACGAGCCGTACAGGCATTCATTGAACAGTACGACGATGGACACTTACTCTTAATGTTTAAAGATTCCGAACTAGAAAACGAAGAAAAAGAATAAATCTTATCTTTTCTGTCAAAACTACCCCCGGGTCTAAAATAATTGGGTCTATTTCCAAATTTACCACAGACCGGTTGGGGTCTTTTAACCAAAAATAAAGCTATTTTTTTGATAGGGGGGTGTTAACTGAAAACAAAAATACAAATAAACGGCTCTGTTAAGCTATTTATAGTGTTTTTGTTGAAAAATATGCTGAAAACGTTGAAAACACTCCAAAGTCAATAAAAATAACGATTGAGGAGATTTTGTAATTCTAAAAAATATAAGGGAAAAACCGCCCTAAAATGGTCAATATTGTTAAAATAACTGTTAAAAAACAGCTAAATGTTAACAAACTGAGAACAATTATTTAAAAATGAGGAGAACTAAAATGTTAGAAAACACACAAAAAATTTATCAATTAATTCTAGAGACAGAAAAGAAATTTAACGATGAAAAGGCGAAGCTGGTCAAAAGACGAGAAACGCTTCAGAAGAAAATTGATAGCAAGGTTCCTTTTTCAAGTGCAGCCAAAAAACGTGAAGCAAGATATGAAATCGAGGAAATTGATAGTTCACTCGAGGAGCTAGAACGAGATAAAAAACAAGCCGTCCTTGATTTAGAGGTATTGCCTCAGTTGAAAAAAGCTCATGATGAAGATAGTAAGACATGGGAAAGCTCAAATAATAAAAAAATCGATAAGCTTTTAAATGACCTTGATTCTAAAATTATTCCACTTATGAAAGCCGCGGAGGAAGAAACTAGTGAATACAGAAGTTCAGAACGTGAGCTTAGTAGCAACTTAGAAAATAAATTGAAAGAATATGATTTAGAACTTTTACCCTTACAATCTTATAAAGAAGCTCATGGAGAGCGGCATGTATCTGAAAGACTAAAAGGCATTCTTCGTGCTGTTCACAAAGATTTTGACCCAAGACTCATCGCGATGCGAGAAGTGCAAAAATATAACGCTGAGATGAATCAGTATCGTGAAGAATATCGTCAAAAGGAAATTGAAGAGACGGGAGCTTATCATGATGATGGGGGTGGTCTTATCATTCTAGAAGAAACTAAATATAGAGCATGGCTTCGTAAAGAATATGGAGAATAGACGAAAGAAAAATGATATAATAGGAGTGTACTTTTTAAATAAAAAAACCGCTGAGACAACTCTTGGCGGTTTTACTATAGCGTTATTTCATCCTTTCATATATAAAAAAACGACTTAAACATATTTCAAAAATTAAGAATCGCTCAACCACGGGAATCTCAAAATATTTTTTTACGTTCGTTTAAAAAAGTCAGCAAAATAAAAAGCCATATATCGTTGATATACAGCCCCTTGCCTGACAAAAATTTGTTCATTTTTTTAACGCTTTTTACTACGTTCGTGTTTTTTTACGCTTTTTACTACGTTTAAAAACATGTATATTGTGGTCTAATGGGTCATTTTTTATTGCATAATTGCATAAAATGCGTATAATACCCTCTATTTGGTTCTAATGGGTTGTCGTGGTATACTAAAACTATAACAAAGAAAGGACTTTTTATTATGAAATTTAAATTTAAAGGAATCAATTATTACGAGGACTCAGAAAACAATTATGTCGGTGCCACAAACACTTGCTCAATCGTCAAAGAATTCGCTGATTTCCAAGCAGCTATTGACTATGTTGCTGAACACAAAGGATTCTTGATTGCCGAAGACGGAAAAACTGCCTTCAACGTTTTGACAATTACTGAAAACAACTAAAATATTTAAATGGTCCAAAAAAATCACTGACAGGCTTTGTCAGTGATTTTTTTATATCAATTAATAAAGTTCTAAATAGTTATCAATTTCCCATTGCGATACGAATTGTGCATAGCTTGCCCATTCAATGCGTTTCGCTTCAACAAAGTTAACCAAAACGTGTTCTCCAAGCGCTTCAGTCACAATTGTATCTTCACGCAATGCTTTAACGGCATTATGCAAAGTAGATGGCAAATCTGTAATGCCATGTGCTTTACGCTCTTCTTCTGTCATTACGTAAATATTTGATTCGATTGCTTCTGGCGCTTCCAATTTATGTTCAACACCATCAAGACCAGCTGCCAATAGAACAGCCAATGCAAGATATGGATTTGCTGTTGGGTCAACCGCACGAAGTTCAACACGAGTTGACAAACCACGTGAAGCAGGTACGCGAATCAAAGGTGATCTGTTACGTCCAGCCCAAGCGACATAAACGGGTGCTTCATAACCAGGAACCAAACGTTTATATGAGTTAACAGTTGGGTTTGTAATTGCTGTAAAGTTATAAGCATGTTTCAAAAGTCCAGCAATAAAGCTATGTGCAACATCTGAAAGTCCCATATCTCCTGTTGGATCAGCAAAGGCATTGGCACCATCTTCTGTAAATAAAGACATGTTACAATGCATCCCAGAACCGTTGATTCCGTGAACTGGTTTTGCCATAAACGTTGCATGTAAACCATGTTTACGCGCAATTGTTTTAACAACAAGTTTAAAGATTTGAATATTATCACAAGCTTTCAAAGCGTTGGCATATTTAAAGTCAATTTCATGTTGACCGATTGCTACTTCGTGGTGAGAAGCTTCAACTTCAAAACCAAGGTCTGTCAATACATTTACGATTTCACGTCTTGTGTTTCCAGCAAGGTCAGTTGGTGCAAGGTCAAAATAACCACCTTTATCATTCACTTCAAGTGTTGGTTCATCATTTTCATTAAGTTTGAAAAGGAAGAACTCTGGTTCAGGTCCAAGGTTAAAGCTCTTGAAGCCTAATTTTTCCATTGATTTAAGATTACGTTTCAAGACACCACGTGGGTCTCCAGCAAAAGGTTCACCTTCTGGAGTGTAAACATCACAAATTACACCTGCCACTTTACCATACTCATCTCCCCAAGGAAAAACAATCCAAGTGTCAAGGTCTGGATAAAGATACATGTCTGATTCATTGATACGAACGAATCCTTCGATTGATGAACCGTCAAACATCATTTTGTTTTCAAACAATTTGTCCAATTGTTCATCTGTAGCTGGAACTTCAACGTTTTTAAGTGTTCCAAGAATGTCTGTAAACATCAAACGCAAGAATTTAATATCCTTTTCTTTGACGTCGCGACGAATGTCTGCTGCTGTGATTGTCATGCTTTACTCTCCTAGTTAAATTTTCGCTGTAAACTTAGTTGACAAATAAAGTAAACTAAACTTACATCCGCGGTTGGGTAAAATGAGTGGGATCAGGAGTTCCGAATCTACCTTGTTGGGCAAATTCGCGTTCAAGTGCATGGTGGACTTCTCCGATAGATAAAGTTTGAGCCTTCTTAGCATCCCTTTTGGCATAAATTTCTTTGATATCTGCAATATTATTACCTTCTTGCAATAAGTCAGCAATATCAAATAGAGCATCTATGTCATTGAGCGAATACATGCGACGATTACCGTCACTTCGCTCCGGGAAAATAAGCTCTTGCTCTTCGTAATAACGAATCTGCCTTGCGCTTAGGTCAGTGAGTTTCATGACAGTTCCTATTGGAAGTACTGCCATAGAGCGTCTTAATTCACGTTCTTTCACCAATTCTCGCCTCCATGCCTTTCATTATAGACCTTGTTATTAGCAAAGTCAAGTTTTAATGTGAGATTTTCTCACATCGGTTTATTTTATTTGAAATATTTTATACAATTTCATCCAATAATCTTTGACAACCCGTCTTAACAAGTTGATAAGTTTCTTGGAAATCGCCCGTGAACCATGGATCTGGAACACCTTGTTCTAAAAGCATCGCGATTTTTTGACGCGTTCCTTCTGGTGCCATTTTTCTAAGATTTTCTAAATTAGATTCATCCATTGCGATAATTTTATCAAATTCATAAAAATCTTCACTACTGATTTTTTGACTTCCCTTGTGAAGATCAAAAGCAATCTTTTGTTCTTTTAGTTTTGTTTGGGTTCCAGAATGAATTGGATTTCCATGCTCCCAAGAAGAAGTTGCTCGACTTTCAATCAAAAACTTTGATTCATTCCCTGCCTTTTCAACTAAATCTTTCATGACAAATTCTGCCATTGGGCTACGACAAATATTTCCTAAACAGACAAAAACAATCTTTTCCATGACTTCCTTACTTTATATCATTTATAAATTAACTAATTTTGAGCATTTATTCTATTATACCCTATTTCACAAGATATTACTGACAGAATTCTAAAATGAAAAAGTCTGCCAAAATTTGACAAACTTTTTTACTGACAGACGAACTAATCTTTCTGCTTAATTTTTTCCTTTTTTTCCTCCAATTTTTTATAAATTTTATTGTTATCTACCAAAACTTTACTTTCATTATTTTTAAAAGAATTTTGGAGTTGTTCAACCTCCCGAAAAATATCACTTTTAGGTTGAGGGGCAGGTGTAATTACTGACATAAGTTCTCCTTATCTTTCATTCGACTTATCTCTTAATCGGAAACAATTATTAGAAAATATATAAACCAAATAATGTAGTATTCTTTCGCATTAATTCCCTTTCACTAAAAAAATACATCCATATAACCGATTTCTTTTGCCGCTTCATCAAAATTTGTCACCAAAGTCAGTCCTTTTTCGGACAATAGATAAGCTTGGTCACAGAAATGTTCAATTTCCTTGAGATTGTGTGAGGTTAATAAAACAATTTTTTCTTGAGCGATTTTTTTCACTTCTTCATAAACTAGGGCTTTTTTGGAAACGTCAAGCCCACTGAATAGCTCGTCAATGATTAAAATATCACAGTCGATAGAAAATGATAAAATTGTCGCAAAAAGCTCTTTCATTCCTAAAGAAAATTGGCCAATTCTCTTTTTCGCAAATTTATCTGCACCAAAAGTAAGACTTAACTCTCTTGCTCTATCCTGTTCACTATTTTTCAAAATTTTAAAATAATCATGCATTTTTAAACTTTCTTCAAAAGATTCTACATCGGGAAGATAAGCGACACGCCCATTTTCTATTTCTCCTGAAAGAATGCCGAAAAGTGTACTTTTCCCAATCCCATTTCGTCCAATCAGACCGTACAAACCATTTTCAGAAATCTCAAAATTAAGCGGAGCAATGTCTGGTATCTTTAAATTTTTTATTTTTAATATCATGAGATTCTCCTTGTTTTTTGATTTTTAATAATGAAGACAGAAATGAGCAAAAATAATACACTTAAAGAAAGTAGATAGCCAGCCCCGATTAATATAGAATATTTCCCAAAAAGAGCACTAGGATTTCCAAAAAGTTTTAGAGGTTCAAGATAAGAAAGTGGCACAAAACGTCTAATTGAAATTATCCAAGAAACATTTCCTATCATCGAATATCCCATGACAAATAGAGCTATAACCCCAACAACAACCATACTCCGTTTTACAAAAACAGAAATCAAGGCACCTAATGAAGCCAAGAAAAAGATGACAAAAAACAGATAGAGGATACTTCCTAAATCCAAAATTCCATTTGGAATTGTGAGATTAGTCAAAGTAAATCCTGTTTTCAAATCCGAATTGCCAAGATAGGCGGGATAATTCCATGCTCCAAAACCATTCACCACCCCAATTACCAGAAAATAAATGATACTAGAAATAATAATCCAAGCAAAGGTCGCTAAAGTTCCAGATAAAACTTTTATTATTAAATTTTTCTGCAAATCAATTCCCGCAAATCGATAAAATCTGTTTTCTTTTGATTCATAACTAGTGGCGACAAGGATTGAAACCATGGAAGCAAATAAGACAATGAATAGACTACTCGTTAAAATTGGAATGAACTGCTGATGAAAATTTCCAAAAGCATGAGATTGCATGGTAGGAATTACTTCAAAATCTAACTTTCTCTCTTGAACTGTCTTGATATACTTAATTTCTGCTTTCAGGAATTTATCTTGACCAGATGATGATTGGTTACCATATTGTTTAAGGAGTAATTGGTCAACTTCTTTTTGTAAACGATAATATCCATTAATATCATTGGCATTTATAACTGCGATTTGTTTTTGATAAATGTTATCTTCTTGCAGATAGTAATTTAACGAATCATTCAGATCAGCAAGCTCTGCTTTCACTTTTGTCGTTTTTAGAATATCTTTAGTATTTTTGATGTTATCCTGAACTGATTTTTCAGTAGTCTGGACCTCTTGAAGGAGTGTTGTAGTATTATCGCCAACAATATCGCTAAACGAAATTGTTGTATAAATACTGTAAACAACAATTAGAGAAGAAATCAAAGCTAATAAGTACCTGTTTCTTTTGTTTAGAATAAACTTTTTTAATTCAAATTTGAAGTATTTCATTAGATTTACCTCACTATAAAAAGACCCGACTGGGTCTTCTCCAGTTATTTCAAAATTTACTGTTAATAAACACTATTGATATAATTATTGGAAGTAATGCAAACACTCCAAGTAAGACCAGTAACCAATGAAATGGAATCAAACTCCTCTTTTGAGTACTATTTTTACTTTTAGAAAGAATGATTAAAAAAACGATAAACCAAATAATATAATATTCTTTCATTTCTCTCACCACCAATCAATAGCTGGCATATGTGCAATGGTCCAAGTACATATAAATTTTTCCTGAATTTGGATGTTGGTTTATCATATCTGCCGCTTCTGAGAAACGTGAATGAAAAGCAAGCGTTCCGGCAGCTAGTATAACAGCAAGTACAGCGTCAACAGGACCTGTTTCCAACCCTACCGCAGCAATGGCACCTATAACCCCCACTGCCCCTTCGGCCGTTGCACATTTACGAAATGTATCTCGCATCAATGTACCACTAGCCTTTGTATTATATTTCCAAAGAATTCCCACCGAAATAGGGCTTGCAGATACTGAACGTAGGCGTGGGTTTTGAGGAACACCTGATACAATTACTTCATCAGAAGTATAGATTTCACCAGTTTGAGGATTTTGATAAATTACCTCCGACTCTACTTCTAAATCTAGAGTGTCATTTTCACCCAAAGTTTTATAATTAACTAACGTAGCTTGTTGTGGCATTTCGGTTGTAATGATATCTGCATTAACTACAAGCGGAGATAACGCTGACAAGACAACCACCGAACTCATAAGAGTTGATAAAATTTGTTTTGTTTTCATAATTTACCTCTTTCTGCCCAAATTCAGAAAGAAATTATCTTTTCTGAATCAAGCTGATGATATTTTTCTCATGTTGAGAGCTTCCTTTCATTTTTTACTTTGTTTTCTTGGCTGCGCTCAGTAGCTTGCGAATTTGTCCATTGGTTTTTCCTCGTTTGTTTTTATTTTTGTCTCCTTAACTTTATTGTAGCACCGATTTCGAAAGCACAAAAAAAAGATTCAAATTGAATCTTTCCCTATAATATCACTTAACCATTGAGGAAAATTATAGTTTTTCACATATTTATCATAGAGTTTTTGGTAGGTTTTTGCTAAATTTATACTTCCTTCCCAATCAAAAATTTCGATGACTTTTTTCATGCTTTCAATTCCCAGAAGTCGTTCTTCACCTTGACCATAAAAAATACAATAATAACCTTTAGTAAAGCGATAAATCAATCTAGAATATGCGTCTTTTTCATGACAATATGCTTTGACCAGAGCCAGACATTCTTGCGCTTCCTTTTCTTTCCCTTCTTGGATACAAGTCACTGCTCCGCGACAGGCGATTTGACAAATAATTTTGCGATAACGTGTACGATTGGCTAACCTTTGATGATGATGGCTCAAATCTTGAATAATCGCTTTTATCATTTCTGACGAAAATTGCTCAATGGTATCTGACAAAATGAGAAGTTCATAAAAACTAAATATTTCAATTCCTAAAATAAAAGAACTTAACTCAACCACTTCGTTTTCTGTCAACTTTTCTAAGCGTGCTTTGGCACAAAGAGCAATCAAATGTTCGCCAATTTGCTCACATTGCCAGGCAATATCTTTTAGTTCTTCAATATTATTATTCGTTGCCGCTTGGTCAATTTTACTAAATAATTCTTCGTAAAAATTATGTTTAAAATTATTAAGATAATAATCATATTCAGAAAGTTCCAGGTGAAGAAATTCAAGTAAAGCATCAATTTGGTCAAGATTTAAATAACCTTCCCCACTAAAAAAACGAGAGAGGCTACTTTTAGGAATTCCTGTTTTTTTGATAATTTCATTTTTCGTGATTTCTTTAGCTTCACAGAGTTCTTGAAGTTTTAAACCATAGTATTGATTGACCATTTGTCTTGTCTCTCCAGTCGCAACTTTATGGTCATATTATACACTTTTCTCATTATTGTTACAACAGCGATTTTTTTGTAATATAAAAAAGCTTGTCAAGCTCTGACAAACTTTTTTACTGACAGATACTAACTGTCAATCTTCTTCATTGTAAACATAACCTAGGTGTTCATAGGCTCTTTGGGTCACCTTACGTCCCTGTTTAGTTCTCATCAAAAATCCTTTTTGAATCAAATAAGGTTCATACATATCCTCGACCGTTTCACGGTCTTCGGCAATATTTACCGCCAAAGTTCCAATCCCAACAGGACCACCGTGGTACATTTCAATCATTGTGCGGAGGATTTTTTGGTCAATATAATCCAAACCAGCGGCATCAACATCAAGAATAGACAAGGCCTTATCGGTAATTGCTTTATCCACTCGGCCATCCCCCATTATTTGAGCAAAATCACGCACTCGTTTAAGTAAACGATTGGCAATCCGCGGAGTCCCTCGACTACGTAAAGCAATCTCTAAAGCGGCATTATCAATAACTTCGACTTCAAAAATATCAGCTGTTCTTTTAACAATTTCTTCTAAATCACGCTCTTGATAATACTCCATATGACTTGAAATTCCAAAACGGGCACGCAATGGATTAGAAAGCATTCCAGCTCTTGTTGTTGCCCCAACTAGAGTAAATGGCGGCAAATCTAAATGAACCGAGCGTGAACCATCACCAGAACCAAGCATAATATCAATGTAGAAATCTTCCATAGCGCTATAAAGAACTTCTTCAACTTGCATTGGCATCCGATGAATTTCATCAATAAATAGCACATCACCAGGTTCCAATTCATTCAAAATTGCAACTAAATCTCCTGGCTTTTCAATGGCAGGACCCGCTGTTTGTTTAATATTAACTCCCAACTCATTGGCAATGACAAATGCCATTGTTGTCTTACCAAGTCCCGGAGGACCAAAAAGTAGTACGTGGTCCAAAACTTCTTCACGCATTTTTGCTGCTTTAATAAAGATTTCTAATTGTTCTTTGACTTTATCTTGACCAATATATTGATTAAAAAATTGCGGACGTAGAGATTTTTCAATACCGTAATCTTCTTCCATTGGCTCTTTGTTTAATATATCGTTCATCTTATCTTGTAATTCTCCTTTTAGAGATGATTTTTGATGACTTATGTGAAGCTGTCAGTAAATTTTACTGACAGAAAGACTTGAATGACTGTTTTTGATGTCTGTCAGTTCTTTCTTCAAACTTTTTTATTTCATCATAAGTTTTAAGGCTGATTTGATATATTCTTCGCTGGTCAGACCTGTTTCTTGAGCTAATTTTTTCTCAATTTTCTTCAATTCTGTTGCTTTATAACCCAAAGCTTGTAGCGCTTCAATCGCTTCTTCCAAAGCAAGATTGCCAGCAGGTCCAGCATCAAGAAGAGAAATACCTACAGTTCCTGTCGCATCAAATTTCCCAGCCAAATCAAGCACCATCTGCATGGCTGTTTTTTTACCAACTCCTGGAAATTTAGTTAAATACTTGATATCACTATTGTCAATAGCAGTGATTAAACCTTCGTTATCAGCCGCCGCAATGATGGCCAGAGCTGATTTTGGCCCAATCCCAGAAACGCTGATCAGACGTAAGAATAAAGCTTTTTCGGCTTCGTTAACAAAACCATAGAGACTGTGGGCATCTTCACGAATGACTTGATGAACATAAATTTTTACTTCTGTGTTCATCAAAGCCGACCAAGCGTAAGGGTTAGCTACACTGATAAGATAGCCAATTCCTGCTACATCAATTACAATATTTGTTGGGGAAATTTTTACTAATTTTCCATTAAGATATTCAAACATTTTTTTACTTTTCTAATTTTTTTGATTGACAAACTCCCTTATTCAAGTCTGTCAGTAGTTTTTATCTATTTTTTTACTGACCAACTTCATCATTAATCTGTTTAGTCACTTTTTACTCAAAATCTTTCCACGAAGCTGCTTTTGAACGATGCGTTTCTTGGATTCTCCGGAACATTTTTTGAATGTCATTCCCTGAAAAATGAACAATCGTTGGCCGTCCATGCGCACAACTATAAGGATTTTTACAAGTTGCTAATTCTGCGAGTAAAGCTCTAGCTGATTCGGCATCAAGGGGATGATTAGCTTTAATTGAACTTTTGCAAGCAACCATTGCAGCTAAATCATGACGATATTTTTTGAGTGAAAATTCTTTTGATGAGAGAATAATATCAATCATTTCATTAATTGATTTCTCTATCTCGGTTTCTTTTAACCAGATTGGATGTTCTCTTAAAATGAACTGATTTTCTCCGTATTCTTCTAAGAAAACACCGGCTTCATGTAACAAATCTTTCTTCTCGGCTAAAACAATAAAATCATTTTTGGCTAAAGTGAACAAATATGGCGCAAGTAAAATTTGTTGCTCCATACTGACCTCACCAATTTTATCTTTCCAATACTCATATTTTATTCGCTCTTGAGCCGCATGTTGGTCAACCAAATAAAGTCCTTCTTTGGACTGACAAAGTAAATAAGTCGCATGCAATTGTGCCAAGTATTCAAGCTGCGGAAAAGTTGATGACTGACTTATCTTTGCTTCATTATCAAAATCAATTCCAAAGTTGCTGACAGTATTTTCTAGACTGTTGTCAGTAATTTCAGTAGTACTTTCAACAGTTCTGTCAGTCATTTTTTCACTGACAGCATCTGTATTAAGTTGATTTTCTGTAAAATTATCAAAAGTTTGTTCAGACGAATCATTTGAATCTTGATTTTTATTGATTTTAAAAGTTGCCTCTTCTCTGACATAAAAATCTTGGCGAACATTATCATAATATAAAGGATTATTTTGCAAAGGAAGTTCCGTTTGAACAGAAAGACTCTCCTTTTCTTTAGCTCTTCCTTGCAAATTTTCCAAAGCTTCTGGAATCAAAACACCTTCTGATAAAGCCTCATCAATTGCTTTAGAAATTAAAGCCATCAATTCACGCTCTTTAGACAAACGCACCTCTTGTTTTGTCGGATGAACATTAACATCAGCAAGTGTTGGGTCAATTTTAATCGATAAAATAGCAAAAGGGAACCGTCCCACCATCAATCGATTGCCATATCCTTCTAAAATTGCCCGATTCAATAAAAAGTTTTTGATAAATCGACCATTTATTAAAATCGTAATATAATTACGATTAGCCCTTGTCAGCTCTGGTATGCTGACATAACCTGTTAGTTCAAAATCTAAGTCTGAGCCCTTGATTTGACGCATTTTTTTCGCTGTCCCTATGCCATAAATTGCAGCAATAACCTGACGTAAATCACCATTTCCAGCCGTTTTCAAAAATTCTTTACCCTCATTAACTAAAGTAAAGGAAATCTCTGGATGAGCCAGACTCAATCGGTTGATGATGTCTGTGATATGAGAAAGTTCAGCCTGCAAGGACTTGATATACTTGAGTCTTGCTGGTGTATTATAAAAAAGATTAGCAACAGAAATTTTCGTCCCCACGCGCTTAGCAAGTGGTTCTAAAGTTTCGATATTTCCACCTTTAGCAATTAGTTTTGTTCCTGATTCTTCCTCAGCCGTACTTGTTTCAATGGTCATCTGGCTGACAGAAGCGATTGATGGCAGAGCCTCCCCCCGAAAACCGAGTGTTCTAATCCGAAACAAATCTGCCGAATACTTGATTTTACTTGTTGCATGACGACGTAAAGCCAAAGCCACATCTTCTTTTTCCAAACCCAAACCATTATCAATGACTTCAATTAATCGCAAACCAGCTTCTTCAACATTGATAATAATTTTACTGCTTCCAGCATCAATTGAGTTTTCGACTAATTCTTTGACAACACTAGCAG
This sequence comes from Lactococcus sp. SK2-659, assembly GCF_020218185.2. NCBI lineage: Bacteria > Bacillati > Bacillota > Bacilli > Lactobacillales > Streptococcaceae > Lactococcus > Lactococcus sp. SK2-659. The sequence continues at coordinate 43,778 of NZ_JAIWQZ020000002.1, forward strand.
GCCGTTCAACCACCTCTCCAGCAGCAATTTGATTGGCGAGCGCTTCATTTAGTTCAATAATTTTTCCCACAATAATCTCGCTCTCTTGTTTTTTAAAATTAATTCTAATTATAACACAAAAAGCAAGGGCTCGCTTTTCATTTTTTACTGACAAAAAATGATAGACAAGATGAAAATTGTCTATCATTTTTACATTAATTAGTAGTTTCCAAAATCGCGGTAATCATTATCAAAATTATTATAGCTGTTAAAAGCAAAGACTAATACGAAAATAAGAATCAAAATTGCAATCACAAATAATACAATTCCAATAATGAATGCAACGAAACCTGCTCGATTCCAACCGTCCATGACCTTACGGAACTCTTCCTCATCACGATATTTATTATCTCGATTTTCAAGTGCCCATTTTTCGCCATTAAAACCAAAAACAATCATCCATACAATCCCAAAAATCCAACCTATCCATGGGATTAATCCAATCAAAATCAAGAGTCCCAAATAAGCACGGTTGGCAATCCCAAACCACATTGGAAAAGAGAAAGCTCCCCAGTTCCATTTAGTTTTAATTTCATCTTGATTTTCTAGTGAGCGATTCTGAGGAATATCTGCATAAGCTGATTGTTCGCTCGTTTTCTCTTCGACTTTTGAATCAAGTGGTTCACTAGCAGCAATTACTGGTTCTGCAATCACTGGTTCACTTACAAAACCTTCTGAAACTTCAGCCTTGGCAACTACTGGCTCATCAAGTACAGGCTCAGAGGCATCCCATTCACTAATATCACTCTTAGTTGTTTCTTCTTGAGAAGCAAGATTCTCAGAATTTAATTCTTCAGTTGGCTCCACTTGAGTCTCTGGAATTTCTTGCCCTTTAAGTTCTTTTTCATTTTCCATGTTTAGCTCCTTTTTATGTTAGCTTCTACTCAATTCATCTTTCAATGAATCTCTTTTTAAGTAATTATAGCCTTTTTCCTTAGCTTATTTACAGAATAAGCTTCGATACCAAGTTCAAAGTGAATCTTTAAGTTCCCACAAGAAATTCAAAGCCTCTCTTGCAGTCATATTATCAACATTTTGCCTTTTTATCTTTTCAATAATTTCTGAAGAATTTTCAGCAAAATCAAATAAACTAAGTTGTTCTTGTTCATCAGCAACTTTTTTAGCAGGCAAAGGTTTATTTTCTAACTTCTGCAAAATCAAATCTGCTCGCTCTAACAAAGGCTGTGGTAAACCTGCAATTTTCGCCACATGAATCCCATAGGATTTATCAGCTGGCCCCTCTGTTATTTTATGCAAAAAAGTCACATTCCCATTTTGCTCCAAGGTAGCAACATGGACATTATCAAGATGATCGAGCGCTTCATCTAAGTCTGTCAATTCATGATAATGCGTAGCAAACAAGGTCTTTGCCCCAATATGGTCATGAACATATTCAATAATTGCTTGAGCTAGAGCCATCCCATCATAAGTTGCCGTTCCTCGACCTAATTCATCAAAAATAATCAGGCTGCGACTGCTTGCCTTTTGAATGGCATGATTGGCCTCAGACATTTCAACCATAAAGGTCGATTCCCCTGAAATCAAGTTATCACTGGCACCAATCCGTGTAAAGATGGCATCAAAAATTGGTAAATTGGCTGTTTCGGCTGGAACAAAAGATCCAATTTGAGCCATAATCACCGTCAAAGCAAATTGACGCATGTAGGTTGATTTACCTGACATATTTGGTCCTGTAATTAGCTGAATATCTGTTTGTTCAGGCAGTTCAATGTCATTTGGCACATATTCTTGAGCACCCATGACCGCTTCAACTACCGCATGACGACCGCCTTTAATTTCAACAATTCTTGAACCGTCTGTAAGCGTCGGACGGATATAACCTTGTTTTTCGGCAACGACAGATAGACTTTGTAAACAGTCAATTTCAGCAATTGTTTTGGCTAGAGCTTGTAGTCTGCCAATATATTGCTCCGTTTCAGTCCGAAGGCCCATGAATAAATCATATTCTAGAGATGATGATTTTTCACGCGCTTCCAACATAATTTCTTCAATTTCAGTTAATTCCTGAGAACCAAAACGCTCAGAATTTTTCAAAGTTGCCTTCCGATAAAAATGCTCAGGAACACTATTCAGCTGACTTTGGGTAATATGAAAATAATAACCATCCTTACGATTATAATCAATTCGCAGTGTGGAAATTCCTGTCTTGGCTTTTTCATCTGCTTCCAATTTAGCAATCCAAGAAGTCCCATTTTCAAGAGCCTCCCGATATTTATCTAATTGAGCATTGTAGCCTTTTTTAATAATGCCCCCTTCAGTAATCGTTCTTGAGGCATTCTCACTAATAGCTGAATTAATTAAACCAGATAATTCTGGAATTTCGTCTAATTGGCTTTTTAACTCTTCTAATGGAGCTTCATTAAGCATTCCCAAAATATTTTTGATAGCAGGAACATTTGATAAAGAATTAGCCAGCTGCAAAAAATCAACTGGAACAGCCTTACCAAAAGAAACACGTGAAGCCAAACGTTCTAAATCGTAGACCCCTTTTAAGGCTTCTATCAAATCAGAACGCTCAAAGAAATGGTCTAAGAAAATTTGAACAATTTCCATTCGTTTTTGAATGGCTGAATTTGAAACCAAAGGACGGTCAATCCACGACCGTAACATTCGGGTTCCCATCGCTGTTTTCGTTTCATCAAGCAACCAATAAAGTGTGCCATGTTTTTTATTTTCTCTTTTATTTGCCGTCAGCTCTAAAGATGATTTTGTCGCAAAGTCCATTTGCAAAAAGTCTTTAATTTCATAATGTTCAACTTCTTGTAAGTGACTCAAATCACGCATTTGTGTTTCTTTTACGTAAGCCAACAATTTTGAAGCGACTTGATTTTCTAAAGCGGTCAATCCTGACAAATCTATTAGTAAATTTTCAGGAATTTCAATTTGTTCTGAAATCAAAAGATTCATTTGTCTTTCAAAAACTTTTAATTGACTTTCATCTAAAGTAAAACCAGCTACAATTTCCCGCGCCTTGAGTGAAGCAATTTCTCCTACCACCGCTGAAAATTCGCTGAGCTCTGTCACCTTGAATTCCCCAGTTGATAAGTCCATATAAGAAAGAGCATAATGTTTATCTTTGAAGTCAATTGCCACCAAGAAATTATTATCAACCGAATTTGCAGTGTCAATCGTTGTCCCTGGGGTAATCACCTGTGTTACTGCCCGTTTAACAATTCCGACCGCTTTTTTCGGGTCTTCCATTTGTTCAGCAACAGCCACTTTGTAGCCTAAATCAACCAATTTATCAATGTATTCAGCTGCTGCATGGTGAGGAACACCAGCCATTGGAATTGGATTTTCTGAATTTTTATTTCTTGAAGTCAGGGTTAATTCTAATATTTGGGCAGCATTCACTGCATCATCATAGAAAAGCTCATAAAAATCACCCATCCGAAAGAGCAAGAAAGCATCGGGATAATCTTGTTTGATGTCTAAATATTGTTGCATTCCTGGTGAAATTTTTTCAGCCATTTTTCTTCCTATCCCATCTAAATTTTACTGACGAAATTCTTAGCATATCCGTAAGAAAATTTAACACTAAATATCCTAAAACAGAAATTCTGTCAGTATTTTTTTATTATATTTTTACTGACAAAAATTCTAGCATCTCCATAAGCAAGCTTACATGGCATATCCTATGCCAGAATTTCTTGTCAGTACTTTTTATTCACCAGTTTCCAACAAAAGATTTACTTTTTCTTCTAATTCACCAGTGATATATTGAACTAAATCATTGACATCCTCTAATTTTGTAGCATAATCTTCTACCAAAGGATGATGCTTAATCCGTTTTTCAATGACTTGAGCCGACTGTGAAGTCTTTTTGTAAGCTTGTATTTTATCAATTTTTTGATATAAAACAGCCTCTTTTTGTAGAGCTTTCATTTCTTCTTGAGCTTTAAAAAGTTCTTGATTAGCCATTAGTGCTGTTTCAGCTCGTTGAAAATCTTTAACATAATCAAGACTTTTTATTTTTTCAACAAGCAAATCCACTAAGTCATCATAGTGCATCTCAAGCCCTCCTTAAAATTTCATTAATTACTAATTATTTCTTTCATTAAAACTCTTAGACTTTATAAAATAATTATAACATATTTGGTAAAGTGACGATACTTCGCTTTATAAATTAGGGTGAAATCTATAAAATATATTTAGTTTTTCAATCACTTCAACTTTTTTATCTATAAAAACAGCCTGAAATGTTCAGGCTGTTTTGCGCTATTTCTCTTATTCTGGACGATGTCCATTTGGCCACCAAAGTTTAATCAAAGCTTGAGTCCCATCATTTTCAAAGCCTTTATCAGCTAATTGCTCATAGAGTTCCTTTGCCCCTTTAGTTGCAGGAAGTTTAAGATTCATTTTTTCTGCCTCAGAAAGTGCAATCCCTAAGTCTTTGATGAAATGCTTAACAAAAAATCCTGCACTATAATCTTCACGGAGAATCCGAGGACCGTAATTAGCCAAAGACCAAGTGGCACCAGAACCTCCCCCAACAGTATTTAAAACTTTATCCAAATCCAAACCAGCCTTTTGGGCATAAGCTAAAAGCTCTGTCATTCCAGTCATTGTACCCGCAATACAAATTTGGTTAGCCATTTTGGTGTGTTGTCCACTTCCAGCCACCCCTTGATGAGTAATAGTTTTTCCCATTTTTTCAAATAAAGGTAAAGCTTTCTCATAAGTTTCTGAATCACCACCAACCATAATGGTCAGTGTCGCATTTTTTGCACCCAAATCTCCTCCAGAAACAGGGGCATCAAGTGCGAAAGCTCCAACTTTTTTAGCTTCTTGATAAATTTCTTGTGCTAAAGTTGGCTCAGTCGTCGTCATATCAATAAGAACTTTTCCTGAACAATCATTTTTGAAAATTCCTTCTGCACCAAAATAAACTTCGCGGACGTCCTTAGGATAACCAACAATTGTAATCACAAACTCAGCTTGAGCCGCAGCCTTTTGTGGATTTTCAGCATAAGTTGCACCACGTGCCACAAGACCGTCCGTTTTTGATTTTGTCCGATTATAAACAATTAAATCATGACCTGCGTCCATAAGATGACCAGCCATTGCGGCTCCCATCACACCCGTACCAATAAATGCTATTTTTGACATTTCTTCTCCTTTACTTAGCAGATTTATAAAATCTGTTTCGTCTAATTTTGGTAATCACGACGTTTACGGGCTTTATCTCCCCGCAACCGTTTGATTTTTCGGTTACGATATTCATCCAATTGATAAGTTTTCAACCATTTTTCAATAGCCACTCGTGAATTTCCTGTTTCTTCGCCAATACTTGATAAAGAGCGTAAAGGATTTTCATCAATGATTTTCTCTAGTTCTTCTCTTGTTAATCTAGTCATATTTCTCCATCTCTTAAAAAGCTCAAAAGAGCAAAAAACGGCCAGCTTCCAGCCAACCGTCCACTTAATCATGGGGAAGAAGGGATTTGAACCCTCACGCGATTTCTCGCACATGCACCTGAAGCATGCGTGTCTGCCATTCCACCACTTCCCCTTGCGAATTCTCATAAGCTCGTCATTTTACGTAAGTCGCTAAAGCAACTACTTCAAAGGCACTTCCCCTATGGGTCATAACACTTTTCTATAATATCAGTTTAATAAAAAAAATGCAAGTTGAAAATCCGCTATGACGCCCTATTTAAGCACCTCCGTGCCCTACAAACATCGCAACAATTAATATAATCAAAACCAAAGTTGTAATTGCCACATAAAGTTTATCACCTTCTTTTGCAAAAGCCACAATTGAAGCAACTACTCGCAAAACAGGAGTCAAAATTAAGAGGAATAATCCAGTCATCAACCAAGCCAATGCTTTAAATTCAACTAAACCGCTTAAAATTTCATTAAATTTATCTGGCCAAACCCCTTCAGCGTAACCTGAATGGCCGCTTAGGAGAAACATCAAAATTCCAATAATAATGACTGTAGTACTAACAAATACACCAATCCTAAGAATTTTTCCGATATTTCGCTCTATTTTGAGTAACTCTTCTTTTGTTAATTCTTTATTTACCATTAGAACGATACCCCCAATCCTTTAAGCAACATTTGCAATGCCATAATTAAAATAACTGGAATGAAAATCAATCGAATTGTTTTTGCTGGTAACTTAGGCATAATTTTTGAGCCCAAAGCTGCACCGGCAACAATCCCAATAGCAAGCGGACCTGCTAAACTTGGATTAACATAGCCATTGAAAAAATAAACCGTTGCAGAAGCCGCTGCTGTTACCCCAATCATCAAATTTGAAGTCGCTGTTGAAGCTTTTAAAGGCATTTTCATCATTGAATCCATTGCCATGACCTTAAAGACCCCAGAACCAATTCCCAAAAGACCTGATGCAACACCAGCACCAAGCATTACAGCAGCACCACCTGGAACCTTTTCTACTTGATAAGGAATTTCTTTGCCAAGTTGTTTATCGTAATAACTTGAGTTTAATTTTAACTTCTCAGCTATCTTATCTGACTCAACCTTTTGAACAACTTCCTCACCTTTATGCATTTTCCGCCACATATTGTAGCCTTGGAAAATCAAAAGACAACCAAATAAAATATTTAAAATCGTAGCATCAAAAAATCCTGCTAAAATTGCACCAACTAAACCACCAATTGTGGTAAATATTTCCAAAAACATAGCGGTACGAACATTAATCATATCATCTTTCAAATAAGAAATGGCCGCACCAGAACTTGTTGCAATAACGGCAACAATACTTGCCCCAATGGCATATTTAATATCAACACCAAAAAATGTCGTAATAATAGGCGTGATAATAATTCCACCCCCAAGACCCAAAATTGAGCCAAATACCCCTGCGACGAAACCAAGAAGTAACATCAACAGAGTAAATACTAATAAAGACATGTGTTTCTCCAATCTAATAACCCTATTCTACCAAAAACTTTTTAAAGCTGCTTGTTCCTTTGATTAAGATACTTTATCAAGAACATTTAAATCCTATTCTATTTTTTACAACCCCAATTTATGATATAATTCTTATAAGATTAATGCTTCACAAGAGTTTTTGAGGCAACTTATTGGAGGTTAAAATGAATAGACAAGAACTTGAGACACGACTTCGTCAAGAGCTAGCAATTCCCTTTTATAATGCTAAAATAGCCGAGCGCGATTATAGCGAATCCGAATTTCAAGAAATGAAAGCTGAACTCAAAGCCGATATTGAACAGTACGCTCATGATTACGTCAATGAAACTAATACAAATGGTTAAATTTTACTGACAGAACTTCTAAATCAGTCTGTCAGTAAATTAATTATTGTTTTTTAAAAAAGGAAAAAATATGACCGAACAAAAACAAGCACTTTTCACCATCTTCGGAGCAACTGGTGACCTCGCTAAAAGAAAGCTCTACCCTTCACTCTTTCGCCTTTTCAAAAAAGGTGAGCTAGCTGACAATTTTGCAGTCATTGGTACCGCTCGCCGTCCATGGACAAACGAATATTATCGTGAAGTTGTTTTAGAGTCTATCAAAGATTTAATGAACTCAAAAACGGAAGCCGAAAATTTCGCCAGCCATTTTTATTATCAAAGTCACGATGTTAGCGACAGCTCACATTACATTAACTTAAAAGATTTGGGTGAAAAATTGCGTAAACAGTATAAAACTGCGGGCAATCAAGTCTTCTTTTTAGCAATGGCTCCTCAATTTTTTGGCACTATCGCTGAACACCTTAAATCAGAAAATATTTTGACAGGTGAAGGTTTTGAGAGAATCGTCATTGAAAAACCATTTGGAACAAGCTACGATACGGCAAAATCACTTAATGACAGCCTCGCGAAAGTATTTAGTGAAGAACAAATTTTCCGAATTGACCACTACCTTGGAAAAGAAATGATTCAAGCTGTTTCGGCTGTTCGTTTTGCCAATCCAATCTTTGAATCGCTTTGGAATAATCAACACATTGATAACGTTCAGATTACTTTTGCCGAATTTATCGGCGTCGAAGACCGTGGCGGTTACTACGAAACTTCTGGTGCTTTAAAAGATATGATTCAAAACCATGTCTTACAAGTACTCAGCCTCATTGCCATGGAAAAACCTGAAAAATTTGATGAAGCTTATATTGTAAAAGAAAAAGTTAAAGCTCTTAACGCAATCCGTCAATATTCTTCTGAGGAAGCTTTAGAAAACTTCGTTCGTGGTCAATATATCGCAGGACGTTTTGACGGTGAAGATTACCTAGGTTATCGCGAAGAAGATTCTGTTGCAACAGACAGTCGAACTGAAACTTTCGCTGCTGGAAAATTTGTCATTGATAATGAGCGTTGGTCAGGCGTTCCTTTCTATGTTCGCTCAGGAAAACGTATGACTGAAAAAGGAACTCGTATTAATATCGTTTTCAAAAAAGATAAAGACAATCTCTTTGCAGAAAATTGCGATGACCAATCCGTTCAAAATGTTTTGACCATTTACATTCAACCAACTGAAGGTTTTTCACTTTCAGTAAATGGAAAAGCGGCCGGTCAAGGCTTCCATTTAGAGCCTTTGCGTTTGAATTTCCGACACGATAGTGAATTTCTTGGAAATTCTCCTGAAGCATATGAAAAACTTTTCCTAGACGTCCTTAATGGAGACGGAACAAATTTCTCACATTGGGAAGAAGCGGCTCGCGCTTGGGAACTTATTGATGTTATTCGAGAAGCTTGGGATAAAGAAACTTCTGAGCTCCCAACTTATGCGGCTCGCACAATGGGACCTAAGGCTGCATTTGACTTACTAGAAAAAAATGGTCACGAATGGGCTTGGCAACCTGATTTATGGTATCAAGAACGTGGTTACTACAATAAATAACGAAAAAAACCTATCTTAACGATAGGTTTTTTATCTTTTCCACAAACCTTTACACAGTTTTCCACACATTTGTGGAAAGACTTCACAATTCTGTGGAAAACTTTTCGTTTTTATCAGTAAAATAAGATAAAAAAAGGATTTTACTTGTGAATTTATTTTTCCACAGGTAAAATTCTTTTTTGAAATCTATTTTTATAAACTTGTTTTCCACACAGGCTCACCATCTCGAGCAATCAATTTTTTCCAAACGCGTCGTTCACGCCAACGATTAACTTGTGTACTCCAAGAGTCTGATGCAACCAAAGGTTTGACCAAAATACTTCTGACGCCGGCACGATGAGCAGCTCTAATATCCGTCATCAATTGATCACCAACCATAATCACATTTTCAGGACGCTCATCAAGCAATCTCAATGCTTTTTTTATCCCCCAAGCAAAAGGTTTCATTGCCCGCCAAATATATTGAACACCAAACTTTTCCACAGCACGAGCAACTCTTGCTTGTTTATTATTTGATACAACCACCACTTTTAAACCATTTTCTCGCATATCCAAAAGCCAAGCCAAAAGCTCTGGAGTTCCGTCAGGATTATCCCAGGCAATTAAAGTATTGTCCAAATCCACCATTACGGCACGAACATTCAAGGCTTGCAGACGTTTAGGGTCTAGTTGATAGACAGCTTCCACTAAATAATCAGGCTTATAATTATCAATTTTCATGCCCCTATTATATCAAAAACTTACAGAAATTCCTGTTTTCTTCCCTAAAAATACTGACAAACTTGTCAGCAAAAAAATAGAGAACAAAATTACTGACAGAACAAAAAAAAGCCGCCAAGAGCGACTTTTATTTTTATTTAAACTTATCAAAGAAACCTTTTTTACCTGAACCAGAGACTTCAACACCGCTTGCTTTAGCAAAAGCTTGGAGTGCTTCTTTTTGAGCTTGATTCAAATTCTTAGGAGTGACAATATTGATAATAACATATTGGTCACCATTACCAGAACCACGGAGTTTTGGCGCACCTTTACCTTTTAGACGGAAATTAGCCCCCGTTTGTGTTCCAGCAGGAATTTTCAACTTCACATTCCCATGAACAGTCGGAACCTCAATTTCATCACCTAAAGCAGCTTGAACAAAGTCCATTGGCATCTTGTAGTAAATTTCTGCACCATCACGCTCAAATTTGTCTGAAGCTTCCACTTGGAAAACAACATACAAATCACCATAAGGTCCACCATTCACACCAGCATCACCTTGTCCTTGCAAACGCATTTTTTGTCCAGTTTCAACACCAGCAGGTACAGTAACCTTAACAGTATGTGCCACTTTTTCATGGCCTGAACCATGACAAGTTTCACATTTCTCTTTGATTTCTTTACCTGTTCCGTTACAAACATCACATGTTACTTGTGTTTGCATCCGTCCAAGCGGTGTATCACGAACAACATTAATTTGTCCACGGCCACCACATTTATGACAAGTTTCTGGATGTGTGCCAGCTTTCGCTCCAGAACCTCCACAAGTGTGACAGAGTTCTTCACGATTATATTTGACTTGTTTTTCCACGCCAAAAATAGCTTCTTCAAATTTTAAGTTTATCCGATACTGTAAGTCATCTCCTTGACGGGGTGCATTAGGGTTAACTTGTGCACCACCTCCTCCAAAGAAACTTGAGAATATATCTTCAAAACCACCAAAGCCACCTGAGCCGCCGCCGAAACCAGAGAAACCAGAAGCTCCGCCGAAGCCGCCGCCACCAAAGCCACCATTGGCTCCAGCTTCACCATATTGGTCATAAGCAGCACGTTTTTGTTCATCCGAAAGCGTTTCGTATGCTTCTTGAACTTCTTTATATTTTTCTTCAGCACCCTCTTCTTTATTTAAATCGGGGTGATATTTTTTGGACATTTTACGATAAGCTTTTTTTATTTCATCTTGACTGGCATTTTTATCGACACCTAGTCGTTCATAATATTCAGTATTATTCATTTCTAAATTACTCACTTCCTTTACTAAATCAATTTTTCAATAGCACTATTTTACCACGTTTTTTCATTTTTGGCAAAAAAATTAGCACTCTTTTTATAAGAGTGCTAATTACACTATAAAAATTCTATCGCAAATTGATTTGTTCCACTATAAACCGAATCAACTGTAGATTCAGCCAACCAATATTTTCCTTTTATTGGATCAGTAACATGAAACTCATTTTTCTTTTCGTTATATCCATCTAAAATAACAGCATGCGTATTAGCTACAACCTTATAACCGTAATAATCATCGTAAGTGATATTAGGTTCAGCAAAATCAATCGTCACCCACATTTCAACTAAATGTTCTGATAAAACAGCATCTTTAATCTCGCTAATACTTTTTCCAGATAAGTCAGCAACTTGGATATTATTTTCTTGAGCAAAACTCATCAAAGCTGTGGGCCAAATCGTTGGAAAACCACCATCCGGGATGTCTTCATCAGACGTCCAAGGATTCCCAGCATAACCACTTCCTGGATCACCTCCCCAACTCACATAAGGCAAAGATTCAATCCAATCAGTAACCGTCCTACCCTGAGTTTTATCCAAATAGACCAATGCATTGTAAAAAGAAACAATTTCACATCCCTGGTAGGCTCCGATTGTCATTTGATTAACATCACCAGTTTTCATCAAAACATAATCGTACTTACCCTGACGATCAGTTTGGACAAAAGTTTTTGATGCAGATGTTAATTTTTTATCTTCTTGATTCTTAGGATTTACAATTAGAGTAAAAATAAGTAGACAGGCCACAAGAACAAATAAAATTACGATTCTTTTTTTAAAAAGTTTTTTCTTTTTAATAGTCATCTAATAAATCTTTTTTTCCCATCATAGATATTGTTCGATGTACAGTTTCAGCTTGTGCATCTATTATATTGTACTCTTTTGTCAAATCATAGGCTTCATATAAGACTGACAATTCTGTACAACCTAAAATGGTTACTTCACAATTCATTTCTGACGCGACATCAGACAAAATTTCCTTATAAAGCTCAAAATTAAGATTTCTATTTTCCTTAACTTCTTGATAAATCAAGCGATTTACCTTTTCTTGCAATTGATCATCTGGAATTACCGCTTCATACCCTTGTTCTTCCAAGGCCTCACGATAAACTCCTGTCAAAATTGTTCCTTCAGTCGCTAGCACGGCCACCCTCTTAGCTTTTGGAAAGTGATGGCTAATACTATCAACCGCAATGCGTGGCATATGTAGAATTGGAATTTCTGTTGCTTTTTGCATCTCATCAAAATAATAATGAGCCGTGTTACAAGGAACAACAAAAAATTTTGGTGAAAGTTGACTGTGGATCTTAATATCATCAATCAATTTTTCTTCTGGATTTTCCAATGAAGGATTCTTGATATAATCTGTTCGGTCAGGAATTGTCGCATGATTAACTACGATATAATTCAAATAATCTTGGTCACGATAAGCCTCTGTTCGTTCATTCAGCGTATGAATAAAACTTTCAGTCGCAAGAGTACCCATCCCCCCCAAGATTGTAAAGAAGTTTTCCATTATATCCCCCTGTCCTTCTTATTCTTAATTTTTATTTGTGAAAGTACGTTTTAAATGCCCCAATATAACGATGGAATGCATATTTCATCAAAAGATAACGTTTTGGTGAGTTATCCTTAGAATAAAATAGAGTTGTCCCATAGTTTCCTGAATTAATAAAACGACGAATTTCTTCTTTAAAACTAGGATTTACATATTTGAGCAATACTTTTTTAGGAACCCCTAACCAAAGTTTTGAACCTTTTCCATAAATTGTCTCAGTAAAAGGTTCATTGTTAATACGGTCAGCAACTAAATAACGTGTCAAATTGTAACCATTTAAAGTAACATAAAAGGAGCTTCGTCCTTGACGTAAGTTAATTTCAAAAAGTTTATAAGAGCCATCACGTGGGTCATATTTCATATCAAAATTAGCAAAGCCTGTATATTCAATTTTTTCAAGAAAATCCTGAATTTGTTGATAAACTTGTTGATTATAATCAGGCAAAATCGCCACATAATTTCCAATCGCTTTTGGACTTGGATCCTCAAGTAAGGGATGACCCAAACACATCATGCGAACTTTATGATTTTTATCTACATAAGCGTTCAGAACACGCATATTTTCATCCCCTCCAGGAATGAAATCTTGAATAATCATCTCATCAGGATAACCAGCTTCATAACAACGATGCAGCATCAACTTCATTTCTTCGTTAGATGCAATCGTGAACGCTTTTTTCTGCCCTTCAAAGTGCACATCTAAATAAGAAATAGAATTCCCTGGTTTTAAAATCATTGGATAAGGGAAAGTTAACTCATCTACTAAAGTATCTATTTCTGATTTTGGATTAACTAATACCGTTTTTGGATAAGGTAAATTATATTGTTCACAGATATTATAAAAATCAGGCTTATTTTCTAATTGACGATAAAGCGCGTAGTCAATATAAGGCACTTCAAAAAATTCCGAAAGCTCCTCACGATATTTTGAAGCAAGTAGGGCATAACCGTCCCCACAAGCTACTAAAAGATATTTCTTCTTACTGTCTTTATGTTTACTTGCAAAATCACGAAGCACCTGAATAAAAGTTTCTTCATGGTCAAAATTTTCATGAGTTTGTACTTCAACAATTTTTGAATACTTTGTTGGAGCTAATCCAGAAGCACTTAAAGCCAGAGAAGTAATTCCAAATTCTTCATGAAATGAACGAGCCATTCCATAGACGTTGATATCAGAACCTAACAAGATAGGTTGAAATTCATTTGTTTGTGACACAAAAACCTCCCTTAAAAATTAACCACAGCAGGTTTTTCACCATTATTGATGAAGTAAACATCATACCAAGTCAAGAATGAATAAATTGTCCAGAGTTTGCGACGTGCATCATTTTTATCTGCAAAGTTATCATCCAACATCTTCAAAAGTTTTTCTTGATCGAAGAATTCAGCAACAAAATCTTGTTCAAATAATTGACGAACAACTTTATAATATTTTTCTTCTCGCAACCAGTCTTTAATTGGCACTGGGAAGCCTAATTTTTTACGATTTGACCATTCTTCTGGTAAATGACGACGAGCTGCTTGGCGGAAAGCATACTTTGTATTATGTTCATTCAAAAGATATTTTGTAGGAATTTGTTCCGCTGTATGCATCAATTCAATATCAAGTAGTGGAACACGCAATTCAAGTGAGTGTGCCATTGCCATTTTATCAGCTTTAAGCAGGATATCTCCTGGCATCCATTGGTGCATATCAAGATATTGCATTTTACGAAGCTCAGAACCTTCTGGGGCCTTTTTGTAAGTTTTTCCAACAATATCTTTAACAGTTGGAGCTGCTTTAAATTCTTCTTTCAAAAGCTCTACTGATTCAGACTCATCAAATACTTTCGCTTGACCGATAAAGAAATCTTCAGCAGGCGCAAGTGATTCATAAAGATGTTTTTGACCTTTGAAATGTTTATTTTCAATACCACGAGCAATTGAGAAACGTAAAGATTTTGGTAATTTCTTCAAACCTTCTGCGAAAACACGAACCGCACGAGAATTTGTACTAAATCCATAAGACTCATAACCAGCAAAAAGCTCATCTGCACCTTCACCGCTCATTACAACACGTACATCACGTGCTGCTAATTCTGCGAGGAAAAAGAGTGGCACACAAGAAGGATTTGAATCTGGTTCATCCAAATAATATTGAATTTGTGGGAAATACTTGAACGCTTCATCTCCATGGATTTCACGAGAAGTATTGTTCAAACCAATCATATCAGTCAATTGTTTGGCTTGTTTAGATTCATTGAAAGTTCCTTGACCAAAACCAATAGAATAAGTATGTTCCGGACGAAGCGTTGAAGCAACATAACTAGAATCGACACCACTTGATACAAAAGCTCCAACTTCTACGTCAGCAAATTTATGAGCGTCAACAGAACCCAAAACAGTCTTATCAATCAAATCAATTGATTCTTCCAAACTCATATCTTTTTCATCAACTTTCATATCCCAATAAGGTTTGATATCCAAGACCCCATCTTTGTAAGTAAAGTAATGACCTTCTTTAATGCGGAAAACATTTTTAAAGAAAGTTTCATCAAGAGCAGAGTATTGGAAAGTCATGTAAGGTTTTAAAGCTTCTTTATTCAATTCTTTTTTGAAGTTTGGATGTTTCAAAAAACTTTTAATTTCTGAACCATACATGAAAGTTCCACCCATTTGAGTATAGTAAAGTGGTTTGATACCAAAATGATCCCGAGCACCAAACAATTCTTGTTTTTCTCTATCCCAAATAACAAAAGCGAACATTCCACGAAGCTTTTGAAGAAGTTCTACACCATATTCTTCATAACCATGCAAAAGAACTTCTGTATCAGCATGAGTTGTAAAATCATGACCTTTAGAGATAAGGTCCTCACGTAATTCGCGGAAGTTATAAATTTCACCGTTAAAAGTAATCAATTTACTTTTATCTTCATTAAAAATAGGTTGGTCTCCACCTTCAAGGTCAATAATACTCAAACGACGAAAGCCAATTGCAGCACCTTCATCAATAAATTCACCTGAACTACTTGGACCACGGTGAACAATAGTATTCATCATTTCTTCTAAAGTTTTTGATTTATCATTTTGATTCATCCGGTCAATAAAGCCGACAATTCCACACATTTGTATCTATCCCCTTATCATTTTTCCTTATTATTATACCACAATAATAAAAAATGATTTGACAGAAGGAAAATTATTCCCCACTATCAAATCACTATTTATATCTTTAAAATTTTTGAATTAGTTTGGCATTAAGAATGTTACACCAGCTGCACTCACGTGTGAGCGTGTATGACCCCATCCAAAGCCACTTCCACCTTCAACAACGTCAATTGTACCATCGGAATTTACCGCTGTTACAATAGCAACGTGACCATAAGGCGAACCTGCATATCCAACAAAATCAGTTGAGAATCCAGAAGCAATAACACCAGGAGCCGCACCTACTACATGGAGAACACCTTGTGCAGGGCCATTAGATGCCCATTGACCACCATTACCAGGCATGATGTTTCTGATGTAGATTCCTTGTGCAGCAAAGTGTTGCCATACGTAGTCAGTACATCCACCACCAGCATAAGGATTACCGATTGGTGTGCTATTAATACCTGATGAACTTGAACCACCAGAATTACCAGTATTTGTACTTCCACCACCATTAGAGCTATTAGAGCTTGATGAGCTATTAGAGCTTGATGAATTGCTACTTGAGCTGCTTGAATTTGATGATGTATTATTGCTACTTGTGTTTGAACTTGATGAACTTGATTGTGAAGCTTGACTAGATGAAACAGTTGAAGTTGCTTCTTCTACCGCTTTAGTTGTTGCTGCTGTAGAAGCTGCTTGAGCCTTAGCGGCCTCTTTTTGTTGTGCTTCATAAGCTGCTTGTTTTTTGGCTGCTTCTTGGGCTGCTTTTTCTGCGGCTGCTTTTTCATCTAATAAAGATTGTTTTTTATCTTGCGCAGTAGCAATTGTTGCTTGATAATTCAAAGTAGCAACTTTAAGTTCAGCTTGTTGTGAAGTCAACTCTTGAGCTTGAGAATCTAAACTTTGTGAAAGAGAAACGAACTGGTTATAGTTCTTTTTAACAGTTTCTGACTTTTGACTAAGTTCTTTTTGCTCTTTTTCTTGTTGTTCCAACATTTGTTTGTTGGCACTAGAAACTGTAGCAATCGCTGTTACTTTTTGAATAACATCTGTCAAAGATTTTGAATTAACAACAGCATCCATATAATTTGTTGCTGAGCTGTTAACTTGAGCACTACGTGCTTGAGCTTCCAATGTCTTTGTACGTTCTGCGATACTTTCATTCAATGTTGCAATTTGTGCGTTAAGCGCTTTTGCTTCACTTTCGATTTTAGCAATTTGAGCTTTTGTGCTTGCTTGTTTTTGTTGTAAGCTATCAACTTTTGATTGTAAGCTATCAACTTGTGCTTGGGCTTGAGCCTTTGCAGACTGCGCACTTGAAATTGTCGCATCTTGTTTAGCAATATCTGAATTTGTGTCAGCGTAGACCCCTGACAACGGTGCTGCAGCAGAGAGTACCACTGTAGACATTAAAATAGCTGAGATAATCTTTTTTTTCATAACTGTAATTTTTTAATTTTTCCTCCCATTAAGTTCGGTTGAATAAACATATTATACTATTCCTACCCACCCAAAATATTTCTTTATGGTTACAAAACGCTTTCTAATTGTATCTTCCGTGACTTTTCTTTAATCTGTAAAAGATTTCTAAAGGAAATTGCAAGGCTACAGCTAAGATAATATTAAGCAAAAGTGTAGGCGCTAACTGGTAAACAACAAAATTAATAAAGTTTAAATGTGCAAATCCAAAAGCTGCCATAATGATCGCACTAAAAACTTCAAAAGCCGTCACAATAATGATTGTTGTAAATAACCGTGTCCAGCGATTAGTAAATATGGTTATCTGTATATTATATATAAAAAGAGCAATAAGTGGGAACAATAAGGTCGCAATTCCATAAATCCCTAGGTAATAACTATCATATATTGCCCCCAAAACTGCCGCTAAGATGATAATATAGCTTGGTCTATGCTGAGTGACACTGTACATCAGAAATATCAAAAATAAATGACTCACTGGTACCCATGTCCCGCTGCTAAACCCTGTTAATATATGGGTAATTTGACCGTCCAAAATCATTAGTAAAAAAAGAATAATTGGACTAAAAAATTGAAATGTAAATCGACTCACTACTTAATTCCTTATATTCTAGTTGGTTTTAACAAATTAATGCTTTATTTTCTATAAGTATAATAATAATTAATACTCATTTAGCAAAAACTACTGACCGTCAATTTTGCTTTTGACCACAAAGACGAATCTGATATCATAGAGATTTGTTTCTGGTTTGATATAAACCATTTTACCAAGGCCATCACTATCTTGCTTTTCACCGATAACCTTTCCTATAAGTAAACCACTTGGTGTTCCACCTTGACTACCAGAATTCGTTCCAAGACCACTAGTAAAGACGGAATCTCCATTTTTAAATTTCCCTTGTGAGTCGATATTTTTGACTACATAAGCCTCTTGTTGGGAATCATAGCTGCTCAAAATGCCATAAATAGGTGAGCCGTCACTTTCAATTCTTACAGGAATTTTATTATCAATTCCTTTAGAAGAACTCAAAAGTGCAACTTTTGAACTATTTTTATTCACTTGAGTTACTCGACCAACAACGCCACCATTTGCCATAACAATCATGCCTGTTGTCAAGCCATCCTTACTACCGCTATCAATCACTAGTGTATCATTCCATGAAGAAGGCTCACGAGTAATCACATTTGCAGCAACCGTTTGATAATCAGTTAAAGTTTCTTGGAGTTTCAAAGCTTTTTTCAACTCTTTATTTTCTGACTCAAGGCCGCTTAATTTATTATCATCATCTTTTGACTTTGCCAATTGTGTTTTTAAACTTTGGTTTTGTTGGTAGGTATCCATCAGATTCGACAATTCATTAGCCTTGTCTTGAACAAAGTGGATAGGTGCCACAAGTACTCTGTCAACAAAACTTGTCCCATCATTAATGGTTTGAGTCATTGCTGACGGATTACGGTTAGACTTAAAATTTTTGGCAGAGATAAAAATTGCTGACATCGCTGCAATAATGATAATGAGTGCAATAATAATAAGCTTACTTAAGTTAATTTTTTTCACTATTCTATGTTCCCTTCGGTAATATGTTTCAAACTCTCTAAATTAAATTTGAAAGCTCTGTGATTTCACATAGCCCTTTGCATAAGCAAAAGCAATTCTTATATCGTTTATCTCTTTGAACTAATCTTCACTTTCAATCCGATAGTCGTATAAGTTCTTCTTACTCGTACCTTATTTTATCAAATTTGACAGAATTTTGATAGAATAGTAGTAATAAATTTCTGTAAGCGGTTTTTAACTATTTTAAAATAGTTATGTTTATCATAATAATCAGTATTGGGGAGAATTTTTTATGAATCATATTCCAGTTTTCGGTGAAAAAAATGAAGAGAAAAATTATCAGGCAAGATATGGTGTCTATTCGATTGTCGCAAGAGAGAATAAAGAAATTTGTCTCGTCCAGGCACCCAATGGAGCTTATTTTCTTCCTGGGGGAGAAATTGAAGCGGGGGAAGATCAAGAAAAAGCACTTCATCGTGAACTCATGGAAGAGTTAGGAGCTACCGCTGAAATTGGAGAATTTTTAGGGCAAGCAGATGAATATTTTTATAGTTCGCATCGTGATAAATATTATTATAATCCCGCCTATATTTATAATACTAAGAATGTCCGCTTTGATTACAAACCTCTCGAAGATTTTAACCATATTAGCTGGTTTGACCCAGAAACAGCTATTAGTAAACTCAAACGTGGCTCTCATAAATGGGGAGTTCAAGAGTGGTTAAAGAAATAAAAAATCGTCTGATTGACGATTTTTTATTTACTTATTTATTATTCTTACGCCTTCGTTGCCAGCAACAATCACTTTTTTAACCATGTTATTAAAGAGGCCGTGTTCAACAACTCCAACCATTAAATCAAGCTCTTCAGCAAGTTTTTCTGGTTCTTTAATTTGAGAGATATGAAGGTCAATAATAAAGTGATGCATATCCGTTATCAATCTCTCGTTTTCCTCATTTAGACGCCAAGTTGGAGCATAACCAGCCTCTTCAAATTTTTTAAAAACTTGTCGTGAGCCATAAGGAATAACTTCTACAGGAATTTTAAAGGAGCCTAGATTTTCTGATAATTTACTTTCATCAACAATCCAAATATAGTCTTTTGAATAGGTTGCAACAATTTTTTCCATTAGAAGTGCTGCTCCACCACCTTTAATACCATTTAGTGAAGAATCAATTTCATCTGCGCCATCAACTGTTAAATCAACATAATCTACTTCGTCAATAGAGGCTAAAGGAATTCCAAGAGCTCTGGCTTGGCTACTTGTTACATTAGACGTTGTTACACCCGTAATTTCCAATTGTTCTTCGGAAATTCTTCGACCCAATTCTTCGACAAAATAGGCTGCTGTTGACCCAGTTCCTAAACCAACGACCATTCCCGATTTAACAAATTCAGCCGCTTTTATGCCGACTTGTTTTTTTAAATTATCCATTTTACCTCCTTGAATACTTTGATATCATGCTGACCTAATTATAACAAAAAAGCTACCTAAAGTAGCTTTTTTATCTGTTTATATTAACTAATATATTCTTCCAAATATTGAGGATTATAAATCATGATCTTATTATCAATCACATCAATTACTTTCTCATCCTTTAAATCGTGGAGAATACGATTGACACTGTTTCTTGTAGAAATACCACAGAAGCCTGCAATATCCTCATTAGTAACTGTGAAATCAATCAAAATTCCATCTTTCTTACGAATGCCAAAATCATCAATTAAACTATGGAGACAAGCACAAACTGCTCCTTTTTTACCATTAATTGTCATTTTTTGAAGAATTTCTAAATTAAGTGCCAATCTTCTTTTATAAAAATCATCAACAACTCTAAATAAATTTAAATCTTCGCGTACCCAATCCCAAAAATCGCTCCGCGAAATTTTATAAAAATTAGCCGTTGGAGATTCTACTCTGACATTAAATAATGCTGAGATTCCATCATTTTGTTTTTCTTCCAATAAAGAAACAAAATCTGGCTGCGCAACATACGCGATATTAAATTCACGACCATCTCTTAAAATATTGCTAATCTTCGCTACACCATCTTTAAGGACATAGATATATTCTGACTCAATTCCTTGATACATAATATAGCTATGCTTTTTACGTGTTACGACACTGACTTTTTTTTGCTCTAGTGTATTGATTAGATATTCAATGTTTACGTTTGCCATTTCTTCCATCTTGTTAAAACTCATCTACTCGCTAATTTGTTCATTTATTCGCCTATATAAGGCTGTAGCCATTTTATTATATCATTTTTTATGTAAATCATTAAAATCAAACTTTAGAACTTGATTTTTGATGTTTACCATGAATGAGATAGTATATAATCCAAACAATTACAACTGCGGGAGCACTGTACAGATACAAATTTCTGAAACCAAGCATACCATTTCCAAGCATTGGAATAATTGCTCCAAGAACAATAGGTCCTCCACCAACACCTAAATCTAAAAATCCAAAGAAGGTAGACGTTGCAACACCGATACGATCTTTACTTGAATCACGAATAGCAATTGCTTGACCAAATGGTGCAACACCACCGTAACCAAGACCGAAGGCTCCACCAGCAATTAATAAGACAACAAAGCCAATAGCTGGACTGAAGAAACCGGCTAAGCCAACAAGAAGCATTGCCACTGCAAAGAAAATAAATGTTGGATTGAAAATCCAGTTATCCCCTTTAGTATCGAATAAACGACCTGTGAATGGACGTGAAACAAAGATTAATACGGCATACATCGTGAAGAACAATGATCCCGCAAGTGGAATTTTAAGATCTGTTGAAAATGAACCCATTCCTGTTAAAATAGCTGAGTCAATAAATCCGGCTAAAAAGGCAATAATTGAAATAGGGAGGGCCGATTTTTCAATATATCGTTCGACACCTTTAGGCTCATGCGCCAGGGCATAGGCACGCTCTTCTGCAGAAAATTCTTTGACACGAACAAAGAAAATTAATATGAAGGTAATAACCAACAAACCAAGAGCAATTCCAAGTAAAGAACCAAAACCAAGTGAAGAGTAAATCATGATTGAAAGGGCAGGACCAACTGCAGCTGCCAAGGTAACAGATAAAGCGTAGTAACCAATCCCTTCACCACGACGTGAAGCAGGGACAACATGTCCTGCAATTGTCCCTGAGGCTGTTGCACCAATCCCAAAACCTGCTCCTTGAATCACTCGAATCAAAAAGAGTAAGGGAATATTAGTTGTCAAATAATAACCAAAAGTTAAAACAAGAAAAATAAGTCCACCAATATAGAGCAATCGCTTCATTCCGATACGTGTGATATTAATCCCCGTCCAAACTCGACCAATAAGGGCTCCAATAACAAAAACGCTTGATAAAGAAAGACTAACAACTGTTGATTGATGAAGTTGTTGAAGCGCATAAGTCCCTATTGAGGAGGTTAAGACATAAAAAACAATATAAAATAAAAAACTAATAAGCGTGTTAATAACGAAAGTAGGAGTAAAAATACTTTCTTTTTTCATGATTTTTTCCATTTCTAAGTAAAAGAGTCTCTGCTCTTTTTATGAGTGACTAAGTAAGACTATTATTTTCTAACGATGAGTGTATTGCATGTGGCATGATTAACAATATAAGATGCAACTGAACCAACAACTACACGCTCTATATAACTAATCCCTGTTGCGCCAATTACAATCAAATCAACATTTTCTTGCTTAGGAATTTTTGTTGCCATTGCTACTTTAGGTGAGCCATATTCCAAAAGTGTTCTAACATTTGTTAGTCCTTCATCCAATGCTTCCTTAGCAAATTGTTGCAATAAAAGTTTTGTTCCATTTTCATGCTGTTCTTCGGCAATTGTGTCGTAAGTATTCACGGCAAGAAATGAACGTTTTTCAATAACGTTGGCTAAGATGAGCTCAGCGTCATTGCGCTTAGCAACTCTAACTGCTTCATCAAACGCTTTAAGTGATTCTGCTGAACCATCCATACCAACTAAAATTCTTGAATATTTTTGTTCCATGCTAACTGTCCTTATCTAATTAACCGATAGCTGAGATATTTCTTACTTCAAAAGCAAATTTTCCATCTTCAGTTTTTATAAAACCGTGGTGATTTGAAACAAATTCAATTGCTTCATCCATGTTAACGAAGTCTTGAATGACACTGCGTACTTTAGTATCGCCTACATAGTTTGGTGTTGAATTTTCTTCATATGAAGAAAGTCCTTTAAATTCAAATTTCATTTCGAAATTCCTTTCTTAATTAACAATAATTTCTATTTTTGAGAAACGGGAATCTTGTTGTTCTCAAATGTTTTTAAGTTACTCAATTATTTTAAACAAAAGCGATACGAAGCGCGACCACAATTTTTGATACCAAGCATTGATATCTATCATTGATAACATTTGTTACTCTTTATATAAAAAAATACTGACAGATTTGTCAGTATTTAATCTTTATTCTTTAATAAGCTTGAGCAGTTTCCATTTCTGACTCTCTTTCTGATTCTTCGACTGAATTGGAAGTAGTGTTCATTCTCTTTTTAGCCGTGGTCATCATTAAACGAATCCGATTCAATTGATTGACCGCAGAAACTCCTGGGTCATAATCAATGGGAGCGAGATTGGCTCCTGGGTACTGACGACGAAGTTCTTTCATCATTCCTTTACCAACGATATGGTTAGGAAGACAACCAAATGGTTGAAGACAAATGATATTGTTCACCCCTTTTTGCAAGAGTTCAATCATTTCGCCAGTGAGGAACCAACCCTCACCAGTATGATTCCCAATTGAAATCACTTCTTCAGTTGATGCTGCAATATCATAAATTGATTCAATAGAATCAAAGCGTTTTGAGGCTTTCAAGGCTTTATTCATTGGTTTTTCCAACATATTAATAATACCAATGAAAGTTTTAGCCATGAGTTTATTTTTCTTACTAAAGCCAATCTCATCTGCTTTCCAGATTTGATTGTACAAGCTATAGTTCATGAAGCCAATTAAATCAAGAACAACTGCTTCGCCACCCTCTCCTTCAATTATTGACACAATATCATCATTTGCTGTTTTACTATATTTAACCAAAATTTCACCGACAACACCCACTCGTGGTTTTTGAATATCCAAAAGTTCAATTTGGTCAAATTCAGCAACAATTTTTTTCATGTTACGATTAAATTCAAAAATTGATCCAGATTCTACATTTTTCCGAGCTTTTTCTAACCATTTCGCATGTAATTCATTGACAGAACCTTCAATGGCTTCATATGGTCGAGTGCGATAAACGACTCTTTCAAATAAATCTCCATAAAGAACTGCAATCATAAAGCGTGTTAAAAGTGGAACTGTGAATTTAAATCCTTTTTCTGTTCCTTGATTACCCATTGATAGGGAAACAACAGGTACTTGTGGGAAACCTGCATCAATTAGGGCTTTACGCAATAAAGGAATATAGTTTGTTGCGCGACATCCCCCACCTGTTTGAGTCATCATGACCGAAGTATTATCAAGGTCATATTCTCCTGACTGAAGAGCTTCAATGAGCTGACCTATTGTAATAATCGCTGGATAACATGAGTCATTATTAACAAATTTCAACCCATTATTGACAGAAGTATTGCTTTCCGGTAGAGAAACGACATTATATCCCGCAGCGGCAAAAGCTGTATCTAATAGCCCTTCTTGGTGAATTGGTGACAACATTGGTAAAAGAAGAGTGTGTTTTTTAGCCATTTCTTTTGTGAAAGCTGGTGTTTCTTGTACTAATTCGTGAACTTCGGTGCTTGCTTCAATATTATGACGCACGCGCTCTGAAACTGCTGCTTTCAGACTACGTAAACGAATCCGAACAGCTCCCATGTTTGATCCTTCGTCAATTTTCAAGACGGTATAAAGCTTATTGTGTCCACGCATGATTTCTTCTACTTGGTCTGTCGTTACGGCATCAAGACCACAACCAAAGGAATTAAGTTGAACAAGTTCTAGATTTTTATTTTTACAAACAACATTTGCAGCTGCATAAAGGCGGCTATGGTAAACCCATTGATTAACCACACGCAGACCAGAAACTTCGGCTAAATGACTAATAGAATCCTCAGTCAAAACGTGGAAACCTTCTTGAGTGATGATGTCAGCAATTCCATGATTGATTTCTGGGTCCAAATGATAGGGACGTCCAGCGAGAACAATGGCTTTTTCATTATTTAAATTAATTTGCATGAGCAGCTCTTCTGCTTTAAGGCGCAAATCTTCTTTAAATTTATCCATTTCTTCAAAGCCATGTTGGACAGCAGCTTGTACTTCCGTAAGATTGACAGAAATCCCTTGGGCGGTTAAAGCCTTATGAACATTAACAGCTACTCCTTCCGGATTGGCTAGATTAATGAAAGGATGAAGATAATTAACTTGCCCTTCACGAATTTCATCGATATTATTTTTAAGAACTTCAGGGTAAGATTGCACAATCGGACAGTTAAAATGGTTTTGAGCATTTTTTTGTTCTTCTTGTTCAAAAAGGACAGATGGATAGAAGATATTTGGAACGCCCTGCTTAATCAAAGCCATAATATGTCCATGACTCATTTTGGCTGGATAGCATACCGTATCTGAAGGAATGGTTTCAATTCCTTCTTCAAAGAGTTCTTTATCAGAGCGAGGGCTTAAAACAACACGGAATCCAAGATCTGTCAGCATCGTGTGCCAAAGCGGATAGTTTTCATACATATTGAGTACACGTGGTATCCCAATTTCTCCTCTGGTTTGTTTTTTCTTGCTTAAGCTATGGTAACGGAAAAGTTTTTTATACTTGTAATCAACTAAGTTAACTTTTTTATCTTTTTTAGCGACTTTAACTTTTGTAGCTTTTTCGGCACCACGTTCGCAACGGTTCCCAGTTACAAACTTATTCCCATCATTGAAGACCGTTAGGGTCATTTTACAGTTATTTTCGCAAAGACCACAGACCATAAATTCTTTATGAGTTGTGAATTTTTCTAATTCATCAAGTTTTAGAATTTCTGATTCTTTATTTGCTTCTTGGTTATCTAGGGAAATCAAAGCACAACCATAAGCTCCCATTAGTCCAGCGATACTTGGACGAACCACTTCGCGCTCAGAAATTTTTTCAAAAGCACGTAGAACGGCTTCATTGTAAAAAGTTCCCCCTTGAACAACGATTTTCTTACCAAGTTCTTCTGGACGTTTTACTTTTATAACTTTATAGAGGGCATTTTTAATGACACTGTATGAAAGGCCTGCGGATATATCTCCAACAGTCGCTCCTTCTTTTTGAACTTGTTTTACTTTTGAGTTCATGAAGACGGTACAACGAGAACCCAAGTTAACTGGATGCTCAGCCAAAAGTGCTTTTTGTGAAAATTCACGAACATCATGTTTTAGTGAATGGGCAAAGGTTTCAATGAATGAACCACAACCTGATGAACAAGCTTCATTAAGTTGAATACTTGATAGAGCGCCATCACGAATCCGCATAGCTTTCATATCTTGTCCACCAATATCAAGAATGAAATCTACTCCTGGATTGAAATAATCAGCGGCCTTATAATGAGCCATTGTTTCAACTTCACCATAATCAACATGAAGTCCTGCTTTAATCAGGTGTTCTCCATAACCCGTTACTGTTGATTTTGCAATATAGACGTCCGCTGGAAGTTTAGCATAGACATCTTTTAAAATATTAATGACAGATTCAAGCGGTTCTCCATTGTTAGAACCATAATGGTCATAAAGAATATTTCCTTCATCATCAATAAGAACAACTTTTGTTGTGGTTGAGCCGGCATCAATTCCTAAGAAGGCAGCTCCATGATGTTCAGACAGGTTCTTATAGTTAGCCGTTGCTTTGGCATGACGCATCCGAAATTCATCAAGTTCTGCTTGATTTTCAAAAAGTTTATCCATTGTATCTTGTGGAATTAAGCTGTCTGAATCATCATTTTCTAAACTATGAATTAAATCAGTTGCTGTTTTCTGACTTGTTTCTTCATAGAGCGCAGCTCCCATTGCCACAAAAAGTTGTGGATTTTCTGGGAAGATAATATTTTCTTCTTTTAAATCCAAGGTTTCGATGAAACGTTTGCGTAATTCACTCATAAAGAAAAGCGGACCGCCTAGAAAGGCTACATTTCCTTTGATTTTTCGCCCACTTGCTAAACCTGCAATGGTTTGATTGACAACGGCTTGAAAAATACTAGCAGCAATATCTTCACGACGCACTCCTTCATTTAACAGCGGTTGAACGTCGGTCTTGGCAAAAACGCCACAGCGTGATGCTATCGGATAGAGTTTTTCGTAGTTTTTAGCTAACTCATTGACACCATTGGCATCAACTTTCAAAAGGGCTGCCATTTGGTCAATGAAAGCACCTGTCCCACCGGCACATGTTCCGTTCATACGTAATTCTTGAGTCCCGTTATCAAAAAAGGTCATCTTGGCATCTTCACCACCCAGCTCAATCATCACGTCTGTTTGGGGAATGAATTTTTCAATGGTAATTGATGAAGCGATAACTTCTTGAACAAAAGGAACATCAATAACTTCCGCAAGTCCCATTCCTCCTGAGCCGGTAATGGCTAGTTCTAGATTTAAATCTCCATGTTCTTCTATAAAATCTTTGAATACTTTGATAGTTGCTGCTTTCACATCTGAAAAATGGCGCTCATAGCGTGAGAAAATGAGCTTAAAATTTTCGTCAAAAACGACGAGTTTTACTGTGGTTGATCCAACGTCAATCCCTGTTTTATAAATTTGTGTCAAGATGGTCTCCTAGTTATGTGAGAAATATCACTTGAACAAGTCCGCTAAGCTCTTAATATTTTTTCGGCAAGTTAAATTTGAAATCTAACTTATCTTTTGGACGCAGAATTTTGATAAAAAGTAATTTAGACGGTCTGTTGCTTATCTTATTATATGTTCATTTTATCATTTGTCATAAGAAAAGCAACCAGCAAAAAGGGCGTGGTTGTCATATAAACGACAATTCAAAACAAGCTGTTGATTATGTTA
The DNA here is from genome assembly GCF_020218185.2 of Lactococcus sp. SK2-659. NCBI lineage: Bacteria > Bacillati > Bacillota > Bacilli > Lactobacillales > Streptococcaceae > Lactococcus > Lactococcus sp. SK2-659. Next base: position 71,453 of record NZ_JAIWQZ020000002.1, read on the forward strand.
AAAGACTTTGACATCGAATGACAAAATCTTTTGACTAAATTCTTTAATGACTTTAATCTAATTTTTGATTATAATGGAGTTAAATAGTACAATGTGAAAAATTAGACAAAACAGTCTATCGGGACTGGGTCTTTTTGAAACTGGAAAGATGGTTTTTTATGGTTAAATCAGATGATTTACGTGTGAAACGAACGAGAAAATTGATTAGTCAGGCTTTTTTTGGTTTGTTACGCAAGAAAAAATTTGAAAAGATTTCAATTCAAGAAATTGCCGATTCAGCCATGATTAATCGGGCAACTTTTTATGCTCATTATGCTGACAAACAAGATTTATATGATAGTTTGATTGACCAATTTTTAGCTAGCTTCACTGGCATTTTAGATGAACAAAATTTGGTCGATGGTAACAATGTTCATGTCAAAGAAATTGAAACTGTTCTGAGTCGCTTTTATGAATTTGTTAAGGACAAACCAGAGGTTGCACAAATGATTACTGACAGAGCGCATGATCAACGGTTAAAAAATCGATTTCTGGAGATTTTATCTGAACGCTATACCGAGTTATTTGAAAAACTGGAAGTTAGAGAAAAAGATGTTGTGGTTCCCAATGATTTTGTAATTTCTTATATCAGCTCGATTTTGGTGGGAACTTTAGACTGGTGGGTTAGCACTTCTACACAAATGTCTGCTCGAGATTTTGCTCATTTGATTATCAAATTAATTTCTAATGGTCATTTAACCGTCCTTGGGGTCAATATTAATCGCGAAAATTAAAAAAGTTACTGATGGAACTTCTAGGATAGCCGTTGTTTTTCAACTTACGGATACCTTCAAATTTTCATCAGTAACTTTTTATTTTTTCAAATTTTCTATTTCTTCGGTTGTTAAAGGACGATAGGCTCCTAGCGCTAAATCTGAATCTAATGCTAAATTGCCCATCCGAATGCGTTTGAGATAGAGAACGTACATTTCAACAGCTTCAAACATCCGTTTGACTTGATGAAATTTTCCTTCATGAATAATCACACGAATTTCACTAATCCAGCCAGATTGACTCTCTCCTTTGTAAATACTTTCAATGAATAATTCTCCTGGTCGTGCTTTTTCTCCATTTTTTAGAGTCAAGCCCTCAGCAAATTTATTGACAATTTCGTCAGTAACTTTTCCATCAATTCGCGCAAAGTATTCTTTTTCAACATGCTTTTTGGGTTGAGTTAAATCATGTCCCAATGCTCCGTCATTCGTTAAAATTAAAAGTCCCTCAGTATTTTTATCTAAACGTCCGACTGGAAAAATATCCTCACGAAAATCTTTTTCCGATAATAATTGAACAACTGTCTTAAAAAGATTATCTTTTGTTGCAGAAACAAGACCTTGCGGTTTATTTAATAAGTAATAATAATATTCTTGGTAATCTAAAATCTCACCATCAAAGACGACTTGTCTAGAATTCTTGTCTACTTGAAACCTGCCGTCTCGCTGAACTTTCCCAGCAACCGTCACGCGCCCTTTTTTCAATAGAATTTTGACTTCACTACGGCTTCCGAGGCCACTTTCTGCTAAAAATTTATCTAGTCTCATGTCTTTTATTATATCAGATTTTGCTGACAGGTCTGTCAGTAAAATAATGAAAAAAAAGTTACTGACAGAATTAAAAAAATTACTGACAGAATTTCTGTCAGTAATTTTTCTCATTCTTATTCTCCATAAATATCTGCATCTGTCAGCTTAAAAATAATCATTGTTTCTGGTGGATATGCTGCCAATTGATTGGCAAAACTGTCATCATCATCTTTTTTGACTTTTGCTTTGATATTAATGGTCACTTTTTGATGTTCTTCAACAAGTGCGTCATAAAGTGTTTTTAAATCGGCAATATCTTGGCTGCTGGCTTTGGGTAAAATCGTATATTTGGTGTAATCTTTATCAAACCAAGAACCTTCTTTTTCAAAATCAACTGATGAATTTTCACGAATTTGCAATTTAGCTGAGATATCATAATCATAATCTTGCTGTTCAATCATTTTAGCAATTTTTACCATTGATTCATAATCACCACTTGCTTTTAATTTCAAAGTGGCTTTATAAGGAATCCCAGCAAGCTCTAAGCGACCCGCAATCATAAATGGGTCTGGCTCAGTTCCCTTGTCATCAAGTTGAGGTGGAGCAAAATTGACTGAGATTGAATAACCTTTTGTCAGTAATTGCTCATATTGCGTGATGACTTCTTCTAATTCGAGTCCATCAATAAACTCATTAAATGTACGCTCAGTGAGTTTGTTATTTTCAGCGGCTTCTTCTTTTGGATAGATAATTTTTACTTGATAGGTCATATCTACTATTATATCAAGATGTGAGCATAAATTGGGAAAATGCGAAGAAAAAATAGAAAATTTTTTGTTTCTATTTTTAGTCAGCATCAAAATTTATTTTTTTTATCACTTTTTATTGGTGCAAACTCAATTATTATAGATTTTTATTTTTTATAAAAAAATAAATTAAATAGGCTAGGAAATTCAGCCTTTTTGCGTTAAAATAGTCTTTATGACATTAACACAAGAATTTGATACGATTGCGGCGATTTCGACACCGCTTGGTGAAGGAGCAATTGCCATTGTTCGTTTATCAGGGACAGATGCCCTAAAAATTGCTCAATCTGTCTATAAAGGAAAAAATTTAACTCAAGTTGCTAGCCATACGATTAATTATGGCCATATTTTTGAAGAAGAACGTCTCGTTGACGAAGTCATGGTTTCAGTCATGCGTGCGCCTAAAACATTTACACGCGAGGATATTGTTGAAATAAATACGCATGGTGGAATTGCAGTCACACAAGAAATTTTGCAATTACTTTTACGTAATGGCGCAAGACTCGCTGAACCTGGCGAATTTACCAAACGTGCCTTTTTAAATGGACGAATTGACTTGGCTCAGGCTGAATCTGTCATGGATTTAATTCGAGCTAAAACTGACAAAGCTGCCAACATTGCCGTAAAACAACTTGACGGAAGTCTTTCAAAAATGATTAATAACATTCGTCAAGAGATTCTCGAAAGTTTGGCACAAGTCGAGGTCAATATTGACTATCCAGAGTATGATGATGTGGAAACAATGACTTCACAAATGCTCCTTGAAAAAACGGCTCATTTTGAACAGCTTTTGGAAAATCTTTTATCAACAGCTAAACGCGGAAAAATTTTAAGAGAAGGTTTAAAAACGGCGATTATTGGTCGGCCAAACGTTGGAAAATCAAGTTTACTTAATCAATTGCTTCGTGAAGAAAAAGCCATTGTCACTGATATTGCTGGAACAACGCGCGATGTCATTACTGAATTTGCCAATATTGGCGGTGTTCCTCTTGAACTAGTGGATACTGCTGGTATTCGTGAAACAGATGATTTAGTTGAAGCGATTGGGGTTGAACGTTCTAAAAAAGCTTTGGCTGAAGCTGATTTAGTTTTACTCGTTTTAGATGCCTCAAATGAATTGACTGACAAAGATTTAGAGCTCTTAGAACTGTCTAAAAATTCAAATCGCATTGTTCTACTCAACAAAACCGACCTGCCAGAAAAAATTGATAGCACTCAAATTTCTGGTGATTATATCCGAATTTCAGCTCTTAAAAATGAAAACTTAAATGCTGTTGAAGAAAAAATCAATCAAATTTTCTTTGCCGGTGAAATTGAAGCCAAAGATGCAACGGTATTATCTAATGCCCGCCACATTTCAATTGTTGAAGAAGCTTTGAAGGCTCTTAAAGAAGCAAACTCTGGGCTTGCTCTGGGCTTACCTGTTGATTTAATTCAAGTGGATGTCACACGTTGTTGGCAATTACTCGGAGAAATCACAGGGGAAGCTGCCCCAGATGAATTGATTACACAACTTTTTTCACAATTTTGTTTGGGAAAATAAAAAAGAGTTCAAATGAACTCTTTTTTTTACTGACAGAAATTGGTCAATCATCAAATCATCCCTTTAATTTCTGTCAGAGATTTTCTAACAAACTGGTCAGTCATTCCACCGAAATAAGTTCCTTGAAAGTTTCGACCGTTAATCACGATTAATTTTTTATCGACGCGATAAGCTCGAACGTATTTGGCAGCTTTTCCTATTTCTTCTTTATCAAATATTTCTTCGATTTCAGTTCCAGCATTTTTAAGTAAAATTTTTAAATTACTTACTGACAGACTTGTCAGTAAAATATCTGGTTCTAAAAGTTGCAAAAGTTGCGGAAATTTCATCTTGAATTGTTCTTGTTGGCTCTTAGCTAAACCTGGCCAAACTGGATGTGTCGCAATTGGGGTAAACAAATCAATATGTAAGGCTCGATTAATTTGATTTTCAGATTCTTTATAAGCTGAATCAAAAACAGGTAAAAATTTTGCTAACTGATTGAACCAAGGACTAGGATTGTATTCAAAATACCGATTGAGATTTGACTTGTAAGTTTCCAAATTTACTGACGAAAATTCTGTCAGTAATTTTTCATAACGTTGATTTTCACCAAATTCTGCATAAGAAGCATTTTTACTGACCGTCAGTATTTTTAAGTCTGATTTTTCATATTTGGCTAAGTCACCAAACCACAAAAGTGGCATACTATTTGGAATCAAAACTTCTGACAGCTCAGCTTTATTTTTTAAGTCGATAAAATCTGTCCACGTTTCTAAAATCAAGTGGTCTAATTTTTCATTATTCATTTTACTCATCAATCAAAGCCCCCGTCAACACTAACTTGAGCAATCAAATCAGGAAACTCATCTGCATTTTTAAAAATTTCAACTGCTTCTTTTCTAGCCACTTCTAAAATATTATAATCATTGACTAAATCAGCCGCAATAAATTCTGGAAGTCCTGACTGACGAAGTCCAAAAATCTCTCCAGAACCACGCATTTTTAAATCTTCTTCGGCTAAAATAAAACCATTTTGTGTTTCTGTCATAATTTTCATCCGTTGTTTTCCTGAATCGGACTTAGGATTTGCTACTAAAATGGCATAAGATTTTTTTGTTCCCCGACCAACACGACCACGCAATTGGTGAAGCTGCGAAAGTCCAAAGCGGTCAGCATCCATAATCACCATAATGGTAGCATTAGGAACATCAACTCCCACTTCAATCACTGTTGTTGAAACCAAAATATCTAATTTTTTAGCCTTAAATTCTTGCATGATTTGGTCTTTTTCATCATTTTTCATTTTTCCATGTAAAAGACCAATTTTGGCAAATAATCCAAAGTATTCATTTAATTCCGCAAAAAGAGCTTCTGCGTTTTTCAGGTCCAACGTTTCACTTTCCTCAATTAAAGGTGAAATAAAATAAACCTGTGAATCTTTAGCAACCTCTGCTTTTATCCAACTTAAAACTTCGGAAAATTGTTCATGTTTGACCCACCTTGTAGTAATGGGTTGACGTCCCTTGGGTAGTTCATCAATAATTGAAACATCCATATCCCCAAAAGCCGTAATCGCAAGCGTTCTTGGAATGGGTGTAGCTGTCATCATTAGAACATCTGGATTTTGCCCTTTTTCTCGTAAAATTTTTCGCTGATTAACTCCGAAACGGTGTTGTTCATCTGTAATCACAAGACCCAAATTATAAAAATCGACCCCTTCTTGAATCAGCGCATGAGTTCCAACTACCATATGTGTATGACCACTAACTAAATCAGCCAAAATCTCGCGGCGCTCTGCCACTTTCAAACCCGAAACCAAAAGTGAAATTTGCAATTCTGGAAAAAGAGCTTTCAAGTTTGCAAAATGCTGACGGGCAAGGATTTCTGTTGGTACCATAATTGCTGCTTGAAAATTCGCCAAACAAGCCGCGTACATGGCAAGGGAAGCAACAACTGTTTTACCAGAACCCACATCACCTTGCAAAAGTCGATTCATGTGATAAGGAGATTTCATATCCGTCAGAATCTCTGACAAAGCGCTTAATTGAGCACCTGTCAGTTCAAAAGGTAATTCAGAAATCTTCCGATCAATTTCTCCTTGCTCAAAAACAACTTCTAATCCTGCTCGGCCCGATTTTTCTTTATTTTTTAAGGCCTGTAATTTCAACTGAAACATGAATAATTCTTCAAATTTTACACGACGTAAAGCCTGCTTATGAGCTTCCATATCTTCAGGAAAATGCATAGCCAAAACGGCTTCTTGCCGGTTCATCAGACGATATTTTTTAATCAAAAATTCTGGTAAGTTCTCAGGTAATTCTGATAGAAGATCTGATTCAAAAACCTGATGAATTACTTTGACCAATTGACTTTGTTTCATACCCGCTGTCAAATGATAAACAGGTTCTAAGCCATCGTCCACCTGAGCCACAACCTTCATCCCCATCAGTTGTTGCTTTGCCTGCTCCCATTTTCCGTAAACTGCAATTTCCTTACCAACTTCCACTTTGTCAGCCAAATAAGGTTGATTAAAAAAGCTGACAGCAACCACGGCCTCACCTTCTTTAATTTTAAATGAAAGTCGATTACGTTTAAATCCGTAATACTGGACATTAGCTGGTGTCACTACCGTTCCAATAATTGTTGCTTTTTCTCCGTCAACAAGTTCAAAAACCGAACGACTTGCGAAATCTTCATAACGAAAAGGGAAATAAAGCAATAAATCTTGAACCGTGAAAATTCCTAACTTATGGAAATTTTCCACAGATTTCGGTCCCACACCTTTTAAAAATTGCACTGAATCTGTTAATTTCATACTTTTATTATACCAATATATAAGGTTAAATGCTTCAAAAATCAAATATAATTTGCTGACAGAGAATTTATCAGCAAAATTTACTGACAGAAAGCTCTGTCAGTAAAAAAATAATCAGAAATTACTCTGATTACTTTTTATGCTTTCTTAACAACTGAACCCTTCAAAGCAATTGCTCCAAAGCCCGGAATTTTTGAATCAATAAAATGTTCATTTTTCCCTTCTGGATTAATGCGAATGTTTTTCACTTTTGTTCCCTGCTTAATTGGTTTTGGCATTCCCTTAACTGGCAAATCTTGTACAATAACAAGGTCATCCCCAGTTTCTAACTCATTTCCTAAACTATCAAGGACAATAAATTTTCCAGCTGCCTCAATTTCCTCAAGAGTAAATTCATTTCCACATTCAGAACAGCCAAAGCTCGTATCTGATAATTCATAAGTATATTCACTTGAACAATGAATACATTTTGGTGTTTCCATCTTCTCTCCTTTATTAAATCAAAAAAAACCAGCCCGAAGACTGGTTTTTATACCGTTAAAATCGGAAAATTATTTAGCGATTTTAGCGAAGTATGCAAGTGTACGAACAAGGTTTGAAGTGTATGACATTTCGTTATCGTACCAAGATACAGTTTTAACAAGTTGAGCTCCATCAGCTGAAGTAACTTCAGTTTGAGTAGCATCAAAGAGTGAAGAGTTTGAGATACCAACGATATCAGATGAAACGATTTGGTCTTCGTTGTAACCAAATGATTCATTTGAAGCAGCTTTCATAGCTGCGTTGATTTCGTCAACTGTAACTTCTTTGTTAAGGATAGTAACAAGTTCAGTCAATGAACCAGTTGGAACTGGTACACGTTGAGCATGTCCTTGAAGTTTACCTTGAAGTTCTGGCAATACAAGACCGATAGCTTTAGCAGCACCTGTTGAGTTAGGTACGATGTTTTCAGCTGCAGCACGTGCGCGACGGAAGTCTCCACCGCGGTGTGGGCCATCAAGAGTCATTTGGTCACCAGTGTAACCGTGAACTGTAGTCATTGTACCAACTTTGATACCGAATTGTTTGTTCAAAGTATCAGCCATTGGAGCAAGACAGTTAGTTGTACATGAACCAGCTGAAATTACTGTTTCAGTTCCATCAAGTACTTCGTGGTTAGTGTTGAAAACGATTGTTTTAACATCAGATCCACCAGGTGCAGTGATAACAACTTTTTTAGCACCGTTAGCGTGCAAGTGTTGTTCAGCTTTTTCTTTAGTTGCGAAGAAACCAGTTGCTTCAAGAACGATTTCTGCACCAACTTCAGCCCAGTTGATGTTAGCTGGGTTAGATTCAGCAGTAACTTTAACGAATTTACCGTTAACTTCAAAACCACCATCTTTAACTTCAACTTTACCATCAAAACGACCTTGAGTTGTATCGTATTTAAGCAAGTGAGCAAGCATTGCTGGATCTGTCAAGTCGTTGATTGCAACAACTTCAACACCTTCAACATTTTGAATACGACGGAAAGCAAGACGACCGATACGACCGAAACCGTTAATACCAACTTTAACTACCATTAGTAGTTTCCTCCTTATAGGGATTAGATTTTATAAAAGGCTTACCTTTTAAATTGACTAAGTTAACAATTTAACTTACTCTTTTATTTTAACACTTTTTTTAAAATTTGCAAACATAAACTCCCTTAGAAAGCGCTCTACAAAAGCAAAAGAAGTCCACTTTTCTTGAAAGCGTTTAACATTAAAAAAGCTCGCACTTTTAAGAATAGTTTCTTCTTCCACCTCTATAAAAAAGCAATAAAAAAAATTTACTGATGAAACGCTCAGCAAATTTATGATTTATTTCTTACCAAATAAACGCCCAAAAAAGCCCTTATTGTCAGTAGTTTTTAGCTGTTCTTGCAAATCCGTAAAAAATTGTTTTTGGTCTGTCAAAGCTTTTTCCATTAACTCTTGCTGTTTTTTAATCTGTACATCTTTTTCAGCAATTTGAGCATCTTTTACGTTTAATTGTTGATCTTTGGAGATAAGTTGACTGTTTAAACGTTCAATCTCAGCGTTTTTATCTTTCATCAAAGCGCTAATCATTTCGTAAGCTGCGGATGTTGCATCATCTGTCTTAAGCGCAACCTCAGAACCTTTGTCAGCATTTTCTTCCAGAACCTCTGCCTTGGCAGTCACCACTTTTCCGTATAGTCCCTCAAGTTCATGAATTCCCTCGGCATTAACGACTGTTACATTCTTCTCATTTTTTTCAACAAATTTAGTATCTAGCGACTTAACACGTTTATTCATCGCTTGGCGAGTCACTCCAAAAAGCTCTGCCAATTCACTTACTGTTTTAGTTTTCATATCATCCATAATACCATATTTTCGGCTAATTATACAGACTTTTGTAAAAATTTTATTTGCATATCGTTCTAGGAATTATTAAAAATATATTATAATTATATTATAGTGTAAATTTCCAAAAGAAAGGACTAAAAATATGAAATATAAAACAGAATCCATTGATAATATAAAAAAATTCTATGATATTAATAGTAAAACTGGTCTCAGTCCAACTCAAGTCACAAATTCACGAATAAAATACGGTCATAATAACTTTGAAGAACAAAGTGGCCCAAATATTTTTCAAAAACTTCTTCATCACCTCTTAGAAGTCATGAATATCATTCTTATTTTAGTTGGTGTTCTCTCAGCCTATTTGGCTTATATCAGTAACGGAAACTACACTAAAACAATTGTTGTTTTACTTATCGTTGCCATCAACGTTTTCGTTTCAATCTTCCAAGAAAACAGGGCGGAAAATGCACTCGCTGCACTCAAAGAGCTTTCCTCACCAACTTCAACTGTTCTTCGTTCTGGAAAACGCCAAACTATTCCTTCAAGTGAATTAGTCTGCGGTGACCTCATTGAGCTGACAGCCGGCGTACAAGTTGGAGCTGATATTCGCTTACTCACAAGTAATAGCCTGCAAGTTGATGAATCTTCACTGACAGGTGAATCAGAACCCATTGACAAGAATGCTGACCTTGATATTACTGACGAAGTTACTCTTGGAGATCAACTGAACATGGTTTTCTCAGGAACAAATATCCTTAACGGAACAGCCGAAGGAATCGTTGTCGCAGTTGGTTCCGAATCACAAATGGGACAAATTGCTACACTTATTGGCGAACAAATAAAAGGAAAAACTCCTCTTCAAAAAAGAATCGATAAACTTGCCAAACGCTTAGCAATCATTGCCTTTGCCGCTGGAATCTTAATCTTTGTCATTAACCTTTTGTATGGAAACGTTCCTTTTGTTGATAATTTAATGACCGCCGTTGTTTTAGGAGTAGCTGCCGTTCCAGAAACACTTCCAGTTATTGTTACCCTCAGTCTGATTTACGGTGTAGAAAATATGGCTCAGAAAAAAGCCATTATCCGAAATGTCCCTGCCGTTGAAACCCTTGGAAACGCAACAGTCATCGCTTCTGACAAAACCGGAACACTCACACAAAATCAGATGACCATTCAAAAACTTTGGCTATCTGGACAAGATAGTTGGTCAGGAGGTCAATTATCAAGCTCTGAAGTTTCCTTAATACAAAATTTTGCTTATGCCTCAAACGCCAGTGCACAACTCATTGACGGTGATTGGGAAATCCATGGTGACCCAACCGAAGCAGCAATCATTCGCTTCTTAATTACTCATGACCTCTATGAACCCGAAAAAAATCCAAAACGACTTGCCGAACTCCCTTTTGATAGTTCACGCAAAAAAATGACCGTTGTCATTCCACATCCGCAAGATAATGAAAAATATCTTGTACTGACCAAGGGCGCTTTTGATAGACTTGCACCAAGCAGTCAACATCAAGCGCAGCATCCACAGCTCCTTTCTTCAAATAACGAGGAGACTTCCACTCACTTATCAAATGATTTATTGAGTCAAGCCCAAAAAATACATGATATTTTTGCTGACCAAGCCCTACGTGTTCTTGCTCTTTCTTACAAAATCATCGATAAAGTCCCAGAAGATTTAACTGAATTAGAAAATAATCTTACCTTTCTTGGAATCGTGGGAATGATTGACCCTCCACGCTTAGAATCAAAAGCCGCTGTTCAAGAAGCAAGGGCTGCCGGTATTAAACCAATCATGATTACAGGGGACCACGCGCTTACAGCAAAAGCAATCGCTCAACAAATTGACATCTATCGTGACGGAGATAAAGTTATTGACGGCTTAACGCTCAAATCAATGACAGATGATGAACTTAGCCAAACGATTGAACAAATTTCGGTCTATGCCCGAGTAAGTCCTGAAGACAAACTTCGTATTGTAAAAATCTGGCAAGAAAAAGAACAAATCGTCGCCATGACAGGAGATGGGGTCAATGACGCACCCAGCTTAAGAGCAGCCGATGTCGGAACTGCAATGGGAATAGCTGGAACAGAAGTTGCAAAATCCGCTTCTGATATCATTCTTGCTGACGACAATTTTGCGACCATCGTCGCTGCCATTCGCGAAGGACGTCGCGTTTACACCAATATCAAAAAAACAATTTATTACCTTCTCTCAGCAAACGTAGCTGAAATTCTAACAATGCTCATTGGAGCAATTGTCGGTTGGGGAATGCCTTTTACAGGAATTCAACTCCTTTACATCAATGTCCTTGCTGATGGAATTCCCGGATTTGGACTTTCACGTGAAAAAGCCGACAGTCATATCATGGAACAGCCACCTGTTGGAGTCAAAGAAAGTATCTTCTCAAGAGGAGTCAGCTGGCGTATCGCCATTTGTTCCACTGCATTCATCATTACTGCTCTAGTTGGTTTTTATCTTGGTAGGTTTATTGAAATCGCTGGATTGACACCCAATCATCAACTAGGACAAACAATGGCCTTTGTGATATTAACCCTTGCTTCTACAATAAATATCTATAATGCTAGAAGTAATGAATCTCTCTTCACAAGAGGAATTACCACTAATAAAATGATTTTTGGTACCACCTTATTATCACTAGGAATAACCGTTCTCTTTACAAATGTTCCAATTTTGATGAACATCCTAGAAGTTGCTCCTTTATCAATGACACACTGGCTGATAGCTATCATCTTAGCTTTAATCCCAACCCTTGTCATTGAAATTACAAAAGTGATTCTTAATAAACAAGGGAAAAAATTTATTGGCTAAAAAAAAGGCTCAAAATAACTTGAGCCTTTTTATCTGTCCACTTATTCATGGAATTCTACAACCATCTTCACCACTTCATCATAAGACTCTTGACAGCCATTTTTTACCCAATTTCCTAAAACATAAAATAAACCAGCAGCCATAAAATCGTTCCAAAATTTTTGCTTTGTCCCTAGATAATCAGCCCAAGTCGTTGTTTCATTATAAAAAATAGTCATCTTTTGAGCAAATACCTGAAAAATCAGCGAATAATAATTCCCCTTGACAGCTTTTTCTATTTCTTCTTCTTGTTCAACAAATAGTCCCACCAACTTCTCACTTAAAATAAGTGAGTTAATACTTTCTAGCTCCAAAAGTTCTTTGAGAAATTTATCATAGATTAGCTCAAAATACTCTAATACGACTTCTTCCCTATTTTTGAAGTGCCGATAGAAAGTCATCCGACTCACCCCGGCTTTTTTGCAAACTTCTGTCAATGGCAATTCATTGATTGTATATTTCTCTAAACACAACATCATTCCTTCAATAATAAAGTCATGAAAATCTTGATATTGCTCTTTTCGCTTCATTTCTGTTACACTTTCATTTTGTTGTCACTTTTAAAGACAAACCGTCCAAAGTTAATTGTAAAAGTTCTTTTTTGCTGTTACACTTGTATCACATAAATATTATAACACAAAGGAAAATTTTATTATGTCAAATCAAGAACCAATAGCAAACTACAAATTTAATTATAAAACAACAGCAAATAAAGTTATGAAAAATATTAATCTTTCAGGAAAAACAATCATCATCACTGGTGGGTATTCTGGTATTGGTTTAGAGATGACCAAACAACTTTCACGTGCTGGAGCAAAAATTATTATCCCCGCCCGAAGAATGGAGGTAGCCAAGAAAAATTTATCTAAAATAAAAAATATTGACATTCTTCCCCTTGACCTCACCAATCCAGAAAGTATTCATCAATTTGCCGAAAGTTATTTGCAAAATAATTCAAAACTAGATATTCTTATTAATTCCGCTGGATTAATGTACCTTCCTTTAAAAAGAGATTCTCGAGAAATAGAATATCACTTTGCCACAAACCATCTAGGCCACTATCAATTAACAATGGAACTTTTACCCGCTTTAAAAAATGCAAAAATCTCAAGAGTTATAAATTTATCCAGTCGTGCTCAACAAATGACACCATTACTAGAAGATTGGAATTTTGAAAAAATAGAAAACTATAATCCCCAAATAGGCTACCAACAATCTAAAACTGCCAACGTTTTATTTTCAATAAAACTAGATGAACTAGGAAAAAAATATGGAATTAGAAGTTTTGCCGTCCACCCTGGTATGATTCCAATGACAAATATTGGTCGTCAAAATTCACCTATTACCCCTTGGCTCCGCTACCTAGTCGACTATTTTAAATTAATTCATATCCCCGTATTTTTTAATGCACTTAAATCCGGCTTTGACCGAAGTAAATATCGCTATTTAAAAACAATAGCTCAAGGTGCCGCAACACCTCTTTGGGCCTCAACAAGCCCTGATTTAGAAGGTAAGGGTGGGCTTTATTGTGAAGACCTTAATATTGCCAGACTTATGACATCAGAAGAAGCTAATAATTTTTCTGGAGGCTTACGTCCGCATGCAGTAGACCACAATGACGCAGATAGACTTTGGCAGATTTCAAAAAATATAACAGGTCTGGATTTTGAATAAAACCTTACTATAAAATAAAACTGACCTATTATAAATAGGTCAGTTTATCTATTTTTTCATTAGATGAAACTTATTATACATACTACGTTTGATTAAATAATGGCATTTATATTAAAAATACACAAACTTCTTTGACATGTTATTGATCAAGTGCTAATATTATGCTATATATTCAAAATAGTTTGAATATATCGTTTTTTATAATTAAGGAGAACTATGAAAAATTTTATAAACAAACCAAATAATATTAAAAGATGGATCTTATTACTATATTCTATCCTTTCACTAATTATTACCATCACTTATATTATTTTTAACCACACATTTTTTAAAGTAGATTGGCAAAGGTATGATATAGATGGGACTTACCGAGGAAAGGTGGATGAGATACTAAAACATGGTGTCTTCTGGATAAATGGGAATTTAACAGCAATCAACTCTACACTACTGATTTTACTTCTAGCTGTAGGGACGATTCTTTCACTATTAATTTTCTATTTAGCTTGGCATAATCTAGCAACTAGAACATGGACCCCAATTCTGTGCTTAGCAGGATTTTTGATTCCTCTAATCGTTCATGGCGACGGAAATATTCTCAAATCCTTGATTATTGGCTATATTTTTATCATTGCTGGAGCAAGCTTCTCAGTTCAGGCTTTACGCTTCTCCTGATTTCAAAAACTTATTTAATATAATAAAAAACTACCGAATTCAATAGTTTTCAGTAGTTTTTATTAACTATAAAATAATCTAATTAATTATATAAAAAAAGCTAACAATAGGCATGTTAGCTTTTATGTTATGCCGAAGGCCGGGGTCGAACCGGCACTCCCGTGAAGGAACCAGATTTTGAGTCTGGCGCGTCTGCCTATTCCGCCACTTCGGCGAAACATAACAACTGGGGTAGCTGGATTCGAACCAACGCATGAGGGAGTCAAAGTCCCTTGCCTTACCGCTTGGCTATACCCCATTAAAAGGCGGATGACGAGGATCGAACTCGCGAGTGCCGGCGCCACAAGCCGGTGTGTTAACCACTTCACCACATCCGCCATAATGAAACACGGGCAGCAGGAATTGAACCCACACTAAAGGTTTTGGAGACCTTTGTACTACCTTTATACGATGCCCGTTTTCTATGGAAGGGGAGGGATTCGAACCCCCGAACCCGAAGGAGCGGATTTACAGTCCGCCGCGTTTAGCCTCTTCGCTACCCTTCCAAACTCTTTATTCACTTAATGGCTGAAACAACCAATGGGAGTTAACGGGATCGAACCGCTGACCCTCTGCTTGTAAGGCAGATGCTCTCCCAGCTGAGCTAAACTCCCAAAACTTGGCCACTCGCCTATCTCCCAGGGGGCAACCCCCAAGTACTTCCGCCGTAGATGGACTTAACTTCTGTGTTCGACATGGGAACAGGTGTATCTCCATCGCAATGATGACCAAATCATTAAATGTTACCTTGAACATTCAAAACTAAATAACAATTCTTCTAACGCTTAACCTTAAGCTTTTTATATTTGACTCTTTTGGTAAAGTCCTCGAGCGATTAGTACTGGTCCGCTCCAAGTCTCGCAACTCTTCCACTTCCAGCCTATCTACCAGATCATCTCTCTGGGCTCTTAATTCTTACGAATGGGTAATCTCATCTTGAGGTGGGCTTCGCACTTAGATGCTTTCAGCGCTTATCCCTTCCCTACATAGCTATCCAGCCGTGCTCCTGGCGGAACAACTGGTACACCAGCGGTAAGTCCATCCCGGTCCTCTCGTACTAAGGACAGATCCTCTCAAATTACCTACGCCCGCGACGGATAGGGACCGAACTGTCTCACGACGTTCTGAACCCAGCTCGCGTGCCGCTTTAATGGGCGAACAGCCCAACCCTTGGGACCGACTACAGCCCCAGGATGCGACGAGCCGACATCGAGGTGCCAAACCTCCCCGTCGATGTGAACTCTTGGGGGAGATAAGCCTGTTATCCCCAGGGTAGCTTTTATCCGTTGAGCGATGGCCCTTCCATGCGGTACCACCGGATCACTAAGTCCTAGTTTCCTACCTGCTCGAGTTGTAGCTCTCGCAGTCAAGCTGGCTTTTACCTTTACACTCTACGATTGATTTCCAACCAATCTGAGCCAACCTTTGAGCGCCTCCGTTACTCTTTAGGAGGCGACCGCCCCAGTCAAACTGTCCGTCAGACACTGTCTCCCTGGCCGATTATGCCAGCGGGTTAGAGTAACCATAAGTCAAGGGTAGTATCCCAACAACGCCTCAATAGAAACTAGCGTCCCTATTTCAATGGCTCCTACCTATCCTGTACATGACTTACAGGTACTCAATATCAAACTACAGTAAAGCTCCATGGGGTCTTTCCGTCCTGTCGCGGGTAACCTGCATCTTCACAGGTACTAAAATTTCACCGAGTCTCTCGTTGAGACAGTGCCCAAATCATTACGCCTTTCGTGCGGGTCGGAACTTACCCGACAAGGAATTTCGCTACCTTAGGACCGTTATAGTTACGGCCGCCGTTTACTGGGGCTTCAATTCATACCTTCGACTTACGTCTAAGCACTCCTCTTAACCTTCCAGCACCGGGCAGGCGTCACCCCCTATACATCACCTTGCGGTTTAGCAGAGAGCTGTGTTTTTGATAAACAGTTGCTTGGGCCTATTCACTGCGGCTGGCTTTTACACCAGCACCCCTTCTCCCGAAGTTACGGGGCTATTTTGCCGAGTTCCTTAACGAGAGTTCTCTCGATCACCTGAGGCTACTCGCCTCGACTACCTGTGTCGGTTTGCGGTACGGGTAGATATGACTTTACGCTAGAAGCTTTTCTTGGCAGTGTGACATCAGAGAGTTCGCAACCGTAGTTGCTTCCCCATCACAGCTCAATGTTAAAGAGAAATGCATTTGACACATCTCACACCTCACTGCTTAGACCAGAATCCATTAACTGGCATCTCTTAGCCTACTGCGTCCCTCCATCACGATCATATCTAGTACTGGAATATCAACCAGTTGTCCATCGACTACGCCTTTCGGCCTCGCCTTAGGTCCCGACTAACCCAGGGCGGACGAGCCTTCCCCTGGAAACCTTAGTCTTACGGTGGATAAGATTCTCACTTATCTTGCGCTACTCATACCGGCATTCTCACTTCTTAACGCTCCAGCACTCCTCACGGTATACCTTCATCGCGGTTAAGAACGCTCTCCTACCATTGATAAAATATCAATCCAAAGCTTCGGTAATATGTTTAGCCCCGGTACATTTTCGGCGCAGGGTCACTCGACTAGTGAGCTATTACGCACTCTTTGAATGATAGCTGCTTCTGAGCTAACATCCTAGTTGTCTGTGCAACCCCACATCCTTTTCCACTTAACATATATTTTGGGACCTTAGCTGTTGGTCTGGGCTGTTTCCCTTTCGACTACGGATCTTAGCACTCGCAGTCTGACTGCCGAACATGTGTATTAGCATTCGGAGTTTATCTGAGATTGGTAATCCTAGACGGACCCCTCACCCAAACAGTGCTCTACCTCCAATACACTTACATTTCGACGCTAGCCCTAAAGCTATTTCGGAGAGAACCAGCTATCTCCCAGTTCGTTTGGAATTTCTCCGCTATCCACAAGTCATCCAAACACTTTTCAACGTGTCCTGGTTCGGGCCTCCAGTGCGTCTTACCACACCTTCACCCTGCTCATGGATAGGTCACTAGGTTTCGGGTCTACATCATGATACTAAGTCGCCCTATTCAGACTCGGTTTCCCTACGGCTCCGTCTCTTCAACTTAACCTCGCATCATAACGTAACTCGCCGGTTCATTCTACAAAAGGCACGCTCTCACCCATTAACGGGCTCGAACTTCTTGTAGGCACACGGTTTCAGGTGCTATTTCACTCCCCTCTCGGGGTTCTTTTCACCTTTCCCTCACGGTACTGGTTCACTATCGGTCACTAAGGAGTATTTAGGGTTGGGAGATGGTCCTCCCGGATTCAAACTGGATTTCGCGTGTCCAGCCCTACTCAGGATACTGCTAGGTATAAGCGCTATTTCGTCTACGGGATTATTACCCTCTTTGATTAACCTTCCCAGGTTATTCGACTATAATGCTTAAGTCCACGTTGCAGTCCTACAACCCCAAGAAGCAAGCTTCTTGGTTTGCCCTTCTTCGCGTTCGCTCGCCGCTACTTACGAAATCGTTTTTACTTTCTCTTCCTGCAGGTACTTAGATGTTTCAGTTCTCTGCGTTACCTTTACATGAGCTATGTATTCACTCATGAATAACTGCTAGTAGCAGCTGGGTTTCCCCATTCGGAGACCTAGGGATCAATGCGTACTTACTGCTCCCCCTAGAATATCGTCGTTAGTCACGTCCTTCATCGGCTCTTAGTGCCAAGGCATCCACCGTGCGCCCTTATTAACTTTGCCATGATGATTTATAATCATCGTTTTTCAAGTATAAGTTTGTAAATTCTTTAAAATTCACAGCTTTTGGTTTATTTATCGTTATTAGATATTGTTATTTAGTTTTCAATGTTCAAGTGATTTTAACGTCTTGTCTGACAATGGAGCCTAGCGGGATCGAACCGCTGACCTCCTGCGTGCAAAGCAGGCGCTCTCCCAGCTGAGCTAAGGCCCCACAATCAAGAAGTTGATTCTTGCTTAGGTTTATCACTAAACCCCTCAAAACTGAATAAAGTTGAATGCTCACGTCTTTGTATATATTCCTTAGAAAGGAGGTGATCCAGCCGCACCTTCCGATACGGCTACCTTGTTACGACTTCACCCCAGTCATCGGTCTTACCTTAGGAAGCGCCCTCCTTGCGGTTAGGCAACCTACTTCGGGTACTCCCAACTCCCGTGGTGTGACGGGCGGTGTGTACAAGGCCCGGGAACGTATTCACCGCGGCGTGCTGATCCGCGATTACTAGCGATTCCGACTTCATGTAGGCGAGTTGCAGCCTACAATCCGAACTGAGAATGGTTTTAAGAGATTAGCTAAACATCACTGTCTCGCGACTCGTTGTACCATCCATTGTAGCACGTGTGTAGCCCAGGTCATAAGGGGCATGATGATTTGACGTCATCCCCACCTTCCTCCGGTTTATCACCGGCAGTCTCGTTAGAGTGCCCAACTTAATGATGGCAACTAACAATAGGGGTTGCGCTCGTTGCGGGACTTAACCCAACATCTCACGACACGAGCTGACGACAACCATGCACCACCTGTATCCCGTGTCCCGAAGGAACTTCCTATCTCTAGGAATAGCACGAGTATGTCAAGACCTGGTAAGGTTCTTCGCGTTGCTTCGAATTAAACCACATGCTCCACCGCTTGTGCGGGCCCCCGTCAATTCCTTTGAGTTTCAACCTTGCGGTCGTACTCCCCAGGCGGAGTGCTTATTGCGTTAGCTGCGATACAGAGAACTTATAGCTCCCTACATCTAGCACTCATCGTTTACGGCGTGGACTACCAGGGTATCTAATCCTGTTTGCTCCCCACGCTTTCGAGCCTCAGTGTCAGTTACAGGCCAGAGAGCCGCTTTCGCCACCGGTGTTCCTCCATATATCTACGCATTTCACCGCTACACATGGAATTCCACTCTCCTCTCCTGCACTCAAGTCTACCAGTTTCCAATGCATACAATGGTTGAGCCACTGCCTTTTACACCAGACTTAATAAACCACCTGCGCTCGCTTTACGCCCAATAAATCCGGACAACGCTCGGGACCTACGTATTACCGCGGCTGCTGGCACGTAGTTAGCCGTCCCTTTCTGGGTAGTTACCGTCACTTGATGAGCTTTCCACTCTCACCAACGTTCTTCTCTACCAACAGAGTTTTACGATCCGAAAACCTTCTTCACTCACGCGGCGTTGCTCGGTCAGACTTTCGTCCATTGCCGAAGATTCCCTACTGCTGCCTCCCGTAGGAGTTTGGGCCGTGTCTCAGTCCCAATGTGGCCGATCACCCTCTCAGGTCGGCTATGTATCATCGCCTTGGTGAGCCTTTACCTCACCAACTAGCTAATACAACGCGGGATCATCTTTGAGTGATGCAATTGCATCTTTCAAACTTAAAACTTGTGTTTAAAGTTTTTATGCGGTATTAGCATTCGTTTCCAAATGTTGTCCCCCGCTCAAAGGCAGATTCCCCACGCGTTACTCACCCGTTCGCTGCTCATCCAGTTGGTACAAGTACCAACCTTCAGCGCTCAACTTGCATGTATTAGGCACGCCGCCAGCGTTCGTCCTGAGCCAGGATCAAACTCTCAAATAAAGTATTTAAGTCACCGAAGTGACTGGCTTGTCTTTCATTATTGATTGACAGATTTTTGATGTATCTTACTACATCACATGAGTCATTCTTCTTTAT
Organism: Lactococcus sp. SK2-659; assembly: GCF_020218185.2. Classification (NCBI taxonomy): domain Bacteria; kingdom Bacillati; phylum Bacillota; class Bacilli; order Lactobacillales; family Streptococcaceae; genus Lactococcus; species Lactococcus sp. SK2-659. Next base: position 91,432 of record NZ_JAIWQZ020000002.1, read on the forward strand.
TCAGTTTTCAATGGTCTAGCTTATCGCTTCAAGACCCTCGTCTCTTGCGACAACTATTATATTCTATCAAACCTACCTAATCTTGTCAAGAATTAACTGTGGCTTTTACGACTTTTTTTATCTTACATCCGGAAAACCCCACGGTTGTCATGTTTTATAATCTACAGTTTTTATAGAAAATGTAATTTTGGGGTTTATTATTTTACCTTTTGGATATTGTATGAGAGAATTTACAAATTTTCTAGGTATAAATTTAATACAAAAAAACACTTCCATATGGAAGTGTTTTAAACGTTGATATATGAATAATATTAACGTTTTGAGAATTGTGATGCTTTACGGGCTTTTTTGAGACCTGGTTTTTTACGTTCAACCATACGGGCGTCACGTGTAAGGAGTCCAGCGCGTTTCAAAGCACTACGGAAGTCTGGGTCTACTTGGAGCAATGCACGAGCGATTCCGTGACGGATAGCTCCTGCTTGACCTGATACACCACCACCATTTACGTTTACGAGTGTATCGTAGCTACCTTCTGTTTGTGTAGCTGCAAATGGTTGGTTGATAACGAGACGCATGTCTGCGTGTGGGATGTAGCTTTCTACTTCACGTCCGTTAACTGTGATTTTACCAGTACCAGGTACGAGACGTACGCGTGCTACTGCATTTTTACGACGGCCTGTGCCGGCATATTGTACTTGTGCCATTATGTTCGTTCCTTCCTGATTAAATCAAACCTGTGATGTCAAGGACTTCAGGTTTTTGAGCTGTATGTGTGTGTTCTGCGCCAACAAACACTTTAAGTTTCATGCCTTGAGCACGTCCAAGTGTGTTGTGTGGAAGCATACCTTTTACTGATTTTTCAATCAAACGTACAGCATTTTTTTCACGGAGTTCACCAGCAGTAACTGATTTCAATCCACCTGGGTGAAGTGAGTGTGAGTAATATACTTTATCAGTTGCTTTTTTACCAGTCAATTTGATTTTTTCAGCGTTAACAACGATTACGAAATCACCTGTATCAGTATGTGGTGTGTATGTTGGTTTGTTTTTTCCGCGAAGTACGCTTGCGACAACTGCAGAAAGACGTCCAAGAGGAACATCAGTTGCATCGACGACGTACCATTTACGGTCAACGTTTTGAGCGTTAGCCATGAATGTAGTTTTCATCATTTTGGTTATTTTCCTTTTACTAGAATTTGTTTACAGCAGGTGTAAGAGTCCTGCAAAGTATTTTTGGGTTTCCGGGGCCACAAAAATGGGGTAAACAATACCGTTTATCATCATATCATATTATTCCTGGGTTTGTCAAGACATTTTAGGGATTATACCCCCTTTATTTACTTCTTTTCGTGGATTATGTATTTTTTAGTTTTATATCTTTTCAAATGTTTCTTTGTGGTTTTTGCTACAAGCATTATGGTAGCACTTCCATTTGAACTATGATAGACTTTTTTAAAAGGGGTTTATATAATACAAGTCCTTTTATTCAGTTAGTCCTCAGAAATTTTTGGGATTTATATAGAAAATAGGAGCTCGATGATGTTTTTAGCAATTAATGAAATTAAACATTCAAAATTAAGATATGCTCTCGTAATTGGTGTCATGTTTTTGATTTCCTATCTTGTGTTTTTCTTATCTGGTTTGGCCTATGGTTTGGCTCAAGAAAATAGAATGGCAGTTGATAAATGGAAAGCAACTGATATTTTTTTATCTGAGAAAGCCAATGATTCTCTCAATATGTCAATGATTGATTCAGATATTGCCAGCCAGGTGAAGGCGAAAGAAAAGGCAGTTCTCGCTCAAACTGCTGGGATTATTTATGATGCCAATGATGAAAGTAAAAAAAATAATGTCAGTTTTTTTGGAATTAATTCAAATGAATTTTTAAATCCCAATATTATTGAAGGGAGGGATTTTAAAAATAAGGGCGAAGTAGTAGCTGATATTAGTTTTAAAAATCAATATGATTATAAACTTGGTGATAAAATTAAATTAGCAACCAATAATGAAGCATTGACTATTGTTGGCTTTACAGATAATGCTAAATTCAATATTTCACCTGTGCTTTATACTTCTTTAGATACTTTCCAACAAATTCGTTATGGTTCAAATTCCAATTTTCAACCTAAAACTACATACAATGCTATCGTCACGCGCGGAAAAATTAGCCAACAGCCTAAAGGGCTCCAAAAATTATCTATCAGTAAATTTATAGATAAACTTCCTGGTTATAGTGCACAAGTGTTGACCTTTGGTTTCATGATTGGCTTTCTAGTGGTTATTGCTGCGGTTGTCATTGGAATCTTTATTTATGTTCTGACAATGCAAAAAATAGCGATTTTTGGTGTAATGAAGGCTCAGGGAATTTCCAGTCGCTTTATTAGTAATTCTGTCATCGCTCAAACTTTTATTTTAGCTTTTAGTGGGGTATTAATTGGTTTGTTAGCCACTTTAGGTTCTGCGTTAATTTTACCGGAAGCTGTTCCTTTTCAAACAAATCTCCTCTTCTTTGGAGTGATTACCCTTTTAATGATTGTGGTTGCAATTGTGGGCGCTTTGTTCTCTGTCAGAGCAATTGTCAAAATTGATCCACTAAAAGCGATTGGATAGGAGAAATAATGAAAGCTATTGAATTAAAAAATGTCAAAAAATCTTTTAAGGATGGGGATGAAACAATAGAGGCTTTAAAAGAAACTAATTTCTCTGTTGATAAGGGTGAGTTTGCGGCAATCATTGGCCCCTCAGGTTCTGGGAAAAGTACCTTACTTACTATTGCCGGCGGACTGCAAAGTCCTTCTTCTGGGGAAATTTGGATTAATGGCCGAGCTTTAAATGAAAAAAAGGAGAAAGCACGCGCTAAGGTTCGTTTTGAAGAAATTGGTTTTATTTTACAAGCTTCTAATCTCGTGCCATTCCTAACAGTTAAGAAACAACTTCAATTGGTTGACAAGGTAAATAAGGCAAAAGAAAATAGAGCAGGCTTAGACTTACTCAACCGTTTGGGGCTTGAAAAATTGGTGGATAAATATCCTGAGGAACTTTCTGGTGGGGAACGGCAACGGGTAGCTATTGTTCGTGCTTTATATAATGACCCTACAATCATTTTGGCTGATGAACCGACCGCAAGTTTGGATACTGAAAAAGCTTATGAAGTGGTTAAAATATTAGCTAAGGAAGCAAAAGAAAAAAATAAGGCAACAATTATGGTCACTCATGATTTACGTTTGGTTGATTATTGTGACAAAGTTTATCTGATGGAAGATGGGCGTTTAAGTGAGAAAGTTGACTAACTTTGAGGTCTTCGTATTTAGAATATGAAGACTTTTTTCATTATTTTACAACATGTTTGCTATAATAGATTCTAATAAGAAATTATTTTTAATAAATGGTCGGATTCTTATTCTAGAATAGCTAATTTATGGTAGAATGTTCTTATGAATATTGTTCTAAAATTAGAGACTAAAGAACGCCAACAGCTCGCTGAGAAATACAAATCCTATGAGCAAGTTTCCAAAAATCCTTACATCACTTTTTTTGCCAAGGTTGGGAAAACTTCTATCTCGGTTTATACTTCTGGAAAAGTTGTTTTTCAAGGAAACGAGGCTGAAAAATTAGCGAGTGACTTTGGTCATATTGCTCAAGTCGTTCCTCAAAAACAAACAAATCTTATTGGGACTGACGAGGTGGGCAACGGGTCATATTTTGGTGGTTTAATGGTTACTGCTAGTTTTGTCAGTGAAGAAAACTTGAATTTTCTAAAGGAAATTGGAGTCGCTGATTCTAAAAAATTAACTGACGAAAAAATTTGTCAAATTGCTCTAAAATTGATTGATAGAATTCCACATGTTGCTTTAGTGGTTGAACCTGCCAAGTATAATGAGGTGATTGCTTCTGGTTATAATGCTGTCAGCATTAAAGTTGCTCTCCATAATCAAGCCATTTATCTTCTTGAAAAACAATTAGGTCATAAGCCTGAAAATATTGTTATTGATGCTTTCACAACGGAAGCAAATTATAAAAAATATGTTAATAAAGAGCAAAATCATCCGCTGACAACGGTAACTTTACTGACAAAAGCTGAAGATCAGTTTCTGGCTGTTGCTGTCAGTTCAATTATTTCTCGTTATCTTTTTTTAGAAAATCTAAAAAAATTATCTAAAGAATCAGGTTTCACGTTACCCAGTGGAGCAGGAAATTTATCTGACAAAATTGCAGCACAAATTATCAAAAGTCAGGGAGTTGATGCTCTGAATCAGTTAGCAAAACTTCATTTTGCTAATACACAAAAAGCGATTAAAATCGCTCAATTATAGAAAGTAAAATTATGATGAAATTTTTAAAAGAGTGGGGATTATTTCTCTTTATAATTATCGCTATTCTTCTCTCACGTGTCTTTCTTTGGTCACTTGTTGTTGTGGATGGTCATTCAATGGACCCAACTTTAGCTGACAAAGAACGTCTGGTTATTGTAAGAAAATCAACCATTAATCGTTTTGATATTGTTGTTGCCAAAGAAGAAACAGCCGATGGTTCAACTAAAGATATCGTGAAACGTGTCATTGGAATGCCCGGAGATACTATAAAATTCGACCATGACCAACTCACAATCAATAACAAAGTTTATCCAGAAAATTATCTCAAAGATTATCAAAAACAACTTGCTGACGGTCAGTTGGAAAAAACTTACGGTAAGTATCCTTTAACAAATGCACTCAGTGAACAAAACCGCAGTTTGTTTGTTAGTTTAGCTCAAAGCACCAAAGCATTTACCACTGACAGCACCGGTAATCCAACCTTCACAGTAAAAGTTCCTGAGGGACAATACTTCCTGATGGGAGATAATCGGGTAGTTTCTCAAGATAGTCGCGCAGTTGGAACTTTCAAGCGTTCAGCAATTGTTGGTGAAGCGAAATTACGAGTGTGGCCACTCAACAAAATTTCTTTCTTTTAAGTGAATAAATAGAAAAAGTTACTGACAGAATATCCTGTCAGTAACTTTTTTATTTGTCATTAAATATATTTCCCAATTGAACATCAATTGAGCGGTTAGCAATGTCAATTCGATCAACTTTCAAGATTGATTTGTAATCATCAATCAATCGCTCACCTTTAAATGGTCCTTCAAGAAAAACGGCAACACCGGCAAGTAAACAATCAAATTCATGAACAAGACTTCTCATTCCATTGATTGTTCCTGCGCCTTTCATGAAGTCGTCAACGATCAAAACATTTTGACCAATTGAAAGACTCCGTTTGGATAAAGTCATATTTTCAACACGAGAGCTTGAACCTGACATATAATTTACATTAAGCGTTGCTCCTTCGGTCACTTTAGGGTCACGACGAACAATTACGAAAGGAACATCTAGAATCTCAGCAACTGACTGAGCAATTGGAATCCCTTTTGTGGCAATAGTCATGACGACATCAACTTGCTTTTCATGATACTCATGAGCAATAATTTGACCAATTTTACGAAGATTTGATGGAGTGCCTAAAATATCTGACAGATAAATATATCCTCCAGGTAAAATTCGATTTTCTTCACGTAAAAGTTCAGCAATTTCCTGACTCATTTCCAACGAACGTTCGTCAGTAATGTAAGGCGTAAACCGAACTCCTCCAAGGCTACCTGGGAAAGTTTCAACCAGACCTACTCCTTGGTTTTCAAAAACACGTTTGATAAATACTAAATCTTCTGAGATAGATGATTTGGCTACCTCATAATGTTTACTTAATTCATTTAAATTTAGCATTTGATTGGGATGATTAATTAAAAAATTTGTAAAATCAACTAAACGTTCGTTTCTTTTCATTTATTATCTCATCTCCTATTTGATAAGCTTATTATAGCATGGCATTTCCGAACATTCAAGTTTCACATGAAACAATTTTACTGACAAATTTCAGATTCATAAAATATTTTTCTGTCAGTAACATTTCATTTTAAAATCAATATAAAAAAAGCAGTATCACTTAGATACTGCTTTTTCACTTTTAGGAGTAAAGTTATGAAAAATTTTTTTGGAATAAATATATTATAGCTTCACTGACTTAATGGTTCATTAAGTCAAGATAAAGTGAAACTAAACCAAAGAAAATCTTGTCAGTAAAAAAAATAACCTGTCAGTACTGACAGGTTATCTCATATTATTAAAATTAAAGCTTAGTCAGCGTTACGGCCATTTTTAGCAATAATTTCTTCTTGTACTGATTTAGGTACGTCTGAATAGTGGTCAAATACCATCATGAAAGTACCACGTCCTTGTGTAGATGAACGGAGTGTTGTTGCGTAACCGAACATTTCAGCAAGTGGAACGAAAGCATTAACGATTTGTGATTTACCGTGAGCTTCCATAGAGTTCACTTGACCACGACGAGCAGTCACGTGACCCATGATATCTCCGAGGTTTTCTTCAGGAACAGTGATGGTAACTTTCATCATTGGTTCAAGGATAGCTGGTTTAGCAGTTTTAGCAGCTTCTTTCATAGCGAGAGATGCGGCAACCTTGAAGGCAGTTTCTGATGAATCGACATCGTGGTATGAACCATCGTAAAGTTTAGCTTTGATGTCAACCATTGGGTAACCAGCAAGGACACCGTTAGCCATAGTTTCAATCAAACCTTTTTCAACGGCTGGTACGAATTCACGAGGAACGACACCACCGACGATAGCATTTTCAAATTCAAATCCAGCGCCTTCTTCGTTTGGTGTGAATTCGATCCATACGTCACCGTATTGACCTTTACCACCTGATTGGCGTTTGAAGAATCCACGCGCTTGTGTAGAAGCACGGAATGTTTCACGGTAGGCAACTTGAGGTGCACCAACGTTAGCTTCAACCTTGAATTCACGTTTCATACGGTCAACAAGGACGTCCAAGTGAAGTTCACCCATACCAGAGATAACTGTTTCACCAGTTTCTGGGTTTGTTTCAACACGGAAAGTTGGATCTTCTTCAGCCAATTTTTGAAGGGCAACACCCATTTTATCTTGGTCAGCTTTAGTTTTAGGTTCAACCATCAATTGGATAACTGGTTCTGGAACTTCAATTGATTCAAGGATGATTTTAGCTTTTTCATCTGTCAATGAGTCACCAGTTGTTGTATTTTTCAAACCAACAGCAGCGGCGATATCCCCAGCATAAACTGTTTGGATTTCTTTACGAGTGTTAGCGTGCATTTGAAGAATACGTCCGATACGTTCACGTTTACCTTTTGAAGTATTCAAAACGTATGAACCAGCATCAAGTGTACCTGAGTAAACGCGGAAGAATGAAAGACGTCCAACAAATGGGTCAGTCATGATTTTGAAAGCAAGAGCTGCAAATGGTTCTTCATCTGAAGCTGGGCGTTCGTCTTCTTCGTCTGTATCTGGGTTAACACCTTGGATTGCAGGGATATCAAGTGGGCTTGGAAGGTAGTCAATAACTGCATCAAGCATCATTTGAACACCTTTGTTCTTGAAGGCTGAACCAGCAAGCATTGGGTAGAAGTCAACATTGATTGTTGCTTTACGGATAGCAGCTTTAAGTTCTGCTTCTGGAATTTCTTCACCAGCAAAATATTTTTCCATGATATCTTCATCGAAATCAGCAATTGCTTCGATGAGTTTTTCACGCCATTCGTTTGCAAGTTCTGTGTATTCTTCAGCATTGAAATCCAAAGCTGCCAATTCAGCGTTAAATTCGTCTGAACCTACAACAGTTTCTTTAATATCTGTACCAAGGTCGTTAGTATAGATTTCAGATTTCATAGTTACCAAGTCAATGATACCGATGAAGTCATCTTCTGCACCAATTGGAATTTGGATTGGATGAGCATTAGCACCCAAACGATCTCCCAAAGTAGAAAGTGAGTAGTAGAAATCAGCACCGATTTTGTCCATTTTGTTAGCAAAAACGATACGTGGAACACCGTATTCAGTCGCTTGACGCCATACAGTTTCTGTTTGTGGTTCAACACCTGATTGAGCATCAAGAACGGTAACAGCACCATCAAGAACACGGAGTGAACGTTGTACTTCGATTGTGAAGTCCACGTGACCTGGTGTGTCAATGATATTTACGCGGTTACCTTTCCATTCAGCAGTTGTTGCTGCAGATGTGATTGTGATACCACGTTCTTGTTCTTGCTCCATCCAGTCCATTTGTGATGCACCTTCGTGAGTTTCACCGATTTTATGGATTTTACCAGTGTAGTAAAGAACACGTTCAGTTGTTGTTGTTTTACCAGCATCGACGTGGGCCATGATACCGATATTACGTGTATTAGCAAGTGAAAATTCGCGAGCCATTTTGTTCTCCTATTTGATTTTAGTCATGAGAATTTCTCATTAGTTTTATTGTATCAAATTTATGTTAAAAAATTAAAACAAAACCGAGCAGGCGAGGAGCCCAAGCCCGGTAATGTTCGTTTTTTTACATCAATTCGATGTTACTTTACAATCTTTAAGACTGATCGTAAAATTTATTTGCTAAGCAGAAGCGAGAAAGAAGGTTCCGAAGCGTACTAGAGTACGCGAGGGTTCTTCTGACGAAGCAGCTGCAACGCAAATAGATTTTACCAGCGGAAGTGAGCGAACGCACGGTTAGCTTCAGCCATTTTGTGAGTATCTTCACGTTTTTTGACTGCTGCACCTGTGTTGTTAGCTGCATCCAAGATTTCTTTTGCAAGACGATCTTGCATTGTGTGTTCACCACGGTTACGAGCGATTGTTACCAACCAACGAAGTCCAAGAGTTGTACGACGTTCTGGACGAACTTCAACTGGGACTTGATAGTTAGAACCACCGACACGACGAGCGCGAACTTCAAGAACTGGCATGATGTTTTCCATAGCAGTTTCGAAGACTTCGAGTGGGTTGTTTCCAGTAGCTTCTTCAATTTGTTTGAAGGCACCGTAAACGATTTGAGACGCAACACCACGTTTACCATCAAGCATAACGCGGTTGATAAGACGAGTTACGACGATTGAGTTGTACATTGGATCTGCCAAAACTTCACGTTTTGGGGCACGATTTTTACGCATTCTTACTTATCTCCCTTCTTAAGCTTTTGGTTTTTTAGCACCGTATTTAGAACGGCTTTGTTTACGGTCAGCGACACCTGCTGTATCAAGTGCACCACGAACGATATGGTAACGTACCCCTGGAAGGTCTTTTACACGTCCACCACGAAGAAGTACAACACTGTGTTCTTGGAGGTTGTGTCCGATACCTGGGATGTACGCTGTTACTTCCATAAGGTTTGAAAGACGTACACGCGCGAATTTACGAAGCGCTGAGTTAGGTTTTTTAGGAGTCATAGTACCAACACGAGTTGCTACTCCACGTTTTTGTGGGCTTGCAAGTTTAGTTTGTACTTTTTTACGGCTGTTGTAGCCAACGTTCATTGCTGGTGATTTAGATTTAGTCACTTGAGCACGACGTGGTTTGCGTACCAATTGGTTAATTGTAGGCATTTTACTGTCTGCTTTTTGTATTTTTCCACATTTTTATGCGAAGCGATGAGAAATACAAAAGCATTCCTTTCTTTTTATTGGATGGCGAATCGCCAATTTTTTAGTCAGTATATGGTCGCTTAAGCCAAGTTCTGACAAGAAGTTTAGCAACTTATACAAGTTCTCCTGAGAGTCCAAAGTAAAAAGTACCGTTTAATATAATATCATTTTTTATAACAATTGTCAATCTATTTTTTAGAATTGATTTTGAAAAAATAAAACTATTTAATTATCTATCAAGTTTTGAATCTATTGTACCTTACGAATAGACTATGGTATAATCGAGTCATGAAAAAAATTGCAATTATTTTTTGTAGTTTCCTGATTAGTCTGTCAGTCCTTTCGGGCTTTTCTGTCAGTGCTGCTACGACTCCAACGACAAATGATTTTACGGTTGCTGCTAAATCAGCAATTGCTATTGATGCCTCAAGTGGTAAAATTTTATACGCACAAAATGCTGATGATGCAAGCACTCGCATTGCCTCTATCACAAAATTACTGACAGCCTATTTAGTTTACAAAAATGTAGCTGAAAATAAATTGACTTGGAATACTAAAGTTCCTATTTCAGATTATGCTTATGAATTAACTCAAAATTCTAATGCTTCCAATATTCCCCTTGCTCAAAATGGTCAATATACTGTCAAAGATTTATTGAATGCTTTACTTCTTCCGTCAGCAAATTCTGCTGCTGTCGCTTTAGCTGAAAAAATTGCTGGTTCAGAACCAAAATTTGTTGATATGATGACAAAACAAATGAAAGACTGGGGAATTACTGACAGCCATCTCGTCAATGCTTCTGGCTTACCAAATGATGATTTAAACGGTCATATTTATCCAGGGTCTGGTGCCTCAGCAACAAACACAATGAGCGCAAAGGCTGTAGCAACACTTAGTTATCATCTTATTCAAGATTTCCCAGAAATTCTTCAAATCACTAAAAAAACAGAAATTCCTTTTGATACCGGCAATGAAGCAAAGATGACCTTAACTAATACCAATCAAATGCTTAGTGGTTTTTCTACTTCAAGAACTGGTGTGGATGGCTTGAAAACAGGTTCAACAAGTTTTCAAATTGACTGTTTTGCTGGAACAACAAATCAAAACGGTTTTAGAATCATTACGGTTGTTTTAGAAGCTACAGATCCTGCTGCTGACAACTCAACTCCTTTCACCCTCACAAATCAACTGATGAACTATGTTTATGGTCATTGGCGTACGACCAGTCTTGTGCAAAAAAATCAATCCTTAGATGATTTTAAAGAAATTGCTGTGACTGATGGAAAAGAAAAATCTGTTCAACTCGTTGCTCCACAAAATATCACTCCCGTTGTTCCTTATGCTACAGATGGTAGTGCAGATACAAAATCACTGACAGTCAAATTCAGTAAGAAAAAAACAGCCTCCGTTGAAGCAACTGTGACTAAAAACCAAAAACTTGTCACTCTTTCTACTACAGTAAAGGATAGTTTAGGCTATCTTCCAAATTGTACCGCAGAACAAATTCCATTGGTTGCCAAGAAAACTGTCCCTCGCAGTAGCGCTCCAAAGGTTTTTTGGAATCATTTTGTAAATTTCGTTAATGAAAAACTCTAAAATTTTACTGACAGAAAAGCTGTAAGTAAATTAGCTTATAAAAAAGCCGTCAATTTACTGACAGCTTTTTTATTATCCTTTAGATTTTACAATTGCAAGTAAAATTGCACCTGTTACGAATAGAACAATCCCAATTCCAACATAAACCAATTCTTTTTTGGTTTTCTTTTCACCAAGGAAGAGAATTCCTCCAATAGTTGAAATGATGACACCTAATTGCGAGAATGAAAAGGCAATTGCGTTACCAGCAGCGCTTGCAGCCATAAGCATAAAGATATTACCTACACCCCACATTGCTCCAACAATCATATTTTGATAAACATATTTTTCCATTTTAATTTTGAAACGCCCCATCACAAGTGCTCCAAAAATCATTCCAACTGACATTGGCAAGATAATTGTCAATGTATCAAAATGAACATTGAACCAAAGTACTGCTAAGTTATTGAAAAGAATAACATAGATAACATATCCCAAAGTTGAGTAAGTTAAAGCAGTCAATCCTTTAGTATAATTACGTCCTTCTTCAACAACTGCATTTTCTGGGTCACGTTTAGCTGAGAAATAGAACCCAACTACCAAAACAGCCATCGCAATAAATCCGAGAATAAATTGAATTTGTTTTGTCCATTCGTGGAAAGCAAAAACCCCAATCAAGCCACCAATTACTAATTGACTCCCTGATGAAAGCGGACTTGCTACTGAAACACCCATGTATTTCATTGAATTAAACTGACCAAATTGTCCAATTGCCCAAAGCAATCCACCAATAAATCCAATTAAGAAAATTTGCCATGTCAACGTTGGCATGCGGAATAAGAAAACAATAAGTGCAAAAACAAAAGCGCCCAAAGTCATTCCAAGTGTTTGTTGTTTAGCATCACCACCAAATTTATTAGCTACAAATCCGATAGAACCCCAAGCAAACATTGGAACAAGCGCGAGAAGAACTCCTTGCATGTGTATATTTACCTCTTTAAAATAATTTTTTACTTAAAAAATTAAGCATTTCTCTATTTTACTCTTTTTTTTGGAAAAAACAAGAGATAAAAGAATACATAAGATTCACAACTGTTCAAGTAAATTTATTTTCTTTTTTCGATTAGGACTAAAATTGGCGGCGTATGAATTTGGTTAAGAGGTGCATAAGAAGTCACTTCCCAGTCCTTTTGTGGCAAACTAGAAGTCCACTTAATAACGGCATCTTTTTCTTCCATTCCCCCCTCGTGACCGTAATAAATCATAATCGCAATTCTTCCACCTACAACTAACTGATTAGTCAAAGCATCTAGAGCAGTCAAAGTGGTATCAGCCTTTGTAACCACACTTTTATCAGTTTTGGGTAAGTATCCAAGATTAAAAATAGCTGCTTTGATTGGCTCTTTGACATATTCAGAAAGCTTTTCATGACCAGACAAAACTAGATTTACTAACGGCTCTGTCAGTAAATTCGAGAGATTTTTTTCAAATATTTGATTCTTTATTCCAGCATCATCTAAACGTTTTTCAGTTGCATTCAGCGCTTCTTCTTGCACATCAAAAGCATATACATTCGCCCCTAATTCCGCTAAAAATTGAGTATCATAACCATTCCCCATCGTTGCATCCACCACAACATCATTAGTGTTGATGATATCTTTCAACATCCAGTGAGCCATTTCTAACTGTTTTAACATTTATTTCCTCATCACTTTCTAATTATTTTTATATACCAATTTCAGTTTTACTGACAGATTTTCAATTTCTTTCCTATTATAACACCAAATTCAATAAAAAAGAGATGAATAAAAATTCACCTCCTGTCAGTTAAAATGTAATTAGATCACTAAGCCGAACATCTTTACAACCTTGAACACTTCCTCGCCGTTCCATTTCAGCATCAATACTATTCAAAACTTCCCACTTTTTTAAAGACCACATAGGTCCAATAATTAAATCCCGCGGAGCATCTCCTGTTAAACGATGAATAACAATTTCTTTTGGAATCATCTCTAATTGGTCACAAATCACTTTTACATATTCTTCTTGCGACATCAGCTGTAATTTTCCTTCATGATAATCACGTTGCAAACGAGTTTGCTTCATCAAATGAAGTAAATGTAATTTCACACCTTGAATATCAGAATCTAAAACCATTCGACGAACATTTTCTAACATCATCTCACTAGTTTCACCAGGTAAACCATTGATTAAGTGAGTACAAACATTAATATTATGAAGCCTCAATCTCTTCACCGCATCTACATAGGTTTCATAATCATGAGCTCGATTAATCAAATCTGATGTTTCTTCATAAGTAGTCTGCAAACCCAAATCAATCCAAACTTCCATTCGACGATTTAATTCTGCCAAGTAATCCACAACATCATCTGGTAAACAGTCAGGACGAGTACCAATTGAAATACCTACAACATCTGGTTGGTTTACCGCTTGTTCAAAACGCTCTCTCAGTACTTCAACAGGCGCGTGAGTATTAGTGAAATTTTGGAAATAAACAATATATTTCTTCACTCCAGGCCACTTTTTATGAAATTGAGCCACTTCGGCAGCAAATTGGTCCGCAATTGGAGCTTCTGGCTCCAAAATCATGTCCCCTGAACCAGATACTGTACAAAAAGTACATCCACCATGAGCAACCGTACCATCCCGATTAGGGCAGTCAAAACCAGCATCAATAGGAACTTTAAATATTTTTTCACCAAAATTGGTTCGCAAATATTCATTCCAAGTTGTATATCTCTTTTGCATTCTATATCATCTCTCCGTTTATCAAATTATATCAAAATTTCTTAAACATTTTCTGTATTTATAATAAAAAAAGAGACCCGTAGGTCCCTTAAAAGCTGCGGATGTCAGACTCGAACTGACGACATCATGATTAACAGTCATGCGCTACTACCAACTGAGCTAATCCGCAATAACATAAAACTCGGTTCCCCGAGTTTTAATAATATAGTCCGTACGGGATTCGAACCCGTGTTACCGCCGTGAAAAGGCGGTGTCTTAACCCCTTGACCAACGGACCATACTTTCAACTTGGCCACTCGCCTATCTCCCAGGGGGCAACCCCCAAGTACTTCCGCCGTAGATGGACTTAACTTCTGTGTTCGACATGGGAACAGGTGTATCTCCATCGCAATGATGACCAAATCATTAAATGTTACCTTGAACATTCAAAACTAAATAACAATTCTTCTAACGCTTAACCTTAAGCTTTTTATATTTGACTCTTTTGGTAAAGTCCTCGAGCGATTAGTACTGGTCCGCTCCAAGTCTCGCAACTCTTCCACTTCCAGCCTATCTACCAGATCATCTCTCTGGGCTCTTAATTCTTACGAATGGGTAATCTCATCTTGAGGTGGGCTTCGCACTTAGATGCTTTCAGCGCTTATCCCTTCCCTACATAGCTATCCAGCCGTGCTCCTGGCGGAACAACTGGTACACCAGCGGTAAGTCCATCCCGGTCCTCTCGTACTAAGGACAGATCCTCTCAAATTACCTACGCCCGCGACGGATAGGGACCGAACTGTCTCACGACGTTCTGAACCCAGCTCGCGTGCCGCTTTAATGGGCGAACAGCCCAACCCTTGGGACCGACTACAGCCCCAGGATGCGACGAGCCGACATCGAGGTGCCAAACCTCCCCGTCGATGTGAACTCTTGGGGGAGATAAGCCTGTTATCCCCAGGGTAGCTTTTATCCGTTGAGCGATGGCCCTTCCATGCGGTACCACCGGATCACTAAGTCCTAGTTTCCTACCTGCTCGAGTTGTAGCTCTCGCAGTCAAGCTGGCTTTTACCTTTACACTCTACGATTGATTTCCAACCAATCTGAGCCAACCTTTGAGCGCCTCCGTTACTCTTTAGGAGGCGACCGCCCCAGTCAAACTGTCCGTCAGACACTGTCTCCCTGGCCGATTATGCCAGCGGGTTAGAGTAACCATAAGTCAAGGGTAGTATCCCAACAACGCCTCAATAGAAACTAGCGTCCCTATTTCAATGGCTCCTACCTATCCTGTACATGACTTACAGGTACTCAATATCAAACTACAGTAAAGCTCCATGGGGTCTTTCCGTCCTGTCGCGGGTAACCTGCATCTTCACAGGTACTAAAATTTCACCGAGTCTCTCGTTGAGACAGTGCCCAAATCATTACGCCTTTCGTGCGGGTCGGAACTTACCCGACAAGGAATTTCGCTACCTTAGGACCGTTATAGTTACGGCCGCCGTTTACTGGGGCTTCAATTCATACCTTCGACTTACGTCTAAGCACTCCTCTTAACCTTCCAGCACCGGGCAGGCGTCACCCCCTATACATCACCTTGCGGTTTAGCAGAGAGCTGTGTTTTTGATAAACAGTTGCTTGGGCCTATTCACTGCGGCTGGCTTTTACACCAGCACCCCTTCTCCCGAAGTTACGGGGCTATTTTGCCGAGTTCCTTAACGAGAGTTCTCTCGATCACCTGAGGCTACTCGCCTCGACTACCTGTGTCGGTTTGCGGTACGGGTAGATATGACTTTACGCTAGAAGCTTTTCTTGGCAGTGTGACATCAGAGAGTTCGCAACCGTAGTTGCTTCCCCATCACAGCTCAATGTTAAAGAGAAATGCATTTGACACATCTCACACCTCACTGCTTAGACCAGAATCCATTAACTGGCATCTCTTAGCCTACTGCGTCCCTCCATCACGATCATATCTAGTACTGGAATATCAACCAGTTGTCCATCGACTACGCCTTTCGGCCTCGCCTTAGGTCCCGACTAACCCAGGGCGGACGAGCCTTCCCCTGGAAACCTTAGTCTTACGGTGGATAAGATTCTCACTTATCTTGCGCTACTCATACCGGCATTCTCACTTCTTAACGCTCCAGCACTCCTCACGGTATACCTTCATCGCGGTTAAGAACGCTCTCCTACCATTGATAAAATATCAATCCAAAGCTTCGGTAATATGTTTAGCCCCGGTACATTTTCGGCGCAGGGTCACTCGACTAGTGAGCTATTACGCACTCTTTGAATGATAGCTGCTTCTGAGCTAACATCCTAGTTGTCTGTGCAACCCCACATCCTTTTCCACTTAACATATATTTTGGGACCTTAGCTGTTGGTCTGGGCTGTTTCCCTTTCGACTACGGATCTTAGCACTCGCAGTCTGACTGCCGAACATGTGTATTAGCATTCGGAGTTTATCTGAGATTGGTAATCCTAGACGGACCCCTCACCCAAACAGTGCTCTACCTCCAATACACTTACATTTCGACGCTAGCCCTAAAGCTATTTCGGAGAGAACCAGCTATCTCCCAGTTCGTTTGGAATTTCTCCGCTATCCACAAGTCATCCAAACACTTTTCAACGTGTCCTGGTTCGGGCCTCCAGTGCGTCTTACCACACCTTCACCCTGCTCATGGATAGGTCACTAGGTTTCGGGTCTACATCATGATACTAAGTCGCCCTATTCAGACTCGGTTTCCCTACGGCTCCGTCTCTTCAACTTAACCTCGCATCATAACGTAACTCGCCGGTTCATTCTACAAAAGGCACGCTCTCACCCATTAACGGGCTCGAACTTCTTGTAGGCACACGGTTTCAGGTGCTATTTCACTCCCCTCTCGGGGTTCTTTTCACCTTTCCCTCACGGTACTGGTTCACTATCGGTCACTAAGGAGTATTTAGGGTTGGGAGATGGTCCTCCCGGATTCAAACTGGATTTCGCGTGTCCAGCCCTACTCAGGATACTGCTAGGTATAAGCGCTATTTCGTCTACGGGATTATTACCCTCTTTGATTAACCTTCCCAGGTTATTCGACTATAATGCTTAAGTCCACGTTGCAGTCCTACAACCCCAAGAAGCAAGCTTCTTGGTTTGCCCTTCTTCGCGTTCGCTCGCCGCTACTTACGAAATCGTTTTTACTTTCTCTTCCTGCAGGTACTTAGATGTTTCAGTTCTCTGCGTTACCTTTACATGAGCTATGTATTCACTCATGAATAACTGCTAGTAGCAGCTGGGTTTCCCCATTCGGAGACCTAGGGATCAATGCGTACTTACTGCTCCCCCTAGAATATCGTCGTTAGTCACGTCCTTCATCGGCTCTTAGTGCCAAGGCATCCACCGTGCGCCCTTATTAACTTTGCCATGATGATTTATAATCATCGTTTTTCAAGTATAAGTTTGTAAATTCTTTAAAATTCACAGCTTTTGGTTTATTTATCGTTATTAGATATTGTTATTTAGTTTTCAATGTTCAAGTGATTTTAACGTCTTGTCTGACAATGGAGCCTAGCGGGATCGAACCGCTGACCTCCTGCGTGCAAAGCAGGCGCTCTCCCAGCTGAGCTAAGGCCCCACAATCAAGAAGTTGATTCTTGCTTAGGTTTATCACTAAACCCCTCAAAACTGAATAAAGTTGAATGCTCACGTCTTTGTATATATTCCTTAGAAAGGAGGTGATCCAGCCGCACCTTCCGATACGGCTACCTTGTTACGACTTCACCCCAGTCATCGGTCTTACCTTAGGAAGCGCCCTCCTTGCGGTTAGGCAACCTACTTCGGGTACTCCCAACTCCCGTGGTGTGACGGGCGGTGTGTACAAGGCCCGGGAACGTATTCACCGCGGCGTGCTGATCCGCGATTACTAGCGATTCCGACTTCATGTAGGCGAGTTGCAGCCTACAATCCGAACTGAGAATGGTTTTAAGAGATTAGCTAAACATCACTGTCTCGCGACTCGTTGTACCATCCATTGTAGCACGTGTGTAGCCCAGGTCATAAGGGGCATGATGATTTGACGTCATCCCCACCTTCCTCCGGTTTATCACCGGCAGTCTCGTTAGAGTGCCCAACTTAATGATGGCAACTAACAATAGGGGTTGCGCTCGTTGCGGGACTTAACCCAACATCTCACGACACGAGCTGACGACAACCATGCACCACCTGTATCCCGTGTCCCGAAGGAACTTCCTATCTCTAGGAATAGCACGAGTATGTCAAGACCTGGTAAGGTTCTTCGCGTTGCTTCGAATTAAACCACATGCTCCACCGCTTGTGCGGGCCCCCGTCAATTCCTTTGAGTTTCAACCTTGCGGTCGTACTCCCCAGGCGGAGTGCTTATTGCGTTAGCTGCGATACAGAGAACTTATAGCTCCCTACATCTAGCACTCATCGTTTACGGCGTGGACTACCAGGGTATCTAATCCTGTTTGCTCCCCACGCTTTCGAGCCTCAGTGTCAGTTACAGGCCAGAGAGCCGCTTTCGCCACCGGTGTTCCTCCATATATCTACGCATTTCACCGCTACACATGGAATTCCACTCTCCTCTCCTGCACTCAAGTCTACCAGTTTCCAATGCATACAATGGTTGAGCCACTGCCTTTTACACCAGACTTAATAAACCACCTGCGCTCGCTTTACGCCCAATAAATCCGGACAACGCTCGGGACCTACGTATTACCGCGGCTGCTGGCACGTAGTTAGCCGTCCCTTTCTGGGTAGTTACCGTCACTTGATGAGCTTTCCACTCTCACCAACGTTCTTCTCTACCAACAGAGTTTTACGATCCGAAAACCTTCTTCACTCACGCGGCGTTGCTCGGTCAGACTTTCGTCCATTGCCGAAGATTCCCTACTGCTGCCTCCCGTAGGAGTTTGGGCCGTGTCTCAGTCCCAATGTGGCCGATCACCCTCTCAGGTCGGCTATGTATCATCGCCTTGGTGAGCCTTTACCTCACCAACTAGCTAATACAACGCGGGATCATCTTTGAGTGATGCAATTGCATCTTTCAAACTTAAAACTTGTGTTTAAAGTTTTTATGCGGTATTAGCATTCGTTTCCAAATGTTGTCCCCCGCTCAAAGGCAGATTCCCCACGCGTTACTCACCCGTTCGCTGCTCATCCAGTTGGTACAAGTACCAACCTTCAGCGCTCAACTTGCATGTATTAGGCACGCCGCCAGCGTTCGTCCTGAGCCAGGATCAAACTCTCAAATAAAGTATTTAAGTCACCGAAGTGACTGGCTTGTCTTTCATTATTGATTGACAGATTTTTGATGTATCTTACTACATCACATGAGTCATTCTTCTTTATTCAGTTTTCAATGGTCTAGCTTATCGCTTCAAGACCCTCGTCTCTTGCGACAACTATTATATTCTATCAAACCTACCTAATCTTGTCAAGAATTAACTGTGGCTTTTACGACTTTTTTTATCTTACGTTCGCTTTTTCCCTCCCCTGTATTCGCTTTATTTCATGCCACCACTGATTTTCATTACTTTTTATTTTTTCTTATTTTTTAGTAAGATAAGGTACTTATTTTAGTCTTTCTTACCTTCTGAGAATAAAATTCTTTGATTTTTTACGTAGAAATGATGTTTTTAAACTTAAGTAAATTTTTATTATGGATAGTAGAAAATTGAACTTTCTCTTATTTTGTAGCAAATAGTTCGTCTCTATATTCCGTCTTTATATAGTAGAAAACTTAAAATTTAACAATTTATTTTCAAATTCTTGGATTTTATTACATTAGAGATAAAATATCCCCAAAGATAGAACTGACTGTCTAAAAGCTGTGGTAAATTTTTCTTATTTTTTTCTTTTTCCACAGCAAATAATCTATAAATTTAACTTTTTTTGATTTGTGGATAAGTCCGTATGCATTTGGTATTCCTTATCTTTTTCTGTGGATAAAAAAACTTTTACACATTATCCACAGTTTTGTTAATAACTTTTTCTTATGGTGGAAAACTTTCTTTTGTTAATTTCAACAGACTGTGGAAAAATATAATGTGAAATGATATAATGAGTTATCAACAAACTAAAAAGTAAAGGAGTAATATGGCATCCCTTAATGAAAATCAAAAATTTTGGGCCCGTGTAACCGAACTAGCTCGGCAGAGTATCGGTAAACAAGCTTATGATTTTTTTATTGAGCCTGCTCAATTAATGTCTGTCGAGCAAGATACTGCCAATATCTTGCTTGATAGTGGAATGAAAAAAGATTATTGGAAAAAACAGTCCGATTTGATCACAACGGCGGGATTTGAGGTCTTTGGTCGGATGATTGATTATGAACTCTATGCAAATGATGAGTTAACTGAACTGGAACTTCATCGTTTAAATAATCAATCTTCTATTGAAGAGCAGCCGCATTCTACTGCTAAACCCGCTTCTCCTTTGGTTAGTGGTCTCAACGAGAAATATAATTTTGAAAATTTTGTGCAAGGTCCTGGTAACCGTTGGACTTTGGCTGCGGCAATTGCTGTTGCTGATAAACCTGGTGATACCTATAATCCACTATTTATTTATGGTGGAGCTGGTCTAGGTAAGACGCATTTAATGCATGCAATTGGAAATCAGATTTTGACTGACAATCCGACTGCTCGAATTAAATATGTTTCTTCGGAGAATTTCGTTAACGACTATGTTAATGCAACGCGAAAAAACCAAATGGAGAATTTTGAAAATACTTATCGTAATTTAGATTTACTTCTATTGGACGATGTGCAATTTTTCAGTGATAAAGAGGGGACGAAAAATGAATTTTTTAATACCTTCAACGCACTCTATGATAAAGGTTCCCAAATTGTTTTAACTTCTGATCGTATTCCGCAAGAATTAAATAATTTGGAAGATCGCTTGGTTTCACGCTTCTCTTGGGGTTTGACTACTGATATTACGGCTCCTGACTATGAAACTCGGATGGCTATTCTTTTGATTAAATCTGAATCAAGTCGTTTAGAATTTCCGAGTGAAACTCTATCTTATATTGCTGGTCAGATTGACTCAAACGTTCGAGAACTCGAGGGCGCTCTAAATCGGGTCGAATTTGTGGCTCGAGCAAATGGCATTGCCGTGGTCGATATCGAGACAGCAAGTCAGGCTTTGCGTTCTTTAAAAAATGCAACTCAGCAATCTTTATCAAATCTTACTATTAAAAAAATTCAAGATGAAGTTGCTAATTATTATCATATTTCATTCTCAGATCTTGTTGGTCCTAAGCGTCCTAAGGAAATTGCCTTTCCAAGACAGATTGCGATGTATCTTGTCAGAGAACTTTTAGGTACAAGTCTTCCGGCAATTGGAACTGCTTTTGGCGGCCGTGATCACACAACGGTAATGTACGCTTATAAACAAATTTCGGATAAGATGAAAAATGATATGGATGTTCAAAAAGACATCGATAGCATTAAACGTAAATTTTGAACCTGTGGAAAACTCAAGGACTTATAAAATACTTATTCTTTAATTATCCACAGGGGAAAAGCTTATACTTCTAAGTGGATTTGTCTTATACAGATTATCCACAGGACCTACTACTATTACTATTATATTTATAAAAAGAAATTATAAAGGAATCTCATGATTAAATTTTCAATTAATAAAAATGCGTTTCAAAATGCTTTGAGAATTACCAAACAAGCAATTGGTTCTAAAGTAACAATTCCTGCTTTAACAAAATTAAAAATTGAAGTTGAAGAAAATGGAATTACTTTAATTGGTTCAAATGGTCAAATTTCAATCAAGAATTTTTTACCTGTTGATAATAAAGATGCAAGTATGCTTATTTCAGGGACTGGTTCAGTTTTATTAGAAGCTGCTTTCTTTGAAAATGTGGTAAGTCAATTACCAGAAGTCACTCTTGAATTTACTGAAAAAGAACAAAAGCAAGTTTTGTTAACTTCTGGTAAGTCAGAAATTACTTTAAAAGGCCTGGATTCAGAAATCTATCCGCATTTACAAGAAATTTCCGAAGGCTCTTCATTGAAAATGAAAGTTAAAGTACTTAAAGAAATTTTTACAGAAACAGTTTTTGCTGTAAGTACTCAAGAAAATCGTCCCATTTTTACAGGTGTTCATTTAGAAACTTTATCAACTGGAGAATTAAAAGCAGTCGCAACTGACTCACATCGGATGAGTCAACGTTTATTGCCTTTAGAAGATTCAGAATTAAAATTTGATGTTATTTTGCCAAGTAAATCAATCAATAGTTTTAAAAATGTTTTCACAAATGATGAAGAAGAGATTGAAATTTTCATCAGTGGAAGCCAAATGCTTTTTAGAAATGAAACAATTAGTTATTATAGTCGTTTGATTGAAGGATCTTATCCTGATACTAATCGGTTAATTCCAAATGAAGCTGATTATACTTTAGATTTAGTTTTTGATGCTGCGCAATTGCGTCATACAATGGATCGTGCGCGTTTATTGACAGTAATGACAACTAATGGAACTGTAAAATTGACGGTTTCTGGTGATTCTGTAGTAACCACAGCCAACTCTCCTGAGGTAGGTTCTGTCCATGAAGAATTAACAGCCTTATCAAAAGAAGGAAATGACTTAGCAATCAGCTTTAATCCTGAATATTTGATTGATGCTTTGAAAGTGATTAAAGCACCAGAAGTTCGTATTCGCTTTATTTCTAATGTTCGTCCGTTCACTTTACAACCACGTAATGAAGAATCTGGATTTGTTCAATTGATTACACCAGTACGTACAAATTAATTTTATTGACAGCTCTTTTGTCAGCTTAGATTTGCTGACGAAAATGTCTGTCAGTAATTTTAGATTTTGTTATAATGGACTTAACGAAAGTTAGGTCTATTTTTTATGGAAATTTTATATACTGAAATTACACAAGATTTAACAGAGGGACTATTAGAGATTTCTCTTGAAGAACTTGAAAAAAATCGAAAAGTTTATTACATTGTGCCTTCTTCAATGTCATTTGAGAAGGAGAAAGAAATTTTAGAGCGCTTGGCTAAGGGAAGTGATGCAGCAGTTTTTGACTTACTCGTCACTCGTTTTAAGCAATTGCCCTATTATTTTGATAAGCGGGAAAAAGCGACAACAAAGACAGAGTTGGGCACAGCAGGCCTTTCAATGCTTTTTCGACGTGTTTTGAGGAGTTTTTCGAAAGAAGAAATTCCGCTGTATTTTTCTCTACAGGATTCTGCTGGTTTTTTGGAAATGCTAATTCAGTTAAGAACAGAGTTACTGACAGCAAATCTGTCAGTAGAAAATTTACCTGACAGCCCTAAAAATCAAGAATTAAAAAAGATTTTAAGTAGATTTGAAGAAAAATTAGCAAATGACTATGCTAACTACTCAGAATTTGGTGATTTTACTAGTCGTCTTGCTGATGGGGAATTTGATTTTCAACTCAAAGATGTGACAATTGTCATTGATGGATATACTCGATTTTCTGCGGAAGAAGAGCTTTTTATTGAAAGTATTCAAGATAGAGTGGCACGTTTTGTCATTGGAACTTATAGTGATGAAAATTCACTGACAGCCGGATCTGAAACAATTTATATCAGTACGAGTCAAATGATTGGGCGTTTTCGCAGTAAATTTCCAGTAGAACTAAGAAAAATGGCTTCTTCATCTGTCAATGAAGTTTACAATAAGTTGACAAAATTACTCGATTTAGATTCAAGATTTGCCATTTCTGATCAAAATATTGAAATAAATTCTGCTGATGCAAAATATTTCAGAATTTGGGAAGCCGAAAATCAAAAAGTTGAAATTGAAGGTGTCGCAAAGGAAATTAGACAAAAAATAAGTCAGGGGGCTTTTTTCAAAGATTTTACAGTTTTAGTAGGCGATCCAGCTGCTTATGAAATTACTTTGAAAGAAATTTTTGAACTTTATGAAATTCCATTTTTCTATGCCCAAGAAGAATCAATGAGTCAGCATCCTTTGGTTATCTTTTTTGAAAGTTTACTTTCAATTAAAAAGAATAATTATCGGACAGATGATGTTGTCAATCTTCTAAAAAGCAAGGTTTACACTGATGTCAACCTTGATGAAGAAGTCATTGATTACTTTGAATACTATGTTCAAAAATATAAGATTTCTGGTCGAAAAAAATTTACGGAAGCATTCAATGAAAGTGAGTTTTCTAAAATTGAATTAGTGAATCAGCTTCGCGAAAATTTATTGGGAAATGATTCTCCTTTACAAGTCTTTTTGGGGACAAATCGGCAAAAAACAGGAAAAAAATGGGTTTCTGATTTACAAGTTTTACTTGAAACTGGAAATGTAATGGCCAATATGAACACTTATTTTTCAGAAGCAGAATCTGAAAGTAAGCATCAAATGGCTGATAAACATGAACAAGTTTGGCAAATGCTTATTTCGATATTGAATGAGTTTTTGGCCGTTTTTTCTGATGAAAAATTGAAAAGTCTGGAGTTTTTAGATATTTTATTAGCAGGATTGAAAAATGCAAAATATCGACAAATTCCAGCAAACGTTGATGTTGTAAATATCAAAGATTATGAACTTGTTGAACCTAAAACTAATAAATATATCTATGCCATTGGTTTGAGTCAAACTAATTTTCCAAGAATAAAGAAAAATTCAACACTTTTATCCGATGAAGAACGACTAAAAATTAATCAAACAACTGATGAAAATCAGTTTATTGAACAGTTGAACGTTGTCAACTATCAAAAAAATCAGTTTACAGTCCTTTCTTTAGTGAATTCGGCAAAAGAAACTTTAGTTTTGTCCATGCCACAAATTATGGCAAATGAGCAAGGAGAATTTTCACCAGTTTTCCAATTATTTTTGAATCATGCGGATGAAAAAATTCTTCAAAAAATTCAAGAAGTCAATCTTTTTGAAAGCTTAGAGCACATTGGAAACAGTCGTTCAGTGATTTCTATGATTGGAAAAATTGAGCGTGAACTTGTTGAAACTGAAGAAAAAAATGATGACAAAAGAGTTTTTTGGTCTAGTATTTTCCGAATCTTAGTTAAGTCAAATCCTGATTTTCAAAAAATATTATTGGATTTAGCTAAAGATATTAATACGGTCAATTTATCAAAAGAAACCTTAGACCAAATTTATGGTGATAAACTGTATGCTTCTGTCAGTTCTTTTGAACGCTTTTATAACTGTGAATATCAGTACTTTTTAGAGACCACTTTGGGTCTGGAAACTTTTGAAAATATTGATATAAATTCCAAAATTGTCGGTAACTTTTTCCATGAAGTTTTTGAAAAAGTCATGCAAGAAGAAGCTTTGTCAGCTGAAAATTTTGATGAAAAATTGACAAAAGTTTTACATGATGTTGACAGTAATTACTCTCGTTATTTTACTCAGGATGCAACAGCAAGATTTACTTGGACCAATTTAGAAGACATTGTTAGACAGACTGCAACAGTTTTAAAGGAAACAGTTTCTACTGATGAACTTAATACTTTACTGACAGAAAGTAGTTTTGGCTTACCAAAAAGTGAATTAGGTAATTTTTCTGTTGATGATATTTACTTACGAGGAAGAATTGACCGTTTGGACCAACTTTCTTCTGATTATTTAGGAGCTATAGATTACAAATCAAGTGCTCATTCCTTTAAATTACAGGATGCTTATGACGGTCTGAGTTTACAATTTATGACCTATTTAGACGTGATTAAAGAAGCTTTTCCTAATCAAAAAATATGGGGTGCTCTTTATTTACAATTTAAAAATCAACCAATTAACTTATCAGAAATCAATCATTTATCAGAGATTGCTGGCTTATTGAAAGAATCAATGCGCTATGATGGTTTAGTTTTGGAAGAGGCAGCTGACCAAATAAAAGCAATAGAAAATATTACTGTAAAAAAATCTAATATTTACAATCAAGAAGAATTTGAACAGCTTTTAAAATTGAATGAAAATCATTATCAGCATGCTGGTCAGCGACTTAAGAGTGGTCAGATTGCAATAAATCCAATTATGAAACGCTCCGAAGGGATTGATCAAACAGGTAATGTTCGAGGTTGTCGCTACTGTCCGCTTAAATCTATTTGTCGATTTGAAGCAAATGTACACATGAATGATCACAGTCGTGAAATTGGTCAAAAATCTCAAGCAGAAATCTTAGCAGAATTAAAAGGAGAAGGGCGAAATGAGTGAAGTAAAATTAACTCCAGAGCAAAATGAAGCCATTCATAGTTCTGGTAAGAATATTCTAGTTTCAGCGAGTGCTGGTTCCGGAAAAACTTTTGTTATGGCTCAGAGAATTGTCGAGAAAGTCAAACAAGGAATTGAAATTGATCGACTTTTCATTTCCACATTTACAAAAAAAGCAGCAAGCGAATTACGGATGCGGCTTGAGCGAGATTTAAAAAAAGCCAGACAAGAAAGTTCTGATGAAAATCAAGCTCGTAGGTTGACACTTGCTTTACATAACTTGTCAAATGCTGATATTGGAACTATGGATAGTTTCACCCAAAAATTGACAAAAACGAATTTCAATCGAGTAAATATTGACCCGAATTTCCGAATCTTAGCTGATCAAACAGAGAGTGATTTAATTAGACAAGAAGTTTTTGAACAATTGGTTGAGTCTTATCTATCAGGAGATGAAGGATTGAATATTTCAAAAGAAAAATTTGAAGAACTTATAAAAAATTTTTCTAAAGACAGAAATATTGCTGGTTTTCAAAAAGTGGTTTACACTACTTACCGTTTTGCATCAGCAACTGAAAATCCAATAAAGTGGTTAGAAAATCAATTTTTAAAAGGTTTTGAAACATATAAATCACTGACAGACTTGTCTGCAGATTTTTCAGCAGATATAAAAGAGAATTTACTGATATTTTTTGAACTTCTAGAAACTTCATTAACCAATGGAGTAATTGCTAAAAAAGGGGCTGGACGTGATAAGGCCAACCTTATTTTAGATAATAAAAATGAACTCTTAGAAGCAATAACCACTAAAGATTTTGCAACTTTCACAGAACTATTTTTATCAATAGATACAGATATTCGAGTGGGTTCTTCAAAAGATGAAATACTTTCGGCTCTGAAAAAAGATTTTTCAGCACAAAAGCAAGACTTAGTCGGCTCGAAATCCAAACCTGGAGAAATTCGGAAGTTTGTTGATAAAATAAAACATGGTCAGTTGATTGAAAAATATCAAAATCAAGCATTTGAAATCGCAGAAAATTTACAAAAATTTGTTATTGAGTTTTACCAAAGTTATTTAGAACGTAAAAAGAATGAAAATGCTTTTGAGTACTCTGATATCGCACACTTTGCCATCGAAATTTTAGAGGAAAATCCAGATATACGTGAAACTTTAAGAGAACATTATGATGAAATCATGATTGATGAGTATCAGGATACCAGCCACACTCAGGAGCGAATGCTGGAACTTTTATCGAATGGACATAATCTCTTCATGGTTGGTGATATTAAGCAATCAATTTATGGCTTTCGTTTAGCTGACCCTGGCCTCTTTTTAGAAAAATATAAAGACTATGCCAAGACAGAAAATCCAAATCAATTAATTCGCCTAAAAGAAAACTTTCGTTCACGTGGTGAGGTTTTAACATTTACAAATGATATCTTTAAACACCTGATGGATGAAAAATTAGGTGAGATGACTTATGGCAAAGAAGAAGCCTTAGTTCAAGGAAACATTACTGATTATCCAGTTGAATCTGAGAAAGATTTTTATCCAGAACTTCTTTTATACAAAGAAAATACAAGTGATGAAGAAACAGATGAATCCGAAGTAAGAATTTCGGATGGAGAGATTAAAGGAGCAGCTCAAGAAATAAAAGAATTGATTGAAGCTGGAGTTGAGCCAAAAGATATAGCAATCTTGGTTCGTTCTAAATCAAATAATAATAAAATTGAGGATATTCTGCTTAGTTACGATATTCCGGTCGTTCTTGATGAAGGACGAGTTGATTTTTTGAAATCAATGGAAGTCTTAATTATGCTAGACGTTTTACGAGCAATTGATAATCCACTCTATGATTTATCATTGGTTGCGATGTTAAGGTCTCCGTTATTTGGATTTAATGAAGATGAATTAACGAGAATCAGTACTCAAGGAAGCCATGACCTTCGATTTTGGGATAAAATTCTTTTGTCACTTAATAAAGAAGGACAAAATCCAGAACTTATCAATCCTTCCTTAGAGGACAAGCTTAAAGCATTTTACAAGAAATTTACAGAGTGGCGTAAACTTGTAAACCAAGTTGCATTTCATGATTTACTTTGGAAAATATATACAGAAACCTACTATTTTGACTATGTTGGTGCCTTAAAAAATGGTGAAATGCGTCAAGCGAACTTACAAGCCTTAGCGGTTCGAGCAGAATCATATGAAAGTTCTGGTTATAAAGGATTATTTAAATTTGTAAGATTAATCAACAAATTTATGGAACAAAATAATGATTTAGCTTCTGTTAATATAAAACTTCCTCAAAATGCTGTTCGAGTGATGACCTTCCATAAATCAAAAGGATTAGAATTTGATTATGTCTTTTTAATGAATTTACAATCTCGTTTCAACGATCGTGATTTGAAAGAAGATGTTATCCTAAGTCGTGAAAATGGTTTAGGAATGAAGCTTATTGCCGATTTAAAGGATGAAGCAGATGTTATAACTGATTTCCCTTATGCTTTAGTGAAAATGGAAACATTCCCTTATATGGTGAATAAAGACTTAAAACAAAGAGCAGCTCTCTCAGAAGAAATGCGTGTTTTATATGTTGCATTTACAAGAGCAAGGAAAAAACTTTATCTTGTCGGAAAAATAAAAGAAACGGATAAAAAATCAGGACTTGACCTTTACGATAATGCAAGTTTAGAAGGAAAGATTTTAGAAGATAAATTTCGTAATTCAAGTCGCGGTTTTCAACACTGGATATTGGCGCTTCAAAATGCCACAAAACTTCCGATGAAACTCAATGTCTACACAAAAGAAGAGTTGGAAGCAGAAAAACTTGAATTTACAAGTCAACCTGATTTCAAAAAATTGGTCGAAGAATCGGAAAAATTTGATAATATCATGGCCTATTCTGATGAAATACAAAAAGCTCAAAAAATTATGAATTATGAATATCCAAATCAAGCAGCAACAGAGCTTTCAAGTATTCAAACACCAAGTCAGGTTAAAAAACGAAGCTATGAAAAACAATTACAAGTGGGTGAAATTCAACCGATAAGTGAATTTACTCGGGTCAAAAAGCTAGATTTTTCTGATTTTGGTCCTAAGAAAGTTACTGCTGCAGAAATCGGTTCGGCAACACATAGTTTTATGCAGTATGCAGATTTTTCTCAAGCAGATTTATTTAGTTTTCAAGCGACACTTGATGAAATGGGATTTGATGAAAAAATAAAAAATCAAATTGATATTGCTAAAATTTTGACTTTGTTTGATACAGATTTCGGTCAGTTTTTATCAGAAAATGTTGATAAAACAGTTAAAGAAGCACCATTTTCAATGTTGAGAACAGATGAATTTGCTAAAGAGCAGTATATTGTTCGGGGAATTTGTGATGGATTTGTTAAACTTACTGATAAAATCGTTCTATTTGATTATAAGACAGATAGATTTACAAGTTGTTCAGCTATTTCTGAAATAAAAGAGCGTTATAGAGATCAGATGAATCTTTATAGTGAGGCTTTGAAAAAAGCCTACGATGTCAACCAAGTTGACAAGTATCTCATTTTATTAGGAGGCCCTCAGCAAGTTTTTGTTGAAAAACTAGATGATTAGATTATAATGACAGGGATTGTATAGAAAGGATAGATAATGCTGGAATATGAATTAGGTTCGATTGTCGAGATGAAGAAACCTCATGCCTGCACTGTTAAGGCGACTGGTAAAAAAGCAAATGCTTGGGAAATCACTAGATTGGGTGCAGATATCAAGATAAGATGTACAAACTGCAATCATGAAGTGATGATGAGTCGTTTTGACTTTAATAAAAAAATAAAAAAGGTGCTCAAGTGAGCCCCTTTTTTAATTATAAACTGATTTGAGATTAAATTTGAGATATTTAATAAGCCAAAAGTAAAGTAACTTTGTAAATCGCCAAATCAAAGGGCTAACAAGAACCATCAGCGAACAAGCGATAATTGCAACTAACCAGTACCACCAGTCAAAACCTGTTGCTCCATTCGCATTGCTAAAAGTAATATGTGGGTTATGAGTAGCAACAGCGAAAATCATAATAAATGGAGCAAGGAATAAAGCTAATATAATAGCATAGAGAGCCAAAAGAATCAAAGCAGTAGTAATTATCAACCAGAAACCAAGAACGAAGTTAAAAAAGACTAAGCCAAAACCAGCAAATAGGTTGATATGTTTCTTTCTTTTTTGTGGTTCAATTCCTTGAGCAAAAGCTGATAAATCTGATTCATATAATTCGGCTAGGGCAATCAATGTTTCAAAATTTGGTTCAGTTTTATTGGATTCCCAACGTGAAATGGCTTGTCTACTAAAATAAAGTTCTTTTGCAACTTCTTCTTGTGTGAGCTTCTGGGCAAGACGAGCTTTTTGTAAATTTTCTCCGAGCATTTTTTCTCCTTAAATTTAAATGGGCAATCTAGTGATTTGTTTCTGATTTCATTATCAACTAAAGCGAAGTTAAAAGCAAGAACATAGGTGGTATTTTAGGGTAACATTTTGTGGCAAGCCTTTAAAATAAAGGCTAGTGATGATACGCTCTATTGTTTACGAGCCTTGTGTAAACTTGTAAACTTAGAGATTTTCTATGATTTTCCTTGCCTTTATTGTGTTTTTAGGCGATTTACAGTATAATTAGAACTAATTAATCTTAATTTTGGAGAATATAAAACATGGCTTTAACAGCAGGTATCGTTGGTTTACCAAACGTTGGTAAATCAACTCTTTTTAATGCAATTACAAAAGCAGGCGCAGAAGCTGCAAACTATCCTTTTGCAACAATTGACCCAAATGTGGGGATGGTAGAAGTACCGGATGAACGTTTAAACAAGTTAACAGAGTTGATTAAACCTAAGAAAACTGTTCCGACAACTTTTGAATTTACAGATATTGCTGGGATTGTTAAAGGGGCTTCACGCGGAGAAGGTCTAGGAAATAAATTTCTTGCCAATATTCGTGAAGTAGATGCCATCATTCACGTTGTTCGAGCTTTTGATGATGAAAATGTAATGCGTGAAAATAATCGTGAAGATGCTTTTATTGATCCAATGGCAGACATTGAAACAATTAATCTTGAATTAATTTTGGCCGATTTAGAATCAGTCAATAAACGTTATGCGCGTGTTGAAAAAGTTGCTCGTACAGCAAAAGATAAAGATGCGGTCGCAGAATTTAATGTTTTGAAAAAGCTCAAACCGGTTCTTGAAGATGGTAAATCAGCACGAACAATTGACTTTGACGAAGATGAAACAAAGGTTCTTAAAAGCTTGTTCTTATTGACAAGTAAACCAGTTCTTTATGTGGCTAATGTTTCAGAAGATGAAGTAGGCGAACCTGATAATATCGAATACGTGAAACAAATTCGTGAGTTTGCGGCGACTGAAAATGCTGAAGTTGCTGTGATTTCTGCTCGTGTTGAAGAAGAAATCTCAGAGTTGGAAGATGATGAAAAAGCAGAATTTTTGGAAGCAATTGGCTTAAAAGAATCTGGTGTTGATATGTTGACTCGTGCAGCTTACCACCTTCTTGGACTTGCCACTTACTTTACTGCTGGTGAAAAAGAAGTCCGTGCTTGGACCTTCAAGCGTGGAATGAAAGCTCCACAAATGGCAGGAATTATCCATACAGACTTTGAAAAAGGCTTTATCCGCGCAGTAACTATGTCTTATGATGATTTGCTTAAATACGGTTCAGAAAAAGCTGTTCGTGAAGCCGGTCGCTTGCGTGAAGAAGGAAAAGAATATGTTGGTCAAGATGGCGACATTATGGAATTCCGTTTCAACGTGTAAACCTTGTAAATGAAATGAAGAAGTGCACCGAATCGGTGCATTTTTGCAACCTAAAAATGCTTGAGTTGAAGAATAAAAAACGATACTCTTAAAGCATGAAAGGAAGGCAACATGGAAATCTCTCAGATAATCAAAGAAAATCGTAAAATGAAAAATCTCAGTCAGGAAGAATTGGCGAAAAAAATGCATATTTCTCGTCAATCAATTTCAAAATGGGAGACAGGAAAATCACTACCAACAACAGACCAAATTATCTTACTTAGTGAAATTTTCGATTGTTCTTTGGACACGTTGCTCAAAGGTGACAAAAAGATGGAAGAAAAAGCAAAACATGAGATTGATGACAAACGGACTTTGAAGTTAATTTATAAGGTGGGTTGGGGATTTATCATTCCTTTACTTTTTATTTTGAAATTTGTTTTACATTTGTTTTGATGATAATGAAAGACTCAATAGGAATATTGGGTCTTTTTGTTCGCTATAAAATACCATGCCTTGCTTAATATTACAATGATTGAAAAAACAAAACTTTTTATTGACATAAAGGTTACATAAGAGTATAACTATAAGAAAACGGAAACATTTCGTGTTGAGAAGGAGGAAAATAATGTAAATATAAGATTGCACGCGCTCATATTAGCGCAAAAATAGATGATGAATAAAATAATTTTCACAGCAATTTGATTGAGTGGATGATATTAGATAATGATAAATTGAAATAAAAAAAGTTTTCCTCGGTCAAAAGGTTCATTCGTTTCTGCTTTTACTGGTTATGTCTCTTATACAAATGTTTATAGGTTATATAATCCAAATAGTGGCGAACATTTTTATACTACAAATTTAACCGAACAAACCGTTCTTGTAAAAGCTGGATGGCGATATGAAGGGGTGGATTGGTTTGCGCCAACAAACTATAAAATACCAATCTATCGTTTGTATAATCCAAACACAGGTGACCATTTTTATACAGGAAATTCGGTAGAGCGTGATTCCCTTGTAAAAGTTGGGTGGAGATATGAACAAATTTCATTCTATTCTGACCCCTCAAATGGTCAGGCGGTATATAGGCTGTATAATTCAAATGCAAAAGTTGGTTCACACTTTTATACAACGAGTCTGGCAGAAAAGAATAGTCTTGTAAAATCAGGATGGAAATATGAAGGAGTAGCATGGTATGGTCTTAGCTAAAAATAAAAAAATAGTGATTTCAACAATTCCATTAGTAATTTTGAGCCTTGTTTGTTTCAAAGAAAATCCACCTGCGCAGGCATCAACAAAATCATTAGATACAGGTGAAAGTTTTACTGAAGTTTACAATAAGGACAATGGTTTTTATTTAAATAGTCCTTTTTATGATATTTCAAAGGTTTCAAAAAGTGTTTATGTTGGGGAAAGTGGGGCTTTTAATCAAGTTAAAGTTTTGCCAATCTATAATATGACGCCAAAGGGTTCTGTGAATTTTTATCAAAATACAGCAACTAATAATCTTATTGGGGCAACCTTACCCTCGCTATCCACGGGAACAATAGCTTTGACACAAGGTGGGCAATATACTGCTCAAAAAGCTGGAACAGCTACAGTTGCATTGACTTATATGCTGTCTAGTGATTTCAAAAAAGAATTACTTAGTAAATATCCTGATGCTTGGACAAATATTGCACCTACTAGCTACGGTTCTCCTGATTTTATGTATGCGAAATATAGTAATCAAACTTTCTATGTAACAATCAAGGAACATACCGTCCCACTTTATCGTATGTACAATCCAAATTCTGGAGAACATTTCTATACGGAAAATTCCTTTGAACGTGATTCACTCGTGAAAACTGGTTGGAACTATGAAGGAATCTCAGAAGAATCTCCAATAAAGACAGTCTATAATCAAGCAGTTTATCGTGTTTATAATCCGAATGCTGGGGACCATTTTTATACTGAAAACAAAGCAGAAGTTGCTCATTTGGTTTCTCTAGGTTGGCGTGCCGAGGGGATAGCTTTTTATTCAAGTACATCAACTCAAACTCCTATTTATCGTCTCTATAATCCTAATGCGACAGTAGGAACTCATTTTTATACTCAAAGTTCAGCTGAGCGTGACTCTCTTGTAAGAGCAGGTTGG
The DNA here is from genome assembly GCF_020218185.2 of Lactococcus sp. SK2-659. Classification (NCBI taxonomy): domain Bacteria; kingdom Bacillati; phylum Bacillota; class Bacilli; order Lactobacillales; family Streptococcaceae; genus Lactococcus; species Lactococcus sp. SK2-659. Next base: position 125,349 of record NZ_JAIWQZ020000002.1, read on the forward strand.
AACTATGAAGGAACGGCTTGGTATGGTGGATAATTACTATAGAGTGATTATCTTAGATAGAGCAAACGTAAAAGGCTCAATAGAAATATTGGGTCTTTTTTTTTCTCCTCTAGGTAAATAAACATGTTATAATAATCTCAGAAGCTGATTTTTATGAATCGGCCTTTTGGCATTTATTGAAATATTTACTGACAGATAAAAATAGGACAGCTGAAAAGTCTGTCAGTAAAATGCGACTGAATAAAGAGCATTTTATCGGTGAATAAAAGAATTGTCAGCGAAGCTGAAAATTCTGTCAGTAAATTTTGTAGGTTAAACTAATGAAAATCTATATTGTCGGAACAGTTGGTTCTGTAAAATCAACGTTGGCTAGGAAATTAAGTGAAAAAAACTCAATGCGAGTGTTTCACTTGGATAATATCGTTCATGAAGGTGAAAGAAATCGAACAGATAAAGAAGTTTTCGAGTCAATTGAGTGTATTTTTAAGAATGAGTGTTTTATCATTGAAGATACATTACGCGAACGATTTATTCCATTGTTAGACAAAGTTGACAAGATTATTTATTTAGATTTACCTAAGAACTTACTGAAATATCGGATAATTAAGCGCTATGTAAAACAAAAATTGAGACTTGAAAAATCAACTTATCGACCAAGTTTACAGATGTTAAAACAGATGTTTATCTGGCAAAAAATTGACCGGAGTGAACTGATAAATGCTCAAAAAAATAAAATTGTTTTACACAATAAAAGAGAAATTCGGCAATTTATAAAAAATTTTCAAAAATAGAGAAGAAAGAATAGAAAATGACAAAAATGATTGTTGGCTTGGGAAACCCAGGCGATAAATATGAAAAAACAAAACATAATATGGGCTTTATGGCACTTGATTTACTGGCAAAAGAACTGAATGTTGATTTTAAAGAAGAAAAACCTTTTATGTCGCTTGTCGCGTCAACGTTTGTGAATGGTGAAAAATTGTTTCTCGTGAAACCTCTGACTTTTATGAATGAATCTGGGCGTGCGGTGGCGCCACTTTTGAAATATTATAATATAGACGAGGCAGATTTAACGGTCATGCATGATGACTTGGATTCACCAGTTGGGCGCGTGCGTCTAAGACAAAAAGGGTCATCAGGTGGACAAAATGGAATAAAATCAGTCATTACACATGTGGGAAGTCAAACCTTTAACCGTGTAAAAATTGGGATTGGCCGTCCAAAACATGGGATGACAGTTGTGAATCATGTACTCTCTGGTTTTGACAATGAAGATAAGGAAATCGCTCAAGATGGAATTTTCAAAGCTGTTGATGCAATGAAATTCTATCTTGAAAATGGTGATTTTCAAAAGACAATGAATAAATTTAACTAAATGAATATTATTGAATTTTTTGACCAAAATTGGCAACTACAAAAATGGCAACAAGGTTTTTCAAAGCGTGAGCGAACTTTACTGACAGGATTGTCAGGAACAGCAAAGAGCTTAGTGATGGCAAATGCTTATGAAAATGTTGCTGACAAATATATTATTGTTACTGACAGCCAGTTTCATGCGAATGAACTTTATGATGAACTGTCAACTTTGCTTGGTGAAGAAAAAGTTTTTCAATTTTTTTCTGATGATAACATCTACGCAGAGTTCGCACTTGCATCTAAAGATCGAGTTGCTTATCGACTTGAGGCACTTAATTTCCTACTTGACGAAAAGTCAACAGGATTTTTGGTCGTGCCTTTTTTGGCATTACGGAGCTATTTACCAAGTCCCGAAAATTTTTTAGAAAATTATCTTTTACTGACCTCTGGGGATGAGTATGATTTATCAAATTTAGTTAATTTATTATCAAAAGCTGGTTATGAAAAGACACAGCGCGTGATGACGCCAGGTGAATTTTCAATGCGAGGAGATATCGTTGATATTTATCCTTTAGATGCGGAAAATCCGGTACGTTTAGAGTTTTTTGGTGATGAAGTAGATACGATTCGCTCATTTGATGTGGAGAGTCAACGTTCACTGACAAGCCTTGAACGTTTGGAAATATATCCGGCCAGTGATTTTATTTTGACTGACAAAGAATTTGACAAGGGTGCAAAATCACTGACAGAAATGACGAATTTACTGACAGACCCGTCAGCAAAATCATATATGGAAGAAGTGATTTCAGCAGCTCAAAATCACTATTATCATAAAGATTTACGAAAATTTGCGGAGTATTTTTATGATAAAAAAACTTCACTTTTAAATTATTTTCCAAAAAATGTTCAAATATTCATTGATGATTTTCAAAAAGTAAATGAAATGAATAATAAGTTAGAAATGGAATTAGCAGATTTCATTTTATCTGAAAAAGCAATGGAAAGAGGATTTGAAGGGCAGACTTATTTGCTAGATACAATGGCAAAAGTTAGAAATTATAAGCCTGCTACTTTCTTTTCAAATTTCCAAAAAGGGCTTGGAAATCTCAGATTTGAACAACTTTATAATTTCAAACAACATTCAATGCAACAATTTTTCGGTCAATTAGAACTTTTTTACACTGAAGTTGAACGATTTATTAAGCAAGAGTTTACAGTTGTTTTAGCTGTATCATCAGAAAAACTCCGTAAATCACTCCATGAATTAGATTTAAGTTTACAAGAGGTTGACAGAGAATCTATTCAAGTGGGTAAAGTCAATCTGATTGATTTGCAATTATCCAATGGTTTTAATTTCCTTGATGAAAAATTAGTCGTCATGACTGAGCATGAAATATTTGGTAAAATGCGTAAGAAAAAGGCACGCAAACTGAATATTACAAATGCAGAAAGACTAAAAGATTACAATGAACTCGCTGTTGGTGATTTTGTTGTCCATAAGAATCATGGGATTGGGAAATATTTAGGTTTACAAACGCTTGAAGTCGGCGGAATGCATCGTGATTATTTGACCATTCAATATCAAAATGGGGATACAATTTCTGTTCCAGTTGATCACCTAGATTTACTCAGTAAATATACAGCTGGTGAAGGAAAAAGTCCTAAAATCAATAAACTGAACGATGGGCGTTGGCGTAAAACCATGTCTTCTGTCAGTAAACAAGTTGAAGATATTTCAGATGATTTGATTAAACTTTATGCTGAACGTCAGGCGAAAAAAGGATTTGCATTCTCGCCGGATGACACCAGTCAAGAAGAATTTGATTCTGGTTTTTCATATGTTGAAACTGAAGACCAGATGCGTTCAATCAATGAAATTAAGCATGATATGGAACTTGAACGGCCAATGGACCGCTTGTTAGTTGGTGATGTTGGTTTTGGTAAAACCGAAGTTGCAATGCGAGCAGCCTTCAAAGCCATAAATGACGGGAAACAAGTCGCAGTTCTTGTGCCAACGACTGTTCTTGCTGAGCAGCATTTTAATAATTTTACTGAACGTTTTATCAACTTTGGTGTAAATGTCGAAGTTCTCAGCCGTTTTCAAACGAAAACACAGCAAACTGAAATTCTAGCCAAATTGAAAAAAGGACGAGTTGATTTAATTATTGGAACCCACCGTTTACTTTCAAAAGATGTTGAATTTTTTGATTTAGGTTTGATGATTATTGATGAAGAACAACGTTTTGGGGTTAAGCATAAAGAACGTTTGAAAGAATTAAAAACCCAGGTTGATGTTTTGACATTGACAGCCACACCTATTCCTAGGACTCTACATATGTCAATGCTTGGAATTCGTGACTTGTCAGTTATTGAAACACCACCAACAAACCGTTATCCAGTTCAAACCTATGTCATGGAAACAAACTACGGTGTGGTTCGTGATGCAGTGTTGAGAGAAATCTCTCGTGGTGGACAAGTTTACTATGTTTACAACAGGGTTGACACGATTGAGCAAAAAGTTTCTCAATTAGAAGAATTAATTCCTGAAGCAAGAATTGGTTTTATACACGGCCAAATGACTGAAGTACAACTTGAAAATACTTTACTTGCCTTTATCGCAGGTGATTATGATGTGCTTGTTGCAACGACAATCATTGAAACTGGGGTTGATATTCCAAATGCGAATACGCTTTTTATTGAAAATGCGGATATGATGGGCTTGTCACAACTTTATCAATTAAGAGGGCGAGTGGGGCGTTCAAATCGGGTGGCTTACGCCTATTTCATGTATCGACCTGAAAAAATATTGTCTGAAGTTTCGGAAAAACGTTTGGAAGCTATTAAAGGCTTTACAGAATTAGGCTCAGGTTTCAAGATTGCCATGCGTGATTTGTCTATCCGTGGTGCTGGTAATTTACTGGGAAGTGAGCAATCAGGATTTATTGATTCTGTTGGTTTCGATTTGTACTCACAACTGTTGGAAGAAGCCATTCATGCTAAACTTGGAACAAGTAAGCAAAAACGGACTTCAAATGTGGAAATTTCTTTGGAATTGGATGCCTTTATTCCTGCTTATTATATTTCTGATGAACGTCAAAAAATTGAAATTTACAAACGAATTCGTCAAATTGATAGTCGTGAGATTTATGAAGAACTACAAGAAGAATTGGTTGACCGTTTTGGAGAATATCCAGATGAAGTCGCTTATCTTCTGGAAATTGGTCTTTTAAAACACTTTGCAGATAATGCCTTAGTTGAAAAAATTGAAAAATCGAGGTTTGAAGCAACTGTTACTTTGGAAAAAGTGGCTAATACCACCTATGATCCACAAGATTATTTCAAAACTTTGGCCAAAACAAGCATGAAAGCTTCTGTGGGGGAAAAATATGGTAAAATGACTTTCCGCTTTAAAATTGAAAATCGAAATTCAGTTGTTCTTTTGAGCGAAATAATGAATTTTATTGAAGAATTATCAAAAATACGAGATAGTTACGAAAATAAGTAATCATTTCGTAAAAAAAGATAAATATGATACAATACTTTTATATAAAACCATAAAAAATAGAGTTTAATAATTTTAAGGAAACAAAAAACATGAAGAGAAAAAATTCTCAAGATGTAATTTATAAAATTAAACTCATATCTTAAAGGAGATTTATAAAAGTGGATTTAAAAGCAGCAAAAGCGGAGTTGAGAGAAAAAAGCCGTCCTTATCAAACTTATTCTTACTATCTTATCATTCCAATCTTTATTATTCTTGTTTTTCTATTATCTTTAGTGGGGCACAATAAAGGAACTTTTGGAACAATCGTTTTTGTTTTTGTGATTTTTGCTCATGTTTGGGCAAGTAAACTGGATTTAGTAAGAAAAAGAAAACATGTGGCGCCAATTTTAATGTATGTAACTCAAGGCTTAGGAGTTATTCTTATGGTTTTATTAGTTACCGAAGTTTCAGCGGGTGGGACAGGAAATATTGCTTTAGGACTTTCAAGTCTTATTCTACTTCCAATTGAAATTATTGCCATTGTTTTCTTCTTTATTTCAGCTAATGATATAAAAAAAGCTTATCCAACAATGAAAGAAGACGCCAAAGCAGCAAGGCTAGAATATCAAGAACTTAGACGTTCAAAATAAAAAAAAAATTACTGACAGGTCTGTCAGTAAATTAATAAGGTTCTGTCACTAATGATGGAGCCTTATTATTATAAATAAAGGCATTTTCAAACAAAATGAAATATGTTATAATCAAACCATGAGATTAGATAAGTTTTTAAAAGTTTCGCGCTTGATTAAACGTCGTCCAGTTGCGAAAGAAGTTGCCGACAAAGGTCGGATTAAAATTAATGGAAAATTAGCGAAATCTTCATCTGATGTAAAATTTAATGACACAATTGAAATTCGTTTCGGAAATAAAATTGTTGAAGTTCGGGTTGCTGAATTAAAAGAGTTTACACGTAAAGAAGATGCTGATAAAATGTATGAAATGATTAGCGAAACTCGTATTACAGAAGAAGTTGAGTAATTATCATCAAAATAGATTGGAGGTTGTCATGGCAAAGCAAGTGATTCAACTAAATAATAAGTACACTCAGAAGCATAAAAAAAGAAATTTAAACCCAGTACCAAAAAGAAAACATTTAGGGCTTATTTTGATCGTGGCAATTTTACTTTTTAGTTTAGCAAGTATGAGTTTGATAAAATCATATGAAACTTTGCACAATCAAGTAGCTTTAGAACAAAGTGCAAAGAAACAATATGAGAGTCTTTCTAAAGAAGTAACGATTAAAAAAGAAGAAATATCAAAACTTCAGGATCCTAACTATCTCCAAAAATTTGCTCGGAGTGACGGTCAAGAATATTCACAAAGTGATGAAAAAGTTTTTACTACTGACAGTCCCTTGATTGGAAGTAATGGGTCAAAATAATGATTGGACAAGTTGAAAACATTACAAGATTTGGACTTTTTGTAAAAATTTCTACTGACAAACTTGACGAAAGTACAGAAAAACTTGCTGACAAAGCTGTCAGTAAAAATAGAGGACTTTTGCGTTGGTCACAAATCCCTAAAAATGTACCCAAAGTACAAATTGGAGATTTGATTGGTGTTGAAATTTCAAAAATACACGAAGATGGTAAGGTTGATTTAAATTATCAAGAAAAAAATTTTAAAAATGTCTATGCCGAATTTTTAGAAACAAGTCACCAAAGACTTACAGAACTTGAGCAAAAAAATCGTGAATTAAACTAAATAATTAAAAAGAAAAAATATTATTTAGTTTTTTCTTTGACTATTCTATTGACTAAAAATAGCACCTATTTTATGAAAAATTCTAGGAATTAAAAAGATAAAGATTACAACAGAAATTATTCTATGGAATGGATAAGATGTTGGGCAAGGTTTTAATCATGCAAAAACAGAGAACAAAAATTAATAGTGGAGTGGCCTTGGTGATGCTTTTAATGATTATCACAGGCTTTTTTGCTTTTTCACAAACAAGATATTTTGCTGACAAAAAGGTCAGTAAATCCAAAAATATTGTTGTAGCTGACAAAGTTACAGACAAAGAAAAAGAAACTGAAACTTGGACCTCAATCCCCCAAAGAGCAGTGGCTTATCAAGAATTAACAACTTATGAGGACTCAAACCTTACTAAATCAGTTGGTAAAATTCCAGCTAAGACACAATTAGATATTGCCGAAATCGTTGGGAAATCCTTTAAGTTAAAGACAGGAAAGTATATTTCTACTGACAAAAAAGCTGTGATATCAGATCTTACAATTTCTAGAGAGTCAACAAATACAACAATATATACTGATAAAAGTGTCAATGTATTTTACAACCCCGTAACCACTTATGATAATCAAATAATGACAAATTTAAGTGGTACACATCAACTTTCTGCTGATAAAACGGCTAAGACTAACTGGGGAACTTACTACGAAGTATCTTTGGATAATGGCCAAACGGGTTGGGTTTCAGAAAATGATATTTCTTTGGAAAATCCCAAAATCAAACAAGTTCAGGCATTATTGAATCAGAAATACAATGACAAAAAGTATTCAATCTATGTCAAAGAACTTGACGATAAGTTTACAGCTGGTGTAAACCAAGAACAGAAAATGTATTCAGCAAGTCTTTCTAAAATTCCAATTCTTTATTGGACTCAAAAACGACTTAATGAAGGTTTGGCTTCACTTGATGACAAACTATTGTACACCCCAGCCATTAATACTTTTTATGGAAGTTATAAACCAGAAGGAACTGGAAATTTACCAAAAACAGCAGATAATAAATATTACAGTCTTCAGGATGTTATCAATAGAACAGCCAAACTCTCAGACAATGTCGGAAGTAATATGCTCGCCTATTATGAAACCCAGGAGTTTAATCCAAACTATCAAAAAGAAATAAATAGGATTGCTGGACAAGAGTGGAGTCCAAAAGAGCGAAATGCCTCAGCTCAAATGGTAGGTAGAATGCTAGAAGCTCTTTATAATGAAGGAGGGGCTTCCTTTAACGCTTTATTTGATACCTCTTTTGATGATGTTAAAATTAGAGCAGGCGTTCCTAAAAATATATCGGTTGCTCACAAAATTGGTGGTGCAGATACAGATAATCATGATGCAGCCATTGTATTTGCAAGTAAACCATATCTTTTGGTAATTGAAACTGATGGGGCAACAGATGATGAAATAAAAGCAATTTCTCAAGATGTTTATGGAGTTATGAAATGACACCAGCTCAACGTAAATTTTTAAAAATAGTCAAAGATGAACACTATTTTGATAAAGATTCAAAAATATTATTGGCTTTATCAGGTGGTAAAGACTCAATGACTCTTTTTAACTGGCTCTATGATTTAAAAGAAGTTCTCGGTATTGAACTGGGACTGGCTCACATTAATCATGGCTTACGAGAAGAGTCAAAGTTTGAAGAAATTGCTCTTCGAGAAATGGCAACAAAACTTAAAGTACCAATTTATGTTGACAAGTTTACAGGAGAGTTTACAGAAAAAAATGCACGTGATTTCCGTTATCAGTTTTTTGAAAAGCTAATGATAAGAGAAAATTACAATATTTTGCTGACAGCTCATCATCAAGGAGATCTTGTTGAAACGGTATTAATGCGTCAAATTACAGGACGTCCTTTGAGAAGTCTGCAGGGCATTGCTGATCGTCAACCTTTTGCAGGTGGGCAATTAATCAGACCTTTATTGAAATTTACAAAAGAAGAACTTGATGCACCAACCTATTATGAAGATTCAACAAATCAAGGACTAGATTATTTTAGAAATAGAATACGTAATCAACTAATTCCAGAATTAACAAAAGAAAATCCTCAATTTTCACAATCAATCAGTGATTTGAGCTCGGAAATTAAAAAGGCGTTGGCAGTAATTAATCAAAAAATTTCGGAACTTGAAATTGTTGATGAAAAAATATCATCTAAAAAATTCATCTCCCAAACAAAAGAATTACAACATTTTATCTTACAAGCATTTTTTGCTCAATATCCAGAAATAGAAGTAAGTAAGAAAAAATTTGCGGAAGTACTTCATATTATCAATCGCCCTCAACAATATTTCGCAAAATTGAATAAGGAATTTTATTTTGTGAAGACTAAAGATTTCTTTTATCTTGAAAAAATTCAACTTGAAAGGGAGAATTCAGTAGAAATTGTAAGTGAAAATCCACAAGATGAATCATTTATGGAGGTTTATTTGCCTCTTGAAGGAGAGCTTGAAATTCGTAAACGCCAGCCTGGGGATCAAATTCTAATCAATGGTCATCATAAAAAATTACGCAAGTTTTTTATTGATAACAAAGTTCCATTAAAGGCCCGAGAGAATCCACTTATCTTCGTTGATAAAAAACTCTATGCCATTGTCGGTCTTGCGTGTTCTGATTTGAGTAAAATGCTCAAAAATGATAAAATTAGAAGAATATTATGGGTCAAACCCAGTATAGGAGAGGAAATCAACGATGCTCGAAAAAAATCTTGATAAGGCCATTGAAAAAGTATTAGTTTCAGAAGAAGAAATTATAGAAAAATCCAAAGAACTTGGAGAAATATTAACAAAAGAATACGAAGGAAAAAATCCATTAGTCTTAGGAATTCTTCGTGGTTCAGTTCCTTTCTTAGCTGAATTAATCAAACATATTGATTGTCACTTAGAAACTGACTTTATGACTGTATCAAGTTATCACGGCGGTACAAAATCTTCTGGTGAAGTAAAATTGATTTTAGATGTTGATACAGCAGTCAAAGGTCGTGAAATTTTGATTGTTGAGGATATTATTGATACTGGTCGTACTTTAAAATATCTAAAAGAACTTTTGGAACATCGTGGAGCAAACGTAAAAATTGTAACACTTCTTGACAAACCAGAAGGACGAATTGTTGAAATTAAACCAGATTATTCAGGTTTTACAATTCCTAATGAATTTGTTGTTGGATTTGGTTTGGACTACGAAGAAAACTATCGTAATCTTCCATATGTCGGAGTTTTAAAACCAGAAGTTTATAACAAATAATTCGTTGATTTTAGTCATCTAAAGTTTTCTCAGACTAAAGTATGAAAAAATCTCTGACCAATACTTACTATTAGCATTCCAAAAGGAAATATGCTATAACTAGGTATAGCTGTTATTGACTAGCCTGTATCCTTTATTACCAGTGATACTAAGAAGTAAATTCTTGGCTTTTCTAATAATAAATAAACAAAAGATAAGGAAAATATGAATAACAACAAACAACCAAAACAAGGAAATTTTGTAAAAAATATCTTGATGTGGGTAATCTTGGCTATTGTTGTTGTTGTCGGTTTCAATTTCTTCTTCAGTAGTAATCAATCGAGCGTGGATAAAATTAGCTATTCACAATTGATGACGAAACTTGACGGTAACAAGATTGAAAACGTCACAATGCAACCTTCTGATAGCTTAATTACTGTAACAGGTGAATATAAAGAACCTGTAAAAGTAAAAGGAACAAATAATTTCCCACTTTTAGGTAATTCTAGTAGTGAAGTTAAAAACTTCCAAGCTTATATTATTCCAACTGACAGTGTTGTCAAGGATATCCAAAATGCAGCTAAAAGTAATGATGTAAAACTTAGTGTTGTTCAAGCTTCATCAAGTGGTATGTGGGTTCAAATTCTCTCATATATCATTCCAATGCTTCTATTTGTTGGTATCTTCTGGCTCATGATGGGCGGAATGGGCGCTCGTGGCGGAGGCGGCGGTGGAAATCCGATGTCCTTCGGTAAATCTCGTGCTAAACAACAAGATGGTAAAACATCTAAAGTTCGTTTTGCTGACGTTGCCGGTTCTGAAGAGGAAAAACAAGAGCTTGTAGAAGTTGTTGATTTCCTTAAAAATCCGAAAAAATATCATGATTTAGGAGCTCGTATCCCAGCAGGTGTTCTTCTTGAAGGCCCTCCAGGTACAGGTAAAACATTGCTTGCTAAGGCTGTTGCCGGTGAAGCAGGAGTTCCTTTCTATAGTATCTCAGGTTCTGATTTCGTTGAAATGTTTGTCGGTGTCGGTGCCTCACGTGTCCGTGACTTATTTGAAAATGCTAAGAAAACTGCACCATCAATTATCTTTATTGATGAAATTGATGCTGTTGGTCGTCAACGTGGTGCAGGTCTTGGTGGTGGTAACGATGAACGTGAACAAACCCTTAACCAATTGCTCGTTGAAATGGATGGTTTCCAAGATGATGGCAACTCAGTAATCGTTATTGCTGCAACTAACCGTTCAGATGTGCTTGACCCAGCACTTTTACGTCCAGGTCGTTTTGACCGTAAAGTCTTGGTCGGAGCTCCAGATGTTAAAGGTCGTGAAGCCGTTCTTAAAGTTCATGCTAAAAACAAACCTTTAGCAAGTGATGTTGATTTGCACAATGTTGCTACACAAACTCCAGGCTATGTCGGAGCTGATTTGGAAAATGTTTTGAATGAAGCTGCACTTGTTGCTGCACGTCAAAATAAAAAAGAAATCAATGCTGCTGACATTGATGAAGGAATGGACCGTGCAATGGCTGGTCCAGCTAAGAAAGATCGTATTCAATCAATGCGCGAACGTGAAATCGTGGCTTACCACGAAGCAGGTCACGCTATTGTTGGACTCGTTCTTGAAAATGGATCTACTGTTCGTAAAGTTACCGTTGTTCCACGTGGACGCATCGGTGGTTACATGCTTGCTCTTCCAGATGAAGAAATCATGCAACCAACTAATTTCCATCTTCAAGACCAACTTGCCAGCCTTATGGGTGGACGACTTGGTGAAGAAATTGTCTTTGGTGTAGCTACTCCAGGGGCATCAAATGATATCGAAAAAGCAACACACATTGCTCGTTCAATGGTAACTGAATATGGGATGTCTAAGAAACTTGGTATGGTATCTTATGAAGGAGACCATCAAGTATTTATTGGTCGCGACTATGGTCAAACTAAGACTTACTCAGAAGCAACTGCTGTTATGATTGATGATGAAGTGCGTCGTATTCTCGGTGAAGCTTATGACCGTGCTAAAGAAGCAATTGAAACACACCGTGAGCAACATAAAGCAATTGCGGAAGCTCTGCTTAAATATGAAACACTTGATGCGAAACAAATCATGTCACTCTTCAAAACAGGAAAAATGCCTGATGAAGCAGCGGCAGCAGAAGTACCAGAACCAAAAACATTTGAAGAATCTCTCAAAGATGCAAATGCGAATGTTGATGATTTTTCAAACATTAATATCTATAATGGTGATGAAAAAACAGATTCTAAACCAGAAGAAAATAAAGAAAAATCAGAAGATGAAACAGCCGAATAAGGCTGTTTTTCTTTTTTTTTATGTTTTAGAATAAGTGGTCTAGTTTATTCTTGACAAAAAATAATATTTTGATATAATTAAATAGTTGTCGTTTGAGACGACTAACTTTCTTATTATTCATCTAAAATATTATTTTGAAAAGATAACACAGTTTATTCTTGACAAAAAAATATAAAAGTGTATAATAGAAAAGTACTGTTTGAGACAGCACAACAATATATGGTCCGTTGGTCAAGGGGTTAAGACACCGCCTTTTCACGGCGGTAACACGGGTTCGAATCCCGTACGGACTATATCTGGAGGATTACCCAAGTCCGGCTGAAGGGAACGGTCTTGAAAACCGTCAGGCGTGTAAAAGCGTGCGTGGGTTCGAATCCCACATCCTCCTTTTTAATTATCGCGGGATGGAGCAGCTAGGTAGCTCGTCGGGCTCATAACCCGAAGGTCATAGGTTCAAATCCTATTCCCGCAATTTTGGCTCGGTAGCTCAGTTGGTAGAGCAATGGATTGAAGCTCCATGTGTCGGCGGTTCGATTCCGTCTCGCGCCATTCCTTATTTAGCGGATGTAGTTTAATGGTAGAACCCCAGCCTTCCAAGCTGGCTACGCGAGTTCGATTCTCGTCATCCGCTTAACTTAATATTTTGGGAGTTTAGCTCAGTTGGTTAGAGCACTGTGTTGATAACGCAGGGGTCCCAGGTTCGAATCCTGGAATTCCCATATTTGGTATTTATTGCATAGGAGATATACCTGTTCCCATGTCGAACACAGAAGTCAAGTCCTTTTGCGCTGGAAGTACTTGGGGGTTGCCCCCTGGGAGATAAAGTCGATGCCAAGTTTACATTGCGGATTAGCTCAGTTGGTAGTAGCGCATGACTGTTAATCATGATGTCGTCAGTTCGAGTCTGACATCCGCAGTAACTAAGTCACCTAAGGGTGACTTTTTTTATTTTATAAATATCATCAATAAATCTTGGCACGCCTTTTTGTGTCAAGGTTTTTATTTACAGCTTTGTTGGTAGCGGTTACAATATAATTATACTAGTTACTATGTAAAGGAGTCTGAAATGACTGATACTGTAAACTTAAAAGTACGAGTGCAAAAACTTGGTACCGCATTATCAAATATGGTAATGCCAAATATTCCTATTTTGATTGCCTGGGGGGTGTTGACGATGTTCTTCATTCCTGATGGTTTTACCCCTAATAAAACATTTGCAGCAATAGTTAGTCCGATGCTTGCTTTTCTTATTCCCCTAATGATTGGTTACACTGGTGGAAAAAATATTTATGAACATCGTGGAGGAGTGGTTGGTGCAATTGCGACTTTCGGTTCAATTATTGCCACAGCTAGTCTTTCTCTAGGAGGTCTAAACATTAAAGGAAATGTTCCTATGATTTTAGGTGCAATGATTTTGGGTCCTTTTGGTGCATGGGTAATAAAAAAATTTGATGACTATGTTCAACCGCATATTAAAGCAGGTCTGGAAATGTTAATTAATAATTTCTCAGCTGGTTTAGTTGGATTTGGACTTGCACTTTTTGCTGTAAAAGTGGTTGGTCCACTTGTAGCTTGGCTAACCGACGTGATGGGACATGGGGTCGACTTTTTAATTGCTAATCATTTGATTCCCCTTGCTAATCTTTTTATTGAGCCAGCAAAAATATTATTTTTAAATAATGCAATCAATCAAGGGATTTTATCTCCATTGGGAATTCAGCAAGTTTCTGAAAATGGAAAATCACTTCTATTTTTATTAGAAGCGAATCCTGGACCAGGACTTGGAATTCTGATTGCTTTTATGCTTTTTGGTAAGGGTTCAGCTAAAGCGACGGCACCCGGTGCGATTTTGATTCAATTTGTCGGTGGTATACATGAAATATATTTTCCTTATGTCATGATGAAACCTGCGCTCTTTTTTGCTGTGATGGCAGGTGGGGTATCAGGAACCTTGACAAATAATTTACTAGGCTCGGGTCTTGCGGCTCCTGCTTCACCTGGTTCAATTATTGCAATCACAGGGATGGCATCAGCTAAATCAGCGGGTGGTTTTGTAAATGTCTTATGTGTCTGGTCAGGAATAGCTGTGGCAGCAATTGTTTCATTTCTAGTTGCATCTTTTATTTTAAAACGGGATAAATCAATGATTGATGATTCTGCTTTTGAGAATGCAAAAGTAGGTGTAGCTGCAGATAAAGCTGTCAGTAAAGGACAAGTTTCTGTCAGCAATAATATTACTGACCAAGTCGATTTCTCTACGATTAATCATATTATCTTTGCTTGTGATGCAGGAATGGGTTCATCAGCAATGGGAGCCTCTATTTTGAGAAATAAAGCTAAGAAAGCAGGTTTGCTACAGGATGTTACTAATGTCGCCATAGCTAACTTAAAAGCAGGTTCTGACACAATTGTTGTGACACAAGATGAACTTGCTCCACGAGCTGCGACAATGGCTCCTGAAGCAATCAGATACTCAGTGGCTAATTTCCTCAATTCACCTCGCTATGATGAAATCATTAGTAGTTTATTGACTACTGAAAATGCTACAAATCAAACAATAATTAGTGACAGACCTGTCAGTAAAAATGAGATAGACTTGAACCAAATTGATGAAGTTGTCTTTGCTCATGATGATTTACATATTGGTTCAAATACAATGGGCAAAGAAACATTAAAAGCAATATTCCAGATGCATGGTGTTAAAATTCCTATTTCTGATGTTGAATTTATTGGTTTAGGAGCATTTAATGCCAAAAATATCATGATTGTTTCAACAAAAGAATTTACGACAAGTGTAAAAAACGAAGCTCCAAATGCTCAACATCTTTTTGTTGAGTCATTAATTACTACTCCTGAATACATCAATATGGTGAAACGGATGAACAAATAAAAATACTAGCTGTTAATGGGCAGTCTAGTTATGAGTAGAATTTTAAAAAAGGAATTTTTATGTTTTTAACGAGTCGTGAGCAAAAATTAATCCAGACATTTTTGAAACGTGGAAAGCTTACGATAGCAGAAATGATGGAAATTACAGATACAAGTCGCAGAACGCTTTATCGCGATTTAAACAACTTACAAAAGTCTTTACCAGAAAATCTCAGTTTGGAAAATACTGATGAAGGATATTTTTTGAAAGGGGACATCAATCAACTTACTCAAGCCCATGAATTAATAGACTATTCAATAAGTGAACGTTTGTATGGTGAGTTGCTTTTATTAATTGAAAATAAAGCATCTATCGCTTCTCTAACAGATTATTTTGGAATTAGTCAACCGACAGTAACTAGTGATTTGAAGCAAATTGAGCAAGCTCTGTTTGAAAATGAACTAGTACTAATCCGAGATCGTGGCTTAAAACTTAAAGGGGCAGAAGAAAATATTCGTCCAGTATTTGTGGCAGTGATTTATAATTCAGCAAGCATTCAGGAACTACTTCTTAATCAACTTTCTAACAATAAAATTTTAAGAATAATAGATTTAAATAAATTTAAGCAAGTTAATGAGGCTTTTAAACGTATAGATTTACCTGAAAAAATGACTGACAAAGTCAAAGTTTTAATGCAACTTTTTTGCTTAGTTGTTTTGCTGCGTTTGGATGAGGGGTATTCTGTCGGTAGTGAAACCCTGGGCAGACCAAGTAAGCAAGCCTTAAACTTTGTCAATAAGTTACTGACAGAGTTATCAGTAACAAAATTTGTTGTTTCTGAAATCACTTATCTTGCATCAGTTTATGATATTTTATATTTTGGCTTTGGAAGAGAGCTGCTATTTATGGAAAAATTTGATACCGATTTTTCTTATAAAATTCGCCAACTCATTGATAAAGTTTCAACAATTCTTGAGATAGAATTTGGGAAAGATGACCGTTTATATGGTTTATTATATGCTCATCTCAAAGAATCAGAGATGTTACCAGTCCTCTTTCCTAAAAAAGAAAATGATTTTATCAAAAAGATAAATAAAGATAATCCTGAAATTTATAAAACAGTCAAAGAATCATTAAGGGAGGTCTTTGATAAGAATTTTTCAGAAATGGAAATTGCTTTTATAAGTCTTCACTTTGTGGCGACTCTTGAACGCAGTGACCTAGTTTTACCTTTAAGTGCCGCACTTGTCAGCAGTCGTGGAAGAATTTCTTGCGAATTTATCATGAGTAATTTAAGAAAGAATTTTCCCTTCTTAAAAAAGATAGAACTTATTCAAAGTTCAATCCATATCACTCAGGAAAAATATGACGTCATTTTTACAACAGAGAAAGAGTTAGATTACCTCTACATCAATCCAATGCTAGATCAAAAGAATTTGGAAAATATTCGTCACCAGCTGAGGTTGATTCAACAAAAATCACGAGCACTTACCTCTGATTCAGAAAAAGAAAAGAATTTTTTAAATCTCAATGACTTATTTTCAATAGGCAATGAAATATTAAAATCTTTTGAAATCCTATCTCTTGAAAATAAGGCAGAATTACATGATACTGTAAAACAAATTATTCAGCGAGTAAACCCAGAGGATAGTGGAGAACTCGTTCATTTGGTGGAAGAAAGATTTAAAGAAACACATCTAGCAATTCCAGAAACAAAAATTGCTCTCTTTCACGCAGTTCATTCATCAATCTCAAGCCCAATTTTTAAAATCTTTGACTTAAGTCAGCCAATTGAAGGAGTAGCAATGGATCATCAATCTATTCAAATTGGACGAGTTCTATTGTTATTAGCCCCTCCAGAAGTTCCAGAGTATGTTTCCTTTTTATTAGGTAAAATCTCAAGTTCAATTATTGAAAACAAGCTTTATACTAGGATATACGATTCCGGAAATTATGAAATTGTAAGTGAGTTACTAAGAGAGATAATTATCGAAGCTGTTAAACATTATGATGACTAGGTTTACATAAGTTGTAAACCTAGTAAACCAAGAAAGGTAGTTTTTAAATGGAAATTCAAAAAAGTCTGATTAAAATTAATCAAAACTTTTCAAATAAAGAAGAGGCCATAAAATATTGTGGAAGTTTGTTGGTTGATGGAGGTTATGTCAAACCTAACTATATCTCAGCAATGATTGAACGAGATAGAGAATTGTCAGTCTATATGGGAAACTTTATTGCAATTCCTCATGGAACGGATGAATCAAAAAAAGAAGTTTTAAAAACAGGAGTAGCCATTGTTCAAGTTCCTCGTGGTGTAAACTTTGGAACAGTAGAAAATCCTAAGATAGCAACAATGCTATTTGGAATTGCGGGGATTAAAGAGGAGCATCTTGAGCTGATTCAAAAAATATCAATTTTTTGTGCGGACGTTGACAATGTTGTAAAACTTGCTGATGCTCAGACAATCGAAGAAATTGCAAAATACTTTGAAAATTAATTAAAAAATGGCACAGCTTTTAGTGCCATTTTTTATATTTACCAGCATAATGTAAAAGCTTACAATTGCTTATATAGAGGGATTTTAGAGGATTCTATTTGAACTTTTACTTTCTAAATAAAGGAGCAGTAAGTAAGATGAAAAAAGCAGTACATTTTGGTGCAGGAAATATTGGACGTGGTTTCATAGGTGAAATTTTGAGTAAAAATGGATTTGATATTCACTTTGTTGACACAAATAAGTCTATAATTGACGAACTTAATAATCGACATTCCTATGAAATTGGGATTGCAAGTAGTGAACATGAAAAAATTTCTGTAAAAGCTGTCTCTGGTATTAACAATAGTGAGAATCCTGAGGCAGTCATTGAAGCAATTGCAAAAGCTGATATTCTAACAACAGCGATTGGTCCTAATGTCTTGCCTTATATTGCTGAGCTTATTGCAAAAGGACTTCAGAAACGTAAGGAAGAAAAGGTTCAGAGCCCGTTAGATATTATTGCCTGTGAGAATATGATAGGGGGCTCTGAATTTTTGGAAGAAAAAGTGTCCGATTATCTGTCGGAATCTGATAAACTTTATCTTTCTAAATTTATTGGTTTTCCTAATGCTGCAGTTGACCGTATTGTTCCTGCTCAAAAACATAAAGATGTTCTCTATGTTGAGGTAGAACCTTTTAGTGAGTGGGTAATAGATGCAAGTCATTTAAAAAATAAAGGAATCAAACTTGAAGGAGTTCATTATACAACTGACCTCGAACCATTTATTGAGCGTAAACTTTTTTCTGTAAACTCAGGACATGCTGCAGTTGCCTATTCTAGCGCATATAAAGGTTATAAAACAATATTAGAAGGTTTACAGGATGAAGAAATTTTGAATATCCTAAAAGCAGTTCAAAAAGAAACACGCGCTTTACTTTTATCAAAATGGGCTCAATATTTTAAGCAAGATGAGTTAATTAAATATCATGAACTAATCATTTCTCGCTTTTCTAATCCAGAAATTATTGATGAAGTGTCACGCGTGGCAAGAACACCTATCCGGAAATTAGGATATGATGAACGTTTTATTCGTCCAATAAGAGAATTAAACGATCGTAAGCTTTCTTATCAAAATCATCTAGATATTGTTGGAAAAATTTTTGCTTACCATGATGAAAATGATGCTCAAGCCATTCAACTCCAAGAAAAACTAAAAATAACAGAACTCCCAATGCTCATTGAAGAAGTGACTGGTCTAAGCAATCAAAAGTTGATTTTGGAAATCGAAAAGGTTATTAATCACTATAAAAAATAAAATTTGGGAGAGATGATGATTTTTTATTAATACAATTTATGATTCAAAATTTAACCGCTTTCTATTGAAAAAAAAGATAAAAAGTGTTATTATGGAATCATAGAAAAAGCACTGGAATGTGCGAGCTCTTTCATTTTTTTGACCGACTATATTTGTATTGCATAGGGGTTCATGAGACATTCGGTAGCGTAATACCTCGAACGAAAGTAGGGGAAGCTGATGCGAAGCGAGAACACCCACCTGGCGTTTTAGCGGGTTCAATACACGGAAGAGCATACGGCATTCAATCAGTGTTTTTTTGTATATCAAAAATTAGACGAAGCAATAATAAATCTGGAGCTATGAGACTATATATTTAAATAGAGCTACGTTTGAGTTTTAGAGTTGTTTTTGCATTCATTTATTAACAATTTTTGTTAATTTATTCGTTGGATAATTTTTGTAGAATAAAGATACCTCAAATGTGTAGACCTTACACGAATAATAAAAGGTCAGTCTAACTTTGTTTGTACCTAGATATGTACTTCAAACTATCTTTCGATTTTGAAAGCCCATAGTTTAACTTCTATGAGTTTTTTGTTTGTAAAAGGATATGAATCTAAAAGGAGTAAAGATTTATGCTGATTAGAAATTATGAATCAAAAGATTTAGATGAAGTTATTAATCTGTTTAAAAACACTATTTTTGAAGTAAATATTTCTGATTATACTTTGGAACAGATTAAAGCTTGAGTTGACGTTGACACAAAGTTATTTGATGATAATCTTGGCAAAACCTACGCCAGAGTCATTTCTAATCATGAGCAGATAGTAGGATTTGGTAACATTGATGATAAAGGACATATTGATTTATTTTATGTCAGTGCAGATTATCAAAGGCAGGGAGTAGGGCAAAAACTTCTAAATGATTTAGAAAAAAGTTCGAACTATACTAGCTTTATGGTTAATTCATCTATTACTGCTAAGCCCTTCTTTGAAAAAATGGGCTATAAAGAAACAAAAAAGAACTGTGTACACTTGCGAGGGCAAGATTTTGTTAATTTTACTTTAAAAAAGTTGTTGAATAAAGTTGATTTTATTTAACAACTTAAAATAATGTGCAGGCACTGAGCCACGTAAAAAGCTGATAGGAATATTGTTATTATGACAATGAAAACAGTTAACAAACATTTGTTTGTCTGGTTAGGAAGTTTTCTATTTGGGGGATTTGGGGTTGACCGTTTTATGCGAGGACAAATTGGAGTGGGGATTTGTGAATTATTATTCAACTGGGCTACTTTTGGCATTTGGTCTTTTGTCGATTGGATTGTAGCCTTGGTCAAGGCTTATAGTACTTACAACGATACTGAAGATATTACATTTATTAATGGTGGATATTCTAGATAAAAGCTCATCTATTTGAGTTATTTCTCAAATTTCTTTTAGAAGTTTATAAATAAAAAATAGACCAATCGTTGGCCTATTTTTTATTTATTTTTATCAACTAAATCTAAAAGGAATTCATTGACACTTGGGTAAATGGCTTCTTCACCAACCATGCTAATAAGTCCAGTTCTCTTAAATGATTCTTTTAATTTAGGATTCATTGAGGCGAAGACGATTTGGCGTTCTTCCTTATGAAAAATACTGTAAATATCAATCAATAGTTTTATAGAAGTGACGTCAATCATCGGTACACCTCTTAGAGAAAGAACAACATTAGTATTTGCTGGAAGTTCATCAATTGCTTGTTTTAACTTGCTACTATTTAAAAAGAAAAGCGGGCCAGAGATATAAATAACTGTCCAATTAGTAAACACTTCGTGATGATTTTGACTGATTCGTTCGGGTTCAATTTGTGAACTATTAATCTCAATTTGGGAAATTTTTACGATAAAGAGTAAGAAACCAACAATGATTCCTGCTAATATTGCAGTACTTAAATCGAAAATAACAGTGATAATCATCGTTACAAAAAATTCGATGATTCCACTTTTTAATTTATTTTTGAATAAGAAACGAATGGCTTCCCACTCGTTCATTCTTACGGCGGTCATGATAAGAACACCAGCAAGGGCACTTAGTGGAATATGAGTCATAAATGGTGCAAATAGAAACATGGAGAGGAGAAGAATAAGGGCGTGAATAATACCAGTTAAGCGAGTTTGAGCACCTGCTTTTATAGCTACACTTGTTCGAGCAATTGCGGCTGTTGCTGGAATTCCTCCGAAAAAGGGAATGAAAATATTTCCGATTCCTTGAGCAACGAGTTCTTGGTTATTGTCCATTGGGTGATTGGTTGCACGACCTGCTGAGGCACCACAAAGGAGACTTTCGGTCATTCCAAGTACGGTAATGCTTATGGCTGGGATAAGTAGAGTTTTCATGTCTTGAAGATTCAATTCAGTCAAACGTAGATGAGCTTGGGGAATAAGGGTGGTTGGAATTTTTCCTACTAAAGGAATATCTAGTTTTAGAACAAGGACTGCTAAAGTTGACAGAAGGATAGCCAACAATGAAGCTGGGAATTTTTTACCCCATGATTTAGGATAGAAAATCATTAATAAGATTGTTAAAAGTCCAATAATTGTTGAAGGATAATCAATGTGTAAGCCAGAGATAAATTTCATTAAATCAAAAAAAGAACCTGTAAAATGTTCTATTCCGAAAAAGTTTTTAATTTGTCCGCTGGCAATGATGATGGCAATACCAGAAGTAAAACCTGTTATTACTGGTGAGGGAATAAGTGAAATTAAATTTCCTAAACGGAAAATACCAGCGAGTAATAGAAAGATTCCTGCCATAAAAGTAGCAATAAATATTCCATTCATTCCGTATTTACCAATGAGTGAAATTAAAATAGCCGCCATTGCTCCTGTTGGACCAGAAATTTGATAGAAAGCTCCAGAAAGTGAGCTAATAATTATACCTGCAACAATGGCTGTTATAAGTCCGGCTGCGGCTGTTGTACCACTTGATACACCGAAGGCAAGGGCTAGAGGGAGGGCAACGGCGGCTACAGTAATTCCCGCCATCAAATCTTGTAAGAATTTTCGTCGGTTGTAGTCTTTGAATTCTGAGTTAATAATACCTAAAAATTGTTTAATCATAATAATTCCTTTAATTTTTTATCACAATATTCTATGATAACAGAGATGAGTAATCATATCAAATAATTATCGGAATCGAAATGAAATCAAGATTAGGTAAATTTCTTGTAATTAAAAAACCAGAAAATAAATTTATTACTAATATCTAATGAAAAATTGAAGGATAACTGCTAAAATAATGATAGAGATTTTATTAGGAGAGGAAGATAATGATAATTAAAACAATAAATTTGGAAAACTATAAAGAAGTTACTGAACTTATTCGTGAATCTTTTAGTCAGTCAGAACATGGTTATGGTAATGAGGCTGAACTTGTTGATAAAATTCGTAATGAAGAAGGTTATATCAAAGATTTGGAAATTGTTGCTTTTGAAGATGGTAAAATCGTTGGTCACGGTCTTTTGAGTGAGGTAGAGATAGTAAGTGACTCACAAAAATTCAAAGGTTTGGTCTTAGCTCCTCTTGATGTTTTAACTACTTACCAAGGTAAAGGAATTGGGGCAGCAGTATTATTGGAACTTGAAAAAAGAGCAAAAATTTTGGATTATCCGTTTATTAGTATTTTAGGACATGAAACTTATTATCCTAAGTTTGGTTATGTACCAGCAAGTCAATATCAAATCAAAGCACCCTTTGAAGTCCCTGATGAGAACTTTATGATTAAAGAATTAACTGACGGTGGCTTAGAAGGAAAATCAGGAGTAATTCACTACTCAGAAGCCTTTAACTAAGTAACAATTGAGTTTAAAACTCTTTGTTAGTAACTCTATATTTAAGACTTAAATAATAAAAATTCTTGCATTTTGGTCTATAAATCGGTATAATAAGCTAGTAAGTTGACCCGGTAGCTCAGTTGGCTTGAAGCACTGCTTCAAGGTTGCGGATAGAAAAATTGCGAAGCAATTTATCATTACTACCACAGAATTTTAGAATTCTAGAAGTGGTCACAAAATATTCAACTTTTTATAAGTTGGCCCGGTAGCTCAGTTGGTAGAGCAGTAGACTCTTAATCTATGGGTCCAGGGTTCGAGCCCCTGCCGAGCCATAAATAGTAAAAGCACTCTAAATTTTTAAAAGTTTAGAGTGCTTTTTTTACTGACAGAAATCTGTCAGTAAAGTAAATAGTCTGAAAATAGTGTATAATATTGTCAAAAGATTTCTGTCAGTAGAACAGGATGGTAAGTAGAGGATGTTTTATGGATTTATTAAAAAAATTTAACCCTAATTTAGATAAAATTGAAATTTCATTGATTCGTCAGTTTGACCAACAAGTTTCATCTATTCCTGATATTATAAAGTTGACTTTGGGAGAACCTGATTTTTATACGCCTGAGCATGTTAAACAAGCAGGGATTGCGGCAATCGAAAACAATCAAAGTCATTATACTGGAATGGCTGGTTTACTAGAACTACGTCAGGCAGCTAGTGAATTTATGAATAAAAAATATGGTTTATCTTATGCAGCAGAAGATGAAATTTTAGTTACTGTTGGAGTAACGGAAGCCATTTCTAGTGTTTTGTTATCAATTTTGGTTTCTGGTGATGAAGTTTTGATTCCTGCGCCTGCATATCCTGGTTATGAGCCATTAATTACGCTTGCTGGTGGTTCTTTGGTTGAAATTGATACAAGAGCTAATGATTTTGTTCTCACGCCTGAGATGCTTGAACAAGCGATTGTCGAGCGTGAGGGAAAAGTTAAGGCCGTTATTTTGAATTACCCAGCAAACCCTACAGGGGTAACTTATAATCGGGAGCAAATTAAGGCTTTAGCTGAAGTTTTGAAAAAGCATGAAGTATTTGTGATTGCTGATGAAGTTTATTCTGAATTAAATTACACTGACCAACCGCATGTATCAATTGCTGAATATGCACCTGAGCAAACAATCGTACTTAATGGTTTATCAAAATCGCATGCGATGACTGGTTGGCGGATTGGATTAATCTTTGCAGCGCGTGAATTAGTGGCACAGATTATTAAGACTCACCAATATTTGGTGACTTCGGCTTCAACTCAGTCACAGTTTGCAGCGATTGAAGCTTTGAAAAATGGTGCTGATGATGCTCTTCCTATGAAAAAAGAATATCTTAAACGTCGTGATTATATTATTGAAAAGATGTCAGACCTTGGTTTCAAAATTATTGAACCAGATGGAGCTTTCTACATTTTTGCAAAAATTCCAGCTGATTTAGAACAAGATTCATTCAAATTTGCTGTGGATTTTGCAAAAGAAAATGCAGTTGCCATTATTCCTGGTATCGCTTTTGGTCAGTATGGTGAAGGATTTGTCCGCTTATCTTATGCGGCTTCAATGGATATGATTGAGCAAGCAATGGCAAGATTGACGGATTATGTGACTAAAAAACGTGGCTGAGGAATCGGTCAGTAAAATTAAAAATCATTGATAACAGTTAGAAGAGTTGTCAGTGATTTTTTTGATATAATGAAATAAAATATCGAAAGGAGAAAATCATGCGTGATGCCGAAACTCAAGGTCTAGTGCTTTACAGTCGTAATTACAAAGAAAAAGATAAATTGGTCAAGATTTTTACAGAGTCTTTTGGTAAACGGATGTTTTTTGTCAAAAATTTTGGAAAATCCCCTTATGCTAGTTCCTTACAAGCTTTTACTGATGGAAAATTGACGGCAACGATTAATGACGGGGGATTTTCTTTTATCGAGGATGTCAGTGAAGTGGTCGTTTATAAAAATATTAGTTCAGATATTTTCATCAATGCTCATGCTTCTTATATCATAAGTTTGGCTGATGCGGCCATTTCTGATAATCAATACGACCCAGGGCTTTATGGATTTCTAAAGCGAAGTTTAGAGCTTTTAGATCAAGGATTTGATATGGAAGTCGTGACTAACATTTTTGAATTACAAGTTCTTCATCGTTTTGGGATTTCTTTGAACTTCTCAGAATGTGCATTTTGTCATAAAAACGTTGGCCCCTTTGATTTTTCTTATAAATTTAGTGGCTGCCTTTGTCCCCAACATTTTGATGAAGATTTACGACGAAGTCATCTTGACCCAAATGTGATTTATTTGGTCAATCTTTTTCAAGAAATATCTTTAGATGAACTCAAAAAAATCTCGATAAAAGCAGATATGAAACTAAAAATTCGTCAATTTATTGATGGGCTTTACGATGAATATGTCGGAATTCATCTCAAATCCAAAAAATTCTTGGACGGAATGTCTGGTTGGGCAGATATTATGAAATAAATCTGTGGATAAGTTGCTAGAAGTTCTGTCAGTAAATTTATCCACAGTGGAAAACTTAAAATTACTGACAGAAACCTCTAAATATTTCTGTCAGTAAAAAATGAGGATAATTTATGGACTCAAAATCATGGGGAAGAGTTTTTCGTGAAATTCGCGAAATGAAAAATTTGTCATTAGCCAAAGTTGCAGGAGATTATGAGCATTCACCAAATTTTATTACTTCAAAGCAACAAGTTTCACGTTTTGAACTTGGTGAATCTGATATCACACTCACAAAAATTTACTGACAAATTTTCCGTTAGTAAATTTATCCATAGAAAAAATCACTGACAAATCTGTCAGTGATTTTTAATTTTATTAAACGTGAATTGGTAAGCCATCAGCCAATTCAGCTGTATCCATAATCGCTTCACCAAGTGTTGGGTGAGGTTGGATAGTCAGTGAAATGTCTTTAGAAGTCAATCCATTTTCAATCGCTAGTGACAAACCAGAAATCAAGTCAGATGCACCAGGGCCAACGATTTGAGCACCGATTAAGGCCCCTTCTTTAGTTTCAGTAATCAAACGTAAGAAACCAGTAGTATCATTCATTGAAATGGCACGGCCATTTGCAGCAAATGGGAACTTAGAAATTTTAACATCTTTACGGTCTTTAACTGATTCAGGCGTTTCTCCAACTGTTGCCAATTCAGTTGTTGTATAAGCTACAGCAGGCAAAGCAACGTGTAAGTCCACGTCGTCCTCAGCTCCAGCAATCGCAGCAGCAGCAACTTTAGCTTGGAAAGAAGCTTTGTGAGCGAGCATTGGACCAGGAACCACATCACCGATTGCATAAATGTGAGGAACATTAGTTGCATAAGAATCGTCAACTTCAATCAAACCACGGTCAGTCAATTTAACATCAGTGTTGTTCAAGCCGATTAAATCAGTATTTGGACGACGTCCAACAGAAACGAGTAAGTAATCACCAGTCACTGTTTGTTCTTTTCCATCAACTTCAAAAGTTAATGTTACATCTTTGTCAGTTTGAGTAGCTGATTTAGCCATTGCTGAAGTAAAAATTTCAGAACCAGCAGATTTAACGCGATTAGCAATGATATCAGACATTTCTTTATCAAAACCGTTTAAAATGTGGTCCAAACCTTCAACAATTGTAATCTTAGAACCGAGCATACGGTAAGCTCCACCAAGCTCAGAACCAATAACTCCTCCCCCAACAATAATCAAATGTTTAGGAACTTCTGGAAGTGACAAAGCACCAGTAGAGTCAATAATGCGACCACCAAATGGGAAAGAAGGAATTTCGATAGGACGTGAACCAGTTGAGATAATCACATCATTAAATTGCAAAAGTTGGAACCCATCTTCTTGTTCAACATTTATTGTATTGTTATCAATAAATTCTGCAGTTCCTTGAATCACGTCAACTTTGTGTTTTTTAAGTAGCATTTTAACGCCACCTGTCAACTGGTTGACAACTTTATCTTGTTTCCATTTTTGGGCAGATTCCCAGTTTAATTTAACATTTCCGACAGAAAGACCAAAAGGATTTTCTCCTTTTTCTTCCTCCAAAGATTCTTGGTAATGATGACCAATATTAATCAATGCTTTTGATGGGATACAACCAATATTTAAACAAACCCCACCAACATTATCTTTTTCAATAATTGTAACTTTTTTACCAAGTTCAGCCGCACGGATGGCTGCAACATAACCACCAGGGCCTGAACCAATAACAACCAAATCAACTTCTGTTGCTTGTGCACCAACAACCATAATATATCCTCTTTCTTGTAAACATTAGTGTCAACTTGAATTTACAATACTGTAAACTAGTTTTTTAAATCTATGACAGAAAGAAACGAAAACAATATTTTTCCGTTCCTTTACTAATAAGACAATTAGCGAGTATCCTCTAGGGGACTCGCCTGTAATAAATAGATGCTTTAGCACCATTTATTACAGCCTATTAGATTTCCATAAGCATGAACTCAGGGTCAGCCAATAGAGATTTCAAGTAGTTAAGTGATGTTTGACCCAACATCCCATCAATCAAACGGTGGTCATAAGTCATAGACAATTTCATGTTTTGTCCCACAACAATTTCGCCTTCACCATTAACAATTGGTTCTTTAACGATTGAACCCAGTCCTAAAATTACGACATCAGAACCATTAATGATTGGTGTAAACCAAGAACCACGAGCAGATCCAATATTTGAAATTGTAATTGTTGAACCTTGCATTTGTTGAGGTTTAAGTGTTCCTTCTCGTGTAGCAGTAGCTAATTCAGCGATTTCTTTAGCAATTTCAAGAATTGATTTAGTTTCAGCTTCATGAATCACCGGAACGTACAAACCAGTTGGAGCATTTACAGCGATTCCAAGATTGACATGCTCGTGATAAACAATTTCTTGTTTTTCATAGTCAACAGAAGCATTGATATCTGGGAATTTATGAGCAGTAGTAGCCAAAGCTTTAGCAACATAAGCAAGATAAGTTAATTTAATATCTTGTTTTGCAGCAATTTCTTTAAAGACAGCACGATGTTTCACGAGTTTAGAAACTTCAACTTGGTCAAAGTTTGTTACTGGTGGAATGTGTGTATGTTGAGCAGTCATGACTTTAGAAACAACTTTACGAGTTGGATTCATTGCTTCACGTCGATCACCAGCCCCTGCTTTAACGCTTGGCGCTTTTTCAGCAACAGGAGCAGCTGGTTTTGGTTTATCAGCCTTAGGTGCTGGAGCAGCTTCTGGTGCTGTTTGAGCGATAGGAGCGGCACTGCCAGATTCAAAAGCTTTAACATCGGCCAACGTTGTGTGACCGTGACGACCAGTTGCAGGAACTTGACTTAAATCAATACCAGCCTTGCGTGCATAATGACGAACAGAAGGCATCGCAAGAATGTGACCAGTAGAAGTTGTTTTAGTCAATGGAGCATTTGCAGGAGTAGCTGCTTTAGGTGCTTTAGGTGCTTCTGCGACTGGAGCAGGACTAGCAGCTGCTGGAGCAGCCCCATTTCCATTGTACTCAATCAAAGGAGCCCCAACTTCTACAGTTGTTCCAGCTTCAACGAAAAGTTTAGTGACTTTTCCAGAATATGGAGAAAGAATTTCTTGCATGAGTTTATCATTTTGAACCTCTGCAACAGGATCATCTTCTTTAATTTCGTCTCCAACTTTAACTAACCAGTTGGCGATATCTCCTTCATGCATTCCTTCACCAATATCAGGCATCGTGAAGATTTGAGCTTCTCCAGAAGGTGCATCAGTTGTAGCAGTATCAGAACTAGCTGTGTCTTGAGGAGCAGGAGCAGCTTCAGAAGATCCTGAACCGTCACCATCAAACTCAACCAAAGGAGAATCAACTTCAACCGTTGTTCCAGCTTCAACGAAAAGTTTTGTTACGGTACCAGAATAAGGAGAGAGAATTTCTTGCATAAGTTTATCATTTTGTACTTCAGCAATTGGGTCATCTTCTTTAACAACATCTCCAACTTTAACTAACCAGTTGGCAATGTCTCCTTCGTGCATTCCTTCGCCAATATCAGGCATTTTAAAAATCTCAGTCATAGTCAACCACCTCTTTAACTTTATTCACAATATCTTCAGCTTTAACTGCCCAGTCATTTTCTGCTTGTGCAAATGGGAAAATTGAGTCAGGACCACTAACACGTCCAATTGGCGCTTTAAGGTTCAAAACAAAACGTTCTGAAATTTCGGCCATGACATTCGCTGCGATACCGGCTGTACGTTGAGCTTCTTGAACAACGACCACACGCCCAGTTTTTTCAACTGTTTTACCAATTGACTCAATATCAAGAGGAGCAACTGTTCTGAGGTCAAGGACTTCAGCTTTAATTCCATCTTTTTCGAGTTGTTCAGCAGCTTTAAGAGCAAGTGGAACTGTTCCACCATAAGCAATGATTGAAACATCAGAGCCTTCTTTAGCGACTGCAGCAGTATCAAGTGGTGTAGTATAGTAACCTTCAGGAACTTCACCTTTAAGTGAGCGATAAAGGTGAAGGTTTTCAAGGAAAATAACAGGGTCATTATTTTCAATTGAAGCCAGCAACAATCCTTTAGCATCAGCTGGATTTGAAGGCATTACAACACGAATTCCGGGGATTTGTGAAAATAGCCCTTCAATTGAATCCGCGTGCATTTCAGGCGTTTTAGTTCCGATTCCATAAGGTGTACGCACGACAATATTATTTGAACGTGTGTTATTAAAACGATAACGTGTCCGGCTCATTTGTCCAGCAATTGAGTCGAAAACTTCAAAGATAAAGGTTCCGAATTGGATTTCCATAATGGGGTGGAAACCTTGTGTTGCAAGACCAATTGCCATTCCACCAATTCCTGATTCAGCAAGTGGCGTATTGAAAACACGATCTTCTCCATATTTTGCTTGCAGACCATCAGTAGCACGGAAAACCCCACCATTTTGTCCAACGTCTTCACCAAAAATGAGTGCATCTTTATCTTTTTCAAGCGCCAAATCAAGCGCTTCTGTAATTGCTGCAATATAAGTTTTTACTGCCATTCTTATTTGCCCTCGCTTTCAAATTTTGCAATTTGTTCTGCCATTGCTTGGCTTGGCACTTCAAGTGTATTTTTAATGAAGCTAGAAATTTTTTGTTTTTCAACATTGTTGGCTTTCTTAATGTCGGCATCAATACCTGCATCAAGTTCAGCAATATAAGCTTCCTCTTTCTCTGTATCCCAAAGTCCTTTTTCAGTCAGGAAATTACGCATACGAACGAGAGGTTCTTTTTTCCACCAAGCTTCAATGTCTTCTTTAGTACGATAGCGAAGTGGGTCATCACCAGCTGTTGAGTGTGGTTCTAAACGGTTTGTAATTGCTTCAATAACAACTGGACCATTTCCAGCTACTGCCCAAGCACGAGCTTCTTTAGAAGCAAGATACATGGCAATCGCGTCCATTCCATCAACTACGATAGAAGGAGCACCTGCGGCCCAACCTTTAGCAGCTAAATGAGGAGCAGCACTTTGGAGACTACGAGGCGTCGAAATTGCATAGCCGTTATTTTGGATAAAGGCAACAAGTGGGGCTTTATAAGCTCCAGCAAAGTTAATTCCTTCATAAGTATCACCTTGTGAAGAACCACCATCACCTGTGTAAACGAAAGCTACAGCATCTTTTTTACGTTTTTTGAGTCCGAGTGCGACACCAGCGGCTTCAACGTATTGAGCACCAATGATAATTTGTGGGAACCATGAGTTTACAGGTTTACCATCATCGGTAGTGTACTCATTACCAAGTTGATGTCCACGAGACCAAAGAAGACCTTTCCAAATTGGCCAACCTTTTGCGTAAATTTGTGGCAAGTCACGGTAACCTGGGAAGAGCCAGTCTTCGTCAGTGAAAGCGAATGATGAGGCCATTTGAGAAGCTTCTTGACCAGCGTGAGGTCCAAAGAATCCCATACGTCCTTGTTTAGCTAATTTCATTGAACGAATGTCAACTTGACGTGCAAAAAGCATACTTTTAAAGAGTTCAACGAGTTTTTCATCAGAAAGTCCTGCACGTTTAAGACCATCTTCGTCAACAATTTTTCCTTCTTCGTTAAGAATTTGAAGCATTGGAAATGTAGTGTCTTGCAGTTCTAGCTGCGCTTTGAAATCTAAGATTTGTTCTGAATTTGACATAATAGATTCCCTTTCTATTTTATGTGTCTATAATTAGAAATTTATCATTTTTTGGAGAAATTTCCTAAGGTTATGCTTGTGAAATAACTTAATCTGTTCGGTAGTCAGCTTTGAACATTTCAGAAAGTTCAGTATTTTGAATTGTTCCAAAATATTGTCCTTCTTTATTTGTTTCAAGGACTTCAAGAATTGCTGAAGGTTCAAATTCAAGACCAATAAATTGCTCTTTGATATCTCGCCAATCTCGAACGCCTAAGAAATCTCCTTGGAAATTAATTTCAGTGATTTTACCATTTTCGACATTGACTTGAATATCAATGGCTCCGCCGGTAAATTTAGCGTGATTTTGGAAGGAGAATTTTGGTGATTCGCCATAATTCCAATCCCAAGTCGCAAATTGCTCATCTCGTATTTTTTTGATTGAGCTAAGTTGGTCATCAGTTAAAACTAATTCACCATCTTTTCCTTCGTCTGTGAGATAGTATTTTAATGCGTCAATAAAACTATCTAAGGTTAAGTCCTCAGGGGCAAAATCTTTGATATTTCCCACACGAGCGCGAACTGATTTAGCTGCTTTACTGACAAATTTTTCATCAGAAACATTGAGAGAACGAATCATTGCTTCAACATCAGTGTCCCAAAGGAGGGTTCCGTGATGCATCAAATAACCTCCGGCATAGCGTTGGGCATTTCCCGAAATCTTTTTACCCTCAACTTCAAGGTCATTGCGTCCAGTGATTTCAGCTTTGATTCCAACAGCATGGAGTGCTTCATACATCGGTTGAACAAATTTTTTAAAGTTGACAGAGCCAGAATTTTCGACAGGAACAAAAAATGTGAAACAGATGTTTCCTTCATCATGATAAACTGCACCACCGCCAGATACTCGACGAACAACTTGAACATCATGACTGTCAATGTAGTCTTGATTCACTTCAGCAAAAGTGTTTTGGTTGCGCCCCACAATAACTGCACGTTTATTTTGCCATAAAGCAAAAACAGGCTCAGTTGGTTTTAGGTGATAAAGTAGCCAGCTGTCCATCGCGATATTTGTGTAAGCGTCTTGACCTAGATAGTTAATAAATTGCATGTTTATGCATCCCTTCCAAATCCTTGTGCTTATTTTGTCAAACAAGTTTGACAAAATAACACGCACGATTTAATTATACCCTTTGTGAAACAAAATGTAAAGAGAAATGCTTTACGCTTACAATTACTGTACTATGTGATTTTCACCTCAAAATATTGTGAAATAGATATCATTTGTGATAGATGAAAAAAAAGACCAGTCTATTTTGACTGGTCTTGGATTTCTCGACGAATTTCGAGGGCACGTTCCGGAAAATCGGTGATGATTCCAGCTACATGTTGTTGAAAAGCTTGTCGTATTTCTGTTTCTTGATTAACTGTCCAAAGACGAAGGGGTCTTTTTGAACTTTTGAGAAGAAGTGGGTGCTTGAAGGCGTAGGTTCTTCGGGGATGAATTCCTGAAATAAAATCTGTTGAGCTGCCTTTATAATGACTTTTTAGGGTCAAAAGATTTTTTGTCAGATAATTAACTTCAGCCTTTGAATCAAAAGTGTG
Organism: Lactococcus sp. SK2-659; assembly: GCF_020218185.2. Lineage (NCBI taxonomy): Bacteria > Bacillati > Bacillota > Bacilli > Lactobacillales > Streptococcaceae > Lactococcus > Lactococcus sp. SK2-659. The sequence goes on from NZ_JAIWQZ020000002.1 coordinate 157,765, forward strand.
TATTTTTTTTAATGAATCAAAATTAAACGAACTATAAATATAGCTAAAGGGCCATTTAGTTTCTGTCATTAAGTCTGAGAGTTTTTTTTCAATTCCGGGATAGTCAAATTTATCAGTTTTAATTTCGATATTTAAATAACCAGTAAATGATAGGTCTGTAAGTAGTTTTAAAACCTCTGACAAAGTTGGAATTTTTTCGTCAGTAAATTTTGGATTGAACCAAGAACCAGCATCAAATTTCTTTAAATCTATAGCATTCATATTTTTGACAAGGCCTTTACCATTTGTTGTCCGGTCAATTTTCTCATCGTGAATAACAATTAATTCATTATCGAGTGATAAGTGGACATCAAGCTCAATTCCGTCAGCATGGACACGAATAGCTTCATGAAAAGCGGCCAATGTATTTTCTGGACAGTTGGATTTAGAACCACGATGAGCAAAAACCAATGTTTTAGAAGTGAGGCTTGGCTTGAATTTCAAATTATTTTTGATCTTATTTCTGTCAAGAAAATTATGAAGTTTAAAAACTATTTTTGTGAAGCCGGACATTAGTCACTTCCTTTCGATTTGAGAATAATTTTTACTGACAAGGCCATAAAAGAAGCACTGATAGGGTCTGTCAGTAAAAATTAAAGATGAGTTTCCTTGTATTCTTCTTCGATTTGGCTGACAAAAAGGTGCATTATTTTATCACGCTTTTCGCCTAGTCTTTTTCCTTCGGTTGTATTTAATAAATCTTTTAACAAAAATAATTTTTCATAAAAATGATTGAGTGTGGAGTTATTTTTTTGACTATGATAGTCTTCTTTAGAATTGTAATCTAAAGGTGGCAGATTTGGGTCATAAAAGACTCGATTTTTTGCCCAACCATATTCAAGTGTCCTTACAATTCCCCAAGCTCCCATTGCATCAAGGCGGTCAGCATCTTGCACAATTTGTCCATTCAAAGAGAGTGTTTTTCTCTCAATTAAATTACTTGAAAAACTCATGTTGTCAATAATCATAAAAAGTTCATCAATGAGCTTTTTATCAATTTTAAGCTCATTTAAAAATTGCGCAACTTTAGCTTTTTGTTTAGGAACATCATCTGTTAATTTTTCATCATAAGTATCATGTAAATAACAAGTTGTTAGAACAAGTTCTTGATTTGCTGACGGCTCTGTCAGTAAAATTTTTTGAGCAAGAGCAACAACCCGTTCAATATGGTCAAAGCCATGTCCATCATTATTTTTATCATGAATTTCTTGAGCAAATCTTTTAATTTTCTTTAAATCAATCAAGTTAAATCTCCAAAATAAATGACTTGAGTTTACACCAGTGTCAACTAAAACCAAATAGTGTAAACTGGCGAATTCTCAAGATTAGTAGGGCTAAGGAAGTAAATTTTGAAAATGAATTATTTGAAATAGTTGATTCCCATAGCAGACTTGACTTCATCAAGAGTTTGACTGGCTACAGCTTGGGCCTTAAGTGAGCCTGCTTTAAGCATATCGTAAACGTAGTCCATATTTTTTGCAAACTCAATACGACGTTCACGGATTGGTGAAAGTTCGCGGTCAAGAACATCAAGAAGGAAACGTTTTGTTTTCACATCACCAAGACCACCCGCTTGATATTGGGCTTTCATTTCAGCAATTTGCTCTGCATCTTCAGCTTTACCAAAAACATCAAGATAATGGAAAACCATGTTTCCTTCAATTTTACCAGGATCTTCAACTTTGATATGGTCAGGGTCAGTATACATTGACATCACTTTTTTCTTGAGTGTGTCCATGTCATCAGCAAGGAAAATTCCGTTTCCAAGAGATTTAGACATTTTGGCATTTCCGTCAAGTCCAGGTAAACGACCAGCAGCTTCATTTTCAGGGTAAATTCCTTCTGGTTCAACTAAAATATCTGTGTGATAAGCATTATTAAATGAGCGAACAATTTCTCGTGTTTGTTCAATCATTGGTTTTTGATCATTTCCGACTGGAATATGAGTGGCTTTAAAAGCAGTAATATCAGCAGCTTGAGAAACTGGATACACTAAAAAGCCAGCAGGGATTGATTCACCAAAAGCTTTTTGTGCAATCTCTGTTTTTACAGTAGGATTGCGTTCAAGGCGGGCAAGTGAAACTAAATTCATATAATACATTGAGAGTTCAGCTAGTTCAGGAATTTGACTTTGAATGAAAATGGTTGATTTTTCAGGGTCAAGTCCTGCTGCTAAGTAGTCAAGGGCAACATCACCGACAGATTGACGAATGAGTTCAGGTTCTTTTGCATGGTCAGTTAAAGCTTGTTGGTCAGCTAAAAAGACAAACATATTGTATTTATCTTCATTTTGCATTTTGACACGATTTTGCAAAGAGCCTACATAGTGGCCGATGTGAAGTTTTCCTGTTGGACGGTCTCCAGTTAAAATAGTTGGTTTTGTCATTTTGTTCTCCTTATGTGTGTTTGGATTAGGTTGATTATTGAAGAGTGTAAACTGGTTTACACTAAATAAAAAATAAAAAAAGCACCCATAGAACTATAAAAAGTCCTACGGGCGCTTTGAGCGCGGTGCCACCGTAAATTTAAAATCAAATGATTTTCTTAGAACTTGTCAAAAAACAAGTTGCTCTGTAACGGAAGCGGCCGTGATTCTTTATTTTTTTAAATCAAATTTATTAGTTAATCACAAGCCCATTCACTTTGCTGAAAACATTGGTTTGCACAACCACCAACTTCCTAAAGATTTCAAAATCAAAGTTACTTTCTTGTTGTTTTAAATTTTACACTTTTTGTAATGAACTGTCAAACTTTAAAAAGTAGAAAATCAATTTGCTTGAATTCACAATTGCAAAAAGATATACTCAAATTACAAGAGAGAATTACAAATACAACTTAAGTATTCAATTCATAAAGCAATTGCACAGTTCTATTAAGGAGGAAAAAAATGAAAAATATCTCTACTGCATCAGCACATTGGGAGGACACTTTAGAAAATGGTTTTGGCACAATTTCTGCTGAAAGTTCTCAAATTTTTACAGAAACTCCCTATAATTTCAAAGCACGTTCAGAAAGTCAAGCTCATATTACCACACCAGAAGAACTTTTGGGAGCTGCTCATGCAGCCTGTTTTAGTATGGCATTCTCAATGGTTTTAGGACAAAAAGGCTTAGTAGCAACTTCTATTGACACAACGGCAGATGTTACTTTTGAAGCAACAGCAGATGGTCCAGCGATTACAAAAATTAAATTGACTAATCGTTCAGTGGTACCAGAACTTTCTGAAGCTGATTTTCAAGAAATTGCCAAAGTAGTAAAGGAAAGCTGTCCAGTATCTAAGGCTCTGTCAGGAGTCGATATTGAACTTGAAGCAACTTTAGGCTAGTCTATTTTATAGAATAAATGAAAAACTAAGTTATCAATGAATAGCTTAGTTTTTTTGCATAAACTGGTGAAATAATGACGAAAAATGAGGCCTTTCTGATATAATTTAACTAACAATAAGTTTAATAAAGTCTTAACTTAATTAAAATAAGTGAGGTCTCAATGAAAGAAAATAAATTATTATCACCGGCAGCCATTTTTCTGTTGGGTGTGAATTCCATTATTGGTTCAGGAATTTTCTTACTTTCTGGCAAAATTTATGAAGATGCAGGAATTTGGAGTTTACTGGCTATTTTATGTGCTGGTTTATCAATTTTTGTGATTGCTTTTGCTTATGCCAACATGAGTAAGATTTATTCAAAAAATGGTGGAGCTTTTGTTTATGCTAAAGAAACTTTTGGGCGTTTTCCAGGCTTTATTGTGGGAATGGTGACATGGTTGCTAGGTACAGTGACACTAGCTACAGAGGTTTCGGCTTTACTGACAGCAATGAAAATGATTCTTCCAAATCTTAATAGTCGGTTAATTGGTATCATCATTATTTTAACCTTAGGAATTATCTCCTATTTTGGGAGTTCAATTATTGCTGGTTTAGATAATCTGACTTCTTTTGTGAAAATTGTCTTAGTTCTTGTTTTTATTTTTACTTGCCTATGGTTGGTACGTGGTCTTAATTTTTTAAGTCCAAATTTACTGACAGCTTCGTCAGCAAATTTAGGTGGCTTTAAAGGATTTCTGTCAGCTTATGGTACTGTGTTCTTTTTCTTCACTGGCTTTTCATTTCTACCGGTGAATGCTGAAAAAATGAAAAATCCAGCAAAAAATTTACCAAAAATGATGTCCCTTGTCATGTTAACCTGTTTGGCTGTTTATCTGATTATTCAAACCATTACCATTGGGGCATTGGGGCCAGAGCTGACTAAAACACTTGTGCCTGCGGCAACAGCTTTTAGTAAAATCGTGGGTAGCATTGGAATTCCGCTCTTTGTTGTCGGAATATGTTTTTCAATTTTTGGTGTTATTGTTGCGACCACTTTTAATACACCAACAATTTTAGCCAGTTTGGCTCAGGCTCATGAAGATGTGCCTATGTTTGTTTCTAAAAATAATCGCTTTGGAACCCCCACTTGGGCAATTATTTTGACGACAGTTTGTGGAATAGCTCTCTTTTTGAGTGGAAATTATGTTTTTCTGAGTGGCCTGACTGTCTTTATGAGTTTTGTTCAATATTTATCAACTGGACTTGCTAACATTAAGAAAAAATTCCTTTTGATTGGAATTGGTTCGGTTCTCTTTTCATTGGTTTTACTGACAAGCTTTACTTTATCCGTCCTAATTTTAGGTTTAGGAATCTTGATATTACTTGTTATGATTTATTTTGTCGTTAAATTAGATGATGATGAACGTGAAAAATGGCTCAAAGAACACCAAGAAAAGTCAAAAGGAGCAGATGTCAATACTGTTAAACGTTTGTAAGTAATTTTTAGATATTTTATTTTACTGAAGAAAGCTGTCAGTAAAATAAGGAGAAAAATATGAAAAAAAGAATATACATTTTGGTTGTTGAGCAGTATTTTTTTAATAATTGGTCTAATTTTGCAATTCATCCCCAGTCATTCAATACAAAATGCTAGTTTTACTGCTTTAATAATTGGACTAGTTTTAGTTTTTTTCATTAAGGACAAAAATGAATCGAGAAAACCATTACCCGAAAAGTTTTATCAGAAAAAAGTTTTTTGGGCTTGGATTTTTATTCCACTCTTTGTAATTTTGTTTATTTATTCTATTTTTTTGAAAAAAGAGTCTCCTTATAATTTTAGTTGTTGATATGATTATCTTTAACTATTTCGGTACGAAGTATAAATGGTAGATAAAAAATACTGACAGCTCAATTCTGTCAGTAAAAAAAACTCGGTTTCCCGAGTTTTTTATTTGTCCATTTTTTCAAAATGTTCGACTAATTTACCAGAAACATCTGATTCCAACATTTTATGAATTTGTTTCAAGGCAGAGGCAATCGCCAATTCACTTGAATTTCCGTGAGCTTTAACAACAGGTGCTTTAAGACCAACAAAAGCAGCTCCACCAGCTCCATCTGTACTCATCAAATCTTTAAGTCCAGACAAAGGTTTTTTAATTAGAGCCCCACCAATTTTAGTGGTGACACTACCGGCCATGATGACTGATTTTATTTCTTTCATGAGAACAGTTGCTGTTCCTTCAATCGCTTTTAAAATGGCGTTTCCCGTGAAACCATCGGTTACTACAACATCAGCCCCACCTGAAAGTAAATCACGAGATTCAATATTTCCGATGAAGTTGATTTCAGACATAGCTGACAAAATTTCATGCGCTTCTTTGACAGTTGGCGAACCTTTAGATTCTTCGGCACCATTAGAAATCAAAGCAACACGTGGTTTATTGATGCCGCGAACATTTTCAGCGTAATAAGAACCAAGAATGGCAAAATCAACGAGATGATGGGCAGTATTTTCAGTATTTGCTCCCAAATCAAGCATATCAAAACCGCGACCATCAGCTGTCGGTAAGGTTGACATCAAGGCTGGACGTGACACTTGCTTAATTCTTTTAACCAAAAGTAAGCCGGCGGTTAAAAGTGCACCAGTTGAGCCGGCAGACAAGACTGCATCAGCCTCTCCTTTTTTCACAGCAGTTACAGCTCGGACAAGTGAGCTGTCTTTTTTTGATTTAATGGCAGCAACGGGATCATCATGAAAATCAATGACTTCAGTTGTTTCAACAATTTCAATATTTGTTTCATCGTCTAAAAATTGACGAATTTTTGCCCCATCTCCGTAGAGTTGGAAGGTAACATCAGAAAGTTCTTTCTTTGCCAAGTTTACACCTTTGACAATATTTTCGGGAGCAAAATCTCCTCCCATTGCATCAATTGCAATTTTCATATTTTTATTTTCTCCAAATCAAATAATCTCTCATTAAAATTATAACAAAAAAAGTGACCAGATAGTCACTTTTTTTCACAATAGGAAATCTATTGAATAAAATTATTCTTCATTTAAAATATTTTCAATCTCAACCAGTACAGCATCTTCGTCATTAGAAAGAATGACTTTATCAGCTAGTTCAAGAATTTCAGGTGCTGCGTTACTGACAGCAAAAGAAGAACCAGCGTATTCAAACATTTCCAAATCATTCATTTGGTCACCAAAAACAGCTAAATTTTCAGGGAGCCAGTTAAAATGTGCTAACAAATGTGCCAAACCAGAAGCTTTAGAAATACCATTTGGCACGATGTCAATACTAGTAAAACCAGTTGTTGTTGCCCTTACGAAAGAGAGTCTGTCTGTAATCCATTGTTCACAGTCACGCACGTGGTCTTCGGGGAAGTTGGTTGTAACCTTGAGCAATTTGTCATCAATTTCATCTAAGCGATGGTAAAGTTGACAGTTAGGATAATAAAGTTTTGCATGAGCAAGGTATTCTTTAGAAATACCTTCAGGATAATAAGCACCTTTAAGGCCAGAAATTAAATAATCATTTTTGGGACTAAACGGCATCTCTTGTAAGTCATCAATTAATTCTTGCGTTTGAGCAACAGTCAAATCTTTTGCAAAGAGAATTTCTCCTTTATAAGCAACAACTCCACCATTCTCAGCAACAAAAGCCATTTGATCTTTATATTCTGAAAAAACTTCAATCAAACCAAGTAAAGAACGTCCAGAAGAAGCAGCAAAAAGAAGATTTTTATCTTGAATTTTTTTAATTACTTCAGCGAGTTTTTTGTGATTATACGAATGGTCATTGCGCAGAAAAGTTCCGTCCATATCTGTCGCAAAAAGTTTTAAATTTTGATTCATGACTTCTCCCCCCAGTCCACTGTTAGCGCTAACAGTGGATGAAAATGAATTCTGTCAGTAAATTTTACTGACAGAACTGTAAACTTGGTTTACACAACAGTGTAAACGAACTAAATAATAATAAATTTAATCGGCCCAGAGTGCTTTTACTTTTTCTTGGACTTCTGCATTATCTAAGAAATCATCATAAGTTTCACCAATACGGTCAATGACACCAGATTTACCAAGAACAACAATGTGATTGGCAATAGTATTAATGAATTCATGGTCATGTGAAGCAAAGAGGATTGAGCCTTTAAATGATTTCAAACCATCATTAAGTGCAGAAATAGATTCCAAATCCAAGTGATTAGTTGGGTCATCAAGAACAAGCACATTAGCTCGTTGAAGCATCATTTTAGAAAGCATGACACGAACTTTTTCTCCCCCTGAGAGGACATTGACAGCTTTTAAAGATTCTTCACCTTTGAAAAGCATACGTCCAAGGAAACCGCGAAGATAAGTATTATCATCTTCTTCTTTTGTCAATACAAATTGACGCAACCAGTCAAGAATAGAATCACTTGTATCAAAATCTTTGGTATTATCTTTTGGAAGATATGAACGAGAAGATGTAACTCCCCATTTAATATCGCCAGTTACGGTCCAATTATCTTCCACATCATCCATTAAAGCACGAAGTAACGTTGTTTGTTGAATATCGTTTTGACCAATAAATACGGTCTTATCACCAGGATTTAAGATGAATGAAATATTTTCGATAATCATTTCTCCTTCAATCGCAACTGAAAGATTTTCTACACGAAGTAAATCATTACCGATTTCGCGTTCTTGTTCAAAACCAACAAAAGGATATTTGCGTGATGAAGGAACGAATTCTTCAACTTCAATTTTATCAAGCATTTTCTTACGTGATGTTGCTTGTTTTGATTTAGACGCATTAGCAGAGAAACGAGCAATAAACTCTTTCAACTCGGCAATTTTTTCTTCAGCTTTACGGTTTTGGTCACCTTGCAAGCGAAGAGCAAGTTCAGAAGACTCTTTCCAGAAATCATAGTTCCCTGGGTAAAGTTTGATTTTACCATAGTCAAGGTCAGCCATGTAAGTACAAACATTGTTCAAGAAGTGACGGTCATGGGAAACAACGATAACGGTATTTTCAAAATTAATCAAAAATTCTTCAAGCCAAGCAATCGCTTGAATATCAAGTCCATTGGTCGGTTCGTCAAGAAGAAGCACATCAGGTTTACCAAAAAGTGCTTTAGCAAGAAGGACTTTAACGTGTTCGCCAGAAGTCAAATTGGCCATCAAATCTGTATGTTGTTCAGCTTTAATTCCGAGGTTTTGCAAAAGACGAGCAGCGTCAGCTTCGGCTTCATAACCACCCATTTCACCAAATTCTGCCTCAAGTTCGGCAGCTTTCATGAAGTCATCATCTGTCGCATCAGGGTTCATGTAAATGGCATTTTTTTCTTGATTAATGGCGAAAAGTTTTTCATTCCCCATCATCACGACATCAAGTGGTGTTTGATCTTCGTAATCGTAATGATTTTGACGAAGAACAGACATGCGTTCGTTTGGCCCCATTGAGATGTGACCTGTTGTTGGTTGAATTTCACCGTCCAAGATTTTCAAGAAAGTTGATTTACCAGCACCATTGGCACCGATTAAACCGTAACAGTTTCCCGGTGTAAACTTGATGTTTACTTCGTCAAAAAGCTTGCGGTCAGAGAATTGTAATGAAATATCAGATACTGTAAGCATGTATTTTCCTTTTTTATTGATGAGAAAAATTCTCAAATATTTTTCGATAAAGTAGTTTGACTACTTTTGTGCTAAAAAATAAGCATTCTGCCCTTATTTTATCATAAATCTTGGACTTTATAAAGCCCACTTTTTTATAAATCTTGACAAGATTTTCATTCATGTTCTTACAAAAAGATGAAGTTTAGTTTCAATTTAGCGTAATTTTAGCATTACTTAAGTCAAGGTGACTATAATATACTTATTCCAATAAAATTTTTCATAAAGTTTACTCCTAAATAAAAGAATGAGCGGCTGGTTACCGCTCATTTTTTTATTTATCGCTATTTTTAATGAATAAAATAATTGAAATAGCTAAAGCCACAAAACCAATTCCATTAAATTCTTCAAATGTTATGAAAACATTTGAAGAATATCCCAACTGATTAAAGATAAGCACGGCAGGAATTCCTATCCCCAAATAAATAATGTTAGGACTAAAAAATTAAGGCTCCTATAAATAGTTTTTATTCATATTTTATCCTTCTCCTAACTTTCTTTGGCATCTACAGAAATATTTACAACATAAATAAACAGTAGAATTGAAAATAGACTACCTAATAGACTTGTTAATAAATCCAAATCCTAACGTTCGCCAAACTTCCATAAATGTTTCTGGGGATAAGGCTGTTTTTTATGAAACACCAACAAATATTCTTCCTAAAACAACTTCTAATTTCTAAAAAATATTTGAGTAAGTTTAAAAAACTAAAGCCAATATTGCTCCAAGAGTATTTAAAATTAAATCATTGATATCAAAAAGTCGATTCCTACTTTTTGAAATTAGGACAAAGGCAATCCTTTTTGTTCGCGGATTAACCTAAAGTTTTTTCGTAACCTGTATATGACATTGTTTCTCCTTAGATAAGTAAAATGTGTTAGTAGGATTGTACAGTTTTAAATCAATGCTAGAAACCACAAAGATAAATTTTTTGTATGTTTAGCATACAAGTATAAATCAAGTTTCATTTTAGCCTAGTTTTAGTAAAACTTAAGTCAAGTTGACTATAATATACTTATTCCAATAAAATTTTTCATAAAGTTTACTCCTAAACAAAAGAATGAGCGGCTGGTTACCGCTCATTTTTTATATTTTTTCTAATGCTTGCTCTAAATCAGCAATCAAGTCAGTTACATCTTCAATACCAACCGATAATCGAATGGTTCCTTTGGAAATCCCTGCACTAGCAAGTTCTTCGGCATTCAGCTGCTGGTGAGTGGTCGAAGCAGGATGAATGGCCAATGATTTGGTATCTCCAACGTTGGCTAGAAGTGAGAAAATTTCAAGATGATCAATCAAATCACGCGCTTTTTTCTCATCTTTGTCTTTGAGTTCAAAGGTAAAGATAGATCCAGCATCTTTTGGATAATATTTCTGATAGAGCGCATGATAGGAATTACTTTCAAGCAGAGGATGGTTAACAAGTTCCACCTTAGGATGATTGTCTAAAAATTCTACAATCTTTTTAGTATTGGAGATGTGACGTTCTACCCGGAGTGAGAGTGTTTCTAGCCCCTGTAAGAAAAGCCAAGAATGAAAAGGCGATAAAGCCGCACCCGTATCACGTAATAAAATAGCTCTAATCCGAGTCACAAAAGCAATTTCACCCAATTCGGCAAATTTAATCCCATTGTAGCTTTCATCAGCTTGTGTAAAATCAGGAAATTTACCATTTGCCCAATCAAAGTTTCCGCCATCAACGATGACTCCACCAATAGAAGTACCGTGACCGCCAATGAATTTCGTTGCTGAATGAACAATTACATTAGCACCATGTTCAAATGGTTTAAAGGTCACAGGGGTAGTAAACGTTGCATCAACAATAACGGGAATTCCATGTTTTTTAGCAATTTGACCAATGGCATCATAATCAATCACATTATTTCCCGGATTGCCCAAAGTTTCATAATAAATAGCTTTGGTTTTTTCATCAATCGCCTCTTCAAAATTATTCGGGTCATCTGGATTGACAAATTTAGTTGTAATTCCATATTTTGGTAAAGTCCCAGAAAAAAGGTGGTAGGTTCCACCATAAAGGGTACTGGCGGAAACAATATTATCACCGACTGTAGCGATATTCAAGATGGCATAAGTAATAGCTGCTGAGCCAGAACCAACACCAAGGGCTGCACTTCCACCTTCAAGAGCTGCGATGCGTGCTTCAAAAACATCGTTGGTTGGATTTCCTAAACGTGAATAAATAGCTCCAGGATCTTGTAAAGCAAAACGAGCTTCGGCATGGTCTGAATTGTTAAAAACGAAAGAAGTTGTTTGATAGAGGGGAACGGCGCGTGAACCTGTGACAGGATCAGGGACTTGTCCTGCATGGACTTGCAAAGTGTCGAATTTATAATTGTGATTAGTCATAGTTTTTTTCTCCTATTTTTGAAAATTTTAGTTAGTATAAAAAATAGTCGTTAATCACATTCGTTGATTATTCGTCAGCAATTCTTGAACCATAGCTTTCTCCTTTAGCTATAAAACTTATTATAATTATAAGAAATTCAGAAAATTCTAGCGATATGATTTTTTAATGGAACTGATAGAACTTTTAAAAGTAGAAATAAAAAAATACAACTCAAGGTTGTATTTTTTTATTGATTGTGCTTTTCAAAGTAACGCATTGTAATAAGAAGAGCTTTACGAAAGATTTTTGGATGTTTACGAGCAACATTTACCATGAATTTATCACCGAAAGAGTGGAGGTAGCGAAGGCTCGGTTTAATCTCTGTCGCAGCTTTATAAAAAACTTCAGCTAAATCAGAAGCTTTAGCACTATTTTTCATAAAACGGTTAAGTCCTGAAGCAACAGAATTTACCAAAGGTTGGTAAGCAGAGTTTGAACTCATATTCTTTTTAGAATTTTCTAGGGCAATATTTCCCCAGCTTGACTGAGTTCCACCAGGTTGAACACAAACTGAACGGATACCAAATTGGGCAACTTCGAGGTCCAAAACGTCAGACCATTGTTGAAGGGCGGCTTTTGTAGCATGATAATAAGCACCAAGTGGCATATAGACATCTCCACCAATTGATGAAATATTAACAATTCGTCCATAATTTTGAGCTCTCATTGTTGGTAAGACAAGTTGAGTTAATTCAACCGCACCAAAGAAGTTGGTTTCAAACTGATTGCGAATTTTATCCATTGGGATTTCTTCGGCTGGTCCGTATTCGCCATAACCTGCATTATTGATGAGGACGTCAATATGACCTGCCTCATCTAAAATTTGTTTCACAAAGGCTTGGTTTGATTCAGAGCTAGTAACATCCAGTTTTAGTGCTTTGATGTTGTTATCGTATTGTGGAATTTTTTCAACGCGGCGTGCACCAGCGTAAACTTTCCAACCACGTTTGGCAAAAAGTTCTGCTGCCTCAAACCCCATTCCATTTGAAGCACCTGTGATTGCAACAATTTTTTGTGTCATCTCTTTAGAGTCCTTTCAATTTGTCTGTATCTTGTTTTCATGATTTTAAAAGTAATTATACCACTTTAGTAAATCAAAGACTAAAAAAACTTCCGCGGAGTAAACGGAAGTTTTAGGAGTATTTATGAAAAAAGTTTATTTAGGAGTATGGAAACTATTATACGTTATAATGCTGAAATGAAACTTAAATGAAAAAGAAAATGTTTTTGTATTTTTAGAATCCCTTTTCTATAAATCAATTCTAACTATAAGGACCTGATGATTGAGTGATAATGCTAGTTTGAAGCATTCTTAGTAAGAAATTGATTTTTTATAAATGGTTTATAGAATAAATCGTACAGCGTTTAATTGGACTTGCTATCTGAAATAACGTAAAATTGTAGTGAGGAGGACGGTTACAATGAGTAAAAATTATAAAAAAATCCTAGTCGCAATTGATGGATCTGAGCAGGCAGAAGAAGCGTTAAAAGAAGCTATTGTCCTTGCTAAAAGAGACAACTCACAATTATTCGTTTTACATGCGACGGATAAAAACAGTATTTATGCAGCTGGTAACCCAGTTCCTGTGGTTCCTGCACCAGCTATTCCAGTAGTTCCAGCAGTTCCCGTACTTGAAGAAAGTGCAGATAATGAAGCTAAAGAAGTTTTAGACAAAGCTTTAGCAATTATCAATAATGAAGTGAAATTTGAAGAAATTCGAGTTGACGGTTCGGCCAAAAATGAAATTGTCGATTTCGCTAAAGAACATGAAATTGATATGATTGTGATGGGCTCTTCAGGAAAAGGCGCTCTTGACCGAATGTTGCTTGGCTCTACAGCAGTTTACGTGGTTAAACATGCACCTTGTAGTGTAACAATCATCAAATAAATTAGATAGATTTCAAGAATCGGCAAGCATTTGCCGATTTTTTTGTATTTTAAAAATAAATTCCTTGACAATGAAATTCTTTTCGTTTACAATTGTAAACATAGAAATGAGAAAGTTGGATTGAACAATGAAAGTTACTTTTAAAACCCTTGATGGACGTACAATGACTAAAGAATTTGCTAGTGTAGATGAATTCGTAACACTACAAAATCGTGAAATTCCGGCAATTGATGATTCAGCGAAAGTTCTTGAAGTTGTAATTTCTGGACAAGTTGAAGAATTTAGTGGAAATGTTGCTGATTTGTATTTCAAACTTAGTAAATAAGAATCTGAAATAGTGAATGGAGGAGGAAAGATGACAGATTATGTTTTTAAGGCAGGTCGTAAAGATTTGGCACCTCTTTTGTTATTACATAGCACGGGTGGAGATGAGCATCAATTAGTAGAAATTGCTGAAATGATTGCCCCTTCACATCCTATTTTGTCAATTCGTGGACGTATTAATGAGCAAGGAGTCAATCGTTATTTTAAACTCCGAGGCTTAGGTGGTTTTACTAAAGAAAATTTTGATCTTGAATCTTTAGATGAAGAAACAGACTGGTTGACGGATGAGGTCAGTTTGTTGGCTGAAAAACATGACCTTGACGTCCATAAAATGATAGCTATCGGTTATTCAAATGGTGCAAATGTAGCTTTGAATATGTTTCTTAGAGGAAAAATAAATTTTGATAAAATTATTGCCTTTCATGGGATGCAATTGGAAGACTTTGAACAGACCGTTCAACTTGATGATAAGCATGTCTTTCTAAGCTATGCGCCAAATGATATGATTGTTCCTCAGAAAAACTTTGGTGATTTAAAAGGTGATTTGGAAGATTCAGGCTGTCAGCTTGAAATATATGAAAGTTCACTTGGTCATCAATTGACGCAAGAGGAAGTTTTAGCCGCTAAAAAATGGCTTACAGAAACAAAATAATTTTGTATTGAAAAAATTTCAGTGCAAAGTAACTAAATAGGAGAAAACAAATGGCTGAATTAACAAAAATTGAAACAAAAATACCTGAAAATCTTACTCTTGGTGGTGTTCACCACGTAACAGCAATCACCTCAAGTGCTCAAAAAATCTATGATTTTTTCACAAATATCTTGGGTCTGCGTTTAGCAAAATTAACAGTCAATCAAGATGACTATGAAACTTATCACCTCTTTTTCACAGAAGAAGATGGGCATGGAGCTGATATGACTTTCTTTGATTTCAAAGATATTCCTAAAGGAAATCATGGAGTTAATAATATTGAACGTGCTTCATTTCGTGTACCGACAGATGCGTCCTTAGATTATTGGACTCGTCGTTTTGACAATGCCCATGTTAAACATGGCGAAATTTCTAGTAAATTTGGTCAAAAAACCTTAGAGTTTGAAGACTTTGATGGTCAATTGTATCAATTGATTTCTGACCAAAATAATAGTGGGGATGATTCAAAAGGACGTTCTTGGCAACTTTCTAATGTTCCGCAAGAACATGGAATTACTGGACTTGGCCCTGTTTTTGTAAAAGTTGAAAATGCTGAAAATCTTCGGACCATTTTGGAAACAGTTTTTGGCTTCCGTTACGCTGGGCAAGAAGCTGATTTACATCTTTTTGAAGTGGCGAATGGTGGAAATGGAGCAGCTTTAATTCTTCAAGAAGCTGGTGAAAAAGAAGCTTACGCTTATCAAGGTTATGGTACGATTCATCATTTAGCTCTGGGAACAGCAAATCCTGAAACTTTAAACTATTGGATTGAACGCATTAAGGCTTTCCGTTTGCCACATTCTGGTTTGGTTGACCGTTTCTACTTCTCAAGTGAATATGTCAGAGTAGCGCCAGGAGTTCTCTTTGAAATTGCGACTTACACACCAGGGATTGGGGCATTGGACATGGCAAAATCAGGTCTAGGAGCTGTTGATTCTTATGAAGAAGCTTTAATTACTTCTGGTTTCTGGATTGACCAAACTAAGGAAGAATCAGGTTTATCTTTGAGCTTGCCTCCTCATTTATTCCCAGGAGATGAAGCTACTAAAGCGAGAACAGCCGCAAGTTTACGTCCATTGGACACTTCAGATGCTCATCGTGACCGCACAAAAGATGAACTATGGACTGTTGAAAAAGTATTGGAACACAAAGCTGGAACTCCGGCTGAAACAGTGCAATAAAGGAGAACTGATGAAATCATATCAAGCAAATGAGCTCGACGAAAAAACAGTCTATAAACTTCTGTCAGGCAGTATTGTTCCACGCCCAATTGCTTGGGTGACCAGTCAAAATCTCGAAGGTCTAGTTAATGTGGCACCCTTTAGTTTTTTCAATGTTGCTTCGTCAAATCCACCACTTTTATCCATTTCGTTTACGGGAAATAAAGATAGTTTGAATAATTTATTGACGACGAAAGAAGCAGTGGTTCACCTTGTGAATGAGGATAATGTGGAGCTAATGAATCAAACGGCAGCACCATTAGCGGAGCATATTAGTGAAGCGGAAGAATTTTCACTTGAACTTGTCCCTTCTCAGAAAGTTCAGGTTCCAAGTTTAAAGGAGTCAAATGTTCGTTTAGAAACTAAATTGTATCATCATTTACCTTTAGGAGAGAGTGGGCATTTAGTTCTTCTTGAAGTTGTCAATTTCTCTTTTGCAGAGGAACTATTGGATGAGGAAAACTTTCATGTCAATCTAAATAAACTCAAACCAGTTGGGCGTTTAGCGGGTGATGATTACAGTACCTTAGGAAATCGATTCAGCCTTTTACGACCTAGATAAATAAAAAAACTTACTGATGATTGGTCAGTAAGTTTTTGTTTGCTTTAAAAATAAAAAAATAACCCGAAGGTCATTTTTATTATTTAACTTCTTTAAAGATTACGTGTTTACGCAATTTTTTAGAGTATTTTTTAAGTTCCAATTTGTCTGGAGTGTTGCGTTTGTTCTTTTGAGTAAGGTACAGACGTTCACCAGATTCTTTGTGTTCAAGTGTAATATTTACGCGCATGATAGTCCCTTTCTATAACTTTTGTCGAATTATTTAGTGTCGCGAACTTTGCGGCCTTTGTAGTAGCCTTTAAGTGAAACGCGATGTGAGTGACGGTAGTCACCAGTAGTTTCGTCAAAAGTAACAGTTGGAGCTGTCAATTTGTAATGTGTACGACGACGGTTTTTCTTTGCTGATGAAGTGTGACGTGCAGGTACTGCCATTGTTTTTTTCCTCCGTAGAATTTTATCTCGTTCTTGCAGAGTGCAAAAACGTACTTTATTAGTATAGCATAAATTTTCAGAAATGCAAGTTTTGTAAAGTAAAATTACTTGACAAATTTTTGCAAACCTTTCTGTCAGTAAAATTTGAGTAGGCAAAAGTACTGACAAATATCTTTGACAACTAAAACGATAGGGCCTTTAGCGCAAATTTGATAAAATAGAAGTAACTTAACGGATAACTTAAAAATTTAAGCTCAGCTTCGAAAGAATCAAAGCGGCGTAAGGAGAAGACAATCAGGTCGTAAAAACTCCTCACAAAGCAGGGCAATGTTCTAGGACAATTAAATTTTTAAGGAGAAATGAATGAAGAACTGGAAAAAACTGATTCTTGTTTTTGTCATTGCAGGCGTGGCATTGATTGCTTACTTTGGCTTTAATCAGCCTTTTTTAGCACGCTTGATTGTTACAATTGCTGGGGGAGTCTTGGCTTTCTCAATGCTGATTGAAATGATTAAAACTTTACGGTCGGGCTCTTATGGTGTTGACTTATTGGCCATCACGGCCATTATTGCTACTTTACTAGTGGGTGAATATTGGGCCTCTTTGATTATTATTCTCATGCTTGTTGGAGGTGAGAGTTTAGAAGACTATGCAAATGGTAGAGCTCACCGAGCTTTAGCTGCTTTATTAGATAAGTCGCCTGATATTGCTCATGTGCAAAAAGGAGATAAGGTGGTCGATTTACCGATAGACCATGTGGAAGTCGGGAGTCATTTATTGATTAGACCGATGGAAATTATTCCAATTGACGGGAAACTTATTTCTGAGGCAGTGGTACTTGATACAGCGTCATTGACGGGTGAAACCAAGCCGAATGAATTAGTAAAAGGTGATCCTGTTCTTTCGGGAGCTATCAATGGGAATTCTAGTATCCAGATTGAAACTACGGTGATAGCGGCAGAATCACAGTTTCAAAAGATTGTAGAACTGGTTAAAGAAACGGAGAAAACTCCAGCTCAATTTGTACGTCTGGCTGATCGTTATGCTGTTCCTTTTACAATTATTGCCTATCTTATTGCAGCAGTTGCTTACTTTATTTCTGGTGACCCAGTACGAATTGCGGAAGTCCTAGTGGTTGCCAGCCCTTGTCCATTGATTTTGGCAGCCCCTATCGCGTTTGTTTCGGGAATGAGTCGCTCTAGTCAAAATGGAGCTTTAATCAAAAATGGAACAGTCATCGAAAAATTAGCAAAAGCTCGGGAAATATTTTTAGATAAGACAGGTACAATTACTGAGGGGACAATTAAGGTTGACAGTCTAAAACCAATAGAAACGGTAGATGAAGTAGAACTTTTACAGTTGGTTTACACGGTTGAAAAATCAAGTGGTCATATTTTGGCAAAAGCTGTTGTTGAATATGCTGAAAATAAAAAGGTTCAACCATTAAAATTGACCTCTTTAACTGAGGTTGCTGGACTTGGTGTGATTGGAGAAATCGAAGGTCAAGAAATTAAAATTGGGCGAAGTTCTTTTGCTTTTGCACCTGATAATCTCAACTATGAAACAGCATTTTATGTGAGTAAAGCAGGTAAATATGTTGGGGCGGTCACATTCTCTGATACTTTAAGACCAGAAGCTAAAGAAACAATTGCTCAGATGAGAAAAATTGGTCTTGAAAAGATTACAATGTTGACGGGTGACAATCAACTTGTTGCTGATAAAATTGCGAGCACTGTTGGAATTGACAATGTTTATGCAGGTTTGATGCCAGATGAAAAATTAAAATTTATTAAAAATGCGACGAATAGACCAGTAATTATGATTGGAGATGGAGTTAATGATGCTCCAGCTCTAGCCACAGCAGATGTTGGAATTTCGATTGGTGTGGGCTCAGGTACAGTTGCAAGTGAAGCGGCTGACATTGTTCTATTGCAAAATGACCTTAGGAAAGTGACGACATCTATTGAAATCAGTCGTGATACGTTAAAAATTGCTAAACAAGCGGTCATGATTGGGATTATCATTTGTATTATTTTGATGTTTATTGCAGCTCTGGGAGTGATTCCAGCTGTGATTGGAGCTTTGTTCCAAGAGATCATTGATGTTGTTTCAATTCTCTATGCGCTTCGAGCTTTAAGAGGATAAAGAAAAAATTTACTGACGGAATGCTTAAAAGTCCTCTGTCAGTAAATTTTTTTTATTTTTTTAGTAATTTTATTAGATGTTCTAGTTCATCAAGATTATCAAAGTGAATGGATAAATTCCCTTGATATTTTTTATTTGCTTGAATCTTAACCCTATTTCCCAATTTTTTCATCAGTTCTTTTTCAGTTTCGTCAGTAAAAAGATTGATATTTAATTTACTGACAGATTTGTCAGTAAATTTTTCTTCACCATAAATAATAGCTTCAAGTGCTCTGACATTGAGCTGCTCTTTAATTATTTTATCAACGAGCTCTAATTGCTTTTTAGGATTTTTTTCAGCTAAAAGTGTTCTAGCGTGAGCAGGTGAAATCTCTCGATTTTCAACATGCTTCAAAATTGTGTCAGGCAAACCAAGTAAACGAATAAGATTAGAGACATAAGACCTTGATTTTCCAAGGGCCTTAGCGATTTGATCGTGGGTCATTCCCAATTTGTCAGCCAGTTGTGCCAAGCTTTTGGACTCTTCTAGTGGATTGAGATTTTCTCTCTGCAAATTTTCTAAAATTGAGAGAGTCATCATTTCTTCATCAGAATAGCTTCTAATAATTGCTGGTATAGTTTCTAAACCAGCTAATTTTGAAGCTTGAAACCGACGTTCACCTGCTAAAAGCTCATAGCCAGCAAGTTTTGATTTACGAACGATTATGGGTTGTAAAACGCCATTTTCTTGGATAGAATTAGCCAATTCTTTTAATTTATCCTCATCAAAAACAAGACGAGGCTGGTAAGGGTTTTTTACAATTGTTGACAACTTAAGTTGAGTGATTTGTTCTACCATATTTTTCACTTTCTGTCAGTAAATTTTATTGTGCTCTATTTACTGACAGATTTGTCAGCTCCTCTTTTTTTGTTCATCAATCCATTCTTTACGACTGTGGAGTGCTTTTTCATATCTTCCCATATCATCAGGACGGAAATAATCAGCATTTTTAATTTTATCAGGTAAGTACTGTTGGTTTACCCAGTGATTAGGAAAATTATGAGCATATTGGTATTCTACAGACCTTCCTAAATCCTTTGCCCCAGCGTAATGGCCATCCTGTAAGTGTGGTGGTACAGCAAGATTTCCATATTTTCCTAAATCAGCAATGGCTTCATCCATCGCTAAATAAGCCGCATTTGATTTAGGGGATAAAGCCAAGTCAATAATGATATTGGCAAGGGGAATCCGTGCCTCAGGAAAACCGAGTTTTTCGGCTGCTGATAATGCTGAAACCGTATGAAGTGCGGCATCAGGATTTGCTAAACCAATATCTTCATAAGCCATAACGGTTAAGCGCCGGGCTAGACTCTGCAAATCTCCGCCCTCAATTAAACGAGCCGCATAGTGTAAACTTGCATTGACATCAGAACCACGAATTGACTTTTGTAAAGCAGAAAGCAAGTCATAATGAGCATCGCCATCTTTATCAAAAGTTGCAGCTTTTCTTTGTAAAGAATTTTCCATATCATCTAAAGTGACATGATGTTCTTCTGAGGAAAGAACTGCTAATTCTAAGGCATTAAAAGTAGAACGTAAATCCCCATTAGTCGAATGAATTAAAAAGTAAAGTGCATCATCGTCAATGGTCACATCAAAATCAAATCCACGTTCTTTATCTTGTAAACTTAGGTTTACAGCAAATTCTAAACCTTCTGGTTCTAAAGGTTTTAATTCAAAAATCTGTACGCGAGAACGAATCGCTGGAACAACTGAAAAATAAGGGTTTTCGGTTGTTGCTCCAATTAAAATAATTTGTCCGTTTTCTAAAAGTGGTAAAAGAAAATCTTGTTTAGGTTTGTCTAGGCGATGAATTTCATCAAGTAATAAAACAAGCTGACCAGAAAATTCGGCTTCTGAGGCAATTTCTTGAAGTCTTTTTTTAGTGTCTGTCGTTGCATTAAATGTCCGAAATGCGACATTCATTGTTCCAGCAATTGCTGAAGCAATTGAAGTTTTACCAATGCCAGGAGGTCCGTAGAGAATCATACTTGAAAGAAGTTGAGTTTCGACCATTCGGCGAATAATTTTTCCTTTACCAACTAAATGTTTTTGTCCAACAATTTCATCAATATTTCGTGGTCTCATTCGTCTTGCAAGATTTTGTGCCATATTCTTCTCCAATCCATAGGTTTACAACAAATGTAAATCTGGTTTACATAAGGCTTTTGTCTAGATAGAAGGCGAGAATGCAATCATCAATATATTCACCATCAATGAAAAATTCTTTTTTCAAACGTCCTTCTTCAACAAAGCCTAATTTATTATAAAGTTTCAAGGCTGCTGGATTTGAACCCATCACTTGAATTGTAATTTTTTTGAATCCTTCTTTTTTTGCAAAATCAATAAAGAAGTTTATTAGTGTAGTAGCCACGCCCTTACCTCTGGCCTCTTGTGCTGTCATAATGCCAAAGGTGACAGTATGTCTTCCAAATTCAGATTTGTGGCGGGGGCCATAATCAAGTATTCCAAGAATTTCATCATTTTCTACTGCCAGAAAATAAGTGGTTCCAGTCATAAGTTTACCGATAATTTTTTCTGCTGAGGAATCCATGACATGTGGAGTTGAAGCTAGGGTCCAGTTTTCATTTTCCAATTGAGCAACTTTGACAAAGTCACGTGGTTCTATTTTTCTAATTTCCATTAAATCTTTCTCCAAATTCTAAAAAAATATCTATTTACACATTATAAACGTAAAAAAGCTATTAAATGAACTGATTTATTAAGTCTTGCGACTTTTCTAGAGCAAATTTTTGTTATAATTATTTTAACATAATATAAAGAGGGTGTGAACAATGGCTAAATTTGGATTTTTAGATGTTTTGGAAGAAGTTTTAGAAAAAGGATTTACTTATGATTTTGAAATGAATTGGGATAAGCGTAATTTTGCGGTAGAAGTCAGCTTTTTACTAGAGGCAGAAAATAGTTCTGGAGCGCTTTTGACTGATGCAGAAGGAGTAGAATCAGCAGAAAATATCGTCTATGAGGATGCAGTTTTATTTTATAATCCAGCTAAATCACGTTTTGATGAAAATGATTATTTGGCAACAATTCCTTATGGTGAAAAAGGCTTGTCTCGTGAATTTTTGGCTTATTTTGCTCAATTTTTACAAGAAAGTGCCGATCAAGGCTTGGATGATTTAATGGACTTTCTAGCTGATGAAGCTGCCGAAGAATTTTCAGTCAATTGGGATAAAGAAGCTTTTGAAAATGGCATTGCTGATTTATCTGAAACAGAATTTTATAAGTATCCAAGATATTAAGAAATTTAGAAAGATTTAAGAAATAAAAAATGAGTATTTTAAATGTAAAAAATCTATCCCACGGTTTTGGTGACCGCGCAATTTTTGAAGATGTAAGTTTCCGTTTGCTAAAAGGCGAGCACATCGGCTTTGTTGGGGCAAATGGTGAGGGTAAATCAACTTTCATGAATATTATCACAGGAACTCTGGTTCCTGATGAGGGAAAAGTAATCTGGTCGAAAAAACACCGGGTTGGCTATATGGATCAACACGCTGTGCTTGGAAAAGGTAAAACGACACGTGAAGCATTGGCTGAGGCTTTTCAATATCTTTTTGATATAGAAGCGAAAATCAATGATACTTACATGAAAATGGCAGAAATGTCAGAAGATGAGATGAATGCTGCGCTTGAGAATGTAGGAGAACTTCAAGAAGAATTGGATAATAGTGACTTTTATCTCATTGATGCCAAAGTTGAAGAAACAGCACGAGGCCTTGGTTTAACTCCTCTTTTGGATAAAGATGTGGCCGAGCTTTCTGGAGGGCAAAGAACAAAAATTTTACTTGGTAAACTTTTGCTTGAAAAACCAGATATCTTGCTTTTGGATGAACCAACAAACTATTTGGATGAAGAACATATTTTATGGTTGAAAAATTACCTTAAAAACTATGAAAATGCCTTTATTTTGATTTCGCATGATGTGCCATTTATGGATGAAGTGGTCAATATCATTTATCATGTGCATGGTCTAGGGATTACCCGCTATTCAATGGGGTATGCGGAATTTGAACGTGTCTTTGAAGAGAAAAAGGCACAGCTTGAATCTTTGCATAATGCGCAGGTCGCTGAGCAAGCTAAACTTAAAGATTTCATTGCCCGTAAAAAAGCGAATGTGGCAACATCTGGTCAAGCAAAAGCGCGTGAGAAAAAATTGGCGAAAATGGAAATTGTTGAGACTATTTCTGAAAAGCCAAAACCTCATTTTGATTTTAAATTTAGTAGAAAACCAAGTCGTCTCGTTTTTGAGGCGAAAGATTTAGTCATTGGTTACAATGAACCTTTGTCGTCAGAAATTAATTTAAAAGTAGAATCTGGACAAAAAATTGCCTTTATTGGTTCCAACGGGATTGGGAAATCGACTTTGCTCAAGAGTTTAATGGGCTTGATTCCGAGTCTTGATGGGGAAGTTGAAAAAGGAAATTTCCAAGATATTGCTTACTATGAGCAAGAAATCAAAAATCCTTCGCAAAAAACGGTACTTGATGATTTATGGGATGAGTATCCAAGTTGGAATCAAGCAGAACTCCGCGGGGCACTTGCTCGAGTGGGCTTGACGGCCAAACAAATTGAATCACGTGTTTATGTTCTTTCAGGTGGAGAACAAGCAAAATTACGTTTTGCTAAATTAATGAATACCGAATCTAACATTCTCATCTTGGATGAACCAACCAATCATTTGGACGTGGACGCTAAAGAAGAGCTCAAACGTGCATTGATTGAATATCCGGGAACTGTTTTAATGGTTTCACATGAACCAGAATTTTATGAAGGTCTAGTTTCTGATGTCATTAACTGTGAAGAATGGACAACTCGTATTTTGTAATTACTGATTAATTCTTATGCTAGTTCATCTCTAATTTTTCTTAAAAATTGGTAGTTGAACTGCAGTTATACTAGCTTGCACAAACACAAGAAATGGTTTGCATGAAAAATTAAACAGTATTAGGAGAAAAATGACTCAGAAACTTCATCCTTGGGAAAATCCCGAACAAGATTATGCACGAACTTTGGCAAAACGCCGCTCAGAGCGGCGTTATCGGAGCTTACAGTTAGTAAAGACGCTTAAAATTTTACTGACAGAATTTAAAAAGTACGATGTGAACAATTTTAACTCAGAGATATTGAGTTGGATTGATTTGCTTGAAGATGCTGTTGAATATGTTGATGATGAAGATTTTAAGTCAGCAAAAAAATTTGTTTCGCGAATGCAAAGAGAACTAAAAAAACTTGAAAAGTAAATTTTTTACTGACAGAAAAGAGGACTTTAAGGGCACTATGAAAAGTTATAGTTTTCAAGCTGAACTGGAAATTATCGATATCAATCCCTTTGTGGCTGTACCGCCAGATATTTTGCAGGAAATATTTCAGGATTCAGGACGAGAAAAATCGCCCATTCCTATTTGTGGTCAGATTAATGAAAAAACTTATCAGCAAAATCTAATGTTTTTCAAAGGGGATTGGCGCTTATATGTCAATACGACGATGCTGAAAAATTCGCCTAAAAGAATCGGGGAAATCTTTGATTTTACAATTTCCTATGATTCAGAGCCACGAATTGTCAAACAACCACAAGTTTTAAGTGAAGCATTAGCCAAAAATCCGGAAGCAAAAAAAGTATTTGACCAATTAATTCCCTCTAAACAAGTTGAAATTAATCGTTATATTGCAAGGTTGAAAACAGAAGAAGCTATTGAGCGAAATGTTAGACGAGCGATTGGTTTCTTACTGGGAAAGAACTCTTTTGTAGGCCGAGATAAACCATAGAAAGAAAGATGAAATAAATGAATAATTGGAATTCAATCACAATAAAAATCAGTCGGGAAGCCGAAGAGGCCATTTCAGCTTTGCTGATAGAGGCGGGTTCAGCCGGCGTTGAAATTAATGACAGTGCTGATTATCTTAATCACGAAGACCAATTTGGCGAAGTTCTTCCTGAAATTGAACAATCTGATTTTGTTGAAATTACTGCTTATTATCCAGAAAATATGCCAATTGTGGAACTCAAAGCCGAAATTGAACATAAAATCGCAAATTTGAGTGATTATTTTTCACTGACAGGTCTGTCAGTAACAACGAATAACCTGTCAGAAACAAATTGGGCAGAAGCTTGGAAAAAGTATTTTGAACCAGCACGAATTACGCATGATTTAACCATTGTGCCGAGTTGGACAGAGGATTACGTGGCGACAGGCTCTGAAAAATTGATTCGACTTGACCCTGGTATGGCTTTTGGGACTGGAACACATCCAACGACCAAAATGTCACTTTATGCCTTAGAACAAGTTCTTCGTGGTGGAGAAACGTTACTTGACGTTGGAACAGGTTCGGGTGTGCTGTCAGTTGCAGCTTCATATCTTGGCGCAGCAGAAATATTTGCTTATGATATTGATGAAGTGGCTGTGCGCGTGGCTTTAGAAAATATTGAACTCAATCCTGGTCATGAAAAAATTCATGTTTCAGCAAACAATCTGCTTGAAGGAATTGACAAAAAAGCGGATGTCATTGTGGCAAATATTTTAGCTGATATCCTTGTTTTAATGACAGAAGACGCATTCCGCTTGGTCAAAGAAGAAGGCTATCTCATTATGTCAGGAATTATTGCTGACAAAGCGGATATGGTCATTGCATCAGCAGAAAAAGCTGGATTTTTCCTTGAAACACGAATGATTCAAGGCGAATGGAACTGCCTGATTTTCAAGAAAACAGAAAATCGTGAAGGCGTCATTGGTGGATAAAAGGCTTAAATAAAGTCGTTTATCTTTCAGTCAATGGAGAAGCATAATAAAGAAAAGATTAGATTCAAAACTTTATTCTAAGAAATGATTGGAAAAAATATGGCCAACCAATATTTTGTATTTAAAAAATTACCAGAACTGGGCGAAGAATTTACCATTGAAAATCAAGCAGCAGCTCATCATATTTTCACTGTGATGCGGGCTAAAAGTGGTGACCAAATCCGTCTTGTTTTTACTGATGGTGACATTGGGCTGTCAGAAGTCGTTTCGCCAAGTGACCAATCAGTGAAGCTGATAAAATTACTGACAGAGTCCTCAGAATTGCCTGTTCAAATTACAGTAGCTGTAGGATTTCCTAAAGGGGATAAGCTAGATTTTATTGTTGAAAAATCAACAGAATTAGGAGCTACAGCCATTTGGTCAGCACCTTTTAAAGCTTCTGTCAGTAAATGGGACAAGAAAAAACTGACAAAAAAACAAGAAAAATTGGAAAAAGTTGCTCTAGGAGCAGCCGAACAATCACGCAGACAAATGATTCCAGAACTTCAACTTTTTGAGCAATTTACTGATTTACTTGATAAATTTTCTGATTTTGACCAAGTTCTTATCGCTTATGAAGAGTCAGCAAAAATGGGTGAGAAAACAATGTTCAAACAAGCACTGACAGAAATGTCGCTCAACCAAAAAGTGCTTATCATTTTTGGACCAGAAGGCGGAATTAGTCCGGACGAAATCACAAAATTTACTGATTTAGGTGCAAAAATGATTGGCTTAGGGCCGCGAATTTTAAGAGCAGAAACGGCTCCGTTATATGCCCTCTCAAGTATTTCAGCTTATTTTGAATTATTATAAATAAAGAAAAATTTTTAGGAAATCGATTATGAAAAAACGTGCACAACGTAACAAAAAACGAATTCGCTGGGCTTCGGTCCTCACAGTTTTCGTTCTTTTAATTGGAATAATTGCAATTGCTTTTGCTGGGGTTCATTTGTTAAGTCCTAAAACAAATACAAGCCCAAAAAGCAGTCAAACTTCAAGTCAAGAAAAAGCTAAAAGCACTGCCTCATCTAGTGCTTCTCAACCAAAAGAAACAAAATGGCTGGCTGGAACAAATGAAAATCAACTGCCCATTTTGATGTTTCATTATGTCACCTCAAGGGCTGATCAGCTCCCACAAGATAGTAATAACATCAATATTGTAACCTTTGAAAATGAATTAAAAGCGCTGAAAGAAAAAGGCTACACAACGGTTAGTGGCTCAGATGCCGAAAAAATTCTAACGACCAAAGAAAAACCAAGTGATAAAATGGTTTGGCTTACTTTTGATGATGGTTCAGTCACAATGTACACTGAAATTTTTCCTTTATTGAAAAAATATAATATGCACGCCACGAATTTTATTATCACAGGTTATGTGAATAAAGGCCAAGGCGGAATTTTGACCTGGGAACAAATCAAGGAAATGAAAGCAAGTGGACTTGTTGATTTTGGCAGTCATACGGTCAGCCATCCTGATTTAGGAAAGCTCACTTTGGAAGCTCAACGAACAGAACTTGAACAATCAAAAGCAGATTTAGATAAAAACCTCGAGCAAAAAACAGATATCATCTGTTATCCAGCAGGGGGTTATAACCAGAATACCTTGAATTTAGCTAACGAGTTAGGTTATAAGTTTGGTTTGCTTGACCCAGGCCGTAATGGTGCTGTCGCAATAGCAGCCAAAGAAAGTGATGGTCTATTAACACTACCACGCTTTAGAATGATGAGTTCTACCACTACTGAGCAAATGCTACAAATGATTCAACCCTCAACCGATTATAATGAAAAAAATAAATAAACTCCGAATAATCGGAGTTTTATCTTTAGTTTTGCAATAGTCATCCTTTTGCTTAACCTACAAATGTGATAGAATAGATTAAATTAAGTGAAATAAACCTTAACTTACAAAATTTGATGAGATGATATATTAATCTAAATAAGGAGGAAAACTGGTCACCATTTTAGAGTCAACTTTAAAATGGTCTAGTATCTAAAGTTATGCCTAAAGAACCAGACTTAACCGGAGCAGAAGTTGTCAATATCTGTTCTGACTACATGAATGAAACAGACCTTTTACTCGTAGAAAAAGCACTTGCTTGTGCTTCGCTTGCCCATGCAGACCAATATCGTGCATCAGGAGAAGCTTACTTTGTCCACCCTACCCAAGTTGCAGGAATTTTAGCCAAATTAAAACTGGATGCCGTTACCGTTTCCTGTGGTTTTTTGCATGATGTTGTTGAAGATACCAATTTTACCCAAGGTGATTTGCAAGAATTATTTGGCGACGAAATTGCTGAAATTGTTGATGGAGTTACTAAGTTAGGTAAAGTTGAGTATAAGTCACACGAAGAACAATTGGCTGAAAACCACCGTAAGATGCTTATGGCTATGTCCAAAGACATTCGTGTTATTTTGGTCAAATTGGCTGACCGTTTGCACAATATGCGCACGCTTAAACATCTCAGACCAGATAAACAAAAGAGGATTTCACGTGAAACCATGGAAATTTATGCCCCTCTTGCTCATCGCTTGGGGATTGCCAGTATCAAATGGGAATTAGAAGATTTATCATTCCGTTATCTTGAAGAAGCAGAATTTTATCGCATTCGTGGTCTCATGAATGAAAAAAGAACAGCTCGTGAAGCGCTTGTTGCTGAAGTAATTGGTAAATTACAAGAACGAGTCGAAAAAGCTGGAGTTGACGCAGAAATTTATGGTCGTCCAAAACATATTTATTCTATTTATCGTAAAATGCACGATAAGAAGAAACGTTTTGATGAGATTTATGACCTGATTGCCATTCGTTGTATCACAGAAACAACAAGTGACGTTTACACAACTTTAGGTTATATTCATGACCTTTGGAAACCAATGCCAGGTCGTTTTAAAGACTATATTGCCAATCCAAAAGCCAATGGTTATCAATCTGTCCATACAACCGTTTATGGTCCCAAAGGGCCAATGGAATTCCAAATTAGAACACGAGAAATGCACCAAATCGCTGAGTTTGGGGTTGCCGCTCACTGGGCTTACAAACAAGGAATTAAAGCAAAAGTTGATGTTCATGAAATTTCTGAAACCTTGAATTGGATCCATGAACTTGTGGAATTGCGTGAAGAAGCTGGTGATTCAGCAGAAGATTTTGTCAAAGCCGTTCAAGAAGATATTTTATCAGATAAGATTTATGTCTTCACTCCAAATGGTGAAGTCCAAGAATTACCAAGAGGTTCAGGTCCTATTGACTTTGCTTATGCTATCCATACAAAAGTTGGTGACCATGCGACTGGAGCGAAAGTAAATGGACGAATGAAACCATTATCTGTTCAACTAAAAACAGGTGATCGGGTTGAAATTATTACCAGCTCAAGCTCTTTTGGACCAAGCCGTGACTGGATTAATCTAGTTAAAACTAATAAAGCTAGAAACAAAATCAAACAATTCTTTAAGAACCAAGATAAAGAATTGTCGGTCAATAAAGGCCGTGAAATGTTACAAGAAGCTTTGGAAGAAGGTGGATTTGTACCAAATCAGTATTTAGATAAGAAACATCTAGATGAAGTCTTCAATAAGATTAGCTACCGTAATGCGGAAGCTTTGTATGCGGCGATTGGATTTGGTGAGCTTTCAGCAACAACAATTGCCAATCGTTTAACTGAAAATGAACGTCGTGAAGTTGAGAGAGCCAAACAAAAAGCCGAAGCTGAAGAGCTGATGAAGGGTGAAGTTAAACGCGAATCAAGTAAAAACATCATGAAGATTCGTCACGATGGTGGAGTCAGTGTTTCAGGGATTGATAGCCTACTAGTTCGTATCGCCAAATGTTGTAATCCTGTTCCAGGGGACCCAATTGTGGGGTATATTACAAAAGGGCGTGGTGTTTCAGTTCATAGAGCTGATTGTCAAAATGTGCGAAGTATGGAAGACTTTGAACAAAGACTTGTTGAAGTTGAATGGGATGATTCAGAAAACTTAGTGAAAGAATATGTCGCTAATATTGATGTCTATGGCTTTAATCGTCCTGGATTACTCAACGATGTGATGCAAGTTTTATCAAATTCTACTAAAAATTTGATTTCAATTAATGCTCAACCCACTAAAGATAAAAAAATGGCGAATATTCACATCGCTTTAGGCATTAAAAATCTATCAGATTTGACTTTGATTGTTGATAAAATCAAAATGACCCCAGATGTTTATTCTGTAAAACGGACAAATGCTTAAAAAAAGAGCTTGACTTAGTCAAGCTCTTTTAAATTACTTTCTTTAATAATATAATTGGGACGTTTTTTTGTTTCCAGGAATATTTTAGCGATATATTTACCAATAATTCCAAGAGAGAGAAGTTGTAAGCCACCTAAAAGTAAAATCAAAACAATCAAAGTTGGAAAACCTTGAACAGGGTCACCAAAAATCAGTGTTTTAAGAAGATAAAAAATACTGAGTAAAAGTGAGGCTAAAAAACTAAAAAAACCAACAAATGTCGCAATATTGAGCGGCATTTCCGAAAAATTTATAATCCCATCAATAGAATAACGGAGAAGTTGACTAAAAGACCAAGAAGTTTGACCAGCACTTCGTTCATGATTTTCGTATTCTAAATAAGTTACATCATAACCTACCCAAGAAAAAAGTCCTTTTGAAAAACGATTATTTTCTCTGAGTGTCAAAATACTATCCACAACTTGACGAGTCATAAGCCGAAAATCTCTGGCTCCGTCTACAATAGGTGTAGTCGATACTTTATTAATAATCTTATAAAAAAGTCGAGAGAAAAATGAAATCAGTGGAGATTCACCAGAACGTGAAATTCTGCGAGCACCAACACTATCATAGCCTTCTTGAAGTTTCTGATACATAGAAACAATTAGTTCAGGTGGATCTTGTAAATCAACATCCATTACTGTAACAAGTGGCTCTGTAGTAGCTTCTAAGCCAGCAAGTAAAGCTGCTTCTTTACCAAAATTTCTTGAGAAACTAATGTAGTTAATATTGTCAACTTGACTCGCTAATTTTTTTATAAGAGGAAGCGTGTGGTCACTAGAACCGTCGTTTACAAAGTAAAAAACCTTTTTTAGCTCAAGTTTTTCTGTTTTGTCATTTACCTCTTTAATAAAGAGCTCAATCGTTTCTTCTTCGTTATAAACGGGGACAACAATCGCTAATTCTTCCATTTTTTTCCTTTATTGTTTTTTTATTTTATCTTATCTTAGTACCTATTTATGATAATAGCTAAAGAGTCCTGTGATGTCAAGCTTCCTTTTGATGTTATTAAAATGAAGAAATGCCCAAGAGAGCTGATTAAAATTGGACTTTTTGTGCTATACTGTCAGTAAAGAGATTATCATAGGAGTGAAATATAAAGATTATGAAAATAGTAATTCAACGTGTAAAGTCAGCTTCTGTCAGTATTGATGGAGTCATTAAGGAAAAAATTAAGCAAGGCTTTTTATTGTTGGTTGGGGTTGAAGATGCTGACAGTAATTTTGATTTGGATTATGCAGTACGTAAAATCGCGCAAATGCGAATTTTTTCAGATGAAGCTGATAAAATGAATCTCTCCGTTCAAGATATTCAAGGAGAGATTTTATCAATTTCTCAGTTTACTTTGTATGCGGAGACTAAAAAAGGGAATCGTCCGAGCTTTTCTGCAGCAGGTAAACCTGATTTTGCAAAAGCAATGTATGAAAAATTTAATGATAGCTTAGCTCAGATTGTGCCGGTTAAAGCAGGAGTTTTTGGGGCAGATATGCAAGTTGAATTGATAAATGATGGTCCTGTCACTATTATTTTAGATACGAAAGAAGCTAGAAAAAATGCCTAAAAGACTGCAAAAAAGTAGCGTAAAAAAGCGGGTTTCTGTTCGCTCTGTCAGTAAAATAAAAACTTATCAGGCCTCAGAAAAGCCTGACCAAATTGGTGAAATCTGGCAAAATAATATTATTCAATCCCTTGATGAAGATTATTTAAAGGAACAGGCAAGAAAACAACAAAGTCAAAACCTGACTGAACGTCAGAAACGAAAAATTGAGGAAATGCAAAGCAATCCGGAGATGATTCAAGCGCGTGAAGAACTTAAAGAAGAGTTTCTCAATACGCATCCACAATATGCCAAGATGACGAGTGAAGAATTGCAAGAATCAATGACTCATCATGCTTTAGAAGATGAAAAGCTTAGAAAACAAAAGCTCCGTCATCACATTGAAGCATTTGCTGACGGAATTATTGCGGTTATCATTACAATTATGCTCCTTGAAATTCCTGTCCCTTCTGGTAATCAAGGTTATTGGGAGTTCATCAGTTCAGTTGGAATCTTCTTAGTTAGTTTTGTTGTTACAGCTAATTTTTGGTTCAATCGTCACAAGATTTTTGCTCTGACAGAGGAAATTACGGAAAAAATCATTGTTCAAGATTTTATCTTTATTGGTTTACTTTCACTAATTCCGCTGTTGACCAAATGGATTATGGTTGCTCCAACATCATTTAGTGCCCTGAATTTTGGTCTGGTTTTGATTGTGATTTTACTTCAGCAGGAGCTTTTAAGTTATTCAATTACTAAAGATCATTTTCATAAAATGCCTAAATCATTTAAATTCTGGCGTCGTGTTTGGTTAATCAGGCTATTTTCAACTATTCTAATGAATGTTGTCATCATGATTATTGCCATTATTTTTCCATTTTATGGACATTGGCTCTTTGTTATTGTTCCTATTTTTAACTTTTTGTTCCGCATGGTTAATGACCGCAATCAGGAGGAAGAAGTTTATGCTGCTACACGTTCTATCGGTGTTCCTTATTTGAAAGAAGGTTAATAATGACTGTAAAAAATATTATTTTTGATTTAGGTGGTGTAATTTTAGACTTAGGTTTTGAACGAATGGTCAACTCCTTTGAGAACTTAGGAATAAAAGATTTTTCTGCTTATTTTAATCCGCAAAAGCAAGTCGATTTTTTTGAGGAATTAGAATTAGGCCTTATTTCTCCCGAAATTTTTTATGACAAGTTTAGAGAAGCAACAAATAGCCAACTGACAGATGAGGTAATTGAAGAAAATTGGAATTTAATTCTAAAAGATTTCCAAAAAGAACGAATGGATTTACTGACAGAGCTGTCAGCAGATTTTTCACTCTATCTTTTTTCAAATACGAATGCTATTCACGCTAAGTGTTTTGAGCAACGTTGTATTGAAGAAATGGGTCAGCCTCTATCAACTTATTTTAGAAAAACTTATTATTCACATGACTTGCATTTAAGAAAGCCAACAGTTGAAAGTTTTCAAGAGGTTCTTCGTCAGTCAAATTTAAAGGCTGATGAAACTTTATTTGTTGATGACAATGCGGATAATATCTTGGGGGCGCAAGCAGCAGGTTTGAAAACGTATCATCTAAAGGCACCAAAAGTACTGACAGAACTCAATTTCCAAGAAATAATTTACTGACAAGTCTGTCAGTAATTTTTTTTGGAAAAAATATTTTTATACTGCATAAAGTTAGTTCTTGACAATTGTCAGACAATTCGGTAAAATACAGTTTATTGAAATTATTTAGTTACAAATTCAGAAAAATGAGGATTTATTATGGGATTTATGAGAAAAGCTGATTTTGAGCTTTATCGAGATGCAGATAAACACTATAATCAGGTGTTAACCACACGTGATTTTCTTGCACTAGGTGTTGGAACAATTATTTCGACTTCTATTTTTACTTTACCAGGTCAGGTCGCTGCTCAATTTGCAGGCCCAGGTGTTGTCTTTTCTTACCTGCTTGCTGCATTGGTCGCTGGTTTTGTTGCCTTGGCTTATGCTGAAATGTCAACAGTGATGCCATTTGCGGGTTCGGCCTATTCTTGGATTTCAGTCTTATTTGGCGAAGGTTTTGGTTGGATTGCTGGTTGGGCTTTGCTTGCGGAATATTTTATTGCCGTTGCCTTTGTTGGTTCAGGCTTCTCAGCAAATCTGCAACAATTGCTAGCGCCACTCGGTTTCCATCTACCAAAAATATTGGCCAATCCATTTGGTACAGACGGTGGAGTTGTCGATATTATTTCACTTTTAGTCATTTTACTCTCGGCAATTATTGTCTTTCGTGGGGCATCTGATGCTGGACGAATCAGTCAAATTCTTGTTGTGCTTAAAGTAGCAGCTGTTATTGCTTTCATTATCGTTGGGATTACGGTCATTAAGCCAGCAAATTACCATCCATTTATTCCACCACACAATCCCAAAACAGGTTTTGGTGGCTTCTCGGGAATCTGGTCTGGGGTGTCAATGATTTTCTTGGCCTATATCGGTTTTGATTCAATTGCAGCCAATTCAGCGGAAGCTAAAAACCCCCAAAAAACAATGCCACGTGGAATTATTGGGTCGCTTCTGATTGCTGTTGTTCTATTTGCAGCAGTAACCTTGGTACTTGTAGGGATGCATCCTTACTCAGCCTATGCAGGAAATGCAGCGCCAGTTGGTTGGGCTCTTCAACAATCAGGTTATTCTGTTTTATCAGAAGTTGTAACAGCTATTGCACTTGCCGGAATGTTTATCGCCCTTTTGGGAATGGTTCTTGCAGGTTCACGTTTGCTTTATGCTTTTGGACGCGATGGACTTTTACCTAAAGGTTTGGGTAAAATGAATGCTCGAAATCTTCCAGCAAATGGTGTGTGGACCTTAGCCGTTGTTGCTATTGTCATCGGGGCATTCTTCCCCTTTGCTTTCCTTGCTCAACTTATTTCAGCAGGAACTTTGATTGCTTTCATGTTTGTTACACTTGGAATCTATTCACTTCGTCGTCGTCAAGGAAAAGATTTGCCAGAAGCAACTTACAAAATGCCTTTCTATCCAGTTTTACCAGCTCTTGGTTTTATTGGTTCATTATTTGTATTTTGGGGATTGGATGTGCAAGCAAAACTTTATTCAGGAATTTGGTTCCTTATTGGAATT
Source organism: Lactococcus sp. SK2-659 (assembly GCF_020218185.2). Classification (NCBI taxonomy): domain Bacteria; kingdom Bacillati; phylum Bacillota; class Bacilli; order Lactobacillales; family Streptococcaceae; genus Lactococcus; species Lactococcus sp. SK2-659. The sequence goes on from NZ_JAIWQZ020000002.1 coordinate 192,207, forward strand.
TTGATTTATTTTGCTTATGGAAATCGTCGAAGCAGAAAATCAGAAGAAAAATAAAAAGATATTATAAAAAATGGTTTCAAAATCTTTTGGAACCAATTTTTTGTCATCATTTTGGAGCGGACAAAAATTGCTAAAATTACTAAAATAAGTTAAAATAGGGAAGTTATCAGCAACTATGATATGAGGAGTAAATTACCCAAAAATGAAAGAATATGAAAAACAACATCGAATCTTTTATGTCTTTTTACGCAATCTTGTCGCTTTTTTACTTTTGATTTTGAATGGAAAAAGTAAATACTACAATGTTGACCGAATTCCTAAAGATGAAAATTATATATTAGTCGCCCCTCACCGAATGGCTTGGGAGCCAGTTTGGTTTGCTTTTGCAACTCGTCCTAAACAATTTATTTTCATGGCGAAAAAAGAATTGTTTAAAGGTTTTGGGGGTTGGTGGATTAAAATGTGTGGTGCCTTTCCAGTTGACCGCGAAAATCCAGGAACTAAGCCTTTAAAACATGCGGTTAAAATGCTTAAAGAATCAGATAAATCAATGATTATGTTTCCATCAGGAAGTCGTCATAGTGCAGAGATGAAAGGTGGCGTTGCGGTCATTGCTAAAATGGCAAAAGTCCGTATTGTACCTGCCGTCTATCAAGGGCCTTTGACGATGAAAGGTGTTTTCAAGCGTCAAAAAGTTTCAATAAATATTGGACATCCAATTGATATTTCAGATATTAAAAAAATGGATGAAGCAGGCATTGCCGAAGTTAACCGTCGAATGGAAGTTGCTTTTGCAGAGCTTGATAAAGAATTGAACCCAGATTTTCATTATGAAGCAAAATAAAAAAACTCTAGCAAATTGATTTGCTAGGTTTTTTTTGACTTATTCTGAATCAAAAAGTCCTGCTTCTGTCAGATTGAAATCAGACAGAAAGCTCAAAATAATTGATTTTTCTTGTTCATTATATTTATCGAAAATTTGTCCAAGTTTAATATCCATGATTTTATGCATTTTATCGTGAATGGTCGCTACTTTTCGACCTTTGACTGTCAGGTGATAGAAAATTTTCTTTTTATCACTTTCAGATTGATAAGTAGTTAAAAACTGATATTTGATTAAATTTTGGACAGCACGAGTCACTCCGCCGCGAGTGACGGATAATTTTGTGGCTAATTCAATACCAGTTAAATCTTCTTTGGTCAAAGCTGACAAAATGTGAAGGGCAACAACTGACAAAGTCAAAACTTCTTTTTCTAATTTATCATTATCTAATTGAGCTAAAATCCAGCTTCTTTCCTGAGAACGATTGTCAGTTGCATGTCGTAACTCACGCAATTCTTTTGAAATTTGTTGGTTTAGGTCTGCTGAGGTCATCTTATCCATGCTTACATTATACAATAAAAGGGAATTAGAAGTCTTTCCCAAATTTTTCTGCACTGGTAAATGCTTTTTCTTTTAATTCATCCGCACGTTCTGGGTAGCGAGCATATCCTTCTACGAAAAGTTGTTGACGGTTCTCGTCAGTAATTCCTACCATTTTCATTGTTTGGTCAATATAAGCAGCACCTAAATCGTTAGCCATATGTGTTGGGTCTTGTTCATTATGATAAAATCCTCCGGCTGATTGAATGTGAAGCGATTTTTTTCCTTCAAGTAAGCCAATCGGACCATTTTCAGTATAACGGAAAAGTTTTCTAGGCACAGCAATAACATCAATATATTGTTTCAATTCAGCAGTGACAAAGCCGTTGTACATCGGGTTGGCGAAAACATATTTGTCAGCTGATAGAAATTCTTCTAAATATTCTTCGTGTCGATGTAGTAAATTTTTATCATCAGCACTCAGTGTATCAGGAGCATATTTATTACGTTTCCAAGCAGCAAAAGTTTCATTATCAAGAGCTGGGACCTTTTCTGAAAATAAATCACGGATGATTATTTTATCTAAAGGATGAGACTCTTGATAAGATTTTTTGAATTCTTCTACTGTAGCAAGAGACCAGCTAAAGTCGTCAGTATGTGGGTGAGCTAAAATTATAAGTAAAGTTGTCATTTTTTTATTCTTCTTTCTTTTTGTTGATAAGCAACATTATAAACTTAATTTTGTTGCTTGTCAACATGAAAACGAATTAAATTCGAATTATTTGTGGTATTTCAGTTTGTAAAAGCTATGTAAAAGTGTTACAATTAATGGTAATATCCACTTATTTTGTGAAAGAGAAATTATGCCGAATATTATTAGAAAACTTGTCGAAAACGACAAAAAAGAGCTCAAAAAACTCAATAGAATGGCGCTTCAAGTTGAAAGTTTCGCTGATGAAATGGAACATTTGACTGATGAGCAATTGAAAGCCAAAACTCCCGAATTAAAAGCACGTATTGCAAAAGGAGAAAGTCTTGATGATCTTCTCTATGAAGCATTTGCTGTCTGTCGTGAAGCGGCCCGCCGTGTGCTTGGTTTGTACCCTTTCCACGTTCAAATTATGGGTGGGATTGTCTTACATAATGGTGACGTTCCCGAAATGCGTACTGGTGAAGGTAAAACTTTAACTGCGACAATGCCAGTTTATCTTAACGCTTTGTCAGGTAAAGGCGTTCACGTTGTTACTGTCAATGAATATTTGGCAACACGTGATATGACTGAAATGGGTGAACTTTACAGCTGGCTTGGATTGACTGTTGGTTTGAACTTGAATTCAAAATCACCAGAAGAAAAACGTGAAGCTTACAACTGTGACATCACTTATTCAACATCAGCTGAGCTTGGCTTTGATTATCTTCGTGATAACATGGTGACACGTGCCGAAGATATGGTTCAAAAGCCATTGAACTATGCACTTGTCGATGAAGTTGACTCAATCTTGGTCGATGAAGCCAGAACACCTTTGATTATTTCTGGACAAGCTGAAAGTTCATCAGCACTTTACTATCGTGCTGACCAATTCACTAAAACATTAAAAGGTCAAAACTTGAATGTTGCTACTTCTGAATATGAAGAAGGCGACGATTACAAGATTGATTTACAATCAAAAACAATTTCCTTAACTGAAGAAGGAATTGATAAGGCCGAAAAATTCTTCCAAATCGAAAATCTTTATGATATGGAAAATGTTGCCTTAACTCACTTTGTAGATAATGCTTTACGTGCCAACTTTATCATGCTTCACGACATCGACTATATGGTTGATGAAAACCAAGAAGTTTTGATTATTGACCAATTTACTGGACGTACGATGCCTGGACGTCGTTATTCTGATGGTCTTCACCAAGCAATTGAAGCTAAAGAAGCTGTGCCGATTCAAGACGAATCAAAAACAATGGCTTCAATTACGATTCAAAACTACTTCCGGATGTATAAAAAACTGTCAGGGATGACAGGTACTGCTAAAACCGAAGAAGAAGAATTCCGTGAGATTTATAACATTCAAATCACACCAATTCCAACCAACCGTCCTGTTCAACGTTTAGACCATCCAGATTTACTTTATCCAACTTTGGAAGCTAAATTTAAAGCAGTTATTGATGATATTAAACGTCGTCATGCTGAAGGTCAACCAATTTTGATTGGTACTGTTGCTGTCGAAACTTCCGAATTGATTTCTAAGAAATTGGTTGAAGCAAAAATTCCTCATGAAGTTTTGAACGCAAAAAACCACTTCCGTGAAGCACAAATCATCATGAATGCGGGTCAACAAGGAGCAGTAACGATTGCGACCAATATGGCCGGTCGTGGGACTGATATCAAGCTTGGGCCTGGTGTAATTGACCATGCAGACCCTGAATTCCGAGGTCTTGCTGTTATTGGTACTGAGCGTCATGAATCTCGTCGTATTGATAATCAATTACGTGGTCGTTCTGGACGTCAAGGTGACCCAGGGGTTTCACAATTCTATCTTTCTCTTGAAGATGAATTAATGAAACGTTTTGGTTCGGAACGTGTTTCAGCTTTCCTAGATAGAATGCGTATTTCTGGTGAAGATGCTGTCATCAAATCTGGCTTGATTACTCGTCAGATTGAAAGTTCACAAAAACGTGTCGAAGGAAATAACTACGATTCTCGTAAACAAGTCTTGCAATATGATGATGTCATCCGTGAGCAACGTGAAGTTATTTATGCGCAACGTCAGGAAGTTATCTTGGCTACAGAAGATATGACTCCTGTTTTGATGGGCATGTTCAAGCGAACAATTGATCGTCAAGTGGATGGTCATGAACTTGCAGGAAGTCTTAAAGATGAAGAAAATGTCAAAAATCTCTTGCAAACATTACACAATACAATGTTGCCAGAAGATGGCATTGAATTGTCTGAACTGACAGGCTTGTCAGTACAAGCAATGAAAGATTTGATTTTTGATAAAGTCAAAGCTCGTTATGCTTCACAAATGGAAAAATTATCTGACCCAGAACGTCAGTTGGAATTCCAACGTGCAGTTATCTTACGAGTTGTTGATAATAACTGGTCAGAACACATTGATGCGCTTGACCAAATGCGTCAATCAGTAGGACTTCGTGGTTATGCCCAAAATAACCCTATTGTTGAATATCAAGAAGAATCATATAAAATGTACAATAATATGATTGGTGCGATTGAATTTGAAGTGACTCGTTTGATGATGAAAGCTCAAATTCAACCACAAACGGCAATCCGTCAGGAAGCGCCAAGAATGACAACCACAGCTTCACAAGAAAATATTACAAATGTTGATACTGAACATTCTGTCAGTGAAGAAATTTCATTTGAAAATGTTGGACGTAACGACCTTTGTCCTTGTGGTTCTGGTAAGAAGTTTAAAAATTGTCACGGACGTACACATATTGCCTAAAAGGCCAATTAATTTACTGACAGCTCTGTCAGTAAATTTTTTTATCACTAATGGACGCAAATAAGTATAGAATTAAATAAATTTTTGATACAATAGATAAAATAACAAAGCGAAATACGAGGAATTGGAATGAGTTTTAAAGAAATAAGTCCTAAGATAAATATTGATGCGATTAAGATGTTGGGACATCTCAACAGTGCGCAACAAGAAAAAAAATTGCAACGAGATAAAGAACTTGAAGCAATTATAAAAGGTGAAGATGACCGTTTACTCTTGATTATTGGGCCATGTTCGTCAGACAATGAAGAAGCAGTTTTAGAATATGCTCGCCGTTTAGCTAAACTTCAAGAAGCAGTTAAAGATAAAATTTTTATGGTCATGCGTGTCTATACTGCAAAACCCCGTACAAATGGCGATGGCTATAAAGGATTGATTCACGAACCAGATGCTGATGGTCATACCGATTTAATCAATGGAATCAAAATGGTTCGTGACTTACATTACAAGGTCATCACTGAAACTGGTTTGACAACTGCTGATGAAATGCTTTACCCAGAAAATCTTCCAATGGTAGATGATTTGGTCAGCTACCATGCAATTGGTGCACGTTCTGTTGAAAATCAACAACACCGTTTTGTTGCATCTGGGATTGATGTGCCAACTGGTTTGAAAAATCCAACATCAGGAAATTTGAAAGTGATGTTTAATGGAATTTACGCCGCTCAACAATCACAAGATTTCCTCTTTGGTCGTGCAGAAGTTCAAACATCAGGAAATCCTTTAGCACATGCGATTTTGCGTGGTGGACAAGATGAAAATGGAAAATATCATCCAAACTACTACACTGATAACTTGCTTGATACAATTGAAATTTATGAAAAAATGGGCTTGAAAAATCCTTTTATTGTCATTGATACAAACCATGATAACTCTGGTAAGAAATTTATGGAACAAATCCGTATTGTTCGTCAAACCTTAGTTAATCGTGACTGGGATGATAAAATTCGCCAAAATGTTCGTGGCTTCATGATTGAATCTTACCTAGAAGATGGTCGCCAAGATAAACCAGAAGTATTTGGTAAATCAATTACTGACCCATGTTTAGGTTGGGATAAAACAGAAGCACTTGTTCAAGAAATTTACGAAGCTGAAAACAAAAATAACTAAAAATAAAAGCTGTCAGAACTGACAGCTTTTTTTCAGCTCATTTTCTTCAGGAAAATAATATAAAAAATACTTATTTGATGATAAAAGAAATCAAAGTCTAGCAACCATTCAAAAGCAGCCATGAAAAAAATAATGAAAAATTAACAGCAGATATTGCAAACCCTTTCGTTTTGTGGTACAATTTCAAGAGTGATAGATATTTTAGATATCGTCAATAAAAATGAAAAAACATCTAAGGAGAACCATAAAAATGGCATCTAAAGAATTCCACATCGTTGCAGAAACTGGTATCCATGCACGTCCAGCTACATTGCTTGTGCAAACAGCTTCAAAATTCACATCAGAAATCACTTTGGAATACAAAGGTAAATCAGTAAACCTTAAATCAATCATGGGTGTTATGTCACTCGGTGTTGGTCAAGGCGCTGACGTTACTATTTCAGCTGAAGGTGCAGATGCTGACGATGCAATCTCAACAATCGCTGAAACAATGACTAAAGAAGGACTCGCAGAATAATCATGACAACTATGCTTAAAGGTATCGCCGCATCATCAGGTGTAGCAGTAGCTAAGGCATACTTGCTTGTCCAACCAGATTTGTCTTTCGAAACAAAGACAATTGCTGATACAGCTAATGAAGAAGCTCGCCTTGATGCAGCACTTGCTACATCTCAAAGCGAGCTTCAACTTATTAAGGACAAAGCAGTAACAACCCTTGGTGAAGAAGCAGCATCTGTATTTGACGCTCATATGATGGTCCTCGCTGACCCAGATATGACTGCTCAAATTAAAGCAGTAATCAACGACAAAAAAGTTAACGCTGAATCAGCCCTCAAAGAAGTAACTGATATGTTTATCGGTATCTTTGAAGGAATGACTGATAATGCTTATATGCAAGAACGTGCAGCTGACATTAAAGACGTTACAAAACGTGTTTTGGCTCACCTTCTTGGTGTTAAATTGCCAAGTCCAGCGCTTATCGATGAAGAAGTAATCATCGTAGCAGAAGACTTGACACCATCTGATACAGCCCAATTGGACAAGAAATTCGTTAAAGCCTTTGTTACTAACATTGGTGGACGTACTTCTCACTCTGCAATTATGGCTCGTACTTTGGAAATTCCTGCTGTTCTTGGAACAAATAATATTACTGAACTTGTTTCTGAAGGTCAACTTTTGGCTGTTTCAGGATTGACTGGTGAAGTAATTCTTGATCCATCTACTGAACAACAAAGCGAATTCCACAAAGCTGGTGAAGCTTATGCTGCTCAAAAAGCAGAATGGGCTGCTCTTAAAGACGCTGAAACTGTTACAGCTGACGGACGTCATTATGAGCTTGCTGCTAATATCGGAACACCTAAAGACGTTGAAGGTGTTAACGATAACGGTGCTGAAGCAATTGGTCTTTATCGTACAGAATTCTTGTACATGGATGCACAAGATTTCCCTACAGAAGATGACCAATACGAAGCATATAAAGCTGTACTTGAAGGAATGAACGGTAAACCAGTTGTTGTCCGTACAATGGACATCGGTGGTGACAAAACATTGCCTTACTTTGACCTTCCTAAAGAAATGAACCCATTCCTCGGATGGCGTGCACTTCGTATCAGCCTTTCAACAGCTGGTGACGGAATGTTCCGTACACAATTGCGTGCACTCTTGCGTGCTTCTGTACACGGACAACTTCGTATCATGTTCCCAATGGTTGCTCTCGTAACTGAGTTCCGTGCAGCTAAGAAGATTTATGACGAAGAAAAAGCAAAATTGATTGCTGAAGGTGTTCCAGTTGCAGATGGTATCGAAGTAGGTATCATGATTGAAATTCCAGCAGCAGCAATGCTTGCAGACCAATTTGCTAAGGAAGTTGATTTCTTCTCAATTGGTACAAACGACCTCATCCAATATACAATGGCTGCAGACCGTATGAATGAACAAGTTTCTTACCTTTACCAACCTTACAATCCATCAATCCTTCGTTTGATTAACAATGTAATCAAAGCAGCTCACGCTGAAGGTAAATGGGCTGGTATGTGTGGTGAAATGGCCGGCGACCAAACTGCTGTACCATTGCTTATGGGTATGGGGCTTGACGAATTCTCTATGTCAGCAACATCAGTACTCCAAACTCGTTCACTTATGAAACGTTTGGATTCTAAGAAAATGGAAGAATTGTCTAGCAAAGCTTTGAGCGAATGTGCAACAATGGAAGAAGTTATTGCCCTCGTTGAAGAATATACTAAATAATCTTTTCAATTGATTTGAATAAATGAATCCTGTCAGTTCTGGCAGGATTTTATGTAATCTATTTATCAACAACAAATTTACTGACAGAAAAACTTATCCACGTGGATAAGTTTTTTGTATTATTTTAATGTTAAAACGTACAATAATGATAAGTGGAGAGAAATGACAAAATTAATTTTTTTGATTACTGGTTAGTTGGAGAGGGAGGTTACAGTCTCATTTTGATATTGATTTTACCTAGCCAAATTAATATTAATTTCTGGCTTATTTTGACGAGTAAGCAAACGAGCGGTTCAGTTTTTAATATTATTGCCCTACCAATTTTGATGGTCTTGCCCAATCTAATTCAACGGGTGATGACCTCAAATTCTATTTACTGGACTAAACAAAAATATATTATTCTGATATTGAATTGTATTTTACTTTCAGTGACAACTTTTTGGTTGCTAACATTGCCTTTTGGGCAGTAAAAAAGTTACTGACAAAAAATCTGTCAGTAACTCATACATGCTTAAAATGGTAATCCTTTAGTGAATTTTCCAAGTTTTTGTTCAGTAACTTTTTCGATTTGGCTTAGCGCATCATTAACAGCATCAGTAACCATATCTTGTAAAGTTTCAGGATCTTCAGGGTCAATCACATCAGGTTTGATGTCGAGAGATTTCAAAGTGCGGTCACCGGAAAATTCAACGGTTACAAGGTCTTGAGCAGATTTACCAACAAAAGTTGTATTGGCAATTTCTTCTTGTGAAACTTGCATTTGTTTTTGAAGTTTTTGTGCTTGTTTCATCATTGATTGCATATTCATCATGGAAATATTACCTCTTTTAGAAATTTTGTTGAAAGCCTTTCAACACCTCTCTATTTTACCATAAAAAAAGATAATAAAAAAATAGGAAAATAAAGGAGAGGCAAATGAAACTTATGTAAAGTCACTTTTTATTTACTGACAGAAGTAGAAAGGTTTGAGGAGATTTCTGTCAGTAAAAAATGAGACAAAAAACTCAGCCTTAGCTGAGTTTTATTAGTGCGGTGGGCGGGACTTGAACCCGCACCAAGAAAATTCCCGACAGGATCCTTAATCCTGCGCGTCTGCCAATTCCGCCACCACCGCGAAAACAGTACCTAAATATAATACCATTTTCATTGTTCTCTGTCAAGAATTAACTCGTAATTTACTGACAAGATTCATAGTAAATTATGGATTATAAGCTTTCATAAATTTTGAAATTGTTTGGCGGTAAAGTTCAGGATTTGTTTCAAATGATTTGGCGTGAGCAGCCCCTTTGATAACCAATAATTCTTTTGGCGTTCCTTTTTTGACAGCTTTATAATTTTCGTAAACCATCGAAGTAGGGACATAAGTATCATTACTTCCATGAATCAATAGAATAGGAAGTTTATCTTTTGTCAGTGCTTTTGTAGCACTAGCCTCTTGGAAAAACCAACCTTGTCGCAATTTACTTTCAAGAGAAACACTATAAACGAGTGGGAAAGGTGGAATATTATAACTTTCTTTTGCTTGATAAGTAATTTCATCCCAAGCGTTGGTATATCCACAATCTTCAATAATATTTTTTACTGACGAAGGCAAAGATTTTTCGCTGGAAGCCATCATTACTGTAGAAGCTCCCATGGACAGTCCATAAAGACTGATTTGACTCTCAGGATTCTTGTCAGTTAAATAGTTAGCCCAAGCAATGACATCAAATTTGTCATGATAACCAAAAGTGATGAATTTGCCTTCTGACTGACCGGCCCCACGATTATCTGGCATGAGCACATTATAACCTAATTCATGAAAAAGTTGACCATACTGGCGCATAGCCGACTTATCTTGGCGAAAACCATGTACCACGATTACTGTATTATTAGTTTTGTGCTCAGCTGGAACATACCATGCATCAAGTTTCAGACCATCATTTTTAATTGACTCAGTACTTTTTGATAATTTATCGAATTTTTGTACCAAAGAATAATTAGGACTGCTACTTTTGACCTGGCCAATCTGTTGATTATTTCGAACACAGGCAATTTGATAAAAATATAAAGTTGCTCCTAAATTAATAACTAAAAGAAGAGCAAAAAGGCCAATTATCACACGCCAGATTTGTTTTTTTCTAAATTTTTTCATAAATTTTATTATACATGAAATTCAAAATAATACCAAAAAATAATGTCTGCAATGTCATACAAACCGCTTGCTGTATGGATTGATGCCCTTTTTTGTGGTAAACTATACTAAATAGGAATTTCTTGTGAAAGAAATTTCAATGTTTTTAAAAAGTGAGGAGTAAAAAGGAAAGTATGAAAAAAGTATTGCTGTCATTTCTAACCATTATGACAATTTTGATGATTGGTGGAGTTAAAGTCTCTGCTGATTCAACACAATCTGAAATTTATCGCTTATACAATAAGAACACTGGCGAGCATTTTTATACCAGTAGTGCTTTTGAGCGTGATTCTGTCAGTAAATCAGGCTGGTCTTACGAAGGAGTGGGTTGGGTTTCTCCTAAAAAATCTGCAACTCCAATTTACCGAGTATTCAATCCCAATGCTCGTGGTGGAGACCACTATTATACTAAAAGTAATTATGAAGCTACTCAACTCGTAAAAAAAGGCTGGAAATGGGATAATAATGCTCAACCTGTCTTCTATTCTGGTGGGAATATTCCAGTATACGTTGCTTTTAATCCAAATGCAAGCTCTGGTTCACATAACTTTACTAAAAATTCAAATGAACAAAATAGTCTTCTTAAATCTGGTTGGGAATATGGAGCGGTCGCTTGGACTTCGGAAACCTGGATAACTCCCAAACCACAACCATCTTGGAAACCGGGTGTTTCTCGCTTCTATACTATTCCAGGCATTGCACATACCGTTTTTGGTGATAATATCATGGAAGAAGCAGATGTAAATAAACTAGGACCAGTAACTTTAAAAGTAGATGCTGATTTAGACCTAACTGGTTCAGGACGAGGTTATCATGGAAAACTTATGATTGGTGACATGGGTGGAGACAACGTCTCATTTGGAATTCAGTATGATGCTAAAAGTGGTTTGGATGATGGGCAATGGGCTGGTAAAGGGCTGTATCTATCAGAGAATGTTGCAGACGGAGGAGTGCATGAAGGAGGGAATACTTTGTATGTCGCTTATGGTTCTGCACCAATTGGTAAAACAGTACATCTCAGCTTAGCTTACTATCAAAGTCGTCAACTTGTCGCTTTCTTTGCAAATGGGGTGTTGATGGGAAGTCAAAAAGTAAACTTTAAGGAAACAAAATCAACAACTAATGCGATATTAAATAGTGATCGAACTGGTCTGACAGAAACCAATGCTCTTTATATGCTCAGTGCCCAAGGAGCGACTGCTTTTGGTGGAGACTCTATTAACGCGGCCTTTACTAACATTACAACTGAAGGAGCACCTTTGGGTTATGAAAATTGGATAGACAGCCCAGGAAATGGTGCGCTTAATTGGTGGAATATCCTAGCCAAGGATTATTCAAGTATTCATCAATCAAATGGTATAGCAGGAAGTCAAATGATACCAACACAAGCACGTGTGACTGTAAAAGGGACTTCTAGCTTGCCAGCAGGTTACGATTGGGATTCATTCCCAGGAGCTAAACAACCCACAGGAGGAATTCAAATTCCAGCGGGAATACCTATTCGTTAAAAATAAATTTAGCTTTTTTAATAAAAGTGTGATAGAATGAAGAAAATAGAATAAATACTCCACCGGGAGTTAAATCGTATGAACGATTGTTTGCATTTCAGTAGGTCTGAGAAGAAATGTAAATGGTCGTTCTTTTTTTAGCTGAGGAGGCAAAAATGACTTGGATTTATTTACTTATAGCGGGAACATTTGAAGTGGCTTGGGCAACAACAATGAAGTTGAGCCACGGCTTTTCAAATTTGAAGTTTACACTACTGACAATCATCGGAATGATTGCTAGCTTTGGTTTTCTTGCACTAGCTCTAAAAAAATTACCTTTAGGGATTGCTTATCCAATTTGGACGGGGATTGGAGCCGTTGGCTCAATCTTAATCGGACTTATTCTATTCAAAGATAAAGTCCCACCATTAACTTGGCTTTTCATTGCCTGTTTAGTCGTGGGTATTATTGGAATAAAAGTAACAAGCGGTCACTAAAGATGATACAGTCTTTTAATTTTTTAGTATATAGATTTCATGATATAATAAGAGAATTGGTAAAAAATAAAAGAAATAGCAATAGAATAATCTATTTGCTATTTTTAATGAGGAGGAAAAAATGAAAAACAAAAAAAGCATGATGAATTTAGCAATTTCTAATCTGTTTTTAGTATTTTTGGGTGCAGGTTTAGTTATTCCTGTTTTGCCAACCCTTAAAGAACAAATGCACTTTTCAGGAACAACAATGGGAATGATGATTTCTATTTTTGCAATTGCTCAATTGGTTGCTTCACCAGTCGCTGGTGCTTTATCTGATAAAATTGGGCGCAAAAAACTCATTGCCATTGGAATGATTATTTTTTCTTTTTCTGAACTTTTATTTGGTTTAGCACAAGCGAAAACAGGCTTTTATATTTCGCGAGCGCTAGGGGGTGTCGCAGCTGCGATGCTCATGCCTTCAGTTACTGCTTACGTGGCTGATATGACCACAATTGCTGAACGTCCTAAAGCGATGGGACTTGTTTCAGCAGCAATCAGTGGTGGCTTTATTATTGGTCCTGGAGTGGGTGGTTTTATTGCCCATTTTGGAATACGTGTTCCTTTTTATGTTGCTGCAATTTTAGCTTTCCTTGGTTTTATTTTAACAATCACAATTTTAAGAGAACCAGAGCGCACAATTGAAAGTCATCAAGAAATCGAAAAAGTTTCATTTCTTGATATTCTCAAAAATCCATTATTTGGTTCACTCTTTATTATAATTTTGATTTCATCATTTGGTTTACAGGCCTTTGAGTCAATTTATAGTATCATGGCAAGCATTAACTTTGGTTTTAGTATGAGTGAAATTGCTTTGGTAATTACAGTGAGTGGAATTTTAGCCCTCTTTTTCCAACTTTTCTTATTTGATGCAATCGTCAATAAAATTGGTGAACTTGGCTTGATTCAATTAACTTTCTTTGCCAGTGCAATTTTCATTGCTGTTATTGCCTTTACAAAATCAAATTTAGTCGTTGCTCTTTCTACATTTGTTGTTTTTCTAGCCTTTGATTTATTTAGGCCGGCTGTAACAACCTATCTTTCAAAGCATGCGGGCAATCGCCAAGGGGCAATCAATGGCTTGAACTCAGCCTTTACGAGTTTTGGAAATATTTTAGGGCCAATGGCCGCGGGTTATATGTTTGACCTTAACCATTTATTTCCATATTATATCTCTGCGATTATTCTACTGGGAACCGGATTTTTATCACTATTCTTAAACAGAAAAAATTTCAGTAAAATCTAAATATAATTTTTTTATTCAAAAAGCCTACACTAATCTGTAGGTTTTTTTATATTTATGTATTAATAATAATTAAAAAAGTATTAAATTTCGTAAATATTAAAGTGGATGAAGTATTACAAAACATAGTATTAAGGTTTGTCTAGAAATAACAGTAATTTGTTGATTTTTAACAATATATGAACTATACTAGAAGCAAAGAAATGGATAAAAAAATTTCTATTTTGTCTATTAAGAAATACGGATTCTTAAGTATCTAAGAAAATGAGAAAAGTTTAATATGAAGTTATCAATTGTAGTTCCGGTGTATAACGAAGAAGAAAGCATCGAAATATTCATAAAGGAAGTGGAAGAAAAAACCAAAAGTTTACCATTAGAAAAAATTTTTTATTTTGTAAATGACGGTTCAACTGATAAGACATTAAAAATAATAAAAAAGCTAGCCGAAAAGAGAGCTGATATACAATATATCAGCTTTTCGAGAAATTTTGGTAAAGAAGCCGCTCTATTAGCAGGTTTAGAAGTAGCGGTTGGTGACTTTGTTACGATTATGGATGTAGACTTACAAGACCCGCCAGAAATGCTTCCAGAAATGTTTGAAAAGTTGCAAGAAGGATATGATGTTGTGGGGACAAGACGAACAAGTCGAACCGGAGAACCTCCTATTCGCTCTTTCTTTGCAAAGCTTTTCTATAAAATAATAAATAAAATTTCTAAAACACAAATAGTCGATGGTGCGCGTGATTATCGATTGATGACTCGACAAGTGGTAGATAGCATCTTAAAGCTTCAGGAAAGTAATCGATTTTCCAAAGGTTTGTTTTCTTGGGTGGGTTATGAAGTTACTTATTTAGAATATGAGAATAGAGAACGGAGTAGAGGACAAACTTCATGGTCTTTTTGGAGTTTATTACGGTATTCTGTTGATGGTTTCGTTAATTTTTCCGAGTTACCATTAAATATAGCGACATTTGTTGGTATTCTTTGTTTTTTTATATCAATCATTCTGAGTCTTTTTTATACAGTAAAAACACTTGTTTGGGGCGATAGTGTGCAAGGATTCCCAACGCTTGTTATCTTAGTTCTAATGTTGGGAGGATTGCAACTTTTAGCCTCTGGAATCATCGGAAAATATCTAGCTAAAACGTTTATTGAAGTAAAAAAACGTCCTAATTATATCATCAAAGAAAGTAATATAAAGTCCGAAGATGAACCATTGAACAATCAGAAAGGTAAAAGGTTAGTAATGTGATAAAAAAAGAAAAATTTCCCTTTCTGCTCATAGTCCTTTTTTACATTTTATTTTTTATAACAAATCAAGTTGACTGGCTGGGTGGAGATGCCTTGTGGTTCTCTAAAGTTAATTCTTCGCCACTTACTTTTGCTATAGACAGATATGAGACTTGGTCCTCTCGATTTTGGATTGAGGGAGCAGTGCTTCTATCAAGTAAAAATCTGTTGATTTTTTTCATCCTAACAATTGTTTTTATCTTTCTGTTATTTTATTCGATAAGTCAACTTATTTCTTTTAATAAATTTATAAGTAATTTAGTGCTTGTTTTAGTTTTTATAATACTATTTCCAATGGTCTCTCTTAAATCTGCAGGACTAATTGCTACAATTGTGAATTACGTCTGGCCTAGTGCCTTATTTGCATACTGGTTAATGATTGACCGTCAGAGAAATTCAGAAGAGAAAATTGCGATTTATAAGATTGTTATCGCCACTTTTTCTCTAATACTATCAGTATTTAATGAAGGATTGGCAATTGTACTTTTTCTCTATCTTATCATTCAAGTTGTTATTGAGAAAAAAGAATTTTTGAACCCATATCGGATAGTTTGTCTTCTCGTTTCTTTATTGAGTATTTTAAATGTCTTGCTATGCCCGGGAAATCAAAAAAGAGGAGCTTTAGAAATGGTCCATTGGTTTCCAACTTTTAACCATTTATCATTTTTTGATAAGTTACTAATTCAATTCAACAATATCGCTTCAAATTTGATTGTTAGTCATAACTTTATAGAGATTTTATTTCTATTGTTATTATTGAGAGCAGTTCAGAAAAGACAGATATTGTCCGTAATACTATCTGCTGTGCTTATAATGTTATCCAAAATCTCACAAAAATTAATTTCAGATCCACTTAGTGTAATTGTGCACCATTCATCGGAAAAGAAGTTTAATTATAATATAACTGGCAAGTTGCTAGGACCGAGTGTTATTTTTATGATAATGCTGGCTATGATTGTCTTTGTTATTATCTTATTGGATGGTAAATCAAAGAAAAGTTTCGTAGCTATTGGTTCTTTAGCTGTCACCTTTTCGGCGGGAATGGCTATTAGTTTATCACCGACACTATTAGCGTCATCAGACCGGCCACTGTTATTTTTATATTTTGTAATAATCTTTAATTGTGCTATTTTAGCAGACGATATAATTGGATTTAATAAAAGTAAAGACAGTCTAAATCCTGTTGAGGAAATATCCAAATAAAAAAGATTCAACTTATTAATGAGTTGAATCTTTTTTATAAAAATGAATAAAAAACCTCCTGATGTAATCTTATACAGTCAGGAGGAAAAGGAGTAAGCGTATTGGTCACTGGATTTTTTATAATTTTTTCAAATAGGGTAGAAAAATCCATTTATAAAAGGAGTCAAGGGGATTTGAACCCCTGCGCCGCTTTACACGGTTCGACGGATTTCGAGTCCGCTGCATTACCACTCTGCCATGGCTCCAGTCCTTTATCTAAATTAATTATATCACAGTTGATCCTCTTCTTGAAATAATATGAAATTGCTAGAACGAAAATAAAGCGCATATTTATACAAAAATGTTGACAAATGAATAAATATGCTGTACAATTGCATTTATATTAATTTGAAAGAAGAAAAATGATGGGAAACAAAAAAATTGTCTTGGCATATTCGGGTGGATTGGATACAAGTGTTGCTGTAAAATGGTTGACTGATAAAGGATTTGACGTCATTGCTGCCTGCATGGACGTTGGTGAAGGAAAAGACTTGAATTTTATTCATGATAAGGCGCTTCAAGTAGGGGCGGTGGAATCTGTTGTTTTGGACTGCAAGGAAGAATTCGCTAAAATATTTGTTGGAGCAGCACTCAAAGGAAATTTAATGTATGAAAATAAATATCCTTTAGTATCCGCTTTGAGTCGTCCTTTGATTGCTCAAAAATTAGTAGAAGTTGCCAAAGAAAAAGGGGCAACGGCTATTGCTCATGGTTGTACAGGAAAAGGAAATGACCAAGTGCGTTTTGAAGTAGCCATCCATTCTCTTGCGCCTGAGCTTGAAGTCATTGCTCCAGTTCGTGAGTGGCATTGGGCTCGTGAAGAAGAGATCGAATACGCCAATCAAAATGGTGTTCCTATTCCTGCTGATTTAGATAATCCCTACTCAATTGATATGAATTTATGGGGACGTGCGATTGAAGCTGGTGTTCTTGAAAATCCTTGGAATACTTGTCCAGAGGATGCTTTCTTTATGACTAATTCTGTAGAGGACGCTCCAAACGAAGCTGAATTTATCGAGGTTGAGTTTAAAGAAGGATTACCAATCGCCTTAAATGGAAAAAGCTTAGAATTGCATGAAATCATTAAAGAAGTGAATATTATTGCAGGAAAACATGGAATTGGTCGGATTGACCATATTGAAAATCGTCTGGTTGGGATTAAATCACGTGAATTTTATGAATGTCCTGCTGCCATTACTTTATTAAAAGCACATAAAGATTTGGAAGATTTAACTTTCGTTCGAGAACTTGCACATTTTAAACCAGTTCTTGAAAATGAATTAGCAAACTTGATTTACAATGGTTTGTGGTTCAATCCTGCTACTAAGGCTTTGATTGCTTATCTTGATGAAACTCAAAAAGTAGTTAACGGGATTGTAAAAATTAAATTATATAAAGGTTTAGCAACACCGATGGGACGTAAATCAACTAATTCGCTTTACAGCGAAAAATTAGCAACATATACTGCTGCAGATGAGTTTGACCAAGCAGCGGCAGTTGGATTTATTAAATTGTGGGGTCTACCTACTCAAGTCAATGCTCAAGTAAATCTCAAATAATAGCTATAGGAAAATTTGGAAAGTAAGAGAATGGTAGAAAAACTTTGGGGAGGACGTTTTGAGGCGTCACTAGATAAACAAACGGAAGAATTTGGAGCATCAATTAAATTTGAGCAACGACTTGCTCCTTTTGATTTAAAAGGCTCATTAGCTCATGTAAAGATGTTGGGTGAAACAGGAATTATTACTACCGAGGAATCCCAAAAAATTGCCGAAGGTCTGAAAAAAGTAGAAGAAAAGCTTCTTAATGGCCAAATTGAATTCAAGATGGAAAATGAAGATATTCATATGAATATGGAATCTTATCTTCATCAAGAAATTGGTCCACTAGCTGGTAAATTGCATACGGCTCGCTCTAGAAATGATCAAGTGGCAACAGATATGCATTTATACCTCAAAAGTATCTTAGAGGCCGTTTTAGAAGCTTTAAAAGGGTTAAGAGAAACAATTGTAGAGCTCGCTGTAAACCAAATTGACACTATTATGCCTGGTTATACTCATTTACAACATGCACAACCGATTTCCTTTGGTCAACATCTAATGGCTTATTATCAAATGCTGACACGTGATTTTGAACGTTTTGAATTTAATGTTAAGCATACAGATATGAATCCTTTAGGAGCTGCAGCTCTAGCTGGGACAACGTTTCCGATTGATAGAATGTTGACGACAAAATTACTTGGTTTTGAGAAGGCTTATGATAATTCAATGGATGCGGTCAGTGACCGTGACTTTATTTTAGAATTTCTATCAAATGCAAGTTTGTTGATGATGCACTTATCAAGATTTTGTGAGGAGCTTTTACTATGGTCTAGTCATGAATTCAAATTTGTCAGTCTGTCTGATGCATATTCTACGGGTTCTTCTATTATGCCACAGAAGAAGAATCCAGATATTGCAGAATTAATCAGAGGGAAAACAGGCCGCGTTTATGGAAATCTTACAGCTTTATTGACTGTGATGAAAGGTTTACCTTTAGCTTATAACAAAGATTTGCAAGAAGATAAAGAAGGAATGTTTGATAGTGCTGATACTATAATAACTTCTTTAACAGTTATGAATGGGATGTTGTCAACTTTAACTGTAAACCGTGTAAACATGGAGAAATCAACTGAACAAGATTTTTCTAATGCGACAGAGTTGGCCGATTACCTTGCAGCAAAAGGCCTTCCTTTTAGAAAAGCTCATGAATTAGTTGGTCTCTTAGTATTAGATTGTATAAAAAAAGGAATTTACCTCCAAGATGTAAATCTACAAGATTATCAAATGCTATCTCCATTAATCAATGAAGATGTTTATGAAATTTTAAAATCAAGAACGGCAGTTTCAAGAAGAAATTCTCTAGGTGGTACAGGATTTGAATCGGTTAAAAAACAAATAGAAGAAGCAAAAAAAGAACTTCAAATTTGAAGTTCTTTTTTATAATTAGTTTTTTACAGCAAGTGATTTAGTATGTGTAAAGTAGTTTATTAAGTTAAAGACAACCAGAATTGCTGAACCCACAAAGACATAACGATAGTCAATAAATCCAGCAATAGCTGAACCAAGTAAGGGACCTGCAAAAGCACCAATTGATTGAGCAGATTGATTATAAGAGAAAATTCGACCAGTAATAGCTTGAGGAGACTCTTTTGCTAGGATGGCTTGAACTGAAGGGAGAATTGCCGCATCAGAAACTCCGACAAGTAGTCGCATAACAATTAAAAACCAAACATTAGTTGTCATTGCTGTGATTGAGAAGACGATTAGTGAAAAGAAAAGTCCAAAACCAAGGATTTTTCTTTGACCAACTTTATCACCTAGACGGCCTAAGAATGGAGCAGCCACTAATGTAACAATTCCTGGGGCAGCAGCGACAATTCCGGCCATGAAAGTAATGTTTCCTTGACCATGCATAAGTTCTTGGACATAGAGTGAAAGAACAGGATTAATCGATTGATTGGTCATTTGAGTAATGAGGGTTGCAAAAAACATGCCCCAAATAATGGCTGGGTGGGTAACAACTTCCCAAACTTGTTTATAGGAAAGCATGTTTTTCTTCTCAACGGGCTTAAATGTTTCTTTGACAAAAAATAAAGCAAGGAAAAAGACGAGAAACATAATGATTCCTGTGACGCTAAAAACGCGACGATAACCAGTTATATTAACAAGTATTCCGCCAATGATTGGACCGATAAGAGTTCCAGCAACAGATCCTGTTGTAAGGAGCGATAAGACGGCCCCTGATTTTTCCTTTGGTGCAGAACTGGCCATTAAGGCCATTGAATTAGAAACAAAACCGGAAAAGGCCCCAAGTAGCATGCGTAAAATAAGCAATTGCCAAGCAGCTGTAACAAAAGCCATTAATGAAATTGAAATTGCCATCCCAAGAGAAGCGCGTAAGAGCATCAATTTCCGACCTTTCTGGTCAGCTAATCTTCCCCAAAGGGGAGAAACGATTGCTAAAACAATAAAAGTGGATGAGAAGACCAAGCCTGACCAGATGTTTAATTCCGTTTTTGAGTAATGGCCAAGTGTACTGATGTAAAGTGATATAAAAGGGGCGATAAGGCTTGAACCTATCCCCGTCATAAATGTCCCAAACCAAAGGACAATTAAATTTCGTTGCCATGATTCTTTCATGAATGAATGTCCTTCTTTTTTGATGTATTCATAATAATATTATAAAACTATTGTTCGTAGTTTGTCAATGACGAAACATTGCTTGAAAAAGATTGAGAATAGTTTTATACTGATAGTAAGATAGTTTGAATCGACTATAAAAGTTCAAACTTCGAGTAAACTTTCGACATCGAAAGTATTGAAAGGAATCCAATTATGGCAAGGATTGCATTGACTCGTGATAAAATCGTTCAAGCTACTATTGAACTAGCTGGTAAAATTGGTCTCTCTAATGTTAGTTTTCCGCGCTTAGCTGAGTATTTTGGAATTAAAGCTCCGTCACTTTATAATCATTTTAAAAATATGGAAGAAGTACGTGTGGCAACGGCAGTCTACCTCCAAAAAGAATTAAACTATGAACTAACTCATGCAATGGTGGGACTAACTCCTTTGGCAGCACTTAGGGCTTATGCTGAGAGTTATAAAAGATTCGCTGAAAAATATGAAGCAGTTTATGAACTGATTAATGTAATACACCAAACAAATAATGGGGAACTTGAATATTTAGCAAAAGAAAATATTCGTTTGGTTCGTCGAAGCTTGGAAAATTTTCATTTGTCAGAAGAAGAAAATTTTCATATCAGTCGGATGTTTCGCTCAACGCTTCATGGATTTATCACTTTAACACAATTAGGATATTTCCGTCAGTCTGGATCAATTTCTAAAGAAGAATCCTTTACTTACATGGTCGATCATCTGCTTAGTCGTCTAGATAATCCAGAAAATATTTAAAAATACCTTGTTAAATACATGGTATTTTTAAATGCTAAATGTAACTGTTAATCCCTTCGTTCTATATAGAACGTTTTCAAGTGATATAGTGACTTTTTAGCAAGTTTATGATAAAATTAATACGATAATTTCTAAAATGGGAGAGAGTGGCTTGGCTATAAAAAAAACATATCGCGTTAAACGCTCAAAGGATTTTGACCAAATTTTTTCAGCGAAACATAGCTTTGCCAATAAAAAATTTGTGGTCTATAAATTAAACACAAATCAACCTCATTTTCGTGTAGGTCTATCAGTAAGCAAAAAGCTTGGTCATGCGGTTTTACGTAATCGAATTAAACGTCTTTTACGCCATGCCATTGCTGAATTTAAGCCTTATTTGACAGATGAAGATTTTGTAATTATTGCACGTTCGGGTGTTGAAACACTCAGTTTTGAGGAAGTAAAGAAAAATCTAAAACACGTTTTGAAGTTGTCAAAAATCTATGTGGATGGAGAAAACGATTGAAAAAGAAATTTAGTTTGATCGCAATGGCAGGGGCAGCTCTTTTGTTGCTTACAGCTTGTGGAACAACAGCTGTGACAAGTAGTTCAACCAACCTTTGGGACCAAATTGTATATGGCTTTGCACAGGTTATTCGTTTCTTGTCATTTGGTGGTTTGACCGGAGTTGGTATTATTTTATTCACGATTGTTATTCGGGCAGCATTGCTTCCCTTGATGAATATCCAAATCAAATCTAGCCAACGTATGCAAGAAATTCAGCCAGAAATCAAAAAAATTCAGGCTAAATACCCAAGCAAAGATATGGAATCTCGTCGTTTGATGAACGAGGAAATTCAAAAACTTTATGCAGAAAATAAAGTCAACCCTTACATGGGTTGTTTACCACTAGTTGTTCAAATGCCAGTGCTATGGGCACTTTATCAAGCCTTGTCTCGTGTGGACTTTTTGAAACACGGAACTTTCCTATGGTTTGAAATTGGTGCTAAAGACCCTACTTTTATTTTACCTATATTGGCTGCGGTCTTTACTTTCTTGAGTTCATACTTGATGATGAAATCTGCTCCAGAAAGAAATGCAATGACAACTTCAATGACTTATATTATGCCTATTTTCATCTTGATTATGGGGGTTAACTTTGCTGCTGGGATTGCACTCTACTGGGTAATCTCTAATGCTTTCCAAGTATTCCAAACAATGTTGTTGGCAAATCCATACAAAATTATTGCGGCGCGTGAAGCTAAGGTACAGGTCGAAAAAGATAAAATTAAAGCTCGCGAAAAAGCATTGAAGAAAGCAAGAAAAAAATAAAAAATACCATTGGCAGTTTTTATTTTAATTTGGAAGTTGTGCTAGAAATTGTCAATAGGCTTTATCATATGACAGGAGTAGTTTTATTATGGCTATTTTTACTGGTGAAACGGTCGAAGATGCAATCGAACGTGGCTTAAATCGCTTAAATGTTAAGCGTGAAAATGTTCATATTCATATTGAACAAAAAGAAAAAAAGGGTTTCTTAGGATTTGGAAAGAAACGGGCTCGGGTTAATATTGAGCCAATCCATGAAGAAACAGTGCGTAAAGCTGACCATTTAGCAGAACGTGGTGTGGATGATACAATTAATCTTGGTGTGCCTAAGTCACAATCTGCTATGGAAGCAACACTTGAATTAAGCCAAGTGGTTAAAGCTGTCCGTGCGGCTGAGAGAGAACAAAATGGTGAAATCACTGAAGAAGAGCGTAATGCGATTATTGAAGTGGCTAAAAAGACGGTTGTTCAAAATCGTCAAGGAACAGCAGACCTCTCTGATGTGGTTTCTGCTGTTAAAGAAGAAGTTGAAGCGAAGAAAGAAGTTTCAAACGAAGATGAAAAAATTGCTTCAAAAATTTCAAGCTATTTAACAACTATTACACAAGAAATGGGAATTGCAACGCGTGTTTCAGTTTCTCGTGACGGAAATTTAACAGTTTTCAATTTGACTTCTAATCATGATGCTTTGCTTATTGGTAAACATGGTAAAATTTTACAAAGTTTGCAAATTTTAGCAAAAGCTTACGCTAATAGTATTTTGAATACACGAATGAATATTGCTGTTAATGTGGGTGATTATCATGAAAAACGCAAAGCTTATATCGTAAGTCTTGCTCATCGTGCAGCTGAACGTGCGCGTGGCGGTGAAACTGTTTATATTAATGATTTACAGTCTAATGAACGTAAAATTGTTCACACTATTATTGGTCAGGAAAATGGTGTATCAAGTCATTCAGAAGGACAGGAATATAATCGCTATATTGTTGTGGCTAAAGAGATTTAGCCTTGACAAAAGACCTTTCATAGTGTAGAATTGTAAGGTATGCTTTTAATAGCAGTAAAAAGATGAAAGGAACACCGAAAAGGTGGAGCTACTTTCAACCAAAAGTGAAGTAGCCCAGGGACTTATATAAAATGAAACGTACTTACCAACCACACAAAAAATCTCGTAAGACTACTCACGGATTCCGTAGCCGTATGGCAACTAAAAACGGACGTCGTGTCCTTGCAGCTCGTCGTCGTAAAGGACGTGCTTCACTTACAGTTTAATTTGTAAATGAAATTGAAATCAGCTTATGGCTGATTTTTTTTATTTGATTATTCCTAAATATGGCAGGAGTCCGTTGATGATTAAATATATTTTGTTAAACGGTTTCATTAATTGTGTTATAATGGTTTTATCAAATAATTAGTGAAATTTTTTCCTTTGTTGATTGAAGATAAGGTGAAATCTCACGCTTAAAGGAGAGTTTTGTCGTGAAAAAATTCAAAATTGGTGAACTTGAAGCTTCTCAAATTATTTTAGGTTGTATGAGAATTAATGAAGAGGGAAAAGAACCGGTTGCTGTCATTGAAAAATCAGTGGAGCAAGGGATAAATTTCTTTGACCATGCTGATATCTATGGGGGTGGAGCTTGTGAATCGATTTTTGCAGATGCTCTAGAAAAATCGTCAGTAAAACGAGAAGATATTATTTTACAGTCAAAATGTGGAATTGTTCCTGGGAAAATGTTCGATTTTTCAAAAAAACATATTATTGAATCGGTTGAGGGGAGTTTATCTCGTTTAAAAACTGATTATTTGGATACTTTGCTCTTGCATCGTCCAGATACTTTAGTTGAACCTGAAGAAGTAGCTGAGGCTTTTTATGAATTGGAAAAAGCAGGGAAAGTACGTTATTTTGGGGTTTCTAATCAAAATCCTGGTCAAGTTGAACTGTTGAAAACAGCGGTGAAAGAGCCATTGTTGTTTAATCAATTACAGTTTGGCTTGAAACATACGGGAATGATTGATGCTGGGATTCATGTAAATATGAGTGATGAAGGTTCTTTTGTTCATGATAATGGAATTTTAGAGTATTCTCGTATTAATAAGATGACTATTCAGGCTTGGTCACCTTTCCAATATGGTTTCTTTGAAGGTGTCTTTGTTGGAAATGAAAAATTCCCTGATTTGAATAAAAAATTGGAATTTTATGCAGAAAAATACAATTCTACTCCAACTGGAATTGCTGTCGCTTGGATTAATCGGCATCCTGCCAATATCCAAACAATTATTGGAACGATGACATTGAGCCGAATTGAAGAAATTGCTGCTGCTTCAGATATTGTCTTGGAACGTGCGGAATGGTACGACTTGTACATGGCAGCTGGAAACATTTTACCTTAAATATAATTAAAGTAGGAGACTAGTTTAAAAAAACTAGTCTTTTGATTACTTTTTTGGGAGGAAATCTGATGGATTTTTCTAAATATTTCAAGAAAAAGAATGACAGTAAGGTAAAAATTTTTTCAAAGTTAGAAATTTTTGAGAAAGTTAGTGATGAAGAATTGATAGAAATTTCTGGAGGAAATTTTTCTAGTAATCTTCGACAAAAAAGGATTATATCGGGGTTGACACAAAAAGAACTTGGGAAACTGCTTTATTCGAGTAAACAAGCTGTCTGTAATTGGGAGCACGGGCGACGTGAACCGAGTTTAGAACTTGTTCAATAGATGGCAAATGTGTTTAAATGTTCAATAGATGATTTGTTAAAAGATAGTGAAAATATAAACTAAAAGTACACAAAAAGAATATTAAAGTGGTATTGGCTAAATATTCAGAAAAGTTTAAAATATATTTGTAATTAATTACGAAGATGCCGAAATTTGATGAGCCTTTCTAGTGGAAATGTTTATTGACTAAAAATGCTCAAAACGAGTCCGGAGTGGACTAGAAAGTGTGTTTTTATGGAATTGCAAACTATTTTTGAAGAATTTGAAGTGTTGACTGATGAGGAATTGATGGAAGTTAGTGGAGGAGGGGGCGTAACTGGGAATCATTCCGTGAGTTCTTTACTGTCTGACGGTGGGTCAGGCGGTGGGGGAGGTTATGATGTGGTTGAAAATTACACTAATAACTTCCTTAAACGTGGATAAATAATTAAGTAATTTCAGCTAATGACAAGGAATGCGAGTGCTTTGCATTCCTTGTTTTGAATGTGTGAGGTTAAAAATGGGGAAAACAGATAAAACAACGATATTCAATAAGTTAAAGAGCATACTTTTAGTCTTCGGGACGACAATACTTTATCTTGGACCTGGTGCTTTTGTTCCAATGGAGGCAGTGCATGATTTTTATCCAAGTTTATTTTTAGTAATTTTGTTGATTATTTTGTATATTGCAATTAGAAATGGTGTTTTTGCGCATTTTAAAGAAACTTTTCGCTTGCAAAATTTGCTTTGGCTTCTTGGGTTTGTAATTGTGGGATATATTCTCGGTAATATTGCACACTATTTATATCTACAATTTGTTCCTGCACTTGATACTATTGTGGAAAATGAAGCTACTAATAATCTCGTTGACTCTTTTTTACCAACTTGGTTTGTATATGTTCTTATGGTCATCATTGCTCCAATTTGTGAAGAACTAACATTTAGGGAATATTTTTATCGTTTTTTTAGTCATAAATGGCTAGCTTATATTTTAAGTATTCTTCTATTTACATTAATTCATACTAGGTTGACATGGAGTTTTTTTGAATACTTACCAATGAGTGTAATCATCACAAGTACTTTTCACCGATATAAGCGTGTGAGTGATAGTATTATCGTGCATGGAGGATATAATCTAATGGTTTTGATTTTTCATATTATTATTTAATATAGAATTTATTATAAGTAGATTTGTTATTTTTTATTAACGTGGGGGCTTTTATGATTGAACGTATAAAAAATTTTTTACGGACTAAATTAAAACCGCTTTTATTGCTATTAGTGACGGTTATTCTTTACAATGGTTGGACTCCCCACTTGGGGATCTTTCCACCAACTTTCTATGATTTTGCTTTTAATTATTATGGATTTGTGGATATTTTAACTTTTTTAGTAATAATAGTTATTGCTTATAAAAATGATGCTTTTAAAAAGATTTTTGATATATTTCGTCCAAAAAATTTGTTATTTATTTTGTTTTTTATTGTTGGTGGAAATATTTTTATTGCTTTGGCACATCATTTATATTTTCAGATGACACCAGCTTTAGAAGCTTTTCCAGAACATTCAATAGATTTGGTAAATTATTTTGCACGGACTCCTTTTTGGTCGCATTCATTAGATTTATTCGTGATTGGACCGATTAGTGAAGAGTTGATTTATCGGGAATATCTTTATCGACTTTTTGATAAAAAAATGCTTGGCTTGTTTTGTGAGCGTCACTGTGTTTGCATGGGTGCATACTGGTTTTACTTACTCTTTCTTTTTATATCTGCCCATAAGTTTAGTTGTTACTTTGGCCTATCACCGACGTAAAGCAATTGGGGAAAGTATCGCTCTTCACAGTTCAATAAATCTGATAAATACTTATTTACCAAATTTATTAAGCTTTTGGGTATTCTGAGTAACTAGTGATTAGGCTTCCTATTCTTTGGTAATTTTCAAATTAAAATTCTCTTTTTATTTAAAATTTAAAAGCCTTGATAGAAGGTTTTTATTTACTTTAATGGAGAAAACGGTTGAATTCAATCAAAAAATAACGTATAATTAACATGTATCTAAGAAATTTTTAATGGGATATTTCTGTCAGTAAATAAAATGATTGTCTTCTAAAAATGTGGACATCAGTTGGCTGACGGGATGGAAATTATTGATTTTTAGTTTAATCTGGCTTTACAGATAAATTTAAAGGAGGTGTCTTATGAGTTTTACAGATGAAACAGTCCGTTTTGAATTTGGTGATTCGGACAAGAAAGAAATTGGCGAAACACTCGTTGATGTTTACAATGTGCTTGAGGCTAAGGGTTACAATCCTATCAATCAAATCGTGGGTTATGTTTTGTCGGGAGACCCTGCTTATATCCCTCGTCATGATGATGCGCGTAATAAAATTCGCCGTTTTGACCGAGATGATATTGTTGAGGAATTAATCAAGAATTATTTGAAAGATAATGGTGTCAATTTATAGTGTTTGCACGAATTTTAGGGCTTGATGTCGGAACAAAAACTGTGGGAGTTTCTGTCAGTGATTTACTTGGGATGACCGCTCAACCTGTTGAAACCATTAAGATTGACAGTGAAGCCGGTGAGCTTGGCTTTGAACGTTTGGGCGTTTTGATTAAAGAATACAAACCTGAAAAGGTAGTTCTTGGTCTTCCAAAACATATGAACGGTGATGAAGGGATTCGTGCCGAAGCATCACGGGATTATGGCACAAAGTTGGCCAATGAATTCGGTTTGGAAGTCGCTTATCAAGATGAACGATTGACAACTGCGCAAGCTGAAAAAGTATTGATTGATGGTGGAGTGCGTCGTAAAGATCGCAAAAAATCAATTGATAAATTGGCTGCTGTTTTGATTTTACAAAATTATTTGGATGCTCATGCATTAAAATTATAATTTTTGGTTTACTGATGAAAGCTTTAGTTTATTTGTAAGTATAAAAATACTGACAAGTATTCGTCGGATTTTCTGTCAGTAAAAGTTGTCTATTTATTTTATTATGAATAGCAGAAAATTCCTCTAATTAAGGATGAAGAAAAGGAAATAAAATGACTCATACACATGATCACGAACATGACCATAATCATGAACCTGACTATATTACTTTGGTTGATGAAAATGGAAACGAAAGCTTGTTCCAAATTTTGATTACCATTGATGGACAAGAAGAATTTGGCAAAAACTATGTTGTTTTACAACCTACTGAGTTTGAAGAAGATGAACAAGGTCTTATCGATGTTTTGGCTTACTCATTTACTGAGAATGCTGACGGTACTGAAGGTGATTTGCAACCAATCCCTGAAGATGCTGAAGATGAATGGGATATGATTGAAGAAGTCTTCAATAGCTTTATGGATGAACAAGAAGATTAAAATAAAAAGCTGTCATTAACTGACGGCTTTTTATTTTTTTAAAAAGCTGGCTAAGGCTAGAGCACCGAGCATGGCTACGCAAACCAAGCCAATAGGAGGCCAAAACCAAACAATTGGAAGGGATATTCCTAATATGATGAAGATATTTCTGCGGGAAAGACTATGTGTAAGTTCTTTGTATTCTTTATCTGGATTTTCTTTGAGGAGTTCATAATCCATGATATGAAAGACGGCTGTCCAGAGAAAGACGATGACCAGATAGAAGAACTCAGGAAGAAATTCAGTTGCATGTTTTCCGACCCAACCCGTGGTGAAGGGGAAAAATGACATAATGAATAGCCAGAGCGTATTCAATAAGAATATTCGAGGAGTAATATTTTTAATATCACGATAAAGTTGATGATGATTATACCATACGGTCATAATCATAAAAAAGCTCAAAGCATAGGCTAAAAGTGGGATGGTTAATTCTGTCAGAGCAGGCCAGCCACTTTTATCAGGGGTTTTAAATTCTAAAACCATAATCGTTGCAATGATGGCAATAATAGCATCTGTAAAAGCCAAAAATCTTTCTTTTTCCATAGTTCTATTTTATCATAAATGTTAAGGTTTTTTTACGAATTGATTGTAAATATAAAAATTACTGACCAATCTGTCAGTAACTTTTTTATTTATTTTTTAAATTTACGCTTTAAACCATTTTTAGCGACATCTTTAATGACTTTGTTACGTAAGCCTGGTTCATAGTTATCATAAATTGTTCCGTCAAAATTAATAATTTGAGCATTATGATTTTTGTCATCAAAAATAAATTTACTAATCATTTGAGCTGTTTCTTCAGGAGATTTTACAAACGGACTATCCCCAACTTTTGCGCCATTCAAATCTGTTGCAACTGCACCAGGCATAACAGCAAAGATTTGTTTTTTAGATTTATCTTTTTTGAATTGATGGCCAAAAGCAAAGGTCATGGCATTTTGTGCGGCTTTTGAAGTGATATAAGCAAGTGGCATCCAATATTCTTGAGAAACGGGTACGGTGATGTTAATAATTTTAGCGTTTTCTGTCAGTGAATGTGGAAGAAGTTCTTTAATCACAGCATGTGTTCCCAAAAAATTGGTCTTAATTGTTTCTTCTAAATCAGTTGTTGAATAATCAAAAGCTGATTTTTCCATATCAAGGTGCCCTTTATCTGAATGAATATTACCAGAAATTCCAGCATTATTAATCAATAAATCAATATCTGTCAGTGCTGACAGACTCGTCAATTGATTTAAGTCATCTAAATCTACTTTGATAAATTCGGCAGTAATTCCTTCGGCTTTCAGTTTTTCAACGGCTTCTTGTCCACGCGTTTCATTACGGGCTCCGACCAAGACTTCATAGCCGCGATGACCAAGGTTTTGAGCAAGTGCAAA
Organism: Lactococcus sp. SK2-659; assembly: GCF_020218185.2. Classification (NCBI taxonomy): domain Bacteria; kingdom Bacillati; phylum Bacillota; class Bacilli; order Lactobacillales; family Streptococcaceae; genus Lactococcus; species Lactococcus sp. SK2-659. Next base: position 222,164 of record NZ_JAIWQZ020000002.1, read on the forward strand.
ACCAATTCCTTTATTTGCGCCAGTGATAAGTGTTTTCATGATTTTTCTCCTTTGAGTTTTAGTTGTCGCCTTTAGACATTTGTTGTTGGTCAATTAGATTGGAATTTAAAAACCAGTGACGGTGCCAATCTCCAGATAAAGCGGTAAAGGGAACAGGTTGTTGACCTGTTTTTTCTACTTTTTCTAGTAAATAATTTCGTAAAATCCAAGTGTCTTCGAGTGTTCTTTGTTTAAGATTAAATATTTTTTCAAGTTTTACTTCGCTAATTTTTAAATCATTAGCAATTTCAGATTTGCTAAGTCCTGTGAGTTCAAAATTTTTACGGAGTTCTTTTTTGGTATGTTGCATTTGAAGGGGATTAAGTGACATTTCTCTTCTCTAATCTTTCATTTTGGGAAAATAATTAGTGAGCATTTGTTGAGAAAGTACTTTGGTGTTTTCGTCACTGTTTACTTTGCCCATTTGGTGAAGTTGTTTAGCAAAACCAGCGTCAATCCGGTCTAAGCCATTTTCAAGCCCGGCTAAAGTTTCACTAATTAAGTCTGAAAGTGCCATGTTATTGGGTGCGTCAGTATTTGTATGGCTTTCGAGATTTGTTTCAGCAACTAATGGTGGAACTAATTCGATGACTTTTAAAGTCTTTTCAAAATATTTAGCTTGTTCTCGAAGCGCATCAGAGTAAAAATGAACCCCAGCTTTGGTCAAATTGTAAATAGGGTGTGCACCGTCAGCCAGATTTGATAATCCTGATGAAACATTAATGACTAGTCCGTTATTTGCGACAAGGATTTTCAAAAATGCTTGTGTCACAGCAATTGTTCCTAATAAATTAATATGAATTTCTTCTGTCAGTACTTCCAGAGAATTATCAGCTTGTTCAAACAAATTAATCGCACGCATAATTCCGGCACAGTTCATAATGACATCAAGTTGAGGGAAATTTTCTTTGATGAAGTTGACTAATTGGGGGAGGGAGTCTTTGTTAGCAACATCACTGACAAATCCTGTAAAAGTTGGATTTTCATTCAAAATTTGATTAAGACGTTTTTCATTTCGGGCGGTAATGATGACTTTATTTCCTAATTCGGAAAACTTTTTAGCAAAACCAAGTCCGATTCCGCTTGTACCACCTGTGATTAAAATCGTATGTCCTGTAAATGTCATGATTTCTCCTTTTTATGAGGTTATTTTTTTAAACTTTTATAACCAACAAAATGAATTATAAACCAGAAAGTTATATTTGTCAAGGATTATAACTTGTGTTACAATTAATTTATGAATACACGTGAAAAGATATTAGGAAAAACAGAAGAATTTATCTTAGAGAATGGAATAGAGAAACTCACCATTTCAAAAATTGCTAAGGAACTCAATATTAGTCAACCAGCTATTTATAAGCACTTTAAAAGTAAAGATGAACTTTTAACGATACTTGCCCTTCGTTGGCTCAATGGTCAGACACTTGTAAAAATATTTCCTTTTGACACAAGCAAGTATCAACATCAAAAAGAGATTGTTCATGATTGGCTCTGGTCAGTCGCCATTGCCAAATATGAAGCACATCGAAAAACTCCAGAAATGTTTGCCTTATACACAACCTACATTGGAGAAAATTTAGAATTGGGGCGTAAACATATTTTAGAAATGGTTGAGAGTCTAAAGACAGCTGCTAAATTTGAAAGTGAAGAGGAAGCTGCTGCATATATTCAAGCTTTTGTTTATTTTCATCACCCAAAAATTGCCCCACAGTGGGATGACCAATTTCAAAATCAATTTGAAAATCTCTGGACCTTGCTTGAACCGAATTTAAATGCCTTTTAAAGTTACTGACAGACTTTTTGGATTTCTGTCAGTAACTTTTGCGATTCTGTCAGTAAAAAAACCTGTCAATTGACAGGTTTTTATTCTTTAATTCGGAAAACCATAGCAGTTCTAGGTTCAAGGATTAGATTTAAATGCTCTTTTGACCAACCAAAACTACTTCTTGGACCAAAACCACCAAATTTTTGGTCATCACTATCGAAGATAAGTTCTGGTTTTTCAGGAAATTGGAGTTGAAGCTCTTGTTCATAACTAGGATGGAAATTAAAGACGAAAAGAAGTTGCCCTTTTTTATAAGCTAGTAATTTATCCGAATTTTTTATCCAAAGTTGTTGGACAGGTTCTGGGCTTTCTAAAAACTTGTAATGTCGCTCTAGATTAATCATCGCTTGGTCAAATGCCAATAAATATTGGAAACGCAAATCTTTATTATCAGCTAAAGACCATTGTCTTCTAGCATGTTGGAAATCATCATGATTTTCTTGACGCGGAAAATCAAGCCATTCGGGGTGGCCAAATTCATTACCCATGAAATTTAAATAACCCTCACCAGCCAAACTAAAAGTAATTAGGCGAATTAATTTATGAAGCGCTATAGCACGGTCAATTTTTAGAGATTGACTATTAAGGTCCATTTTCCAATAAATCTCTTCATCAGCTAACCACATCATAATCGTTTTATCACCAACTAAAGCTTGGTCATGACTTTCAGAATAACCAATATTTTTTTCACCAGGACGTCGCGTCGTTAATTCCCACCAAAGACTCAATAAGTCAAGACTATTATCCGTTTTTTCTTTCAATTGTTTAATCCAAAAATCAGGAATTCCCATTGATAAACGGTAATCGAAACCAATTCCACCACTTGAAATAGGTAGGGCCATTCCCGGCATGGCTGACATATCTTCAGCGATTGTTGTTGCTGATGGATTGAATAAATGTGTTAATTCATTTGCCAACATCAAATAAGTCACCGCTTCGATATCTGTATTGAGCGAAAAATATTTGCTGTAATCAGTAAAAGCAGTCCCTAAACCATGATCATGATAAAGCATTGAAGTCACACCGTCAAAACGAAAACCGTCAAAATGATAGGTATCCAACCAAAATTTAAGATTTGAAAGTAGAAAATGAATCACTTCATCTTTGCCATAATTAAAAAGTTTTGTCTTCCAAGCTGGATGATTTCCTCGTTCACCTTCATGAAAATACTGATTTTCTGTCCCATCAAAATAGTTGAGACCATCTTCGATATTTTTTACAGCATGTGAATGAACCACATCTAAAAGCACTCGCAAACCCATACCATGAGCTTGATCAATCAATTCCATCAAATCTTCTGGCTGACCAAAGCGACTAGAAATTGCAAAGAAATTGGAAACTTGATAACCAAAACTAGCATAGAGCGGATGTTCCATAATTGCCATCAGTTGAATAGTATTGTAACCAGCCTTTTTAATTCTTGGTAAGACATCGCGCGTGAATTCTTTATAAGAATTAATTTTATATTCTTCAGTTGAAATACCAATATGTGCTTCATAAATCAAAGGAGCTTCTTTTAACTGAGGGGCTTTATTCTTCCAATCATATTTTGGTTGAACAATCACTCCATCCAATTCATGGCGCTCATTGGGGACAGCAAACATAATATAAGAGGGAACACGATAAACTGTTTCACCAGAAGGTAAAAGCAGCTTAACCTTCACCTTAGAACCCACAGGTAGCATACCCGGAATTGAAATTTCCCAAGTCCCACCATAGGCCTGTTTCAACTCAAAATTGTTTTCCCAATTATTGAAATCTCCAACCAACCAAGCTCTTTTAGCATTTGGTGCCCATTCGCGAAAAGTCCAGTGTTTACTTTCTTGTTGAAAGCCAAAATACTTATAACCATTAGCAAAATCAACAAGCGAACCATCAGTTCCTAAAAGCCGTTTTTTTGTTCGAGCAAATTCAAAAAGCCGCAAAGACAAATCTTCTTTGAAAGGTTCCAAATAAGGGTCATAATCCAAAATATTTAGAGGCATAAGCTATTCTCCTTTTTACTGAAAATCATTTCTAGCACTATTTTATCACTTTTGCAAAGGTTTTCACAACGAAATTCCCATATAAAACAAAAAATATTTACTGACAGAATGGGTCAGTAAATATTTTTATTCATCATTAAAACCAAACCAAGGGTCTTCCTCACCTTTAAGTGCTTCTTGACCAAAAGAAAGTGTTTCTGGAATTTTGGGAGCATTAAAAAATTGCGAAGGAGTTGCTACATTTTCTGTCAGTAAATTTTTTTGGTCAGCAACTTTTTCGTCATTAAAAAGATGAGCTTCTAGGCTTTGAATATAATCATAAAACTCTGTCAGTAAATCATGATAAGCCTTTAATTCACTTGTTTTATTTAAATTTTTATAATTAGCCTGAAACTCTCCCCAACGTTCAGCAATGTGCTTACTTTTCATAAAATCATTATAATCCATATTTGTTCCTCGTTCCTTTCTCTTTATTATACATTATTATCCTTAATGCTTAAGCGGATAATATTTATTATTTAAAATAAGACTCAATTTAGAGGTGTAATGTAAAAATAATAAAACGAAAGTGAAACTTTCCCCTTTTAAAAAAGTATTATCTTTTTTTTTTTGTTATAAAAGTCGATTTAGAATCAAATTTTTAATTTTTATCGGTCTTTTTTTATTAATCATTTAAATATTTATGAAATATTAAAAAAGGGTCTAATAGCTTTATGGAGCCATTATGTTGCAAAAAGGCTATGTTAGGAACAAATAAAAATATAAATAAAAGTAAGACAATAGAATTTAATGTACGAAATTTATTACACATTTGTATTGTATTATGCTATAATGTCCTAGAATCAGCAATTTTTATAAGAAGATGTAATTAATAAAATACATCGCTTACAAAACTGATTTAAAATCAAAAGGAGGACATTATGAAAAGTAGAAAAAAAGTTATTTCTATAATTTTAGGTTTAATGCTGCTTTTACAATATGTTATTACCCCAGTTGGAGCAATTGCAGGAGCAATAAATGAAGAAACAAATGATTCGGATATAACATTAAGTCAATTTAAAATAGATGAATCTGAAAGTAATGCTGATTTAATGACATTTGATTTAAGTCTCAAGATTAATCAGTCAATATTGAAAAGTAAAACAACTACTATTGAATTAGATAAATCAATTAAAATTAATGAACCAAATGAGGCTAACAGACAAAAGTCAACAGCATCTTATACTGCTGACGAAAATAGATTGACAATAGACCTTAATTCACTAAATACAAGCGAAGTGAAAGTCAATTTTTCAATCTCTAAAGAACTTTTGAAAAACTTTGAGCGATTAACAGCCAAATTAAATGATAGCCAAGTTGATGTATTGTTGCCAAAAACGAGTTCAACTTCAGAAACCCCAAGTCAGTCAACTTCCACTGTGACTCAAAATACTGTTACACCTGAAATCAAAGAAAAAGAAAGTAGTACGACTAAACATTCAGAGCAAGCTATAAAAACTGTGGAAAGTCAAGATATTCGTAAACTTCTAGAAGACTCAGGGATTTCACCAGCGACTATTATCGACTCAGCTAAGGTCATATATCTTGATAAAGAAGGAAAACCTTATCCAGATCAAACAGATGTTCCGATAGATGCAGAAGTTCAAATCGATTATACCTGGAGTATTCCAGAAGATATTTTACCATTGAAATCAGGAGATTACTTTGATTTTAAACTTCCTGATGGTGTAACAATTGAGCAAGCGACATCGTCACTGGGAGATTATGGAACCTATACAATTAATGCAGATGGAACCGTTCGTTTCGTCTTCAATGAAAAAGTTGAAACCTATCATGATATTAAGGGTACGTTTCATTATGATGCACATTTCGATAAGACAATTGTTCCAGGAGAAGTTGTAGTTGATACACCAACGGAGGAAAATTTTCCCCCTTCAGAAATTCATGTTCGGCCAACCTATGACCAAGCAATTGATAAATCAGGACATTTCGATAAAACTCCAAATCCTAGTAAAGTTATTTGGGAAATAAATATTAACCGTCCATTAAATACAATGGAAAATGCTACACTTACCGATCCAATGCCAGAAGGAACAACTTATGAATCCGTCGAAATTTACCCTGAGACAGTTGGAAAAAATGGAGAAATCATTTCCATTGATAAAGAACATCCTTTAGTAAAAGGTACAGATTATACTGTTGATTCAAATGGAAAAATTACTTTTATTGGTAAATATGCTACCACCGATCAAGCATTCAATGTTGTCTATACAACAACTATCGATGAAAGTAGTTTTCCGGAAAAAGAGGGAGCTGTAAGCTTTAAAAATACAGCAACATTAAATGATGGAAAAACAGATACCAATGCAAGTGCCTCTGTTACTGCGCAATATAAAGGGCCAATTAAAAAAAATGGACCATTTACAACAGGGAACGATCAAATTTATAATTGGAATATAGAATACAATTATAATGAAAAAAATCATAAAGCAGGGTCATTTATTGAAGATACCATGAGTGATGCCATCGAGCTGGTGAACGGAAGTGTTAAACTTTATAAAATTACTTTTGATAGTAACGGAAAAGAAATTAAAGGTGCTCAATTAAAAGAAGGGGAAGATTATAAACTTGTACAAGACCCTGATAATCCTCAAAAATTTAAAATTGAGTTTATTACTGATATCGATTATGCAGTAAAAGTTGAATATCAAACGAAGGTTAAAGATATCGTAGATGGAAATGTTACCATTGATAACTCAGTAACAACTGATACGGGAGATAACAGCGAGTCAGGTGGTAATGCAACTCAACAAGGAATCGTTAAAAATATTGATGGAGATATTGATTACGAGAATAGAGAAATTCCATGGAAAATAGATATTAATAGTGCAGGCTATTGGATGGAAAACTGGTCACTTGAAGACAAAATGTCTGAAGGATTGACTTTCCTTGAAAATACTTTCCAAATTATTGATAAAACTGCTGGAAATAAAGTACTCTCCCCAACAGAATATACACTGATAAAAACAACAGCAGGCTTTTCAGTTTCCTTTAATTCCCCACTTAAGGAGGGGACAGATCATAAATATCAAATTAAATACAAAACAAAATTTGATACTAGTGTGATTGATAATGGGTCTGGTCATGAAGGAGATATCAAATTTGTAAATGATGCTTCAATGACTTGGAAGGATAAAAATGGAGGAGATCATACTAATAATGATCATAAAGAATTTAAACCAATACCTCCGTTCCAATATAATGGACAAAAATCTGGTTCATATAATGCAACCAGCAAAAAAATTACATGGACAATTGCAGCAAATTTCAATCAACAAGAATTAAGCAATGCCTCAATAACTGATCCAATCTCTGATGATCAAAACTATGTTTCTGGAAGTGCTAAAATATATGAAGCTACGATTAATAAAAATGGTACTTATACTTTAGGTGCTGAAGTTACTTCAGATATGGGAATAAAAATAGTAGAAAGCAAAGGAAGTGTTAAGGTAGAACTACCAGATGGAAGCACAAAAGCCTATGTTCTAATATTTGAAACAAGTCTAGAAGGTAATCTCATCAATCAGAAGGAGTACAAAAACAAAGCGACATTTACAAATAAGGACATTTCACATGATTTAAGTGCTAGTGTTACTCCAGCACATCAAGGAGAATTCGTAACGAAAGATGGTTCACAGTCAAGTACAGATTCTAATTATGTAAATTGGAAACTTACAGTAAACGCCTCGCAATCTACCTTAAAAAATGTTGAAGTTACCGATAATCCTTCCTCAAATCAGTATATTGTAGCAAAAGATATTCTTATTTATGGAACAAGTATTGATGCTTCTGGTAATATTACTGAGAACAAAAATATTATTCTTGAACAAGGCAAAGATTATTCTGTTGATATCCAAACTGACAATTCTACAGGGGCTCAAACAGTTAAAATTAAATTTTTATCAGAAATTAACACAGCATATGTTGTAGAATATCGTGCATTAATTACTTCTGACAAAGCTAATGATGTGGTAACTAATCAAGCCCATATTACTGGAGACAACGAGAAAACAATAGAACAAGATGTTGAAAAAGACGTGCCCGTAATTAATCATAACGGAAGTGCAAACGGATCAAAAGGTTCAGTTACTTTGGAAAAAGTTGGTCCCGGCAAAGCAAAACTTGCGGGAGCTCATCTTCAACTTTGGTCTATCGGTACAGATGGCAAGAAAGATAAATTAATTCGTGAAGGAGATACCGACAAAAATGGTGATTTAAAACTTGGGAATTTGCGTGTTACTGATTATCTTCTTATTGAAACTAAGGCCCCAACAGGGTATACACTTGATGAAGAACTAGTCAAAGGTAAGAAAATAACAGTTTCAAAAGACGGAGAAGTTTCTAATTTCCCAATTCAAGACGTTGAAAATGAACCAACGAAAGTAATCTTGAAAAAAGTAGGACTGACCATTGAAAATGGTAAAGAGGTAAAAAATCCACTTCAAGGTGCAGAATTTAAAGTACTAGACAGCAACGGTCAAGTTGTTTCAGGTTACGAAAAACTTACTTCTGACAGTTCTGGAAATGTAACGATTGAAAAACTAACACCTGGTAAATATTCACTTGTTGAAACCAAAGCCCCAGCGGGTTATATTTTGGACCCAACCCCAATTGACTTTGAGCTTAAAGCCAATGAAGAAGGAATCATCCCAGATATCAACTTGGAAAAAGTTAACTATCAGGGTTCAGCACAACTCATTAAACATAACAGTAATGGTCAAGCTTTATCAGGTGCGATTTTCAAAGTTATTGATAAAGATGGTAATACAATCCAAACTAATTTAAGCTCTGATAAAGATGGTAAAGTTACGGCTACTGGTTTATCCCCTGGAGATTATTCCTTTGTTGAAACCAAAGCTCCAACAGGATATATTTTAAATACAATACCAGTTCATTTTACAATTTCAGCTGAAGAAGAAGGTCAACCACAAATGGTTATTGCCTCGGATAATTTTATCAATTATCAAGGTTCAGCCGAATTAATTAAGCAAGATAACGAAGGTCAGCCACTTTCTGGTGCAGTTTTTAAAATTGTTGATAAAGCTGGCAAGACAATCCAAGCTAATTTAACTTCTGGTAAAGATGGTAAAGTGGTAGTTGATGGATTAGCCCCCGGAGAATATTCCTTTGTTGAAACCAAAGCTCCAACAGGTTATATTCTAAATACAATACCAGTTCATTTTACAATTTTAGCTGAAGAAGAAGGTCAGCCTAGTCTAATAATTGCTTCGGATAATTTCGTTAACTATCAAGGTTCAGCTGAATTAATTAAGCATGATAGTAAAGGTCAAGCTCTAGAAGGAGCAGTCTTTAAAGTTATTGATGCGGATGGCAAAGCAGTCAAAGAAGGCCTGACTTCCGACAAAGATGGTAAAGTAAGTATTGATGATTTAGCCCCCGGAGAATATTCCTTTGTTGAAACCAAAGCTCCAACAGGTTATATTTTAAATACTATTCCTACCCCTTTTACAATCTTAGCTGAGAGTGAAGGCCAACCTCAACTGGTTGTCGCTTCAGACAATTTCGTTAACTATCAAGGTTCAGCGGAACTGATTAAACATGATAGTAAAGGTCAAGCTCTAGAAGGAGCAATCTTTAAAGTTATTGATGCGGATGGCAAAACAGTCAAAGAAGGCCTGACTTCCGACAAAGATGGTAAAGTAAGTATTGATGGCCTATCACCGGGAGATTATTCTTTCGTCGAAACACGAGCACCAAGTGGTTATATTTTGAACACTACTCCTGCTAATTTCACCATTTCAAGTGAAGAAGAAGGTGAACAAAAAGTAGTTATTGCTTCAGATAATTTCATTAATTACCAAGGTTCTGCTGAATTAATTAAGCATGATAGTAAAGGTCAAGCTCTAGAAGGAGCAGTCTTTAAAGTTATTGATGCGGATGGCAAAACAGTCAAAGAAAACTTGACTTCTAATAAAGACGGTAAAGTAAGTATTGGTGGCCTATCACCGGGAGATTATTCTTTCGTCGAAACACAAGCACCAACTGGATATATTTTGAATATTTCCAAGTTGATTTCACAATTTCAGCCAAAGAAGAGGGTCAACCTCAAGTAGTTATTGCTTCAGATAATTTCATTAATTACCAAGGTTCTGCTGAGTTAATCAAGCATGACAGTAAAGGAAACTCTTTATCAGGTGCTGTTTTCAGGGTTATTGATGCTGACGGACAAACAGTCAAAGAAAATTTGGTTTCCGATAAAGAAGGTAAAGTTTTAATCAAAGACCTCGTACCAGGAAAATATTCCTTTGTTGAAACACAAGCACCAACTGGATATATTTTGAATACTTCTCAAGTTGATTTTACGATTTCAGGCAAAGAAGAAGGTCAACCCCATGTAGTTATTGCTTCAGATAATTTCATTAACTATCAAGGTTCTGCTAAATTAATTAAGGTCGATGAAAATGGTAAGACATTGTCGGGTGCGATTTTCAATGTTATTAATTCCGATACTCATGAAGTAGCTATTGAGGGAATAAAATCAGATGCGAATGGAGTAATTAAGGCAGATAATTTAAAACCAGGGAAATACAGTTTTGTTGAGACTAAGGCGCCAACTGGCTATCAGTTGAGTCAGGAAACGAAAACTTTTGAAATTACAGCAAAAGCGGAAAATCAACCTCAAGTAGTTAATAGTGGAAAGTTCATTAACAAAAAACTTCCATTGAACCCTAAAAAATCAGAATTACCTAAGACAGGAGAGCAACACAATACTTTAATCTCTTTAGTTGGTCTAATAATGATGATTTCTGCTTTACTTGTACTTTTTAAAAGACAAAAATCATAAAAATAAATAAAAAAACATGGCACTCGCCATGTTTTTTTATTTTCAGAAAGAGTTGCTGAACGATTCTTTAATATGTTTTTATGACTATGGAAAACTAGTTATAAAATCAAACTTTTAATTGTCGAAAACTAAGAAAATCAAAGAAAAAATAGAAAAAAAAGAGTTTAATTTGATTTTTTGTAATTTATTCTTAATATTTTTTGTAATTTATTCTTAATATTTTTTTTTTTTGAAATTTAAAATGGAAGTTGCAGGCCCAAATAATGATTAATGCAGATTTATCGAATACTCCATATCTTCAATTTATCAATATTCTTAGGCCTATAATGAAACGGTAATATATAAATTACATCGATAGCGTTAACAGTTCGACTGCTCTAGTAAAGAGCGAATAAGCTCACTTTTAATGACATAGTTGCTTTAGTTACCTAATATTAAAAAAAGTAAAATAAAAAATCACTGCTTTAGAGGGCGGTGATGTTTTATTTTAAGCATTCTTTGTATTTTATAACCATGTCGTTCCGAAAAATTAGTATTTTTCGGAATAACGTACAGTTTATTTGAGAAGAATATTACGAAAATATAATTATAGTAATATTATATCATAACTCTTTTTAAAATCAAGCCTTTGATTCTATAAATTTACTTAAAAATTACATTTCAACTGGAAAAATTAACTTTTTTAAACAAAATATAGTTAATTTTCTTTTTTTAGGATTTATAAAACAAACTAACATTACTATTATATTGGTGTTTTTTATCTTTTATAAAACAATAGACTTTATTCGGATATTGCTCTTGCTTAATTAATTTATTAATTTTTTGGAATACTTCAATAAAATTAATAAATTAATTAAAACTAAGTAAATGTTTTTTAACCATTCTTAGTTAATTTTATTATTTTAGCCTACTGATTGGTTAGTTTTGCAGATGAATAAGTACAAATTTTATTCATATTAAAAGATGTGTAGTTTAAAAACATATATCCGAAAAATACTAATTTTTCGGAGACTAGCAATAGAAAAAGCCCGAAATGCTCAATAATAAGTATAAAATATTGCGAAATAAAGTTCAAAAAAGGCTCTATATATAGTTAAATAAATTGGTTAAGGAGAGGCTATAAAATAAGGATAGTAATTTTAAAAAGAGAGAATTAAAGAACAAGAATTAAAGAAAACACTAAAAAATTAAGTAGTCAATGAGAGACATTTTCTTCTATTTGAATAGAATTTGTTACTCTAGCCAATTTTTCATCATACAAAAAAAGAGAAATTCAATTACAGCATATTGATTATGACTTTAGAATAATTTAGCAGTGACTTATCTTTCTTTAATAAGAAGAAGATAGAATCCTAGAATTAATGAATGATTTTTTCAATCTATCACTTCGGAGCAAAATAGAAATTAAATAAATTTGTCAAGAATGGAAATAAAATGATTGAAAAGAAGAATTCAGTTTCAAATATCATAGGTAAAGTCAGTTTAGTATTAGTGCTTGTCTTTAGCTTATTCTATTGTAGTAAAAGTATATATGCCTCATCTTCTAACTTTAATGTAAGCCCAGAAATACCTGAGAATCAAGTGGATAAAAATTTGGGATATTTTAATTTAGTAATGAGTCCAGAATCTCAGCAAACATTATCTTTTAAGGTAAATAATGCGACTTCTAAGTCCATAACGGTAGAGATGGCATTTGCCCACTCGACCACAAATGGAAATGGGCTTGCTATTTATGATTCATCTAAAGCAACAAAGGATAGTTCTCTAAAATATAATATTGAAGACTTTGTTGATATTCCTAAAAAAGAAGTAACGATTGCCGCACACGCTCAGGTAATAATGACTGCAAAGGTTAGCATGCCTAAAGGAATGGATACCGGTATTTTGGCAGGAGGTTTTTCCTTTAAGGAAAAAGAGGGAAATCAAGAATCAAGTTCATCAAAGGGTGTTTCCATCAAGAATGAATATAGATATGTGATTGCTCTTGTGACTCAACAAAATACCCAGAAAGTTTCTCCTCAACTTAGGCTTAATGAAGTCAAAGCTACACAAGTGAATTCGAGAAATGTATTTGCGGCAAACCTACAAAACATTTCCCCAACTTATCTTCAAGATATGAACGCGACAGCGACCGTCAAAGGAGTAACTAATTCAGAATTAAAATATAGCTTTGAAAATTCTGATATGAAAATGGCTCCGAACTCTAATTTTGATTTTGCGATTCCAGTTTCCATCAAAGGTAACATTGGCGATCAATCTTCTAAAGCACTAGAAGCTGGTAAATATCATCTTTCGATGACAGTTTATGGTGTGAAAAGTGCCACGGGAGCTTATGAGACAACTGTTAATGGTAAAAGTGTAAATTACGAATATAAATGGACTTTTGAAAAGGACTTTGAAATTGCAGGAGAAAAGGCCCAAAAACTCAATAATAGTGACCCAACGGTCCATTATAAAGAACCTATTAATTGGCTAATGATTATTGGTATTGCACTTATTCTAATTATTCTGCTATTGATATTCTTAATCTTTAGCTCCCGACGTAAAAAAGAGAATCATCAAAAATAGTGACAGTTAAAGTCAGTAAGAAAGGAAGAGAAAACTTTGAATAAAAGAAAAAAAACTTTGTTTATCTCTATGGGGCTCTTGATAGTGATTGCTTCTTATCCCCTCTCTGTTTCTGCTCAAGAAGAAAAGAATACTACGACGCGGGCAACAGTCGGCTTTACTGGTAGTTTGTCTTCTAAGGAGAAACCAGAAGTTGTCAATCCTCAAAATCCATCTACAGGCTCTGGAAATAAAGAACTTCCAAAAACAGGAGATAAAAAATCAGTTCCTATGGAATGGACTGGGATTGGCTTACTTAACCTTATTATTGGACTTGTTTATTTAAAAAGACGTAAATAAGTTCAATTAAACTTAACTCGATAATTAAAATAATTTAATTATATATATTTAACAACTCAAAGGAGAAACTAACATGAAAAAAGCAATTACTTTTTCAGCGGCAACTCTTGCCCTTCTTGTAGCCGGAGCTTCAGGAGCTTCAGCAGTATCAGCAGCATCAGTTAAAGCAGAACAATGGAATTCAACAGGAACGATCGGATTCACAGCCAATACAACAACACCACCAGATATCACTAACCCAGAAGTTCCTGGAGGAACTGGCCCTGGAGGTACACCAGGAGAACTTGCGATTGACTATGGTTCTGACTTAGCTTTTGGTAAACACGAAATTTCGGCTAAATCAGAAACTTACTTTGCGGATGCTGACACAACTGCCTTTAACGGTACACCTGTTGGAGCATTTGTTGAAATGCACGACCTTCGTGGTTTGGGAAGCGGAGATAAGAATGGGACACAATTAAATGTGACTCAATTGAAGCAATTTAACAATGGCAGTGCCGACCTTAAAGGAGCTACTTTGAGCTTCTCAGCAGGTACAGCTGCTAATGCTGGTGGAGGGGCTTATACTCCAACTGCTGAGGCTGGCTTCACATTGGATCCTGGTACTGCACAAAATGTAATGTCAACAGATGGTACCACAGGTACATATTTGACAAGCTATGGTAAAGCAGCAGACTATAAAGGTAATACTGCTGGAGGACCTATTTCTCTAAGCGTTCCTTCAGGATCAGCCTTAGCAGGGGACTTTTCTACAACTCTCCAATGGGATTTGATAACTGCGCCTTAATCTAGGAATAAAAAAGTTGTCTCTTCCAAAGTGAAGAAACAGCTTTTTTATCATTTTAAATAAGGTGGTTAACGAAAGTGAAAACAACAATGGGAAAAATAAAAAACTTACTTAAAAAATCTACAAATATTGGCGCAAGTGCCCTACTTTTGGTAAGTACCTTGTTGCCAATTTTAGCCCTACATGGAGAGACAACAGTGTCAGCAGCTAATGCGACGACTACTTTAAACCCTGGGGGAACCGTCGATACGGGAAATCATACGTGGACACTTGGCGACTTTCAGACACCTGGTAATTTTACACCTGTGGGAAAAAATACGAGTGGAGCAAGCTGGTCATCTATATCAACCTATGATTTTGGAACTAATCAGAGAGATACAGGTTCATGGCTCCCTTTTAATGGGGCAGTGGATATGACTCAACCGATCTCACTTGGTGGAAGTACTTATGCAAGCGCTGGTTGGTTTGGCACTGGTTCTGGTAGTCAATTGGGGGATGCAAATGGAGTTTTACTTACAAATTTGTCTTCTTCTCAACTTTCTGGTGGTTCAACTGGGGGGAATTTAGGGGTAGGTAATCTCGGTTCGGGAACTTATTTCATTGGAAATAACTACTCATATCGAAAGACTTCCATTCTTTTAGGAAGTGATTATAATACGGCAACCGTTATTGCTCAGGGTGATGATGCGGGCAAAAAGGTTCTTAATGCTAGTTCTGATTATACTGCAAAGAATAATTCTTCCAATGCCTTTGAAATGTATTGGACTAACCCTGTTTTAAATTCGGACGGAACAGTTACCGGAACGATGAAATACACTTCTCGAAATTCAAACACTGATTATGTTGCTTCTGCAAAACTGACCGTTCAAAAAAGTATGTCAATTGGATTTATGGCTGCAACCGGCGGGAACTACTCACAAATGACTGTTACAATTGGTTTAGTTGGTGCTGGGAAAGGAGTGCAACCAGTTAATGTTAACTATCTTAATAGTGCAACTGGTGGTCAGTTAGCTCCCAAAGGTAGTGCGTGGGAAAATTCTACAATCACTGCCAATGTAGGTGATAAGATTGGGGTGGTGCCTCAAGGTAATACGACAAATACCTCAGATAACTATGATTATTTTGCACCAGTAGCGCCAACAGGCTATACCTTTAAGTCAATTTCTTCGGCAGTTACTGTTCAAAATTTCCCTAGTGGAACGGCAAATCCTAACCAGATTAATGTTTCTTACACTCCTTTAGCGCAAACGGGTGGATTTACTTTTAATTATGATCCAACGGCTCAACGAACCCCTGCTGTTCCATCAAAACTGTCAGTATCAGGGGTTACAGACCAACTCTTTTCAGCTTCTTCCCTCAATGTTCAAAAGAATTTAACGGATAAAGTACCTGCTGGTTACTATATTTCTAAGATTACTTCGGCGAGTGGTAAAGCAACGTCAGGAGCGACAACGGATGCAACGATTAAAGCCTTTTTCGCCTTAAATCCAAGTTTTGATACAACGACCGCTAATAATCAATATCAGGTAACCTTGGCTCCTACTAATCAGTTGGGACAAGTAAGTTTTGATTATAATAACAGCGTTCCAACCAATCCTCCAGCATTACCTGATACTATTCAATTATCAGGTTTAACTGGTTCTGATTTGAGTTTTGTTATGCCAACTCTTGAACCAGGTTACGTTGTCAATGAAGTATTAGGGCCTGATAACAAAACTTATTCCTCTGTTACTGAAGCCTTAAAGGCAAATGACCACTTTACTACTGGTTCGAATAATTTTAAAGTGACCATTGCGGCAGAGAAGCAAACGGGAACAATAAGCTATAATTGGGCTTCAAATGTTCCCGGACAAAATGGGGTAGCAGGTGAGCTTCAGGCTACTTTGCCTTCTTCATCTAGTATTTGGGGCTATGGTGGAGAGCAGCTTAGTTTTACACCAAATATTCCTAAGGGGTACGCTATTGATAAAGTAGTCGCACCAGATGGGAAAACCTATGTAGATGGTAGTATTCAAGGAATGACAGCTCTTGAAGCAGCACAAGCAGCAAACCCTAGATTTATTGTTGGAGCAAATAACTTTGCGATAACTTTAAGAGCTCTATCAAAAGATATCACATTACAGGTAAACATTGATCAAAGTTCAGTTAATGGAGCTCCAACGGCACCTCAACCCTATACTATTGCTACAGTATTGACAGGAGCTCCTATTGATGCAACTTCAATTGATAAAGCACAAAATTGGTTAAATGATTGGATTACAAATAATGCTTCAGGTTGGTCTATCAAAGATTTTTTGAGTCCTTATCAAGTAAACTATGGTAGCTTGAAAGATGCCGTAGCGGGAGCGGGTGGAGTTGCATTTTCTGAAGTCAATATTTATCAAGCTAACCTAGTTTATAATGGTAAAATTGGCTTTAGTTCTGTTCCAACAAAAATTGATTTTGGTGAAAATACGATTTCTTCAGTAGAAAAGAGTTATCAAGGTGTGTTGGATAATTCAGTTGTAGTGTCAGATACTAGAGCAAGTAGTTTGGTAACGCCATGGACAGTCAGTGTAGCTCAAACTTCACCAATTCAAGAAGTGATGAGTGATACTGGAGCTCCAGTAATGGGTGGAATTTCATTCATGAATTATCTTTCATATGATGGTCAAGTACTCACTAGTAATCCACAAATTATTCATTCTACGACTTCAGGTAAAACTGGAGATACAGTAGTTATAGACGGAAAATCGCCAAGTCTCTTTACGTTAAGAGTTCCTATCGGTTTCCAAAAAGCGGATGCTAATTTTAAAGGAACGCTATCTTGGACGCTCACAAGTGCTCCATAAGAAAAGGTGATTATCAATAAATGAATCTGAGAAATTTTTGACTAATTTAATTGATAATACAATGAGGTAAATATTCGGGAGATAATTAAGGAAAGAGTACACGACTAATGGTGTATTGATGGATAAGAAAATGGAAAATATATTTTATCAACGTTTGAGAGCATTAACTCATAATTCTGGTAAATCATTTAATCAGATTGAGAGAGACTTAGGCTACACTAGGAATGCTCTTGCGAATTATAAAAATGGAGGGATGCCTTCTGGTGTAAGATTAATGGAGCTGGCAGACTATTTTAAAGTTCTACCAGAGTATTTGATTGGGAAAATTCCTTTTAAAGATGTAGAGAATATTGAGACTACATTTACGTCTCTGAACAATACACAAAAAATGGAAATGTACCTTCTGAGCCAGAAATGGGTATTATCCCGAGTAAAAGATGATTCATATTGAGTTGTTTAATAAGTTAAATAAAAAAACACTACCAGACTTTTTATTTGTTTGGTAGTGTTTTTTATATTACTTTAGTGAATTATGGTAGGGTTTACAATTAGAACTCTATCTTAAAGACTTTCTGTATCCAGCGGCGATGGCTTTTACAAAAATAACTCAGCCATAAAAGGTTGAGTTATTTTGAATAATGCCGAGTGCAGGAATCGAACCTGTGACCCCTTCGTTACGAGTGAAGTGCTCTACCGACTGAGCTAACTCGGCACAAAATGAAAGTGGTTACCCACTTTTATTATAATACAACTTTTTAAACCTATTTTCAAGAACTAGAAGTCTTTGGCATTGGGTTGATTGTAGCCGTAACGCTCACAGAAATCTTCTCGGAATTCCAGAAGGTTGTCATCCATAATGGCCCCGCGAACGTCTTTCATTAGATTTACGAGGAAGTGAAGATTGTGGTATGAACAAAGACGAAGACCAAAAGTTTCATCGGCTTTGATTAAATGACGAAGGTAGGCGCGTGTATAGTTAGTACATGTGTAGCAATCGCACATTGGGTCAAGTGGAGTAAAATCGTGTTCGTATTTAGCATTACGAATGTTAACTCGACCGAAATGAGTCATCAGAGTTCCATTACGAGCAATTCGTGTAGGAAGAACGCAGTCAAACATATCAACTCCACGAATAACGCCATCAATCAAGCTGTCTGGTGCACCAACACCCATTAAATAGCGGGGTTTGTCTTCTGGAAGCATTGGTGTTGTAAAGTCAAGGACAGCATTCATTTCTTTATGAGATTCACCAACGGCAAGACCACCGATAGAATAACCAGCGAAATCCATTGAAGTCAAGTCTCTAGCTGATTGACGACGTAAATCTTCAAAACCAGCTCCTTGAACAATTCCGAAAAGTCCTTGGTCATTTGGACGACGATGAGCATTGAGACCACGCTCAGCCCAACGGGAAGTTCTTTCAACAGAGGCTTTGACATAGTCATAGGGTTGATAGAAAGGTGGACATTCGTCAAAGGACATCATGATGTCAGAGCCAAGATTATTTTGAATGCTTATTGCTTTTTCGGGGTTAAGAAAAAGTTCACGTCCGTCCAAATGGCTCTTGAACTTAACGCCTTCTTCTGTGATATTTTTTTTGTTTTGAACTAGGCTGTAAACCTGGAAACCACCACTATCAGTCAGGATAGGTTGATCCCAATTCATAAATTTGTGAAGACCGCCAGCTTCAGCGACAAGTTCATCTCCGGGTCGTAACCAGAGGTGGTAAGTGTTTGAGAGAATAATCCCTGAGCCTAATGTTTTGAGTTCTTCTGGGCTCATTGTTTTAACGGTAGCTTGAGTACCTACGGGCATAAACATTGGAGTTGGGAAGGTACCATGCGGTGTGATGATTTCTCCTAATCTTGCTCCTGTATGTTTTTCTTTTTTTATTAATCTGTATTTTATTGCGTGTTCTGTCATAAGATTCCTTTATTTACTCGTAGAATCGAGTCTTCTTGTAGCTTAAAAAGCAAGCACTTATAAGTATAACAAAAATTAAACGCTTTTTATAGATGATTTTTTGAAAATCGGGCGAAAGTCTTAGAGATTTTGCCTATTTATTGGTATAATTAAGTAAATATAATGTAAGACAAATTATTGGGAGGTATTTTATGTCAAGATGGGAATTGAAAAATCAATCCAAAGGAGCTTTAAAAGATAATTTTGGTTCAAAAATGTTACTCTTTATTATTCCAATTATTGCCGGGATTTTAGGTGGAGGAAATGGTGTAAAGCAGTCCATGGACTACAATACTTCTAATTTTGATAGTATTCCAGGTAGTGTTTGGATGGTGATTAGCTTTGCGACTTTGCTTATTGCTATTTTAATGATTGTTGTAGCCTTGTTTGTTTCGGTAGTAACAGTTGGGGCAATTTTTAACTATATCAAAATTTTCCGTGGTGAACGAAATAATCCACAATTTAAAAATGTTTTTGGACCTTTCTATGATGGTTCAGCTGGCAAAATTATTCTTTTAAGTATTGTCAAAGGGGTGATTTTTGTTGCCTTGATGTTTATCCCAGTGATTGGTTGGGCATTTGCAATTTATTTGGGACTTGGTTGGTCACAAGCAACTTATGTTTTGTTTGATCAGTTAGAAGAAGGGCGTTACAGCGGTGTTATGGGCGTTCTTAGCGAATCAGCAACAATGATGAAAGGTTTGCGTGGAAATTACTTCATTTTCAAATTGAGTTTCTTCTGGTGGTATGTTCTTTATGGTATCTCAGGTGGTTTAGCAGGATTCTGGACTACTCCTTACCTCAACATGGCTTCAATTGCTTATTACGAAAATATTGGTAAATAATAAAAAAGCTGTCAGTAATTTTGACAGCTTTTTTATTTACTGACAGAACAATCAGTAGCTTAATTTTCACGTTTAGCATGACGTCCATGAACGAAATGGTAAATGACAGCAATTAGAAGTGCAAGAATTGCTGATGCAAAATAGAGATTACGATAGCCTAATAGAGGCATAAACATTCCTAAAATAAATGGTCCAAAACCGACACCCATATCCATAAAGCCAAAGAAAGTAGAAGTTGTGATTCCTAAACGATGAGCTTCTGAATTACGGATGGCAATTGCTTGTCCAAAAGGCGAAAATGAGCCGTAGCCTAAACCGATAAATATAGCAGCAAGGAGCAACATCCAACCAGAATGAGCAAAACCAATCAGTAAAAGGCCAAGTGCAAAGAAGAGGTAGGTTGGATACATTACAAAGTTATCACCAAAGCCGTCAAAGACACGACCAGTAATTGGACGAGAAAGAAGGACAGTAATGGCATAAACTAAGAAGAAAAATGAGGCAGCCTCTGAAAGATGAATATTACGAGCGTAAGCATCCATAAATGACAGAATACTTGAGTATGAAATACCTATGAGAAAGGCAATTAATGAAATTGGTAAAGCTTCTTTTTCAAAGTAATTTGACCAAGCGAATTTTTTATGCACTTTATTATCGACAGAATTAGAGCTGTCAGTAGTTTTTTCAGCATGTATGAAGAAAATTCCGACTAAGGCAATAAATAAAAGTAAGG
The DNA here is from genome assembly GCF_020218185.2 of Lactococcus sp. SK2-659. NCBI lineage: Bacteria > Bacillati > Bacillota > Bacilli > Lactobacillales > Streptococcaceae > Lactococcus > Lactococcus sp. SK2-659. Next base: position 242,943 of record NZ_JAIWQZ020000002.1, read on the forward strand.
CAGAAAGCCAAATTAATGAATAAAAACCTGATGTCCGGTAAAGAAACATTGATAAAAAGGGACCAACTGCTGACGATAATGTGACAGAAAGCGCATAATAACCAATTCCTTCACCACGTCTTGAAGAAGGAACAATGGCACCAGCCAAAGTTCCAGAAGCTGTTGCAGCAATACCAAATCCAAGTCCCTGTACAAGACGTAAAATTAAAAGTAGAACGACACTATGCACAAAGAAATAAGCAAAGGTAAGCAAGAAATAAATGAGTGTTCCTATGTACAAAAGTTTTTTTGCACCAAGGCGTTTCATATTATTTCCAGCCCAAAGTCGAGCAATAAATCCGCCGACAATAAAAATTCCAGATAAAATACCAGCGATACTAGCAGAAGCGTGATAACGTTCCATAGCCATTGTACCAATAACAACAGTAGGGAGATAAAAAACAAGATAAAAAATAAAATTAAGTAACATATTAACAACGAAAGTTGTTGTCCAAAGTTTTTCTTTCATAAAGTTCCTTTCTTTGAGAAAAATTTATGAATGCGTAAACATCCGCCTAAAAAACAGATAAAACTCCCGCTTTTTAGACGAGAGTTTTGTGTTTGCGTAATTCAACTTTATTATTGTATCAAAAAAAATCGATAAAATGTTGCCGGGGAAACGTAATAGTCTATAAAATAACTTTTGTAGTCATTTTTTCCCTAAGCCTGAATAGGCATATTCAATTTTAATACAGCGATTCATCACAATTTTATTTCTTCCTGCTTCTCGAAGAATTTCTTCAGCTTCTTGAGATTGTAAGCCCAATTGCGCCCAGAAAATATCGGCGTCAGTTTCAATGAAGTCACGAGCAACATCCGCCAAAAACTCACTTCGACGAAAGATATCAACGATATCAATGTGAAAAGGAACTTCTTTGATAGAAGCGTAGACTTTTTCACCTAGTAATTCACGGCCAGCAAGTCTTGGATTGACTGGAATAACATGGTAGCCATTTTGTTGTAATCCTTGAGCAATTAAAAAAGATGAACGGTCTGTTTTATCGCTAATCCCAACGACAGCGATGGTTTTTGCATTTTTGAGATAATCAAACATTACCTCTTGTTCTGGATTTTCAAATTCGTACATTAGATTTCCTCCTCCTGCTTTGTTTTTATTATACAATATTAAGGGAAGTGGTGTGGTTTAAAAGCTTCTTTAAAATGATTATAAAAATTTTTCAGAATTGTAAAATCCTTGAAATTTTTTGCTATAATTAAGCTATGAATAAGAAACAAATAAAAACACTAACAAGCGTCATTGTAGTCATTATTGCACTGGTTGTAGGATATTTTGGTTCGGGACGTCTGCATTTGGGACAAGGAAATAGTTCGGCTACTGATAATAGTAGCCAAGTTTCCACAAAATCACTGGCAAGTTCGGTTAAACAAGCTCCTTTAACTTTTAAAAATCAAAGACAAATGGTCATGGCCAATACTGATGCTTTAGGTCGTGCGGTTGATTCACATATTCAATTGAATGATTCTCAAGAACCTAAAGTCAAACGTGAACCCTTGACCTATAATCCGGTTGGTTGGCATAATTATAATTTTTATTATAAAAAATCAGATGGTTCGATTGGTAAAATGTGGCTAATGGCTCGTGGCCATTTGGTGGGTTATCAATTTTCAGGTCTAAATAATGAAGCAAGAAATTTAGTGCCAGAAACGGCTTGGTTCAATGGTGGAAATTTCACTGGAACCAATGATGGAAATACAGCCAGCATGCTTTATTACGAAAATCGTTTGGACAGTTGGCTTGCAAATCATCCCAATTATTATTTAGATTACCAAGTGACCCCTCTCTACGAAGGAAATGAACTTTTGCCTCGACAAATTCGTTTGGCTTATGTTGGAATTGATAAAAATGGTCAAACCTTGTCTATCAAACTCGGTGGTGGTCGTGAAAAGTCAGGAAATGGTGGAGCAACTGTCGTTGTTCTTGACAATGTCGCTCCAAATGCAAAAATTAATTATGCTGACGGGACCGCAGTTAACACAGTCAGCCCTAAATAGTTACTGACAGACTGTTCTGTCAGTAAAATAAAGCTCTGTCAGTAAAAAAATGCTTGAAAAATCAGTCAAAAGACTGAGAATTCGGGCTTTTTTTCTTGCTATAATTAATATATAAATACAAATTCATGAGTGATTAGAATTTGTTAATTATCGGAGGAAAGAGAATGTTTTTACTACTTATACTATTTTTAGCTATGTTACTTTTTATAAAAGGATTCTTTAAAATTGTTTTACCTGCTTTGATTATATTAATGATTTTGAAATTTTTGTTCGGTGGTTTAATGCTCTTACTTAGTCCGCATTTTTGGGGGACTTTGCTCGTAATTAGCATTATTGTATGGCTTGTGAGAGCCAGTCGTAGTCGTTACTACTAAAAGGAGAAAAAATGTTTGTAGGATTTTTATCAGGTTTGATTGTAATGGGGGCTTTGCTTTCAATTTTGTTAGTGCTTTTGGGAGTGATGGCATTGAGAGTATTTGTACGCTATATCTTGCCCATTTTACTTATTTTACTGATTATTCGTTTGATTATTTCAGGGATTGTACTTTTGTTTAACCCACACTTTTGGTTATTCATTGCGGTTGTCGCTTTAGTCCTTTGGATTCTTGGTAAAATTAGGAATTAAGTAGTTTATAAATAATATTAACTTATAGAGATTACTGCCCTTTTTGTCAGTAATTTTTTGCTTATAATTTTATAATCATTTTTAACTTTATTGAGTGTTTTCCAAAAATTTGGTATAATTTTTTTACAACTGTGTATTTGAAACAAGCATTTTGTTTATAAAAAAGATTTCCGCTAAGGAAACATCGGAGGACGTCATGTCAAATGAATACAGATCCCGCTCGTCACGTCATGAGCGGAGAAGCTCTCGTTGGGCAAATAAAGATTCTGATGTCGTGGAAGCGGCAGCGAATCAAGCAATCAGGCATTTAGAAGAAGAACCAGAAGGTCGAAACGTCGAACGAACTTCAAGACAAAAATTGACACATGAAAAAACACTCAGAATTCCTTTAGCAGTCTATGGATTACTTACGGGTCTGTCAGTGCTTTTAGCATTAACTTTTTATGCATTTCCTTTGTGGAAACCAGTAGCCACAGCCAGCCAATCACAAAACCTTTATTCTGGATTTGCGATGCATCATGGTTTAGTTCCTTTTAATGATTTTTATGGGACAGGTGGTACGGTTTTTTATCTCATTAATTGGTTAGGGAATATTGGTGGGACGACTTGGCTTTTATGGCTTTTTGAAATTATTGCTTTACTAATCAGTGGAATTTTAGTTTACCGCTTAGTGGGTCAACAAACGAAAAATCAAACAGCATCACTAACTGTATCGGTTTTTACCTTAGTTATTATTGCAGGTTTGGCAAGAGGAGGAGATAGTCCAACGCTCTTTGCTCTTCCTTTTGCCTTATGGGCGGCACGATTTTTGAGTTCTTATTTCCAAGATAGTTCTACAGATAGGGGATTTATTCGATTTGGAATGGCAGCTGCCTTTGCCTTAGTCATTTCTCCTGTCATGTCAGTTTTCTTTATTTTATCTGCTATCGCTCTCATTATTCATAATGTTGGTAGCCGTAAAATTGGACGTGGTTTTTACCAAATGCTGGCAACAATTTTGGGAGTTCTTTTAGTAGGTTACTCAGTCGCTTATTATTCTCTTGAAGAACAAACAATCTATACTTCTATTGAACAATCTATTTTAATTCCCTTTACACATTTTGGTCCAAGTGGTGATTTATTATTAACTCTTGCTAAAGCCTTAGTTCTCACTCTTATTTTTGGAATTGTTGCAGGTTTCGTCCAAGGAATTGTACAACTCAAAAAGGGTGGACCAGCCAGAGTTTGGTACGTCATGATGCTTATTGGAATTGTTGGATTGACAACAATGATTGTTTTTGCTCAGACTTTTGATAGTTCTAATCTTTTGGCTGTCCTGCCATTTACAATAGTTTTTGCAGGTCTTGGGTTGACAGATAGCGATCAAATTTTGTTGAAATATCTGCAAAATCGTTTATTTGCTCCGATTTTGGCAATACTTTTTGTCATTTTTACACCAATTAGTTATCATTTCATGAACCGAACAATTGCTTCAGAAGAGCAAAGTGTGGCACAATATATTAAGGCAAATGCCACAGGTTCTGACCGAGTTTATGTTGTCGCTGATGGTAAAAATATTAACAATTTGACCAAAACAATTTCAACTTTAGATAATGTTCCAGCAAATTATCCAATTAAATTTACCCAAAGTTATGATTTGAAAGTGGGTAAATTATCAGATAAATTCGTTGTTTTACAGGCCAGTGAGAAAGCTCCGACTAGTTTGAAAAAAGTTTTAGATAAAGACTATAAAGTGACTAACTATGCTGGAAAATATTTCCAAGTCTATAAAAAGAAATAAACTAGTGTTACCAGAATTTGTTTGTAAGTTTTGAAAATCAAAACTTCATAATATTACGGAGGTCAATAATGAGAAAATTTGAAAAATCGCATAAACTTGATAATGTCAGCTATGATATTCGTGGTCCAGTATTGGATGAAGCACAAAGAATGCGAGCCAATGGTGAAAAAATTCTTCGATTGAATACAGGAAATCCAGCTGAATTTGGCTTTCTTGCTCCTGATGAAGTCATTAGTGACTTGATTCAACATGCTGTGGATAGCGAAGGATATTCAGATTCTAAAGGGATTTTCTCGGCTCGTAAAGCGATTATGCAATACTGTCAGCTCAAGGGTTTTCCTAATCTTGATATCAATGATATTTTCACAGGTAATGGGGTTTCTGAATTGATTGTTATGGCCATGCAGGGACTTTTGGACACAGGGGATGAGGTTTTGATTCCTATGCCTGATTATCCACTTTGGACGGCTTCTGTCAGCTTAGCTGGAGGAACAGCTGTTCATTACCTCTGTGATGAACAGGCTGGTTGGTTCCCTGACATTGATGATATTCGCTCAAAAATCACAAGTAATACAAAAGCCATTGTTTTGATTAATCCTAATAATCCAACGGGTGCGCTGTATTCTAAAGATTTATTGCTTGAAATTGTTCAAGTGGCTAGAGAAAATAATTTAATTATTTTCTCTGACGAAATTTATGACCGATTGGTTATGGATGGAGCAGTTCATGTTCCGATTGCTAGCTTGGCACCAGATCTTTTTGTGGTCACAATGAATGGCCTCTCAAAATCACACCGCATTGCGGGATTCCGCGTGGGGTGGATGGTTCTGTCAGGTGAAAAATCACATGTCAAGGGTTATATTGAAGGTTTGAATATGCTGGCTTCAATGCGACTTTGTTCCAATGTTTTAGCTCAATCAGTCGTACAAACTTCACTTGGTGGCACTCAATCGGTTGATAAATTGCTGTTGCCGGGTGGACGAGTTTATGAACAAAGAGAATTCATTTATAAAGCCATCAATGATATTCCAGGATTATCTGCGGTCAAACCTCAAGCAGCTTTCTATATTTTCCCTAAAATTGACAGAGAAATGTATAAAATTGATAATGATGAACAATTTGTCTTGGACTTTTTGAAGCAGGAAAAAATCCTGCTTGTTCATGGTCGAGGATTTAATTGGAAAGAGCCAGACCATTTCCGAATTGTTTATCTGCCTCGTGTGGACGAATTAGCGGAAATACAAGAAAAAATGGAACGTTTCCTTTGGCAATATCGTAAATAATAAATAGAAAAAGATGTATGAATAATTCGTATATCTTTTTTTGTTGAGAGTAATTTTCTGACAATTTTTATTGTTTTTCATGCTTTTTTATGTTATACTGATTATGAAAAATTTTGTATAAAAACAAGAATATAAAAAAATAGGAGAACAAAGTGGCTACATTACTTGAAAAAACACGTAAAATCACCGCGATTTTGCAAGATGGAGTGACCGATTTGCAACAAGAGTTGCCATATAACAGTATGACTGAACGCTTGGCAAACGTCATTGATTGCAATGCATGTGTGATTAATACGAAGGGCGAGTTGCTTGGTTACTCATTGCCTTATAATACAAACAATGACCGTGTTGACCAATTTTTCTATGATCGTAAATTGCCTGATGAATATGTTCGTGCGGCAGTACGTATCTACGATACAATGGCAAACGTTCCTGTTGACCGCCCATTAGCAATCTTCCCAGAAGAAAGCCTTGGCGATTTTCCAAAAGGTGTGACAACTTTAGCACCTATTTATGGTTCAGGAATGCGTTTGGGAACATTTATCATGTGGCGTGAAGACGGCGAATTCACTGATGATGATTTGGTCTTAGTTGAACTTGCAACAACAGTAATTGGTGTTCAACTCTCAAATCTTAAACTTGAACAAATGGAAGAAAATATCCGTAAAGACACCATGGCAACTATGGCTGTTAACACACTTTCATATTCAGAAATGAAAGCTGTTAAAGCAATCATTGAAGAGCTTGATGGTGAAGAAGGGCATGTTATTGCTTCTGTCATTGCTGACAAGATTGGGATTACACGTTCAGTCATCGTTAACGCTTTGCGTAAACTCGAATCTGCTGGTGTAATTGAATCACGTTCACTTGGTATGAAAGGAACTTATCTTAAAGTTCTTAATACTGGTTTATTTGATAAACTTGCAGGACGTAATTTCTAAAAGCCAGGGTCTTAACGCTTTGCCCTTTTATCATTCGCTTTAGCGGATAGATAAAATGGACAGCGTAGTGCGAAGCACGTAGGTAGCGCTTAGACTTCGGCTTCACAAAAAGCTCCTATCGCAGATGGGAGCTTTTCGTGCTTTATAAGAGTTTCAAACAAATTTTTATTAGTTTAGAACGTGAAAGTTACTAGCGAATTCATGTTAGCGCTTTGCCCTTTTATCATTCGCTTGCGACTCTCGTTGGTGCTTTATAAGTCTTTTAATCAAAATGCTATCAGGTTAGGTCAGAAGGTTGAACTTGCTGACAGAAGCCAAATACATGGTTATAGCATTATATTTAATTTCACAAACAGCTCCTATCTCAGATGGGAGTTATTTGTGTCTTATAAAGATTATCGATTACAGATTTATAATTACTGACGAAATTATCTGTCAGCAATTTTTAAAATTTTATCAGAGATAAATTTTTCTGTCAGTAATTTTGCTTTCTATTTTTACTGACAAAAAGTTCTGTCAGTAAAAAAATGACTGGTAAATGGTTTAAAATCACTGACAGACTGTTAAAATGCCGATTTTTTGTTATAATTAACAAGAATAAACTCTAAAAAATGGAGATTGAAAATATGAGTCAAATTACAGAGGAACAAGTCAAGCACGTGGCGCTTTTGTCAAAGCTTGAATTCTCGGAAAATGAAGTAAAATCATTTACCGATACTTTTGGAAAAATCATTGATATGGTTGAAATGTTAGATGAAGTTGATGGTGAAGGTGTCCCATTTACTATGAATGTGGCAGATAATCTCAACTTCATGCGTGAAGATGTGGCAGAAAAAGGACTTGACCGTGAAAAACTCATGGCAGCCGTTCCTGAAAAAGAAGACGGCTTTATCAAAGTTCCAGCAATGCTTTCTGATGGAGGAGATGCTTAATGTCATACAATAACAAATCAATCAAAGAGCTTCATGAGCTACTTGTAAATAAAGAAATATCTGCTCTTGAACTGACAAAAGCAACGCTTTCTGATATTTCTGCACGTGAACCACAAATTGATGCTTTTTTGAAAATTACAGAAGAAAAAGCTTTGCAAGATGCCGCCGCAATTGATGCTCGTGGAATTAATCCAGACGTTGTGACTGACGGAATCTCAATTGCTGTCAAAGATAATATTGTTACAGAAGGAATTGAAACAACAGCTGCCTCAAAAATTCTTGGAGGTTGGATTCCACCTTATAATGCAACGGTTGCGAATAAATTGAGCGAATCTGGGTTAATTACAATTGGTAAACTCAATATGGATGAGTTTGCGATGGGTGGTTCTGGTGAAAATTCTTCAGTTAAGCCAACCAAAAACGCTTGGGATCAAACAAAAGTACCTGGCGGTTCTTCATCTGGTTCTGCGGCTTCAGTTGCTTCTGGTCAAGTTCGTTTATCATTGGGTTCAGATACGGGTGGCTCAATTCGCCAACCTGCCGCATTCAATGGAATTGTTGGTTTGAAACCAACTTATGGTCGTGTGAGTCGTTTTGGTTTGATTGCTTTTGCTTCATCATTAGACCAAATCGGCCCATTGGCGCCAACAGTCGAAGAAAATGCTCAACTTTTGAATGTTATTTCTGGCTTTGATAAAAATGATAGCACATCATCAAATGTTGCAGTTCCTGACTTTACAAGTAAAATTGGCCAAGATATTAAGGGAATGAAAATTGCTTTGCCTAAAGAATATTTTGGTGAAGGAATTGATGAAAAAGTAAAAGAACAAATTTTGGCAGCAGCTAAACATTTGGAAAAATTGGGTGCCATCGTTGAAGAAGTTAGTCTTCCTCATAGTAAATATGGTGTTGCAGTTTATTATATTATTGCCTCTTCTGAAGCCAGCTCAAATCTTCAACGTTTTGATGGTATTCGTTACGGTTATCGTGCACAAGACATCAAAAATCTTGAAGATTTGTATGTGAAATCACGTTCTGAAGGATTTGGTCCAGAAGTTCAACGTCGAATTATGTTAGGAACTTTTAGTCTTTCAGCAGGTTCTTATGATAAACATTTCAAAAAAGCAGGTCAAGTTCGTACTTTAATCATCAATGATTTTGCAAAAGTTTTTGAAAAATATGATTTAATCTTAGGCCCAACAACTCCGACACCAGCTTGGGACTTGGGAGCACGTGTTGATGATCCACTTTCAATGTATTTGGCGGATTTATTGACAATTCCAGTCAATCTAGCTGGCCTTCCAGGAATTTCAATTCCTGCTGGTTTTGCCGATGGACTACCTGTGGGAATGCAATTGATTGGTAAACGTTATGATGAGGAAACGATTTATCAAGTAGCGGCTGCTTTTGAAGCAACTACTGATTTCCACAAAAAACAACCGATTATTTTTGGAAAGGTGCAATAATGAACTTTGAAACAGTAATTGGGCTTGAAGTCCACGTTGAGTTAAGTACAAACTCAAAAATTTTCAGTCCCGCCTCAACAAAATTTGGTGGAGACCCTAATACAAATACAAATGTGATTGACTGGTCACTTCCTGGTGTTTTACCAGTAATGAATAAAGGGGTAATTGATAGCGGAATTAAAGCGGCTCTTGCTTTGAATATGGATATTCACAAATCAATGCATTTTGACCGCAAAAATTATTTCTATCCTGATAATCCCAAAGCTTACCAAATTTCACAATTTGATGAGCCAATTGGTTACAATGGTTCCATTGAAATTGAACTTGAAGATGGTCATAAAGCGACGATTCGCATTGAGCGCGCTCATTTAGAAGAAGATGCTGGGAAAAATACGCACGGAACGGATGGTTATTCTTATGTCGATTTGAATCGTCAAGGAGTACCACTGATTGAGATTGTCTCAGAAGCTGACATGCGCACTCCTGAGGAAGCTTATGCTTATCTGACAGCACTTAAAGAAGCCATTCTTTACACAGGAATTTCTGATGTGAAGATGGAAGAAGGTTCAATGCGTTGTGACGCCAATGTTTCGCTCCGTCCTTATGGTCAAGAAGCTTTTGGTGTGAAGACAGAAGTTAAAAACATGAACTCATTTAGCAATGTCAAAAAAGCATTGGACTTTGAAGTCGACAGGCAAGCTAAGATTTTGCGTGCTGGTGGCGAAATTCGTCAAGAAACGCGTCGTTTTAATGACAAAACGGGTGAAACAATTTTGATGCGTGTTAAAGAAGGCGCTTCTGATTACCGTTACTTCCCAGAGCCGGATGTCCCTCGTTTTGAAATTTCTGACGAATGGATTGAGCAAATGCGTGAGAGCCTTCCAATGACGGCTAAAGCAAGACGTGCACATTATATTAATGATTTAGCTTTGTCTGATTATGATGCTCGTCAATTGACCGCAACTAAAGAAGTTTCTGATTTCTTTGATCAAGCGATTAAATTTGATACTGACCCTAAATTGGTGTCAAACTGGTTGCAAGGTGAAGTGGCTCAATATTTGAATAGTGAGAAAAAAGAACTTCATGAGATTGGCTTGACTCCAGAAAATCTGACAGAAATGATTCGTTTGATTTCAGATGGAACAATTTCTTCAAAAATTGCTAAAAAAGTCTTTATTGAATTAGCAAAAAATGGTGGTTCTGCCGAAGAATTTGTCAAGAAAGCTGGTTTGGTTCAAATTTCTGACCCTGCTGTGCTTTTGCCAATCATTCATGATGTATTTGCTAAGAATGAACAATCTGTAGCAGATTATCGTGGTGGGAAGCAAAATGCGGCGAAAGCTTTGGTTGGTCAATTGATGAAAGCAACTAAAGGACAAGCTAACCCAACGGTTGCACAAAAGCTTTTGTATCAAGAATTGGATAATTTCTAAGGATCAGCTGTATGAAACAGCTATCCTACATTTCGTTCGGTCATAAGTTAGTGGAAGACAGAAATATGAAAACTTTATTTTGTTTTGCTAGTTATAATAATAAAAAATATCCTTCCTAATTTGGAACGGATATTTTTTATTATGCTTGATAAGTATGATAAAATGTTGGCAGAATGAGTTTGTCAGCAAATATATAAAACTCAGCTTTTAAAGGAGAATTATGCTTGAAATTAAAGATGCAACTTATTGGGCGGAGCAATTAAAATCAGGAAATCTTTCTGCCAAAGCGTTATTAGAAATGACAAATGACAAGATTCAAAAGCTCAATCCGCGTTACAATGCGATTGTTGCTTATGATTTAGAAAAGGCAAAAGCTGATTTAGCTTTAACGAGTCAAGGTTTTTTTGCTGGTCTTCCTTTTGCTTTGAAAATGTTGGGACAAACTCATAAAGGATTGCCTGATACGGCTAGTTCTCAGCTCTTTTCAGAGAATGTGGCATCAGAGGATGACAACTATGTTAAAGGACTCTTAGAAGCTGGTTTCACGCCATTTGGACAAACGAATTCTCCAGAGTTTGGCTTTAAAAACATTTCTGATTCAAAACTCTACGGAGATACACGAAATGTCTGGAATGAAGCTTATTATTCGGGAGGGTCTTCTGGCGGAGCAGCGTCTGCCGTGGCTTCTGGGATGTTTGCAATTGCTGGAGCTTCAGATGGCGGTGGGTCGATTCGGATTCCAGCCTCATTTTCGGGCTTGATTGGACTTAAAATGACGAGAGGGCGGATGCCACAAGGGCCTGATTCTTACCGAGGATGGCAAGGAGCATCGATTTCTGGAGCTCTTACTGTGTCTGTGCGAGATACAGCTCGTTTTGTGCTTGAAATGCAGACCCTACAAGAAGCAGCACCTTATCAGGCAAAATTGTTGGACGAAAAAGAACTTATAGCGCTCACTAAAAGTACTGACCAAGCTGTCAGTAATAATTTATCAAGAAAATTGAAAATTGCTTATTCACTCCAAAGCCCGATTTCTGGAATTGAATTATCAAAAGATGCCATAAATGCAAGCCTAAAAGCAGTAGAGTTTTTAGAGCGTCAAGGTCATGAATTGACAGAAGTTGATTTTCCTGTAGATGCTCGTCCTTTGATTCAGTCTTATTATCGCATGAATGCCGCTGAAACAGTGGCCATGTTAGAACCTTGGGAACGGGCTGCCGGACGAAAATTGACGAGCCAAGATGTTGAACTTTTGACTTATGCGCTTTTAGAAGCCGGAAGAAAAGCTCCAGTGTCTTCTTATATCAATGCTTTAGCTCAGTGGGATCTTGCGGCTAGAGATTTTACTGACAAAATTTATAAAGATTATGATTTATTTTTGACGGCAACAACTGCTAAAACAGCCCCCAAAATTGGTCAGGAATTAATGACAGCGGAAGTATTAAAAGAAATGTCAGAAATTAGCCAATATGAATTTGAACAACAAATAGAGATTATTGAAGCCGCATTTGAGCGTTCATTAGCATTTACACCTTATAACTTCATCAGTAATTTAACGGGTCAGCCTGCGCTTTCTCTGCCCGTTTATGTTAATGAAGAAACGAATCTGCCACTTGGAATTCAACTTTGGGGACCAAAAAATTCTGAAATTGAATTATTGAAAGTTGCTAAAGAATTTGAAGAAGCGGGTCAATTTATTTTACCCAAAGCTTATCAATGAGTTTGATGATATTTTACTGACAGAAATTTTAAATCAAATCTATCAGTAAATTTAAAAGAAAAACCGCCCTAAGTGGCGGTTTTACGCTAAATCCTGATTTTGTCTAAAACGTTTAATCATGCGGATGGTTGTTGGAATTAAGATAGAGGTTGAACCCAGCCAAGCGGCAGGATTACTTGAGATAATTACCGTATAATTGAGTAAAAGAACACCAATGATAGCGACTCCTGCCCGCATGAAAAGCTCTGCAAAGCCACACAATGTTGGAATCTTGGCATTACCTAAGCCTTGAATTGTTGAGCGGGTAACGAATAAAATAGCTAACAACCAGTAGAAGCTTCCGTTCACAAGATAATAGTGACTCGACATCTCAATAACGGCTGTTTGGCTACTTGAAATGAAAGCAGTGGTGAAATAGAAGTGAGCAAGGTTTAAGATAATGGCAAAGATAATTGACCAACCGACAGCAATTGTAAGAGCCCGTGTTAAGCCTTGATTAATTCGTTTGTACTGTTTAGCTCCATAATTTTGTGCTCCAAAGGTTGCCATGGCAAGGCCGATTGAAATCATCGGGAGCATCGCAAATTGGTCAATTTTAGAAACGATGGCTTGGGTAGCGACAGCATTTGTTCCCATTTTATTCAAAGCGACTTGGAGCGTGATAGAGCCGATGGCAATAATACTTGATTGAAAGCCCATTGGAATACCAAGTCTAGCATGGTGGACAATTTCGGCACGATCTAGCCGCCATAAATTTTTTGAAATTTGAAATTCGGGAACTTTTCGTTTGATGTGCCAAAAAAGAAATAATACCGAAATCATTTGGGCTAAAATTGTGGCTCCACTTGCTCCAGCAATTCCTAATTTTAAGACTAAAATAGCAAAATATTCAAAGGCAATATTTAAAATTGAGGCAGCAATCAAAGCATATAATGGCGTTTTAGAATCGCCCAAAGCCCTTAGAGCATTAGACAGATAAGCGTAGAGATTAGTGGCAATCATTCCGCCTAACATAATGCTTAGAAAGGTCTTGGCACCTTCAAAAATTTGGCTTGGGGTCTGCATGACTTGAAGCAAAGGTCCCACAAAAATAAGGGACAATATGCTGAGCAAAATAGAAATCGCAATTGTAAAGTAGAGGCCCGTGACATAGGATTTTTTTATGGCTAACTCATCTTTTGCCCCGAAACGTTGGGCCGTTAAAATTGTCAAACCAGCGGTCATTCCTTGAGCAAAACCGACAATTAAAAAGTTAATGGAGCCTGTTGCTCCAACAGAAGCCAAAGCATCTTTTCCCAAGGTTTGACCGACAATCAGAGTATCTGCCGTGTTATAGAGGACCTGAAAAAAGTTACCCATAAGTAAGGGCAAAGTAAATGCAATAAGTCCTGTTAAAATATTTCCTTTAGTTAAATCTTTCATTTTTTTCCTAAACACACTAAGTTGATTTCTTTATTTTAGCCCATTTTAATCGTTTTTACAATAGTATTTTTGAGAAAATATGAATTATTTGTAAAGGCTTACGAAAAATAGTCTGTCAGTAAAATTGACAATAAAAAAATCACTGACAAAACTGTCAGTGATCTTTATTTAAAGCTGTAATTATTTTTGGATGTTAACAGCTTGAGGTCCACGAGGGCCATCTTCAACGTCAAAAGTAACTTTTTGACCTTCGTCAAGTGTTTTGAATCCATCAGTTTGGATAGCTGAGAAGTGAGCGAAAACGTCGTTTCCTTCTTCAGTAGTGATAAAGCCGAAGCCTTTAGTTGCGTTAAACCATTTAACAGTTCCTTGTGCCATTTTTGGTACTTCCTTATTTATAAATTTGTAAATCTAATTTCTTGAATAGGAATGAACCCAAAAGCACAGAACTAATCGTAAAACAAAAACTTACACTTTCATGTTATCATAGTTAATATGGAAAGTAAAGCAGAAAATCGTAAAAAAATATTACAAATGTTAAAAAAATTTTCAGACTACGAGAAAAGGCGTCAGAATAAGGATGTTTTAAAGCAGTTAACCGCTTCCTCAAAATGGAAATCTGCAAAAAAAATAGCGCTTTATATGTCAATGCCAATTGAATTTAATTTGACAGAACTTTTCGACCAATCTGACGACAAAGAAATTTTGATTCCTAAATGCTTACCTGAGCGTCAAATGATTTTTGCCAAGTATGATAAAGAAAATCTTGTTCGCTCAAAATTTGGCTTGCTTGAGCCAAAATCTGAAATTGCAGTTGAGCCTGATTTTATCCTTGTTCCAGGCTTAATTTGGAATGATGAGGGTTATCGAATCGGTTTTGGTGGTGGTTATTATGACCGGTATTTGGCTAATTTTGAGGGAACAACGGCCTCTGTGCTTTATGATTTTCAAAAAATGAATTTTGAGGCGGAAAGCCATGACATCGCAGTACAAGAACTTTTTATAGGGAGAAAAAATAATGAATTTTAATGAAATTAAACGAGATTTTACACGTTACAAGGCAACTTATATCTTATCAATTATCACACTCTTAGTTTGGTTATGGCAATTTTTTACTTACGGAATATCGGCAACTTCAGCAATCAACTTGTTCAATAGTGGAGCCATACTTGGTCAAGTTATGCTGTTTGACCCAAGCCAAATGTGGCGTTTGTTTACGGCACTTTTTATCCATATTGGTTGGGCACACGTTTTATTAAATGTGGCGACGCTCTTTTTCATCGGTCGGCAAATTGAAAATGTTTTTGGTTGGCTACGTTTTACTCTGATTTATCTTTTGTCAGGAATTTTTGGTAATGCTATGGTTTTTCTTTTGACACCTAGAGTGGTTTCGGCAGGGGCATCCACTTCTATATTTGGCCTCTTTGCGGCAGTTGTTGGTTTAGCATTTTTTACAAAACATCCATTTTTACAACAAATCGGTCGAATGTTTACTGTATTGATTGTTGCTAACTTGGTTATGAATCTCTTTTCTTTAGGAAATGTAAGCATTTGGGCACATATTGGCGGGGCAATTGGTGGACTGCTTTTGTCAGCAATTTTTGCTCCTAAGGCTTTCATTCCATCTATTCCCAAACAATACCGTATTTTTGCAACAGGCGCCTTTGTTATTCTCTTGGTTCTCTTTATCGGTTTACCATTTTTCAAGTAAAAATATGTTTTGCTTTTGAAAACATGAAAGTGCTTGCAAAGAATCTTTAATCTTGTTAGAATAAACTTAGTTAAAAAACTTGCTGAGGGAGAAAAAAAGATGAGAATTGATAAAATAGTTGATGCCCCGAGAGAATTTATCTTTGAAAAAATAATTGATTCGTGTCTATTTGACATTGAAAAAAATACAGGGAAACGTCCGAAAGTTAGAAGCTTAAATGGTTATGAATATAGTAAGAGCTTTGGGAAAAACCAAAGAGGAAGTATTAAAATTACAGAACTGACAGAACCAAGCATTTACGCTTTTACGACTAAAACAAATCGCAATACTTTTAGTACTCGCTGGGAATTGCATAAAATTGATGACCGAAGCACTCAGGTGGTCATTGAAGAGAACCAAACATCAAATGGTTTTATTCAAATGATTAACGACAAAGCCGTTGGTTTTTTCTTGGGACGTTTTAAAAAGCGTCAAATGGTTGCTGTTTTGGATAATGTCAATCGAGCTTACAATGGTGGTAGAGCAAGATAAGTAAAGTATCAGATAATGAAAATTTTAAAACTTTCAGATTTACAAAGAAATAAGTTGTTTTCATGCGCTTTATTTTCAGTGATAAGCTAGGCGGAAAGATTATAATACTAAACTGAATTTTCAGTTTTACTGTTTGACTTTACTGACAGAATCAGCCTTGAATGATGATTTTGAATTGGAAAGAATTAAAAAGTACTGATTGCTCTTAAGAACAAGATACTGAAAGCTGTCAGTAATTTTGGGCTAAATATTTGGTCTCAAAGAAATTAAAATTTGGATTTGAAACAGCCGATTTTGGCTGTTTTTTTACTGGAAGATTAGAAAAATCAAAAAAGTAAACGTTAACAAAAATGTTTTCTTATTCCTACAGATTTGTGTTAAAATGAACTTATGAATGCGAATACAAAAAATAATAAAGAATTTTTAGATTTGGCAACTTATGCCTTTCATAAGCCTAAAACAAAGGAACGGGCAAAAGCTTTTGACAAATTACTTGGATTTTCAACTCCTTATGGACACTACGAAAATCAAAAACTCACGTCAATGGTGATTGACTCACACTTTAATGTTTATTGGAAAAATCAAGAAGTCAAAACTTCTGGAATTGGTTATGTTGCCAGTTATCCTGAGTTTCGAGGCAATGGAGCCATTCGACAATTAATGACCAAAAGTTTGCGAGATAATTATGAAAAAGGAGTGATTTTTTCATATTTAGCACCATTTTCATATGCTTTTTATGAAAAATTTGGTTATCATTATGCTTTTAATCAAAAACATTATCGACTAGCAGCTCAAGATTTTCCTAAAGGTAAGAGAAGTGCGGGCGAAATTAGTCGAGAAAAGTTTGAGTTTGATGATGAAAATGCTAGTGAATTTTCTGTCAGTAAAAATACAGCCCTTTTTAAAGTACTGACAGAAGTTCATCAAAAGGCTGATAATCAAGGTTCACTTGTTCGCTCTCCAGAACTTTGGTCTTACTTTTTCAGTTTTAAATCACAACCTCACTGTGCGATTTATCGCGAAAATGGTAGGGCTTTGGGCTATCTTCTCTATGAATTTTCAGAAATGACATTTGTTATCAAAGAACTGATAATTTTGACTGACGAGGCAAAACAAGCACTTTATCGTTTTATTTCAAGCCATGCCGGTTCATTTTCGGAAATTAGTTGGCAAGCACCCTCAGATATTCTCCTTGAAGAAGAACTGACAGAGCCACAGCGAGCAGAAATTAAACTTGTTCCTTATATGCAGGCACGAATTGTTAACTTACAGGAATTTTTAAAAGTACACGGTCAGCCCGATTTTTCAGTTGAAATTACTGACGAAATTATTCCTGAAAACAATATCAGTCTTGGAGAAGGAAAAAGAGAAAAAATGACCATTGGCCAATTTACGGCAAAAATTTTAAAAGGGAATCAGGCGATTCTTCGTGAATATTTTTAAAAAAGTTACTGACAGCTTTGTCAGTAACTTTTTTGATAAAAATTAAAGAAATTAAAAAATTAGAATATTGTGGGAGGAGTAGTTTATTTGTTACACTGACATTACTCACGGGAATTGGTATAGGTCAATTTACCTTATTTTAAGGATTTTAACTAAAGAAAGCGTTAAACCTATCTAAAAATAAGAATTTATCGTTAATGTTTCAATTTAAGAAACATGTTTTTTTTTGAGATGATATCGCTTGCAAAAATGAAATGAAAGCCTTATCATAGACTTAAGGTTTATTTCAGAAATAAAAAAAGGAAATAAACAAATAAGAAAAAGGAGAAAAAAATGGGAAAATTAGGGATATCTATCTATCCAGAACGATCAAACTTTGAGGCGGATAAAGCTTATCTTGATTTAGCGCATCAATATGGATTTAAGCGTGTCTTCACTTCTTTACTCGAAATTGATGGAGATAAAGAAGGGGTTCTTGCAGCTTTCAAAAAAGTTGTTGATTACGCCAATCAGTTAGGAATGGAAGTCATGGTGGATATCAATCCAGGTCTCTTTACACAACTTAACATTAGTTATGATGACCTCAGCTTTTTCCATGAAATGGGTGCAGATGGAGTTCGACTTGACATAGGATTCACAGGAGCCGAAGAAGCCAGAATGACCCGAAATCCTTACGGAATCAAAATTGAAATCAACATGAGTCAGGGAACAACCTATGTTGATTCAATAATGGATTACTCACCTGATACTGAAAAACTGTTGGGAAGTCACAATTTCTACCCACATCGTTATACAGGATTGGAATTTAACCATTATCTTAAATGTACAGAAAAATTCAAGGGCTATAATTTAAACACCATGGCCTTTGTCAATTCGCAAGCAGCAACATTTGGTCCTTGGCCAACTCAAGATGGCCTTTGTACTCTTGAAGACCATAGAAGCCTTGAAATTGCGACACAAGTTAAACATTACAAACTCCTTGGTGGAATTGATGATGTCACTATTGCCAATGCTTATGCGAGCGAAGAAGAACTTAAAGCGATGAGCCAAGCATTTAATGCAAGCATGCCTGAGATTAAAGTCGTTCCACGTGAAACAATCAGTGAAAATGAACGCAAATGTCTTTTTGAAGCGACACATAGCTACCGTGGTGATAAATCAGCTTACATGCTCCGTTCAACAATGACAAGAATCACTTATAAAGACCTTGAATTCCCCGCTCACGATACTGATAAAATTCAACGTGACGATGTCATTATTGACAACGAAGGCTATGGTCAATATAAAGGTGAAACTCAAATCGCCTTACGTGAAATGGAAAATGATGGTCGAGTCAATGTGGTTGGACGTATCGCAGATGATGAATTATTCCTACTCGATTTCCTAAAACCATGGAGCTCATTTAAACTTATCGAGAGCAAAAAATAATCGATAATCTATGCCTGTCAGTACTGACAGAACCTTAATTATGTTCAAAAAGTTTTTTTGAAAGTTATTTATTATTATATTATAAAGGAGGAATTCCATGAACGGAATTACTGCGTGGATGGAGAAATATCTCGTCCCTGTTGCGGCAAAGATTGGGTCTCAAAAACACCTAGTTGCGCTGCGTGACTCATTTATCGGAATGTTGCCAGCAACACTTGCTGGTGCCTTAGCTGCCATGATTTCAGCTATCGTGACAACATTCCCGTCAGCTATCCAACAAATGATGTTGGGAGCAACAGCATTCTCAAAATTAGCACCAGAGAAGGTCTGGACACTTGCAAATACACCTATCATTGGTGATTTGAATAATATTTCAGCCCTTGTTAACCAAGGAACGCTGACAGTTATTGGTCTTATCTTTGCCTTTTCTTGGGGTTACAATTTGGCCCGTGCTTACGGAGTCAATGACCTCGCTGGTGGTATCGTATCAGTTGCAACCTTATTTGCAGGTTTGCCAAACCAAATGGGTAAATTTACAGCAGCCCTTGGTACAGGTAAAGCTGGCGTAGCAGCAACTGACAAGCTTAATGGCGTTCTTGGTGATCAAGGACTTGCCGCTTGGAAACCACTCTTTGCCTCAGCTCACCTCGATGCTGGAGCTTACTTCACAGTTATTATTATGGGTGCCCTTGCAGTTATTATTTATGCAAAACTCATGCTTGCTGACATCACAATTAAGATGCCAGAATCAGTTCCACCTGCAGTAGCAAAAGCTTTCTTAGCAATCATTCCTACAATTGCAGCACTTTATATCGTTGGTCTAATCTACTACATCATTGGTAAATTGACAAATGACTCTGTCATTAACCTGATTACTCACTATATCGCAGAGCCATTCCAAATTCTGTCACAAAATATCTTCTCAGTACTGATTGTTACACTCTTTGTTTCAGTATTCTGGTTCTTCGGACTTCACGGACCAAACGTTTTGGCACCAGTACTCGATGGTATCTGGGGACCTCTTGGACTTAATAACCAAGCCCTCTACTTCCAAGTTCACTCACAAGGTATCCGTGACTTGATTGCTAAAGGTGCAGTTGATAAAGCACATGCCATTAATGGTGACTACGTTAACCTTTGGGTACGTGGTTCATGGGACGCCTTTGCATGGTTTGGTGGTTCAGGTGGTACAATTACACTTGTTATTGCAATCATCCTCTTCTCTAAACGTAAAGACTACAAGATTGTTGGACGTCTCGGACTTGCACCTGGTATCTTCAACATCAACGAACCAGTCCTCTTCGGTCTGCCAGTTGTCTTGAATGCAATCTTCTTTATTCCATTTGCAGTCGCTCCATTGATTTCTGTAATCATTGCCTATACTGCAACAGCCCTTCACTTGGTTGACCCAGTTGTCAATGCTGTGCCATGGGTAACACCACCAATTATGAATGCCTTCATGGCAACCGGTTTTGACTGGCGGGCAATTGTCCTTACAATTATCAACTTGATCATTACCTTTGTTATCTGGGTACCATTCGTTATCGCAGCTAACAAGTTGGAAGAAACTGAACTCGACTAAATTTGAAATTAATGGTAGAGCAAGTAAGAAAACTTGCTCTACACATTTTTTGTTAAATCTGGTAAGATTTATAATATAAACCTTATCAGATGTGATAAAAAACACTCATAGAGGAGGAAATACTATGATACTCGTAAATTCTGCAATGATGCAAAAAGAAATTATTCAACTTTTAGAAGAAAATGGCTTTAAACATACAAAAAAACAAGGATTAAAACTTTTCTTTGAAACACCAACAGATGACGCAACGACTGACGCAGCAATGGCTAAACAGTTAATTAAAGGAAGCTCATTTGGAGCAGCTGTCTTCTTTAATGTGAGTGTTGTATGAGTACCTGGGGCATCGCTTTTATCAGTTTAGGTCTATTGCTTGTGGCTTATCATAACTGGCTTGGTTTAGCAATCGTTTTAATTGGCTTGGCAATGATTCTTATTGCACGCAGCCAAAAAAAGAAAGCCAACAAAATAGAAGCAGAAAATCAACAAGCACATAAAGATATAAAAATAAAATCAAGAAAATAAAGTTGTCTTTTAAGACAACTTTTTTAGGATAATCACGTAAAAATAAAAAAACAAATTCCAAAAGATAAAACAAAATAAAACGGTTACAAATGTTATAATATAGACTATAAACAAGTAATGGGGGAATAAAATGGAGCACAAAAAATTAAAAGAATTTCCAAATGATTTTCTATGGGGTTCAGCTTCGGCAGCCTATCAAGTTGAGGGAGCACCTTTTGAAGATGGCAAAAAAGCCAGTGTCTGGGATAATTTTGTCCGTATTCCAGGCAAGACTTTTAAAGGAACGAATGGGGATGTCGCTGTTGATCATTATCATCGCTATAAAGAAGATGTGGCTTTAATGAAAGAGTTGGGCCTTAAATCCTACCGTTTTTCAATTGCTTGGACGCGGATTTTACCTGACGGACGTGGCGAGGTCAATCAAGCAGGCTTGAAATTCTATGAAGATTTGATTGATGAGTTGATTGCTAATGAGATTGAACCAATTGTCACGATTTATCATTGGGACTTGCCCCAAGCCTTAGAAGATTTATATGGTGGTTGGGAATCACGAGAAATTATCGCAGATTTTGTTAACTATGCTGAAGTTTTGTTTAATGCTTTCAAAGGTAAAGTAAAATATTGGGTATCGCTTAATGAACAAAATATTTTTACAAGTCAAGGTTGGTCACTCGCGACTCACCCACCTGGAAAAAGAGATATGAAGCTTTTTTATCAGGTCAATCATATTGCTAATCTGGCAAATGCTGCGGTAATCAATAAATTTCATGAACTTGAAATGGATGGACAAATTGGCCCTTCGTTTGCCTATACGCCACAATATGCTAAGGATTCTGACCCACTCAATGTTTTAGCGGCTGAAAATGCAGAAGAGCTTTATAGTCACTTTTGGATGGATGTTTATCTTTACGGAGAATACCCAATTGCGGCGATGGCTTATTTACGTGAAAATGGGCTAGCACCTGAATTTGAAGCAGGGGATGCTGAACTTTTGAAATCAGCTAAACCTGATTTTCTAGGTATTAATTATTACCAGACAGCTACTAACGCATGGAATCCAGTTGACGGAGGAGTTGGAGTCGGATCCTTTAATACAAGTGGTAAAAAAGGAACAACCAAAGAATCAGGAATTCCAGGCCTCCATAAAAAAATTCAAAATCCTTTTATTGACCGAACAAATTGGGATTGGGAAATTGACCCTGAAGGCCTGAGAATTGCACTTCGTCGTATCACTTCTCGTTATCGTATTCCAGTGATGATTACAGAAAATGGCTTGGGCGAATATGATAAAGTTGAAGATGGAAAAATTCATGATGATTATCGAATCAAATATCTAGAAAGTCATGTTAAAGCAATCAAAGAAGCGATGACGGATGGAGCAAAAGTCATTGGTTATCACACTTGGTCTTATACTGACCTCCTTTCTTGGTTAAATGGCTACCAAAAACGTTATGGCTTTGTCTATGTTGACCAAGATGAAACAATGGAAGGTTCATTGAAACGGATACCGAAGGATTCTTATTACTGGTATCAACATCTCATCGAAACAAATGCTGAAGAAGTCTAAATGAAAAGCGCTCTCTGAGTGCTTTTTTTATGATATAATAGAAAAAAACAAATGAGGTAAGAGATGAAAATTCGTGGATTTGAAGTGGTAACTAAATATAAAAATGCTGGAATTAATATACCAAAACGTTCAACTGAACATTCAGCAGGTTATGACATTGAAGCAGCTGAAACCGTTAGTTTTGCGCCAGGGGAAATTAAATTAATTCCAACAGGTTTGAAGGCCTATATGCAAGCAGGTGAAGTGCTTTACATGTATGACCGTTCATCAAATCCTCGTAAAAAAGGCTTGGTTTTAATCAATTCAGTAGGTGTTATTGACAAGGATTACTATAATAATCCTGATAATGAAGGGCATATGTTCATGCAGATGCGTAATTTCACTGATGAAGAAGTCCTAGTTGAAAAAGGGGAGCGCGTGGTTCAGGGTGTCTTCATGCCTTTCTTGGTCGCTGATGGCGATGAAAATCAAGAAAAAGAAGAACGGACTGGTGGTTTTGGGTCAACAGGAGCCTAATCCAAATTAAAGTAATTCAAGAAGCGCAATAGCGCTTTTTATTTTTGCGAACGGAAGCTTTTAAAGCCTATTCATATTACCTGTGTTATAAATCTTATGTTTGTCCCAAGCAAACTGCTAGGGCATCTGTAGATGCTTTATTGCTCTGAGGAAGATACTATAGCAATCTTAAGTTTCACTTGCTTATAAATTAGGCGAAAGCTAGTAAGACGAAATATTGTTTAGCCTTAGTAGCTATGCTATAATAGTATTATGAATAAACTGCGTATCCTCCATTTGAATGATTTACACTCTCACTTGGAACGTTTCCCTGTGATTGAGCGTTTTTTTGCGGAAAAATCACATGAAGAAGTTGAAAGTTTGTCTTTCGACTTGGGTGACAATGTGGATCGGGTTCATCCTTTGACGGAGGCAACAGAGGGACAATTTAATGTTGAATTGATGAATCGTTTAGATTTGACGGCGGCGACAATAGGTAATAATGAGGGATTAGGACTGACACATGAGATGCTTTCTCATCTCTATGATGAAGCTAATTTTCCTGTTCTCTTGTCAAATTTGGCGACAAATTTTGCACAATCTGAGCCTTTGATAGTCACGACTTCATTTGGCTTACGAATTGGATTAATTGGTTTGACAGCCCCTTATGTTCTTGCTTATCCACAGGCGGGCTGGGAATTGTCAGACCCTTTTGTGGTTTTAGATGAACTTTTACCAAAACTGGATTGTGATTTTACCATTTTACTTTCTCATTTGGGTAAGAATGTTGATGAGCAAATTGCGAAGGACTATGATGAGATTGACTTGATTATTGGAGCTCATACACATCATTTATTTGAACATGGTGCTCAAGTTAATCAAACCCTTCTTGCAGCTGCTGGACGCTATGGCGAATATGTGGGGCAAATTGATTTAACTTTTAATGAAAATAATCAATTAGTTGATGCACAAATTGAAGCGACAGCAACCAATACGCTTCCTCAAAGAAAATCGGATTTGGTAGAAACCAATGGTTGGGAACTGAGAGGGCATAAACTCTTAGAGGGAACAGTCGTTGCTGATTTACCTAAAGCTCTACCTAATGTTTTACCGGATTTCAAAGCAAGTCATTATTTGGCAAAAATCTTTGCGGATTATGGAAATACAAAACTTTGTCTCATGAATTCCGGCTTGTTGGTGACGGATGAATTACCAAATCATTTAACTTTAGATGATTTACATGAATTTTTACCTCATTCGATTCGTTTAGTTCGTTTCACATTTACAGGTGAAGAACTTAGACAAGTTTTGCTTGAAATTATGGATGTTTCGGATTTCCTTGCCACCCAAAAAATTCAAGGAATGGGTTTTCGTGGAAAAACATTTGGTTCTCTTATATTTCATGGAATTGAGCCACACGAAGGTAATTTTTACATAAAAAATTCGGAAAATCAGTCACTTGAAAAAATTTCTGATGAAGAGAGTTATCAAATTGTTTTACCTGACCAATATTTGTTTGCTTGGTATTTTCCTTTATTGAAAAAATTGGGAAAATCAGAAATTTTATTCCCTTATTTCTTACGAGAAATTGTAGCAGAACATTTTAAAAATAAATAGAAATAGAAAAATTAATGGCTAAAGTAATAGAAGAAAGTAAGTTAAATTATAATAAATATCCTGGCGAACATGTTATGGCAGTAGGGGAAGTTGTTCAAGTTGGACAACGAACTTTTCATATTGTTCATAATTATCGTGAGGCTTTTGATGCGGAAAAATTAGAACAACGTTTTTCTGATGTTTTAGATAAGTATGATTATATTGTGGGAGATTGGGGCTTTGAGCAACTGCGTTTGAAGGGTTTTTTCTCAACCAGTCGTAGAAAAATGTTGGCAGACAATAAAATTGATCATCTTGAAGATTATGTCAATGAATATTGTAATTACGGTTGTGCTTATTTTGTTTTACGGCGGATTCGGACAAAAGATGAAGCTTTTGTTTCTGAGAAACTTTTTACCGAAAAAGAGTTGAAGCAAGGATTTGATAAGCCACGTCGTAAGAGAAATCGGAATCGAAATCGGGCGCGTGATGAGCAAAAAGTTAATGCTAAAGAAGACAAACGTTCAGAAAATTCATTAGAAGCTCGAAAAGATTTTAAAATTCGTGAAAAATCTACTGACAGAAAACCAAAAGTTACTGACAAAAATAAAAAAGTTTCTGTCAGTAAAAAATCTCAAGAGAGAAAAACAGACAATAAAAAACAAAATCCAGCTAAAGATTCTGATAAAAAATTTACAATGAAAAAACGGAATCCTCGTAAAAAAGTTGAGCAAACAGAGACTAAAAAGCAAGAGAATCAAGGCTTTGTCATTCGTAATCGTAAAAAGGATTGAGGATTTTGTAAAAGTTATTTGACGGTCAGCCAACTTGTCAAAGACTAAAAATTATCGTAGAATTAACATTTATGGACTTCTAAGTGATTTAGTTTTTCATAAATAAATGATAATAATTTAAATTGATTTTATGAGTGTATTCAAGGGATATGAAAAATTGCACGATTAAAATTTGAGATACTTAAGGAAAATAATGACAGAGAATATAATAACAGAAACGCGTCCTTCAATTTATGGATTGACACGTGACCAATTAATTGAATGGGCAATTGAAAATGGAGAAAAGAAATTCCGAGCAACTCAGGTTTGGGATTGGCTTTACCGTAAACGTGTTCAATCTTTTGAAGAAATGAGCAATTTATCAGCTGCTTTTATTGATAAACTTAATGAGCATTTTATTTTGAATCCATTAGAACAAGTTGTTGTTCAAGAATCTGCTGACGGAACAGTGAAATATCTATTTATGCTTCCTGACAAGATGATGATTGAAACAGTTTTGATGCGTCAATCTTATGGTTTGTCTGTTTGTGTTACAACTCAAGTAGGTTGTAATATGGGTTGTACTTTCTGTGCTTCTGGGATTTTGAAAAAAGAACGTGATGTGACTGCTGGGGAAATTGTCAGCCAAATCATGCTCGTTCAAAAATACTTTGATGAACGTGGTTTAGATGAACGTGTTTCACACGTGGTAGTTATGGGAATTGGTGAACCTTTTGATAATTACGAACATCTAATGAACTTCTTGCGTGTTATTAATGATGATAATGGACTGGCAATTGGGGCCCGTCACATCACAGTTTCGACTTGTGGATTTATGCCAGCAAAAATTAAAGAATTTGCGCATGAAAATCTACAAATTAATTTAGCAATTTCACTTCATGCTCCAAATAATGAGTTGCGGACTTCATTGATGCGTATTACTCGTAATGCACCACTTGAAAAACTTTTTGATGCGATTGACTATTATACAGAAACAACCAATCGACGTGTGACTTACGAATATATTATGCTCTCTGGTGAAAATGACAGTCCAGAAATTGCTCAACAGTTGGCTGACTTGATAAAACCTAGAAATAAATTGTCTTATGTTAACTTGATTCCATACAATCCAGTTGCAGAACATATTAAATATGAACGTTCAACAAAAGATAATACGGCAAAATTTTATGATGTTTTGAAGAAAAATGGCATTAACTGTGTCGTTCGTCAAGAACATGGAACAGATATTGATGCAGCTTGTGGACAATTACGTTCAAAACAAATTAAGAAAAATAAGGCCAAATTAGCCTAATAGAAAAACTGCTGACCAGGCAGTTTTTTTATTTCCACTTTTGTCAGTAAAATATTTCGGAAATAACCTATATTTAATAAAAAAAACAAATATAATGAATAAATATGCTATGCAAAAGTGACAAAAATTTGCTAAAATATAAACAAAGAAAAAACGGGTGTCTGCTCTACTAGACTTAGAAATTGATGCAAACAATTTCAGAGAAACTATTCAGCTACATCTCATAAGAGGAATAGAGGAGTATCATGGATTACGTAAAGCTCAATAAATCACGACACAAAGTAAAAAACTTTGACGGTAAAAAAATTCCCACAGTGGATGTTAAACAAATTATTTCTGCAGCAAGTTTAGCTCCTTCTGCCCACAATATTCAAAGTTGGCATTTTGTCATTGTAGAATCAGAAGAAAAACGGGAAGCATTACTTTCTGAAGTTGATCCTGGCAATCACGAACAAATCAAACAAGCTGGTGCAGTCATCGTCCTCTTTAGCGATACAGATTTAGTTGAACGTTCTCGTGATATTGCTAGATTAGGAGCCGGAGAGTTGGACGATGAACAACTTCTGCGTTTCAATAGTCGTTATCCACAAATGTATGAAGGATTTGAAGAACTTCATGAAAGTAATTATCTTTCTATCAATATTGGTTTGGTTACAATGAATCTTGTTTTGGCTATTAAAAATTACGGTTATGAAAGCAACATCATCATGGGCTTTAATCGAACTCAAAAAGTGAATGAACTTTTAGAAGTTGAAAAACGTTATCGCCCAGAACTAATTATTCCGCTTGGAAATTCAGAAGATAAAGGAAAACCAAGTTACCGCCTACCTCAAAGTCAAATTATGGAAATTCGATAAAAAAAGGAGTTCATCTGAACTTCTTTTTACTTATGAAAAAAAGCCATTATGTTCGCAACATTGGGTCTATTTTGCTAAAATGGAGTAAGATATTTGGTAAGTCATTATCAAAAGAAATGAATGAATTATCGAGAGGAAAGAGAAAAAACATTGCTCACATTTTGGCAGGATTATCCCGAAATTCAGAATAAATTAAAGGATGTTCAAGCGCTCATGATTGAGCGTTTAAAAATTAATAATCAAGAGATAGAAGCAGCACTAGAGAAATTTGCATCACGTGGCGGGAAAATGGTTCGTCCTGCGCTTTTTTTGCTGTTCGCTGGGATTGTCCCTAATGGCTCTAAAGATGAAGAGAAGCTCATTAAAATCGCTGCATCATTAGAGATGCTTCATTCAGCAACATTGATTCATGATGATATTATCGACGACTCCCCTTTAAGACGTGGTTTACCGTCAATAGAGTCACAATTTGGCAAAGATGTAGCTGTTTATGCTGGAGATTTTGTTTATACTGTTTATTTTGAATTATTGATTGAAACCATGAATGGGACAAGTTTTGTCGCTAAAAATGCTCAATCAATGAAAAAAATTCTTCAGGGCGAATTGACTCAAATGCAATCTGCTTTTGACAAAAATAATACAGCGAGACGCTATATGAAAGCAATTAGCGGAAAAACAGCTGAATTACTGAGTCTTAGCTGTTTAGAAGGTGTTTATTTTGCTGGTGGGGATAAAAAATTACAACATTCTGCCCGTAAAATTGGTCGAGCAATTGGTCTTGCTTTTCAAGTTTATGATGACATTTTAAATTTTACAGTAGGACTTGATGAAGCTGATAAACCTATTTTGACAGATTTCCGTCAAGGGATTTATACATTACCTTTACTCTTGGCTCGTGAAGTAAATGATGAAGCGATTGCTCCTTATTTAGAAGCGCCAGAAAATTTGTCAAGACAAGAATGTTTAGATTTAGCAGAATTAGTGACAGAATCAGGTGGGATAGCAGGAGCGCTCCTTGTTGCTGGAAGATTAACAGAACTGGCTTTGAATGAAATTCGGAAATTACCAGAGTCGCCAAATCGGCAGATTTTAGAAGAAGCAACACAAATTTTATTGGAAAGAAATTATTGAAAACCTGTCACTGACAGGCTTTTTCATAGAAATTTTACTGACAGCTATTAGGAAATTTTACTGTCAGTAAATTTTTTATCTCAAAATTTCTGTCAGTAACTTTTGAGATAAAGCTTTCAAAGCTAGTATTTCTCTAGTTTGATTTTAAAAGATTTGATTTAAAATGTGATAAAATAAGAAATAGTTTTTATAGACGAATTGATAAATAAAAAGAGGAAATAATGAATTTTAAAATATTTGCTGAACTAATTGAATTGAAAGCTAAAACTGCTTCAATTTTTCCATTTTTACTAGGGCTTGCTTACTCGCTTTATCATTATCAGTCAGTCAATTTGTCAGCACTTGCCATTTATTTTGTGGCAATGTTTATGTTCAACTGTTTTGTTGATATTTGGGACAACTATAATGATTATCATAAAGCAGTAGATACAGATGATTATCAAAAAAATACAAATATTATCGGACGCGAGAACTTATCAATGGGACTCATCAAAAGTTTATTGGCCTTTTTCTTTTTTGGTAGTCTGATTTTAGGAATTATTGTCGCTTTAATGACTGGTTGGGCAGTCTTTTGGTTGGGACTACTCTGCTATGCTGTTGGAGTTTTCTATGCTGGAGGGCCAAAACCACTCTCATCACTTCCACTTGGGGAACTTTTATCAGGTTTGACAATGGGTTATGTCATTTTTCTGATTTGCCTTTATATCAATAGTTCTCAGAATTTTGTTTGGTCATTTGCGAATCTGGCAACAACTTTCTTGATTGCTTTACCTAATACATTATTGATTGCAAATCTGATGTTAGCCAATAACACCTGCGATTTAGAAGAAGATGAAGCCAATCACCGCTACACAATCGTGCATTATATTGGAAAAAAGGCAGCACTTATTTGGTGGACTACAGCTTTAATTTTGGCTTTTGTTGCCATTGTTGTTGCAGTAATTTTAGGATTACTTTCTCCAATTATGCTTTTAATTCTGTTAATTGCACCATTGATGATAAAATTTGCTCGACCATATTTGCAAAAACAAGTAAAAATAGAAACATTTATTTCATCGGTTAAAATCTTAATGGTTTTTCAACTTGTACAAGTCCTACTATTCTTTGTTAGTTTAATTAAATTTTAAAAAAGAAAAACTCCAAATAAATTAATTTGGAGTTTTATTATTGATTGTTTTAGATTGATTTGTTTTTTCAGTTAGTGGTCTTGCACCATTAACCAGAGCGATTAAAGCAAAGACTGGACCACCGATATAAGGAAGTAATAACCAGCAAAGATTTCCTAAGTGGAAATTAAAGAAAACAATTAAAAAGACATATAAGGCGATTCCTAGAAGGAATAAAAGATAAATAGGCAATGCTTTATTTGCAATTTCTGCTCGACTGCCAGCACTAGTAGATATTTTTGAAAAAAGGAGCATCGTTGGTAAAATCAAAATGCCATAAATCATTGAAACTAGGGCAAAAATTCTACGGAAAGTTGAACTTTGAGCAAGAGTAGGTAACTTACGGGCCGTAAGCTGTGGACTCCGTTCTTGAATAGCGGCAATGAATTTATCTCTTTGAGTCCAACCCGTGTAAAATAATGCGAAAGCGAGTGTACCAAAAATAAACCATTCGTAGAGAATTGTCAGAGGGTTGGTTTGTTGTGAAGATAAACTACCCGAACTGGCCATGATTGCCATGAAATCATTCATGGCATGTACCACAATCGCAAAAATCAAATTGCTTGTTTTCATGTAAACCACAGCTGCGAAAAGTCCAAAAGCCATAACTCCAAGAACTTGGATGATAGTATTTCCTAAAGGCTGATTACGAATATTGACCAAATGCATGAGTCCAAATAGTATACTTGAAATAAATAAAGGAACAATAATCTTATCTTTAGAATTTTTAACTAAAATACCAAAAATCAAACCTCTAAAAGAGAGTTCTTCAGCAAAACCAATTAATAAAGTGGCTCCAATGGCTAGAAAAATATACGAAGCGGGGGCATGTTTTCCTATTGCAAGAATTAAACCTGCCAAAAACATGACTAAAGGAAGAATGAGCATTCCTAATGCTTTTTTCCAGTTATATCCTTTAAATAGCAATTTTTGATGCCAGAAAAAATGATTGAGTAGCAGTAAGATGATGATAATTGGAATTTCTTGAATAATAATAGAGGTTAGTGAAGCAAAATGTCCGAGGCTGCGTAACCAATTGATAAGACCAAGAGCCTTGAGAATAGGATTGAGTGCCAGTAGGTAGGCAAGCCAGACCAAGAAAACACTAAAGACGCTGATGTATTTTTTCATAGAAGACCTTTCTTGAGTTCAAAAATAGTTGTCAGTGAGCCTTTGTGAAAAAACTTTGACAGATTTTGCATAATGTTTCAGTTATATTTTGATTATAGTTTTAAATTTTCTACTTGTCAATTATAAACAAAGGGTAAGTGGCAGTCAGATCAAGATTATTAAGTAAAAAGTACTGACAAAATTATCGGCATTCTAAAACATTCAAAATAAGCTTAAAAAAATACTGACAGACTTGCTATGGTAGTAAATTTAACCATAATAAGTCTGTCAGTAACTTTTTTTAATTACAACAATCATGTTTAACATCTGTTTTTTTAGTTGAATGAGATTCAGCTGAAAGGGGTAGAGCCGCCGCTCCCTTGACCGGACAAGTGTTAACATTGCAATCTTCGCAAGCCCCTTTGCTACGAACAGTTTTAAAAATGGCAAATCCAGTAATAATGAGGATGACAGCCAAAATGACAATACTAGCTAAGTTCATAAGTAAGACCTTTCCCTTTTCTGAAAATGAAATATAAACCAACCGACAATACAATTAATGCTAATAAACTAAAAACATCAAAGTTTTGTGAGCTAAACAAACTACCCAATTGATAAATAATGAAACTCATGCTATAAGCAACTAAAGTTTGAAAACCAACCGCTCGTAAAGTCCAACGAACATCGCCCATTTCCTTATAAATTGTTGAGATTGCAGCAACACATGGCGCGCAAAGCAGATTGAAAACAAGGAGAGAATAAGCGGAAAGAGGAGTATAGGTGGCTTGAACAGCAGACCAGAGTTGGTGACTGTCAGAAGAATTATGAGCAAAAAGGACACCCATTGTTCCGACAATTGTTTCTTTGGCAATTAGTCCAGTAATTGTAGCGACTGTTGCACGCCACTCGCCAAAACCAAGAGGAGCAAAGATAACAGCAACAACTTTACCAACATCAGCAAGAATGGATTGACTCGCATCAACATGTGCCAAGGTCCAATTATAATTTGAAGTGAACCAAATCAAAACATTCATAGCAAAAATGATCGTACCAGCCCGCTTGACGAAAGAAAACGCACGGTCGAAAGCATATTTTAAAACAGTCATCGCATAAGGCAAATGATAGGCAGGAAGTTCCATGATGAAAGCCGAAGTATCACCAGAAAACATCCTTGTTTTTTTCAAAATAATACCGGAGAGAATAATCATGGACATTCCCAAAAAGTAAGCACTAGGAGCAACCCAAGAAGCGTGAGGGAAAAAAGCGCCAGAAACTAATGCGATAATAGGAAGTTTGGCAGAACAAGGCATAAAAGTTGTGACCATAATTGTAATTTTTCGGTCACGTTCTTGCTCAATCGTTCTCGTCGCCATAATTCCAGGTACGCCACAGCCAGAAGCAATAAGCATGGGGATAAAAGACTTACCAGAAAGGCCAAATCGTCTAAAAATTCGGTCCATGACAAAGGCTACCCGAGCCATATATCCAGAATCTTCCAGAATTCCTAAAAGTAAAAAGAGCACAAAAATCTGGGGAACAAAACCTAAGATTGCCCCAATTCCGGCAACGACACCATTTAAAACTAAATCTTGAACCCAAGGAGTAACCGCTAAAGCATTCATTCCATTGGCAATTAAATCAGGAAGCCATTGACCAAAGAAGACATCATTGAGCCAATCGGTCGCTGCCGTTCCGACAGTTTGAATAGAAATAAAATAGACCAACCACATGATAAAAACAAAAATAGGAAGTCCCAACCACTTATGGGTAATAATCTGGTCGATTCGATCTGTCAGATTAATTTTACCAGTTTCAGTCTGAGTAACACAAAGCTGAACAATATGACCAATTAAATCATAACGTTCATTAACGATAATTGATTCACGGTCATCTGCCATTAATTTTTCGGTGATAGAAACAATTTCCTCAATTTCAGCTAGTTGTTTTGCTGATAAGCCAGCTTGAGAATTGTCAGTAGGAACTTGCTGACTTAGCGCTTTATCTGTTTCTCCAGCTAATAAAAGTTTGTCGCCTTCGAAAACTTTTATTTGTTCAAAACGATTGGTAAAACCAGTTACTTTACCAATTTCCGAGAGCGCCCCTTCAAGTCGATGGTCATAATCTAAAGGCTGACTTTCATGACTTTTAAGTGCTACTTTAACAACCTCATCTAAACCTTTATTTTTAATGGCCGAGGTTGTAACAACAGGAATTCCAAGGCTATAAGAAAGTTTTTCAA
The DNA here is from genome assembly GCF_020218185.2 of Lactococcus sp. SK2-659. Lineage (NCBI taxonomy): Bacteria > Bacillati > Bacillota > Bacilli > Lactobacillales > Streptococcaceae > Lactococcus > Lactococcus sp. SK2-659. The sequence goes on from NZ_JAIWQZ020000002.1 coordinate 276,060, forward strand.
TGTCGATTTTTTTTCCTTGACCAGCCAAAAGGTCGCTCATATTAAGCGCTAAAACCATAGGAATTCCAAGTTCCATCAGCTGTAAAGTCAAATAAAGTGAACGCTCTAAATTCGTTGAATCCACAATATTAATGAGGGCATCCGGTGGTGTTTTTGTCAAAAAATCTCTGGCAACTTGCTCATCAAGTGAATAAGGAGAAAGAGAGTAAAGACCAGGCAAATCTTGGATACAAATACTTTTATCTTTTCGATAAAATCCAGATTTCTTTTCAACAGTGACCCCTGGCCAATTACCAACTTGCTGATTTGAACCGGTTAGTTGATTAAAAATACTCGTTTTTCCACTATTGGGGTTTCCGAGTAGTGCAATTATTTTCATATTATTAAAATTTCTTCTTAAATTTCGTTAGACTTTGTTAAGTGTTCTAGGACAATTTCTTTACAAAAATAACGATAAAAATAGGTCAACAATTTTGCTTACTATCGTTCAAGAACGACTTTGATTTTTTCAGCATCGGTCTTTCTCAAAGAGAGAGAATAGCCTCGAAGCCTAAGTTCAAGAGGGTCGCCAAGTGGTGCTAATTTTTGCAGATGAACACTTGTTCCTCGCGTAATGCCCATGTCCATCAAGCGGCGCCTGATATCAGACGTTGCGTCAATCATACGAACGACACCAGTTTGGCCAACTTGCAAGTGAGCTAAACCAATGATATCCTCGCTAGAACGTTCTTCTTTTACAAAAATTTGCTCTAAAAATTCAGAACTTAAAGCAAGGCGAGTTTCATCAATTTTGACAATTGCATTCTCGCCATCAGTAGAAATTAGTGTTATTTTTTTATCGGAAATCATGCCTAAATCACGCAGTTTAGCTTGGTTTTTCCCAATAATTTTATGAATATAATAAATTTGCCCAATATGGGTATTGTTAAGAGTTTTCATTTTACCTCCCGGAATCAAATGATTACAGAAAATGTCAAGTACGTTTTACATTTATGATTATATCAAAATTTAAAGTACGATACAAGAATTTTCTGAAAAATAACAGTAACTTTTAATATTTAATAAATGGAGCTCCTAAAATCTTTAAGTACTTTCAATGGAAATCAATAGCGATTTTTGATAGGATGAATCATATCAGATGAGGACTTGTTTTTGACAAAAAATGCTTGTTGACAGCCTAATGTAAAGGTATCAAGCCCTTTGTCAACCAAGTTTACACTAGTGTCAAAAAGGTTGACAGTCAATGGTCACATGTAGGAAAGGAAAATTGCTGATGGAAAAAGAAGAACTTAAAAAGAAATTAAGCCCACTTGCTTATCGTGTTACCCAAGAAAATGGGACAGAGGCCCCTTTTGCTAATGAGTTTGATGATTTCTTTGAAAAAGGATTGTATGTTGATGTTGTGAGCGGTGAAGCCCTATTTACAAGTTTAGATAAATATCAATCAGGCTGCGGTTGGCCAGCCTTTACACAACCGATTGATAAAGGAGTTGTCAAAGAAAAACGAGATAAATCTCTATTTATGGAACGTACAGAAGTTCGTTCTAGTAATGCTGACAGTCATTTGGGTCATGTTTTTACTGACGGCCCCTTAGATAAGGGAGGTTTGCGTTATTGTATTAATTCTGCCGCTTTGCGTTTCGTTCCTTTTGACCAATTAGAAGCAGAGGGTTATGGAGAGTATATCAAATACTTTTCATAATTCTATACACTCAATAAAAAAGTTACTGACAGACATTTTAATTGATGAAAAATGCTTCTGTCAGTAACTTTTTATAAAGCAAAAGAAAAATTCTGATGTTTAACATCAGAATTTTTTTATTTCTATATTTTACTCAACTGAGAAGAGATATGGGTAAACCGGTTGTTTTCCTTCGTGGATTTCAACTTCAATTTCAGGATATTTTTTCTCAAGTTCTTTAGCAATTTTGTCAGCATTGGCTTTTTTGCCTTCTTCACCAATATAAATCGCCACAATCTCACTATCTTCATCAATCATTTGGTCAAAGACAGCAAAGATTGCATCATTCATTTTTCGTGTTGAAACAACAATTTTGTTATTCAACATTCCAAGTGTATCTTTTTTATGAATTTCGATACCATCGACATTTGTATCACGAATGGCTGTTGTTACTGAACCAGATTTAACATCAAGAAGTGCATCAGTCATAGCGGCTTTATTTTCTTCAATTGAACGTGTAGGGTCAAAGCTCAAGAGTGCTGTAAATCCTTGAGGAACAGTGGCAGATTCAATCACTTCAACAGGAATTTCAGCAACTTCAGCAGCAGATTTTGCAGCCATAAAGATATTCTTGTTATTAGGTAAGATAATTACTTTTTCTGCGTTAACAGCTTCAATAGCAGTCAAAATATCTTCTGTCGAAGGATTCATTGTTTGACCACCAGAAACAACATGATTAACACCCATTTCACGGAAAATATCAGCTAAACCTTCACCAGCAGCAATAGCAATTAAGCCCCAGTCTTTTTTAGAAGTAGAAGTTGAAACATTTGTTGATTTTGCTTCTTTTTCAGCGACACCTTCATTTTGCAGGCGCATATTGTCAACTTTAACTTTTACAAGACGTCCATATTTAAGTCCTTCTTGCATAACTAAACCAGGATCTTCTGTATGAACATGGACTTTAACGACTTCCTCATCATCAACAACAAGAAGTGAATTCCCAATTCCTGCAAGATAAGCTTGGAAGTTATCGTGGTCGTAACTTTCACGAGAAGTTGGACCTTTACCGAGTTCAACCATGATTTCTGTACAATAACCAAATTTGATGTCTGCTGTTGAAGCATTGGCAACACTTTCGTGTTCAACATTAACCATACGGTCCATTGCGCCAAGTTCGGCAACAGGTGTTTCTGGTACGAATTCACCATTAAGCGCCATTAAAAAGCCTTCATAGATATAAACCAAACCTTGACCACCAGAGTCAACAACTCCAACTTCTTTAAGAACTGGGAGCATATCAGGAGTCATGGCAAGTGCTTTTTTAGCCCCTTCAAGTGCTGCTTCCATAATTTCAACAGCGTCATCAGTTTCGTCAGTTTTGCGTTTTGCTAACTCAGCAGCACCACGAGAAACAGTTAAAATTGTTCCCTCAACAGGTTTCATAACTGCCTTATAGGCTACTTCGACCCCATTTTGAAGTGCAGCTGCAAGATGGATTCCATCAATTTCTTCGTAATCTTTAACATATTGAGCGAAACCACGGAAAAGTTGGCTTAAAATAACACCAGAATTTCCACGAGCCCCCATAAGAAGACCTTTTGAAAGAATTTGAGCCACTTGACCAACAGTATCAGCTGGTTTAGAAGCAACATCTTTTGCCCCATTTGTAATGGTCATGCCCATGTTTGTTCCTGTATCTCCATCGGGAACAGGGAAAACATTAAGCGAGTTAACATATTCGGCTTGTTCGTTCAAACGGCTTGCCGCTGCTTGAACCATTTCTTGAAATTTACTTGCATTAATATTTGACACTAATCTTCAACCACCTTCACATTTTGTACATATACGTTTACGCTACTGGCTGTGATGCCAAGTTGATTTTCGAGATTGAAACGAACACGTTCTTGAATATTTTTTGCAACTTCGCTAATTTTTACACCATAAGAAATGACAACATAAACATCGATAGAAGTTTCGTTGTCAGCAGTTGTAACGACAACTCCTTTAGAATAGTTTTCTTGACGCAAAACACTGCGAACATTATCTTTAACAGCAGATTTACTGGTCATGCCGACTACGCCGAAAATTTCAGTTGTAGATGCACCTACAACCGTTGCAATGACTTCGGTAGCAATATCGACATTCCCGTGTTGGTTGTTGATAGTAACACTCATTTTCATAGCTGTACCGTCGTCAATAATTTACAAACTTTTGTAAATAAAGAAAAATTGACTGACAAACGGCACTTTCCTCCATATTATTTAAATATCATTACTCATTTTATCATACTTTTATAAAATAAAACAGCTCTTTTGAACTGCTTTTTGAAATTTACCATTTGTCAGCGCTGACAGAGTTTGTTGTGACAATTTTATTTACTGACAGAGCTTGTTAGTAAATAAAAAACCCCGTCAGATGACAGGATATTTTTGTGTTTTGCAAAAAACAAAAATTATACGCGTTCTACGCCTGCTGGCAATTTCTTCAAAGCTTTAGCTGAAGCCCATACAGTTTTGAGTTCACCGTTTTCAAGAATTGTAACTTTTTGAAGATTTGGTTTAACTACACGTTTAGTTTGGTTCATCGCGTGTGAACGGTTGTTACTTGAAACAGTCTTACGACCAGTAAAATAACATTCTTTAGACATGATATTTACCTCCCATTAGATTTTTATGTGCTTAAAAACAACATACTTGTTAATTATAACATTTTTCAAATAAAAAAATCAAGCTTTTGACTATTTTTGGCTGTTTTTTTTCACGCTTTCTGATAAAATGAGATTATGGAAAATTTAATCGAAGAACTTACTGCAAAAAATAAAGAATACATTCATTCGGTAACGAAACAACTGATTTTAGTTGGGAAATCAGATGAAGAAGTTAAAGAAATCTTGAATGACATTCTTCCGCAAATTATTGAAGGTCAAAAATCAGGAATTATTGCTCGTAAATTATTGGGAGCGCCAACTGAATTTGTTGCTCAATATCAACCAAAAGTTGCTGACAGACCTGTCAGTGAAAAAAATGAAAATCCAGTTTTGATGTGGCTTGATAGTAGCCTACTCTTTTTAGGATTTATTTCTCTTTTAAATGGAGTAACCGCACTTATCACTTCTAAAGCTCCGGTTTATGGCTTGATTACAACAATCTTGTCAGCGGCAGTTGCTGGTTTGGTAATGTATATGATGTATCGTTACTTTTACCGTCCTAAAGCGGATAACAGTCGTAGAACTTGGAATTGGAAAGGTTTTGCAGCAACCACTCTGTCAGTTCTCCTTTGGATTGCGGTAACCATCTTCTCTGGCCTTTTGCCAACATCAGTTAATTTGCAACTTCCTGCAATTGCTTTAGTTATTGTTGGACTTGTAGCCTTTGGAGTTCGTTGGCTCTTGAAACGTCAATTTAACATTCAATCTGCCCTGGTTGCTCAACCAAGAAGATAAAAAAGGAAGTCTCTAATTTTAGAGATTTTTTTATTTATATAGGTAGAATCTTTTCATTAGTGTTTTAAAATAGTATCAGAAATGCCTATTTATCAACCTTTTATCCCCAAAATGACCACAGAGGGTTGTGTATTGAGAAACATTTTGTGTTATAATGTATATTGATTAATTATGATTATGGAGGTCCTTTGATGAAAGGGATTATTTTAGCAGGAGGGTCTGGAACACGACTTTACCCACTGACACGTGCTGCGTCAAAACAATTGATGCCTATTTACGATAAACCAATGATTTATTACCCATTGTCAACTTTGATGTTGGCTGGGATTAAAGACATTTTAATTATCTCGACACCAACAGATACTCCACGTTTTAAAGAATTACTTCAAGACGGTTCTGAGTTTGGGATTAATCTACAATATGCGGTACAACCATCACCAGATGGATTGGCTCAAGCATTTATTATTGGTGAAGAATTTATTGGTGATGATTCAGTTGCGCTTATTTTGGGTGATAATATTTATCACGGACCTGGAATGTCTAAAATGCTCCAAAATGCAGCTGCAAAAGAAAAAGGAGCCACTGTTTTTGGTTATCATGTTCCTGATCCAGAACGTTTTGGTGTCGTTGAATTTGATGAAAACATGAATGCTGTTTCTATTGAAGAAAAACCAGAAGAACCTAAATCAAATTATGCAGTAACTGGTTTATACTTCTACGATAATGATGTTATTGAAATTGCCAAAAACATTGAACCTTCACCTCGTGGAGAGCTTGAAATTACTGACGTAAATAAAGCTTATCTTGAACGTGGCGATTTGTCAGTTGAATTAATGGGCCGTGGCTTTGCTTGGTTAGATACTGGAACACATGAATCTCTCCTTGAAGCCGCACAATATATCGAAACAGTTCAACGGATGCAAAATATGCAAGTGGCAAACTTGGAAGAAATTGCTTATCGTATGGGTTATATTAAAGCTGACGATGTTCTTAAATTGGCTCAACCGCTTAAGAAAAATGAGTATGGTCAATACTTGCTTCGTTTGATTGGAAAAGACTAAAAAGTCATTATTAAAGTAAAGTTGTCAAAGTACAAGAAGGACAATCAATGCTAAAAAATATTTGGGAATGGTTTTTATGGTTTACTGGTGTGACTGACGCAGGTTGGTCAGCGTGGTGGGGCGGATTTTTCAGCTGTTTGCCACTTTTTGGTGTCTTTGCTGTTGTTTGGCGAAGACTAAAATGTCATGCACCAGGTTGTCATCGAATTGGACTTCATCGCACAGCTGATGGACTTTATGTTCTTTGTCGAAAACATCATCCAGATGTACCTAATAACCTAACGCTCGAACACATTCAAAAATCACACGTCAATGCAAAAGCGAAAAAAGATAAGTGACTGAATGAAGTTAGCGTTGTTCTTGAATAAACTTTGAAAATAGTGATTAGAAAGAAAAATATGACTGATAATTTTTTTGAAAAAACATTGGCTGCACGAGAAATCAGCCAAATTCCTGGAATGTTAGAATTTGATATCCCAGTTCACGGTGATAATCGTGGATGGTTTAAAGAAAATTTCCAAAAAGAAAAAATGATGCCACTTGGCTTTCCAGAAAGCTTCTTTGCCGAAGAAAAATTACAAAACAATGTAAGTTTTTCTCGTAAAAATGTTTTGCGTGGTCTCCACGCTGAACCTTGGGATAAGTATATTTCTGTCGCTGATGGCGGAAGTGTTTTAGGCGCATGGGTTGATTTACGTGAAGGAGAAAATTTCGGTCATGTTTATCAAACTGTGATTGATGCAAGTAAAGGAATTTTTGTTCCACGTGGTGTGGCTAATGGATTCCAAGTTTTGTCTGACACAGTTTCTTATAGCTATTTAGTTAATGATTACTGGGCACTTGAACTTAAACCTAAATACGCTTTTGTGAATTATGCTGACCCAACTTTGGGAATTAAGTGGGAAGATGTTGAAAATGCTGAAGTTTCTGAAGCTGATAAAAATCATCCATTATTAAAAGATGTAAAAGCTTTGAAGGCTGATGAACTCTAATGTTTGCTTTACATTTACGAACTAAAAAACGTTTAGAATTTTGGCAAGTTGAAAAAAATATTGACAGACCGAGCTGGGCCAATCAGGCATTTACTGACGGGGGCTTTTCTTGGAATGATAAATCGCTGTCAGTAAAAAATGTCGGTGGTTTACTCAAAATGACAGTTCCTATTGGCGATTATTTGGTCTTCAATGGAAAATATTTAAAAGCTGTGCCAAAAGCAAAATTTGTCAGAGAATATCGAGTGGATTAATTTTCAAGATTTACTAATAAATAATCAAAAAAGGAAAAAACATGACTGAATTTAAAAATATCGTTGTGACAGGTGGAGCAGGATTTATCGGCTCAAACTTTGTACACTATGTTTATAACAATCATCCAGACGTGCATATCACAGTTTTGGATAAATTAACTTATGCAGGAAATGTTAATAACATTAACATGTTATTTGACAGTGGACGTGTCGAACTTGTTGTTGGCGACATTGCAGACCCTGAAATTGTTGATCAAGTGGCTTCTAAAGCAGACGCAATTGTTCACTATGCAGCTGAAAGCCATAATGATAATTCTTTGAAATCTCAAGATGAATTTATCCAAACAAACTTTATCGGAACTTATACGTTGATTCAAGCGGCTCGTAAATATGATTTACGTTTCCACCATGTTTCTACTGATGAAGTTTATGGTGATTTGCCTTATCGTGAAGATTTGCCAGGTCATGGCGAAGGTGAAGGTGAAAAATTTACTGACAAAACACCTTACAATCCATCAAGCCCTTACTCTTCAACTAAAGCGGCTTCTGATTTGATTGTTCGTGCTTGGGTACGTTCATTTGGGCTTAAAGCAACAATTTCAAACTGCTCAAATAACTACGGACCTTTCCAACACATCGAAAAATTTATTCCTCGTCAAATTACTAATATTCTTTCAGGAATCAAACCAAAACTTTACGGTGATGGTAAAAATGTTCGTGACTGGATTCATACAGAAGACCATTCATCAGGTGTTTGGACAATTTTGACTAAGGGTCGTATGGGCGAAACTTATCTTATCGGTGCAGACGGTGAAAAAAATAACAAAGAAGTTCTTGAAGATATTTTGACTCGTATGGGTAAAGATAAAGACGATTATGACCGTGTAACTGACCGTGCTGGTCATGACCTTCGTTACGCGATTGATAATAGTAAATTACGTACAGAACTTGGTTGGGCTCCAAAACATACTGACTTTGAATCTGGTTTGCAAGCAACCATCGACTGGTATCGTGAAAACGAAAACTGGTGGAAAGCTGAAAAAGAAGCTGTTGAAGCAAAATATGCTGAAACACAAAAAGTTTTGGATAAATAATTTTTCTGTCAGTAAATAGGTACGGGAAAGTGTGGAAATATGATTAATCATATTGGTGGTTTTGCTGTTAAAGACATTGAACGCTCTATTCAATTTTATGAATCTGTGCTTGCTCCTTTGGGTTATAAACTTCATCATCGCTCCGAAAAATCAGCAAATTTTTCGGACAGTATTTCAACAGATCCTTTTGGTGATTTTGCAATTTATGAAGGACAACCTTTTTCTTTCCATTTAGCTTTCCAAGCCAAAAGTAATCAAGAAGTAGATGATTTTAACGAAGTGGCCATAAAGCTTGGAGCTAAAGGATATGGCAAGCCAGGCTATCACAAACATTTTCATGAAAATTATTATGCGGCTTTTATTTATGACCCCGATGGTTATGCTATAGAAGCAGTTTGCCATAATAATCAACCGCACTAGGATTTAACATTTTGAATGACAAATCTCTCAGTAGAAAAATTAAAGATTGGAGAACAAATGATTTTAATAACAGGTGGAAATGGACAACTTGGAACAGAGTTGCGTCATTTACTTGATGAACGTGGCATAGCTTATACAGCAACAGATGCTAAAGAACTCGATATTACTGACGGCGTCGCTGTTGATAAATTCTTTGATGAAAATAAACCTGAACTTGTCTATCATTGTGCGGCTTATACAGCTGTTGATAAAGCTGAAGACGAAGGTCGTGAACTTGATGAAAAAATCAATGTTGATGGAACTAAAAATGTAGCCGAAGCGGCAGCACGTGTTGGGGCAACACTTGTTTATATTTCAACTGACTATGTTTTTGGCGGAACTTTGCCAATTGGCCAAGAGTGGCCGGTTGATGCACCAAAAGCTCCTGAATCTGAATATGGACGGACGAAACATCTTGGTGAAGAAGCAGTTGTGGCTTCTGGTGTAAAACATTACATCATCCGTACTGCTTGGGTCTTTGGTTCTTATGGCCCAAACTTTGTCTTCACAATGCAAAACTTGGCGACACGTTTTCCAGAATTAACTGTTGTTAATGATCAACACGGCAGACCAACTTGGACACGTACACTTGCTGAATTTATGGTTTATTTGGTTAATGAAAAAGCTGATTTTGGTTTTTATCATCTAACAAACGATGCTGCGCCTGGTGAAGATGTGACTTGGTTTGATTTTGCCAAAGAAATCTTGAAAGACACAGATGTGCTTGTTAAACCTGTGGATTCAAGCAAATTCCCGGCAAAAGCAAAACGTCCATTTAATTCAACAATGAGTCTTGAAAAAGCAAAAGCGACAGGTTTTGTCATTCCAACATGGCAAGAAGCTTTAGCAAGTATGCTTGAAAAAGGCGATTTGCGTGAAAATAAAGATGGCGTAAAAGGCGAAATTAACAAAAAATAATGACTCTGTCATTAAAATAAACTAATTGAAAATTCTGTCAGCGACCTGCAAAAGCTCGTCAGTACTGACAGAATTCTCATTTTGAGAGGCTGAAATAATCACTAAATAAATTTTAGTGAGTAAAAGGAACAACATGAAAAAACACGTTTTTATCATTGGTAGCCGTGGCTTACCAGCGAAATATGGAGGGTTTGAAACATTTGTTGAAGAACTCGTCAAACATCAAAATAATAAAAATATAAAATATCATGTAGCTTGTCAAAGTGAGAATTCAGACATGGCACTACCTGGAGAACATTTTGAGTATCTTGGAGCAGATTGTTTTGTAATTAAGTTACCCAAAATTGGTTCAGCACGTGTGATTGCTTATGATATTTTAGCCATTAATGCGGCACTTAAATATTGTAAAAAAGAAGAAATCAAAGCGCCTATTTTTTATATTCTTGGGAATACGGCAGGTGGATTTATTGGCCATTATGCTAATAAAATCCATAAACTTGGGGGGAAATTATTTGTCAATCCTGATGGATTGGAATGGAAAAGAACCAAGTGGGCAGCACCAATTCGTTCTTATTTGAAATTTGCTGAGAAAAAAATGGTGCGATATGCTGATTTGATTATTTCAGATAACGCAGGAATTAAAGAATATTTAACAAGTGAATATGGACAAGTTGAATCAGAAGTGATTGCTTATGGAACAGAAAAGTTCAAGTCCGATTTGACAGAATCAGAAACTCTGGTAAAATATAAAGTTAATGATTATTATTTGATTGTAGGACGTTTTGTGCCTGAAAATAATTATGAAACGCTAATTAGAGCCTTCATAAAAAGTTCAACAAAACGAGACCTTGTGATTATTACTAATCACGAAGGCAATGCTTACTTCAAAGAATTGCGCGAAAAAACGCAATTCGACAAGGATTCACGAATTAAATTTGTTGGAACAGTCTATAATCAAAACGAATTGAGATATATTCGTGAACATGCCTTTGCTTATTTACATGGTCATGAGGTAGGGGGAACAAATCCTGGATTGCTTGAGGCCATGTGGTCAACAGCGGTCAATGTTGTTTTAGGAGTCAATTTCAACCGGACGACAGCAGGCGATTCCGTCATTTATTTTGACAAGGAAAATTTACTGACAACTTTGTCAGAAGTTGAAAATTTGACCCCAGATGAAGGTCAAAGATTACACGAAAAAGCTCAGGCAATTATCGAAGAAAAATATACTTGGGAGCATATTTGTGCTCAATATGAGGACCTTTTCGCTCCAAAGTTTACTGATGAGTCTGAGCCTTTAAGAAAAATGGAGAACCTAGCCAGAGGCGGAGATGAGAGTTAATATTTTAATGTCAACCTACAACGGCGAGAAGTTCGTCGCTGATCAGATTGAGAGTATTCAAAAACAAACTTATACTGACTGGAATTTAATCATTCGTGACGATGGTTCAATTGATAGAACCTGCAAAATTGTTGATGATTTTGTCAGTAAAGACAACAGAATTAAATTAATTCGAGCTGAAAATGTTGGGGTGATTAAATCCTTTCATGAGCTTGTGACAGATAATAACAATGCTGACTTCTATTTTTTTGCTGACCAAGATGACTATTGGTTGCCAGAAAAGCTGTCAGTAATGTTAGAAGAAACTAAAAAACATGATAATAGTAAACCGGTCATGTATTATACGGATTTGAAAGTTACTGACAGAAACCTTAATGTGACTTCGGAATCTATGATACGCAGTCAGTCTGAGCATGCAAATACAAAACTTGTTCAAGAATTGACCGAAAATACGGTCACAGGTGGAGCGAGTATGATTAATCATGAGCTTGCACAACTTTGGCAAAGCACAAATGATATTATTATGCATGATTGGTATTTGGCAATTGTAGCAGCTGCACTCGGTGAGTTGGTTTATATTGACCAACCTACTCATCTTTATCGTCAGCACGATTCTAATGTTTTGGGAGCAAGAACCCTCTCAAAACGGATAAAAAAATGGATACACCCAAACTTATGGTTTGAAAAATATTGGTGGCTCATTACAGCCAGTCAAAAACAAGCTCAAAAATTACTGACAGAAAATTTGTCACTAATGTCGGAAGCTGATAGAGCACTTGTCAGTGATTATGTCAATATTTTAAAACAACCCAAAGCAGAGCGTCGACAAATTCTTGATCGATACAATTTACGTAAAAATAAAAATTATCATACAAGAATCTTTCGCACACTTATCATCACAAAATTTGCATACAAAGGAAAAAACAAATGAATTTCTTCAGCCGTAGAAATCAAATTCTACTTAAAGAGTTAATTAAAACTGACTTTAAACTTCGTTACCAAGGAAGCGTCATAGGTTACCTATGGTCTATCTTAAAACCCCTTTTACTTTTCTTGATTCTCTATCTCGTCTTCGTAAGATTCATGCGTTTTGGGGAAGCAATTCCTCACTTTGCTGTTGCTCTGTTACTCGGGATTACAATCTGGAATTTCTTTAGTGAAGCAACAAATATGGGAATGCTCTCAATTGTCAGCCGTGGAGATTTATTGCGAAAAGTTAACTTTTCAAAACCTGTCCTCATCTTCTCAGTTGTTGCCAACGCTTTTATTAATTTAATGATTTCTTTAGTTGTCGTTATTATCTTTGCTTTAATTAATGGGGTACAAATGAGCTGGACAGTAATATTCGCCGTTCCTTTACTTCTAGAATTAATCATCTTCACGATGGGAATTGCCTTTATCCTTTCAACCCTTTTTGTTTATTTCCGTGATTTAGGACCAATTTGGGAAGTAGTAATGCAAGCAGCTTTCTACGGAACACCAATTATCTATCCAGTAACACAAATCTCAACTTCACATCTTGAAATTGCCAAAATATTGATGCTTAATCCAATGGCTCAAATTGTTCAAGATATGCGTTATATTTTAACTTTTAGTAACAATGCCAATCCAACACTATGGCAAATGTGGCACAATCCTTTTGTAATTATCATTCCATATATCTTACCGATTCTTGTATTCGGACTTGGACTTTGGATATTTACTAAAAACTCTAAGAAATTCGCAGAAGTTATTTAATTAAGGAGACAAAATGGCTGAATTAGCAGTAAAAATTGATCATGTAAGTAAGTATTTTCGTCTTCCGACAGAAGCGAGTACAAGCCTTCGGACAACTCTTGTCAATCGATTTAGAGGAATCAAAGGTTATAAAGAACAACATGTCCTAAAAGACATTGATTTTGAAGTAGAAAAAGGTGATTTCTTTGGGATTGTTGGTCGTAATGGGTCAGGTAAATCAACACTTTTAAAAATCATTTCTCAAATTTATGTTCCAGAAAAAGGAAAAGTTACCGTTAATGGTAAATTAGTTTCTTTCATTGAACTTGGTGTTGGTTTCAATCCCGAGCTTACAGGCCGTGAAAATGTTTATATGAACGGTGCAATGCTTGGATTTTCAACTCAAGAAATTGATGAAATGTATGACGAAATTGTCGATTTTGCAGAGTTACATGAGTTTATGAACCAAAAACTCAAAAATTATTCTAGTGGGATGCAAGTTCGTTTGGCTTTCTCAGTTGCTATCAAAGCAAGAGGAGATGTTCTTGTTTTAGATGAAGTTTTGGCTGTTGGGGATGAAGCATTCCAAAGAAAATGTAATGATTATTTCTTGGAAAGAAAAAAATCTGGATTAACAACGATTTTAGTTACCCATGACATGAATGCCGTAAAAAAATATTGTAATAAAGCGGTACTTATCGAAGATGGTCTAATTAAAGTTGCAGGAAATGTAGATAAAGTTGCTAACCAATACAGTTTGGACAATTTAAAACGTCTTAAAGCGGCTCAAGAAGAATCAACAGAAGAAGTTGAAGAGTTTGTCAGTGATTTAAAAGTAAATTTATTATCACCAGTACAAACAACGCCAGAACAACCCATTAAATTTGAAGTTTCTTATAATGTTAAAGAAGATATTAAAACTTATGTTGCTTTCTCATTAACCGATGCAGACCGTAATATCTGGATTTATAATGACAACTCAATGGATTACCTGACCGAAGGTCAAGGTGAAAAACGAGCTGTTTATGAATGCAAACTAGACCAAGTTAATAATTTAAAACTCAAGCTACAAGTTTCAGTGCGGAATGCCAAAGATGAAATGGTTGCTTATGATATCGATGAAAAAATCATTATTATTAATCGTCTCGACATTCCAAAAGATGACCTCAGTGCTAAAGATTCAGCAAGCGGCCTAATCTTGCGGAATGGAGATTGGAATTTTGGTTAAAGAAAAGACTCAAACTAAAAAATTAATGAAACCAGAGCGACTTTTTTTTCTTGTTGCTCTTGTTGCTGGCTTGATTTTTGCGATTGCTCAACCACTTTTTATTGAGCCGGATTCAAGTTATCATTTTGATAAATCGTCTTATCTTTCAAATACGGTTGTGGACAGAACAAAAATTGGATTTCCTGCTGAGGATTATCAATCAGCACCTCTTCCTTTTACAACGGTCACAACGAAAATGAAAGATGGAACTTATTTCAAAGATTTTTTTGAAACAAAACTTCCACTGGTTTCTAAAAGTAAAGTAACAGATAAGCGTGCCTTAGGAAAAAAATGGTATCAGGATATCATGCATTTGATTCCTGCTTTGGGCGTAAAAGTGGGTTATATGATTTACCCATCAGTAGGTTCGATGGTCTTGGTTGCTCGGTTATTTAGTTTAATTTTCTTTGTTTTGACGATGTATTTTATCATCAAAAAACTAAAAGCTTACCAAATGATATTTACAATCATATCTGTCACTCCTGTTGCTATTCAATTTGCTACAAGTCTAAGTTATGATTCTTATAATTATATTGCTTTTGCTTGGCTAAGTGCAACCTTGATTAACTTGGCAGTAGAGTTGCAAGAAAATAAAGAAATTCAGCTAAAAGATTTTTTCTTAAGAATTATTCTTCCGTCGATTGCTTTATATTTTTCAAAGGCCAACTCACGCTTACTTTATTTAATTGTTTTGGCAGTATTTATAGTAATAGTTGCTAAAAAATTAAAACTTAGCTTAACAAAACTACAAGTTCTTATTGGAAGTGGTGTATTAATTGGCCTAGGAGCTTTGGTTTATATTTTTAGATATCATGACCAATTACGCCTTGTAGTAAGTAAGTTCATTTACACGTTCATGGAGCCTTATTACTCAGTATTAACAACTCAAGTTATCAGTGGAACTTCAACGGCAGCAATACCTGCGTGGTTTTATCCAATCCAATATGGTGCTTTAATTCTTTTATTCTTATCTTATACTAAAGAACAAGTGCCGCGTTGGTTTGCATGGTTAGGTTTACTTATTAACTTGATTAATCTGTTTGGAGTATTATTTAAATTTGCCATTGACCCAGCTTTTACTGAACACGTAATCACAGGGCCACAAGGAAGATATTTCACAGTCTTTATCTTACTCTTGGCACCAATTTTGACCCTTCTAGCCCAAAAAATTTCAGTTAAATCAACTGGAAGTTGGTTGAGAAGAATCGTACTTTTTGTTAGTTTAATGGCCCTTGCCTTGAACTTAGGTGTTACCACACTTAGGTCTTACCACTTGCATCTACCAATGGATGAATACCGCTCAGGAATAGAACATTATATCTTTAAATAGGTGAAATTATGGATAAAAAAGTATCAGTCGTAGTGACATGTTATAATCATGAAAAATACATTGAGGAATGCTTGCGCAGTATCTTTGGGCAAACTCATCAAGAAATAGAACTCTTAATTTTTAATGATGGTTCAACAGATGCTTCTGGAGACGTAATTTCAGAAGTGTTGCAAGATTCTCCGTTTACAGAAACACATTATTTTTCAGAAAAAAATAGAGGTTTGGCCTACGTCCGAAATGATGCTTTGAGTAAAATGACTGGCGATTTTCTGTTGTTCGTAGATAGTGATAACTTTTTAAATGATGATCATATCGAAAAATTACTGACAGAATTGTCAGCAACAAATTCAGACATTGCTTATTGTCAACTTTGGGATTTTAATGCCCAAAGAGACGTTTTACGTCCAGACTTAGAATACAGCTTTGAAAAACAAATTGTGGGGAATTTAATTGATGCCTCATCACTTGTCAGAGCTTCTAAGATTATTGATGCAAAATTTGATGAATCTTTGAATAACCAAACTCTTGAAGATTACGACTTTTGGCTTAATTTAATTATAAACAATGAAGCAAAACCAGTTTATGTCTCCACTACAAAGTTAAATTATAGAGTATTAAATGAGTCCTTAAGTAAGCGTGGCAATTGGGAAAATTATTATAAATCCTATTTCTATATCATCAACAAATATATTCAAAAAATTCCAGCAGAATTGATAGAAGCCTTACAAAAAAATCTACTACTTTGGGTAGACAACTACCAAAATCTAGTAATTGATAGTGAGCAAAAACTTGCTGACAAAGAACAAGAACTCATTAATCATAATACCCAAGAAGAGATAATGAGAAAAATCATAGCTGATAAAGATACTCATATTGCTAACCAAGAAAAAGTGATTTCTGATATCACTAGCTCCCTAGCTTATCGAATATTAAACAAACTTCTACACCCCTTAGGAAAGAAACATGAACAATAAATTATTACTATACGTACATTTTAACCGAAATAACGAATTAAGCGACCATGTTATATATCAACTAACCCATTTACGTCAGAATTTTGAAGAGATTTTCTTCATTTCAAATAGTCAGATGGATGAGAACGATTTATCAACATTAACAGGGCAAAATCTTATTGACGGTTTTATGCAACGTGAAAACAAGGGGTATGATTTTGTCGCTTGGTCAGACGCGATGAAGCATTATGGATTTGATAAATTGGCTTCGTATGATTCCGTTACTGTTATGAATGATACGTGTTTTGGTCCTGTTTATGATTTTGAGGGAATTTTAGCAAAATTTGACAAAGATACAAGCGTTGATTTTTGGGGAATTACTAATAATCGAAGCCATAAGGTAAAACCTTGGGAAGACCGAGAAGCAATTGTATTGCCAGACCATATTCAAAGCTATTTTGTCAACTATAAACAAAAAATTGTAAAGAGTGAAGCATTTGAAAATTTTTGGGCAAATATTAAAGTTTTAGATGATGTTGTAGAAGTTATCGTAAAATACGAAACAGCAATGACCAATTATTTTGAAGATGCTGGATTTAAGTCAGGAGTTGTATTTGATACACGTAAAGAAGAGTGGGCAGGCATGCTTGTCCATGATTTTTCCGTATTCAATTTACCAGAATTGTTGAAAAGACACATTCCTTTCTTAAAAATAAAAGCTTTCAGCTATGGTGCAGAAAATATTTATACTCCTTTAGTAATTGAACGTTTAAAACAAGAAACTTCTTTTCCGGTTAAACTTATTGTCAATCACATGACAGAAGTAGATTATCCGGACCGTGAATACATGTTAGAAGAAAAAACGCTGAAATTCACAAAAGAAGTAAGTTTGAAAACTAATTTGAAAATTGGTATTCACCTTCATGCATTTTATCTTGACCTAATTCCTGAGTATCTTAATTATTTTGATAAATATGTTCAAAATTATGATTTATATATCACCACAGATACAGAAGAAAAGTATGAAGAAATTCTTAAAAATTATCCTCTTCTACAAATAAAAAAAGTTATCGTAACCGGTAATAAAGGAAGAGACGTTCTTCCGTGGATGCAAGTTTCAGAGTTAATGACAGATTATGACCTTTGCGGACATTTTCACACTAAAAAATCAAAAGATAATGATTGGATTGTGGGAGAATCTTGGAGACGAGATATTGAATATTCTTTATTAGAACCTGCTCAAGCTATTTTTCAAGAATTTGAAAAAAATCCAAAGCTTGGCTTAATAATTGCTGACGTTCCATCATTTTTTGAACATTTTTATGGGCCAACATACATCACCGAACGTGATATTTGGCCAGATATGCAAGAAATTTGGCAAAAAATAGACTTTGAAAATTCCAAAGAATTGAAGCAGAAAGATAGCTATGTGATGAGTTACGGCACAATGATTTGGTATCGTCCTCAAGCTTTGAATAACTTATTAAATGTTAATATTCAGGCTGACGTTCCAGAAGAGCCTTTACCATATAATAGTATTTTACATGCATTTGAACGCCTTCTTGTTTATGTTTCGTGGGCAAATGGCTATGATTTCCGTATTTCTCAAATACAAACAAATAATGGGTTTGTTGCGAACTTTTCAGCAAATCGACTCTTACGTTCTGTAGAGACTGACTTAACACAGACAAAATTACGGGATTTGGTTAAAATGATCTTTAAAAAGATTAAAGTAATTATTGTATACCGTTTAGGATTTAATAAAAAAAATAAGTAAATTTATGGTAAAATTTATATTAGAAAACTGTACACAAAGTTGTACAGCGCGAATATTATGAGGAGAACTTGGAGCTGTGTCCGAAGACAAGAAAATGAAAATTTTACTAATTATCCCGGCTTATAACGAGGGTGAAGGAATATTAGAAAATCTAAAAATTGTAGAGGACTATCAAGCCACTTGTCCCTATCAATTAGATTATGTAGTGATAAATGATGGATCCACTGATAACGAAGAAGAAATTTTGATAGCAAACAACATTAACCACGTTGAATTGATTCAAAATCTCGGAATAGGTGGAGCCGTGCAAACAGGTTATCTTTATGCCTTGCAAAATTCTTACGATATAGCTGTTCAATTTGATGGAGATGGTCAGCATGATATCCATTCTTTACCAAACTTGATTGAACCTATTTTGAAGGATGAAGCTGATTTTACCGTTGGTTCTAGATTTTTAGACGAAAGCAATTCTGAATTTAAGTCTTCAAAATCACGTCAAATGGGTATAAAAATTCTATCATCTTTAATTTATATGTCTTCTAAAATAAAAATTAAAGATGTTACCAGCGGTTATCGAGCAGGAAATCGTAAAGTGATTGAGCAATTTGTTAAAAGATATCCAAGACAATATCCAGAACCTGAAAGCTACATGCACCTCTTTTCTAAAAATATTCGTGTAAAAGAAGTGGGAGTAAGGATGTTTGAACGAACTACTGGGGTTTCAAGTATTAATATGGTAAAAGGAGTCAGTTATATGATAAGTGTATCTTTGGCTATTATTGCGAGCTCATTATTAGGAAAGGAGAAAAAATAATGCCCATTCAACTTCGTATACTAGCAATTATTTTGGCAGCATTCTTCTTTGTCTATACTATTCGTTTAGTTCGTAAAGATAGAGCAGAGATACGGCATATGCTAAAATGGTTTGTTCTAGCTCTCATATTGCTTGTTGGTTCTCTTATTCCTGATTTTGGAACGAGTATTGCTCATTTATTAGGAATTGGAACTTTAACCTCACTAGCTTTGTATTTCTTAGTGGGTGCATTATTACTGATCTGTCTGAAATATCAAATTTCACTAATATCTGCTGAAAAGGAAATAAAGAATTTAGTACAAGAAGTATCTTTACTAAAAAAGAAATTATCAGATAAGGATAAGGAAAAGTAAAAATAGAAAAGTGAGAGAAACATGAAAACAGTTGCTATTTTTAGTGGATTTTATCTTCCATTCTTGGGAGGCATAGAACGCTACACATATAATATTGTTCAAAAATTTATTGATAAGGGTTATAATGTTGTAATTGTTACTAGCCAGCATGATAAAGACTTGCCTACTAAAGAAGAATTTGATCATTTGAAAATATATCGGTTGCCTATTAGAAAGATTTGGAAAAATCGGTATCCTTTTCCATTAAAAAATGAAAGATATAAACAATTAATTTCTGATATTACTTCTGAACCAATTGACTATTATGTAGTGAATACAAGATTTCAATTGCCTGCTTTATTAGGTGCCCAGTTAGCAAAAAAAGCAGGAAAAGAAGCCTTGGTATTAGAGCATGGGACCACGTACCTCACATTAAATAATTCTTTGTTAGATAGCATACTTCACAGGATAGAGCACTTTTTGGTTAAAAAAATCAAAAAAAATACTAAGACTTTTTACGGTGTTTCAAAAGAAGCTACTGAATGGTTAAAGACTTTTGGAATAGAGGCTAAAGGTGTAATCTATAATGCGATTGATTTAGATGATTTTGAAAAATATTTTTCTCCTAAATTGTCCGAAAAGATAGTAATATCTTATTCTGGACGTTTACAAGCAAAATTTAAAGGCGTTGAAATGTTACTTGAGGCTTTTTCTGAATTATCTAAGGAACGAAATAATTTAGAATTAAAAATAGCTGGAGATGGACCTATTTACAGTGAAATGATAAGAAAATATTCACAAGAAAATATTCAATTCTTAGGTCATATCTCTCATGAAGATGTTATGCGTCTCAATAATCATTCAGATATTTTTGTATTGATGTCAAAAATAGAAGGTTTTTCAACATCAATGCTAGAGGCAGCACTGATGAATAATGTAATAGTTACCACAAACGTTGGTGGAGCAACGGAGCTGATTCCCAATCAAGAGTATGGATATGTTATTAAAGATGATAAGGAAACACTTCTAAAAACATTGAAGTTAATAGTAGACGATACAAAGAAAATGGCTGAAATTCAAAAAAGGGTACATGATAGGGTAGTTGAAAATTTTACTTGGAATAAATCTATTGAAAGCTTTGAAAAAGCATTTGTAGAATTAGAAAAAATTGAAATCAATTAAAAAAGTAAATTAGTATTAAACTAGTAAATAATCAACGTAAGATTCTTTACTAGTTGATTATTTGAGTCTCTTTTTAAGATAAATGAAGAATAATGAGTTGTAATGACGCATTTAAGTAAGGTTAGTTTGAATGGAAAAAATAGATTTTGTTGTAACATATTTGGATAGTAGAGATAAGGAATGGCAAGCAGACAGAGCAAAATACAGTGGAAAATCATTGGATGAAACGTTAAATGATGAGTCAAGATTTAGAAACATGGACAATTTTCATTATTGGTTCAGAGCTGTAGAAAAATACGCACCTTGGGTAAATAAAATTCACTTAGTTACATATGGTCATGTTCCAGACTGGTTGAATGTAGAACATCCTAAAATTAATATTGTTAATCACAAAGACTTTATAGAAGACAAGTACCTTCCTACATTTAATAGTAATGTTATAGAGTTGAACATGGATCGAATTGATGGAATATCTGAAAAATTTGTAAACTTTAATGACGATATTTTTTTGAATAATGAAGTTCAACCAAATGACTTTTTTAACAAAGGACTACCGGTTCTACAAGCCATGCATACACCCATTTTACCGAGTGAATCTTTTAATGTTGTATTATTTAATAATATTTTAGCGTTGAATAATATCAATTGTTCTAAGAAATCTCTATTTCAATGGAAAAATTTTTCAATTAAAAATGGAATTTTTGCTGTAGCCGCTAATTTGTTAATGTTACCTATACTCCTATACATGAAAAAATTTGTCGGATATCGGCCAGACCACTTAGCTCAGCCATTTACAAAAACGATTTACAAAGAGGTGAAAAATATGGCGTCAGAGTCTATTAACCAGGCTTACTCGAGTAAATTTAGGAGTAAAGAGAGTATAAGTATATGGTTTATACTAGATTATATTAGAGCTACAGGCCAATTTCATCCTCATAATTCTTTCAAATTTGGAGGACTATTTCCAATGGGTAAGAATACTGACTACCAACAAATACTAAATTCAAAAAAGAAGATTGTTTGTTTCAATGATGGTATTGATATTGATTTTGAGTTAGAAAAAGATCGCTTAAATGAAACATTAGAAAAGAAATATTTTAAGAAAAGTGAATTTGAAAAATGAAAAAAAAAGTATTATTTGTTGTACCTACTTGGAGTTTAGGTGGAACAGAAAAGGTAAATTTGGCGATAGCAGAGAAACTATCGAAAAAAAATAATGTTTCCATTTATACTTTGTCATCTCCTAGTAGTAAATATTTAGTTAATGATGTTTCTATAGAGGGGCAGAGTGATTTTAGATTTTCTGTTTTTACAGGTGTCAGTGGAGTCCTAGGTATGCTGAGGTTGAAAGCTTTAAATCGGTTATGGTTATCATCTAAAGCATATGAAATTACGAAAGTTATTCGAAAAAGACAAAGTGAAATTATAGTTGTCAGTAGCGGCAGTATATATTTGATTCCATTTCTGAAGCGTCGAAATCCTAATAAAAAAATAGTTGCTTGGTGCCATTTTAGTGCGGACACTTATTTGAATGGTTACTTAAAATATACTACTAATTTATGGGTTGAAGGCCTCGAAGCAGCTGATGAGGTTATATGTCTTACACCAGAAGATAAAGATATATTTTTGAAAATTAATAAAAAAACTCGAGTGATTAATAATCCATTGACTTTAAAAAATACTCAGGTTTCTGATCTTACTAGTAATATCATTTCTTGGACCGGAAGAATATCGAATCCTCAAAAAGGAATAGATTACCTAGCACAGGTCGCGGGTAAACTCCCAGAAGGTTGGAAAATATCTGTTGCAGGTGATGGTAACATGAAGGAATTTCAGACTTATTTGTCTGAAAACGACTCGGAAGAAAGAGTTATTCTTCAAGGAAGCTTATCTGGAGAGAAACTTCGAGACCATTATTTAAATAGTTCAATTTATTTGATGACCTCAAGATTTGAAGGACTTCCATTAGTTCTTGTAGAAGCAATGAGTTTTGGTTTACCAATAGTGGCATTTGAACAAAGCGGAAGTCGTTATGCTCTTGATAATGGTAAAAACGGTATTCTTGTTAAAAATGGGGACGTTGAAGAAATGGTTAAACAGCTTACACGATTGATTAATGATTTTGAAGAGAGAAAAAGATATCAAGAAAAATCGTTGGAAAGATTACAAAACTTTACTCTTGATAGGGTATCAGAAGAGTGGGAAAAAATTCTTTGAACTAATTTAATTACCAGTAAAAATCACTTGTTATTAAGTTAAAGGTTGAGTTTCAAAAGATGAAAGTTAGGAAAAATTGAAAAAGTATTATATTAACGCATTACAAAAAGAAAATATGAATGCAGGTTCAAAAGCAGTAAATGATGCTACAGAAATTTTTGAAAAAATGGGCTATGAAAGTCTTTTGTCAAAAGTCAATATAAAAAATATATATTTAAGAACATTATTTTTTTCAGTGCAAGTGATGATTAGAATATTATTTCTTCCTAAAAATACAAAGGTTGTATCAAATTTTCCTCCAATTTTTTTCTTTGAAAGAGTATGTCTTTATTTTCTTAAAAAACGTAGTAAAAGCCTGAAGGTTTTTATACTGATTCATGATATTTATGAGCTACGTATAGGAAAAAATAATTCGACACCCTATAGAAATCTCCTGAATTTTAAAAATAGTAATTTTTATTTTATTGCTCACAATGACAAAATGGTTTCTTGGCTTGTCAAAGAAGGATATAAGAAAAATAATATAATAGATTTAGAAATTTTTGATTATCTTTCTGTGATCAAAGAAGATGCAGGAGGAACTTATGGTAAAAGTGTAATCATTGCGGGGAATTTAGCCCCAGAGAAATCATCATATTTAATGGAACTATTTAAGATTTCTGAAATTGATTTTAACTTATATGGTCCAAATGTTAGTTCGGATGTGGAAAAATCAAAAAATGTTATATATCATGGGAGTTTTCCTGCTGATGAAATTCCAAATATTATTCAAGGATCTTATGGTCTAATTTGGGATAGCGAAACAACCATAGGGGGGACCGGTAAATATGGCAATTATCAACGATACAATAATCCTCATAAAACATCTTTGTATTTAGCGGCAGGTTTTCCAATAATTATGTGGGAAAAAGCTGCTCTTGCCTCATTTATTATGGAGCATAATCTAGGTTTTTTGGTAAATACGTTGGAGGAAATACCTTCTAAAATTGCTAAAATTAAAGAAGTAGACTATAATCGTATGAGGGAAAATGTCGAAAAATTTGGGAATAAAATACGAATGGGATATTTTTTAACAGAAGCTTTAGAGAAAGCAGAGGAGATTTCAAATGAGTGAAACAATGAAATATAATACAAAAAACTATGATTACTTAATTGTTGGAGCAGGACCTTACGGTGCAATTTTTGCTCATGAAGCAGCTAAGCGTGGTAAACGTAGCTTGATTATTGAGCGACGTGCACATGTTGGTGGAAACATGTACACTCATAAAGAACATGGTATCAATGTCCATGACTTTGGAGCACACATTTTCCATACAGACAATAAAGAAGTTTGGGATTATGTTAATCAATTTACAGAGTTCAATGGCTATATTAACCAAGTAGTAGCTAATTATAAAGGTGAACTCTATAATCTTCCATTCAATATGAATACTTTTTATCAAATGTGGGGAGTGAAAACTCCAGAAGAAGCAGCGGCAAAAATTGAGGAGCAAAAAGTTGCTGCAGGTCTTTCAGGTATTCCAAAAAACCTTGAAGAACAAGCGATTTCTTTAATTGGTACTGATATTTATACAAAATTGATTAAAGGATATACAGAAAAACAATGGGGGCGTAAAGCAACAGAACTTCCAAGTTTTATTATCCGTCGTTTGCCAGTTCGTTATACTTTTGATAATAACTATTTCAACCATCGATATCAAGGAGTTCCAGTAGATGGATACACAGCAATTTTTGATAAGATGCTGGATTCTGATTTGATTGATGTTCAAGTAAATACTGATTTCTTCTCAAATAAAGAGGATTATTTAGCGGAATTCCCTAAAATTGTTTATACAGGAATGATTGACCAATATTTCAACTATGAATTTGGAGAATTAGAGTATCGCTCAGTTCGTTTTGAATCAGAAACTTTTGAAACGGATAACAAGCAAGGAAATGCTGTTATTAATTATACAGATGCTGAAACTCCGTTCACTCGAGTGATGGAATGGCGTCATTTTGACAAAAAAGGCGATGATAATAAAACAATCATCACTAAAGAATATCCTCAAGATTGGGATCGTACAAAAGAAGCCTATTATCCTGTCAATGACACTAAAAACTCAGAACTTTTTAAGAAATATCGTAAATTAGCAGATAATGAAAAAACAGTGATTTTTGGTGGCCGTTTGGGAAATTATCAATATTATGATATGGACCAAGTCTTTAATGCAGCTTTAAAGGCTGTGGAGAAGGAATTTAAAGATTGAAAGTATTAAAAAACTATCTTTTGAACAGCTCTTACCAGCTTTTAATTGTGATTATTCCAATTATCACAATTCCCTATATTTCCAGAGTGCTTGGAACAACAGCCATAGGTATAAATACTTTTACTTATGCGATTATCCAGTATTTTGTATTAGCTGGTTCAATTGGGATAACAACTTATGGAAATCGAGAGATTGCCTATCATCAATCTAACAAAGAAAAGAGAAGTCAAATTTTTTGGGAAATTTCATTTTTGAGATTTTGTACAATTGCTCTCTCTTTTCTTGTTTTCTGTATTTTCCTGGCTTTTCAAAAACAGAATTTTGAAATTTATCTTTTGCAAAGTATTGCAATTATCGCTGCCGCTTTTGATATCTCTTGGTATTTTATGGGAGTAGAGAACTTTAAGCGGACCGTTGGTCGTAATTTTATTGTCTCTATTATCTCGGTTATTTTTATCTTTACTTTTATTAAGAGTCCAAAGGATTTACCTATTTATGTACTGATTATTACTGGTACATCTTTGATTGGAAATCTTTCTCTTTGGCCTTATTTACGTAAGGAAATTTTTGCTCCTAAATGGAAAACACTTGCCTTAGGTCATCATTTAAAACCAACATTATTGCTTTTTTTACCACAAATTGCGACACAAATTTATACAATTGCCAACAAGACGATGATTGGGATTTTTGATGGGAAAACGGCGTCTGGATTCTTTAGTCAATCAGATAGTCTAATTAAAGTAACATTGAGTATTGTCACCTCTTTGGGTGTAGTTATGCTACCTCACGTTTCCAATCTGTTTTCAAAAGGAAAAATTAAAGAGGTTCAAGAGACCTTAAAAAAATCCTTTGTTCTTATGACTGGACTTGCCATACCAATAATGTTTGGGGTGATGGGAATATCACTCAATTTTGCGGGATTCTTTTTTGGTCCAAAATGGGTAGCTGTAGGACCTTTGTTAATGATGGAAGCTCCAATTATTGTTTTTATTGCCTGGAGTAATGTTTTGGGAATCCAATATCTCCTTCCTTTAAATCGAATGCGAGAGTTCACTACTTCGGTAACAATTGGAGCAGTTCTTAATATTTTGCTTAACTTTGTTTTGATTCCGTCTTTAGGGCTTACAGGAGCGATGATTGCGACGGTAATTGCTGAGGCCGCGGTAACAGTTTATCAATTCTATATTTTGAGAAATGATTTTGAGATAGGGACAATGATTCTATCATGTTGGAAGTACTTTTTATCCGGTGCGATTATGTTTGGGGGGGTTTTCTACCTCAACAATTTATGGAAGATGAATTTTCGTAATCTTTTATTTCAAATAGTGATTGGTGCTATAATATATATAATTCTTAATATCTTATTGAAAACTAGTCTTTTTATTGAAGTCAAAAAGATTGTAAGTAAAAAATAACCCTTATACTAAATGATTGGAGAATAAAATGTATAAAAAGGTAACCTTCTTAGTCACTCTCATTGGGGTGCTGGGGCTATTTCTCTTTACTTTTTCTGAAGGACAGGTTGTAAGTGCCTCGGAAAAAACTTCTACCACGAATCTATCAATAAAAGTCACTGCCTCAGGAGAACCGATTCAAAATGGGACCTTTGCGGCTGGAAATTATCAAACGGCCTATGAGCATATTAAGTCGGGGACTTTTCCTAACTCAGTCACAAATACCCCAGATTGGCGTGGTGCACAAAATACCGAGCATATGATAGTCGTTGCTGGACTAACTGTTGGAGAAAATAATAAGCATTCTGATAGTGAAGCTAAGACCATAATTTCGACACTTTTTAGTACAAACTTTAAGCTTCTTCAGTCAATTAATGAGACGAATAACGGAACAGATATTATGTCTTTTAATCCTCCAAGTAATTTTGTTAGAATGCGTACTCCCAGTGGTTCAAATGAAACAACCGATGCTAAAGGACGAACTGTCGCAAAAGTTTCAACAGGATTGACAGCTATTGTAGACGGAAGTAGTCAAGGGATTGTAAAACTTATTACAGTGACTCCTGGGATGAAGGAAATTACTATAGATACAGATAGTTTGGGACTTTCACTTTCATTTTCTTCTGGAAATTCTAAAAAAAATCAGCCACGGACGGTAGAATTAAATCAGGAGATACATTACAAACTTAAAGTAAATAAGAAGATGTTAAGTCCTACGGCTTTGACAAAGATTATTCTTAGACCGGATGCTAATATTGTTATTGATGAGACCTCAGTTCCTAATACGGTAAGCTCGTTAATTCCACCTATCATTAATCCTGGGGTAACATTTGACCCGCTGTCTAGTCCGGATCATTTAAGTAAGGTTGCTGAAACAATAGGAGCAACTTTAATTTCTTGGCAAATCAATATGTATGAATTAGTAATTCCCCCAACGGATAGCGATGTTTCCATTGACATAAAAGCACACCTTTCTCCTGTTGTTTATTTAAATGATATTTCAATCCAGCAAGGAACAAGTATCACTACTACAAAGATGACTATTCCTATTGAGGCTTTTAGCTCTCCAGATAACAATTTTGGGATGACAGCGAATGTTATATCTCCAGCAACGGCGACACAAATTACAACCTCAGCCCCTAAAATCAACACAACAGGGATTAATTTTGTTCAAGTGGATACGAATAAAAATAAGCTGGTTAGAGACTCCGTTTATGTTCTGGGGAAAGAAGTTGCTGGTAAGAAGTATTTATATGATAATCAAGGAAAATGGAGTGAGGTTCAAAGCATTTCTACAATAGACCCAGCAGGTTATACGTTACTAAGGGGGGGGAATCAATATGTTTTTGGTGACAATAATGTTTCTCCAATTGAATTAAATAGTACACGGTTTAATTACAATTATGAGCGTGATACAAAAATTAATGAATCTCTGATTAAACTATTCGGCTTAGGGAAAGGAAAGGATTATTTTCTTTATCAAGTTGCTTCACCTGCGAATTATTCTATGAATAAAATGCCAATTGGTTTTTCTGTTTTTTCAGATATTTCAACTTCACCGAATGGTAGTCAACTCATCAAAACTAGTATGAAAATGGCAGCAAACCAATCGTTCAAGTTAAATGGTCTTATTCCAGATTATGGTGCAGGAACGAATGAGTATAATGTTTTGTCTGTCACTCCTCAAAAAGAAATTCATTTTAGTGCTGTGAAATCTATAATTTTCCCATTACTAGTATTGGTCTTAGGAATAGTGATTCTTGGCGTTATTTTAGTGAGGGTAGTATAATATGGATACAGTTAGATATAGAAGAAACAATCATCAACATCAGTATGAAATAACGAGCGATAAATCTTTATTTTCCACTAAAGTGGATGGGTTAGAAAAAAGGATTCACAAATATTATTTAGTAATTGCCCTTTTCTTTGGCGTAGTTTTGTCGATTTTGATGCCATTTTTTAATGAACCAGACGGAGTTTATCATTTTGTCAATTCAAGTAACATAGTTCATTTGACCACAGATATAAATGTATATGGGGAAAATTCAAAATGGTTTGGGGACCAATTTGTGAATCAGAAACCCGCCTATCAAAATGGAGACTATTTTAAAAAGTATTTTGAGACAGAAGTACAAAGAATGCCGATGAGTAAGCTCCCACGTTCTACAGTGTATCCTAAAGTATTGTCTTATAATTTTATAGGGCACTTAATCCCTGCTATTGGTATCTGGGCAGGTTACCATATTTATCCTTCAATAGGAATGATGATTGTCTGTGGTCGGTTAGTTAATATGCTTGTGATGACCATAGGAATGTTTTTGATAATAAAATTCGTAAAAAGAGGAAAACTACTTTTTATGGTAGTAGCTTTAAGCCCTGTACAGATGAATCTTTTTTCAAGTCTTTCCTATGATGCTACTTCGATGCTTTTGGTGTCTATTTTTATTGCCGCAGTGATTAATATTGTTAATCGAGATAAATTTACAATTTTTTCTCTGATGCGACTTTGTTTATTGGCAGCGATATTATATTTGGGGGCAAAAACAAATCTTTGTTTAGTTTTCTTATTTATTCCTCTTTTAGTTTTTGCATATCCCTTGAAGAGAATAATAAAATCTATTATTGTTTTAACTCCGCCAATTGTAAGAAGAATTTTTATGATAATTACCGTAGGCTTTCTTGCAGTTATAGCTTTTTATATTACTCACCAACGTGGCGGATTTTTAACTTTAATTTATAAGTTATTTATTAATTTTACTTATAATTTTGGAGGATCGGATTATTCAATATTTACTTCAACCTTTACAAAACCCTTAAGTGGTTCAAATTCGAAAATTCCCATTTATTTTTCTGCAGTATGGTTTTTATTAGTGGGAGTTGCTGCCTTTTCGGAAACTAAGTTTGTGAAAAAGTCAATTATAAGTTGGACGGCTTTAGCAATATTTATTTTAAATATTGTTGCTTTGTTTGTAATATACTCCAATGTTGGAGGCTTTACAGGTGACAGAGGGGCTTTAATGGGACAAATAGGAGGAATTCAAGGCAGGTATATCACACCTCTTTTGCCACTTCTTGTTCTATTTGCGGGGAATCATAGATTTGTTTTAGGAGTCACTTCGAGAATTACGGTAATCAGAGCAACAATTGTTATCGCTGTTTTATCAAACGCTGCTTTGCTTTTTGATACTTTGTTTACTATTTTTAAATTTTAAAAAAATTATTTAATAAAAAAACCACTCTAAATTATAATCAATTTTTAGAATGTTTTTTTTTTGAGACAAAATTTGCTAGATATAACCTTAATAAAAAAGTCTAGAAAATTTTTCTGGACTTTTTTTATATTTTTTATTTAATTAACTTTCCACGCGACTGCACCATACTTCCAACCTAGTCTGAGGAGGTTGTCTTGTTCATAGGAATTTGTGGTGTAGTTGTGTGATCCTGAGGAAGCGTTTGGATTGTATGCAACATAGAGATTTTTGGAACCGTTTGAGTAAAAAGCTGCTCCTCCGTTATTGTCCCAACGCCAACCTTTGCTAACGAGTTGCTGTGCTTCATATTTGCTCATGGTGTAATAATGATCTCCACCTTTTGCATTAGGATTATAAACTCGGTAAACGGGTGAACCAGTTGAGGAAGAAAGCCAACCGATTCCTTCGTAACGCCAACCAACATTTTGAAGATTAGTTTTTTCGGCAAAATTTAATGTATAAAAATGTTCACCTGTGTTGGCATTGTAGAGACGATAGACATCTTGTAAATTTTGTGAAGGAGCGCTGAAGATATTATTATAGTCAATTGAAGTATCTAAGTTATTATTTAAAAGATTTGATGTTCCACCTTTGAATCGCATTTGGCTGGTATATTGCCAAGCACCGTATTGAGTATTTTTCAGATTGTTAGAAGAGGGAGTACCATAGAGATACTGTGCAGCCCAAACTTTTTTTGCTCCACCAAGAGTATTATAATTCATTTGGCAAGTTGCTGTATTTGTGCCTAACCAAGAAGATGAGGTATAAAATATCGTGTTGCTGTATCCTTGGCTTTTTAGTTGGCTGGCAAATTTTGCAGCAGCAGTTGCCCAGTCAACGTTAGCGGGATTCGGACCAATGATTTTTCCAGAGCTATCTTTATAAGGTTGTTCACAATCCATAATCATGACAATATTTGTAGAGAGTCCTAATTTTTTTGCCGTATTTGCAAAATAATTGGCTTCTTGTACAGCCAAGGAGTTACCAGCATCTTGAGAGTTAGCTCCTTGCAAGGTAGCATAATGATAGACGGCAATATTTAATCCAGCACTTTTGGCCATTTGAATCTGACTTGAAGCATACGGATTGATATAGCCTGTTCCTTCAGTCAATTTAATAATAACAGTTTTGACACCTGCTGCTTTTATTGCATTAAAATCTGCTTGGACCATCCAAGATTGATGACTAGAAATATCAACGGCATCTTTTCTTGGCAGAGATGTATTATCTGAATAAAGAATATCAGGAGCATTCGCAGCTGGTATGGCTGCTGCGAAAGAACGTGCTCTGATTGATGGTACTTCAGCTGCGTCTGTACTGGTACTTTCATCTGAAGCCTGCTGCTCTTGTTCTTGTTTGATGTAGTAGCCCATTGGATGGTCATCTTGACTAACATTATCTTCAGCAAATACTGGTTTGGCGATTAATAGCCCTGACAATAGAATTAGGGAAATAATGTGGGATTTTTTCAGTTTCATTTCTAAATTTTCAGCTTTCCTTTGTGTGGATGAAAAATAAATGGTTTCATATAATATTTTACAATGAGGACAACAAAGCTTTGTTGCGTTTTAGTAAAAAATAACTAACATTTTAATGAAAATGTTTTCTTTGGGTTTTAAATGTAATTTTAAACAGTCTTTTTTTACCCTGTATAATATATGTTACCATATTTAAGGCGAGTTTATGAAATAATAAGGTAATTATGAGTTTAAATTTTGCATATTTTTTATTTAATCTGTTTTCTACTGTTGAAATGCTTTGGGAATAGTGGTAGAATAGTAAAAATAAAAAATTGGCGAATGCCATAGAAATATAGCTATATTGCTTATATATAGCACGATAATGGAGGAATATTTTCGATGTCAAACTGGGAAACTAAGTTTTTGAAAAAGGGATTTACTTTTGATGATGTATTGCTGATTCCAGCAGAGTCTCATGTTTTACCAAATGAGGTGAGTATGAAGACAAAGTTGGCTAAAAATTTGACTTTGAATATTCCAATTATCTCTGCTGCCATGGATACTGTAACTGACTCAAAAATGGCTATTTCAATGGCGCGTCAAGGTGGACTTGGTGTAGTTCATAAAAATATGTCTGTTGAGGAACAAGCTGAAGAAATTCATAAAGTGAAACGTTCAGAATCTGGTGTTATTACAGATCCGTTTTTCTTGACTCCAAATCATAAAATTGAAGAAGCTGAAAACTTGATGGCAACTTACCGAATTTCTGGCGTACCAATCGTTGATACGCTTGAAAATCGTAAATTGGTAGGGATTATTACTAACCGTGATTTGCGTTTTATTACGGATTATAATCAACAAATCAAAAATATGATGACTTCTGAAAATCTGATTACTGCTCCGGTTGGAACAACTTTAGATACAGCTGCTCGTATTTTGCAAGAGCATAAAATTGAAAAATTACCTTTGGTTGATGAAGCTGGTAAATTGGCTGGTTTGATTACAATTAAAGATATTGAACGGGTGATTGAATTCCCAAATGCTGCTAAAGATGAGCAAGGTCGTTTGCTTGTTGCTGGAGCAGTTGGTGTATCTTCTGATACTTTTGAGCGTGCGGAAGCTTTGTTCGCTGCAGGGGCTGATGCGATTGTTATTGATACGGCTCATGGACATTCAGCTGGTGTTTTACGTAAAATTCGTGAAATCCGTAATCATTTCCCAGACCGTACTTTGATTGCTGGTAATATTGCTACTGGTGAGGGTGCTCGTGCTTTGTTTGAAGCTGGTGTTGATGTGGTTAAAGTTGGGATTGGTCCTGGTTCTATCTGTACGACTCGTGTTGTTGCTGGTGTAGGTGTTCCGCAAATTACAGCCATTTATGATGCGGCAAATGTGGCGCGTGAATTTGGTAAAACAATCATCGCTGATGGTGGAATTAAATATTCTGGTGATATTGTTAAGGCGCTTGCTGCTGGTGGAGACGCTGTTATGCTCGGTTCAATGCTTGCAGGTACTGACGAATCTCCTGGGGAATTTGAAATCTTCCAAGGTCGTAAGTTTAAAACTTACCGTGGAATGGGAAGCCTGGCAGCCATGAAAAAAGGTTCTAAAGACCGTTATTTCCAAGGGGCTGTTAATGAAGCTAACAAACTTGTTCCAGAGGGAATTGAAGGACGTGTGGCTTATAAAGGAACAGCGACAGATATCGTTTTCCAAATGCTAGGTGGTTTGAAAGCAGGAATGGGATATACTGGTGCGGCTGATATTACTGCTTTGCATGATTCAGCACAATTTATCGAAATGTCTGGTGCTGGTTTGAAAGAATCACATCCGCATGATGTACAAATTACTAAAGAAGCACCTAACTATTCTGTACAATAAAAATTACTGACAAGTATTCTGTCAGTAAAAAAAGGGAATTGACAAGTTGTCGTTCTCTTTTTTATTTTGAAATTTACTGACAGAAAAATTTGTCAGTAAAAAGATGATAAAAATAGGTCTTTTATTATAGGAAAAAAGGCTAAAAATGCTGTTGAAATGTGGTATAATAAGCAATATGATTGAAAATGAAAATACAATGGAAGATTTGTACTGTATTGGTTGTGGTGCAAAAATTCAAACTGAGGATAAAAATGCACTTGGCTTTTTGCCTGCGGGTGCTTTGAAGAAAAAAATAGCTGAACGCGACCAAATGGAAGCTGTTCAGGCTGGAGATGAGGGAAGCGAAGCTTCTATCAAAACTGAGGATTTATACTGTCAGCGTTGTTTCCGTTTGCGCCATTATAATGAGATTGCACCGACAAGTTTGACGGATGCAGATTTTTTGCGTTTACTTAAAGAAATTGGTCAACATGATGCTTTGATTGTCAATGTGGTTGATATTTTTGACTTTAATGGCTCTTTGATTCCTAACCTTCATAAATTGACTGGTGGAAATGATTTACTCATGGTTGCCAATAAACGTGATGTTTTACCAAAATCACTAAAAGTTGGGAAATTAACTGCTTGGTTAAGAGAACAAGCGGCTTCACGTTCGCTTAAACCTAAAGATATTTTAGTGACCTCGGCTCAAAATAAAGATGATGTGGCTGAATTGATGGAAGCTATTGAATACTACCGCCGTGGGCGTGATGTCTATGTGGTTGGGGTAACGAATGTTGGTAAATCGACTTTGATTAATGCAATTATTAAATCAGCTTCAGGTTCTGAGGATGTGATTACAACTTCACGTTTCCCTGGGACAACTCTTGATAAGATTGAAATTCCGCTTGATGAAGATTCGGCATTGATTGACACACCGGGGATTATTCACCGTGGGCAAATGGCTCATTATTTGGAACCAGAAGATTTGAAATATGTGTCACCGCGTAAAGAAATTAAGCCGAAAACTTATCAGCTCAATCCTGAACAAACATTGTTCTTTGGTGGTTTGGCACGTTTTGATTTTATAAGTGGCGAACGTCAAGGAATGACGGCTTATTTTGACAATGAAATCAATGTTCATCGGACGAAACTCGAAGGTGCGACTGAATTTTATGAAAAGCATAAAGGAGAACTCTTGGCTCCTGCTTTAGTTGGTGCTAAATTGGTTCGTCGTGAGTTTAAAATTACTGACAAATCGGATATTGTCTTTTCTGGCCTTGGCTGGGTTCGTGTCCCACAAAAAGCAGTTGTGGCAGCTTGGGTGCCAGAAGGTGTGGATGTAGTTGTTCGTAAGGCTTTGATTGGGTAAAAACATTCACAGTTTGTCTTGTAAAATTACTGACAGAATTTCTGTCAGTAAAATCTTGGAGAAATAAAATGGAAGAGACTAGTCAGGATATTGGTTTTACGCGTAATAATCAGTGGTTTCGATATCGGGCAGCTGGAATTATTATTAAAGATGATGCTGTTTTGATGGTTGGCAATGACCACAATGATTATTATTATTCGGTTGGTGGTGCCGTGCAACTGGGTGAAACGGCCGAGGAGGCTTGTCTGCGTGAGCTTTATGAGGAAACTGGCTTACATCTTGAAATCGAAAGATTAGCTTTTATCCATGAAGATTTTTTTACAGGTCAGGAAAGTGATTTTTTAAATAAGGTCAATTGTCATGAGTTGAGTTTTTATTTTCTGATGAAACCACTGACAGAAAATCTGTCAGTAAAATCGGAGAGTTTTGGGACTGATGGTAGCAAAGAATTTTTGAAATGGATTCCAATTGCTGAGTATAAAAATTACAAAGCTTTCCCGACATTCTTTGCTGACGAGCTGAAAAATCTGTCAGTAAATTCTCAAATCAAAAGAATTGTGACAACTGAATAAATCAATGAGCAGAGTTTGACTCTATAACAATTTTAGTCTAAACTCAGCTGACAAAAATAAAAAAGGAAAATTTTACTAAAAATTTGATAGATTTAGAAGAAAAACAAGAAAGAGTTCTCCTTGCTGGAGTGGAAACAGCTGAAAATTTTCAGGCTTTTGAGTCATCAATGATTGAACTTGCTGAACTGACAAAAACAGCTGGCGGCTTGGTTATTGACCAATTCACTCAAAAAAGAGAACGTCCAGATAGTCGGACAATGATTGGTTCTGGAAAATTAGAACAAATGCGTTGGGCGATTGAAGTGGGTGAAATTGATACGGTTATTTTCAATGATCGCTTATCACCAAGGCAAAATGTCAATTTAGAAGAAGCTTTGGGTGTCAAAGTCATCGATAGAATGCAATTGATTTTGGATATTTTTGCTATGCGTGCGCGCTCGCATGAAGGAATGCTTCAAGTTGAAGAAGCCCAGCTCAATTATCTTTTGCCTCGTTTGGTGGGGCAAGGGATTATGCTCAGCCGTCAAGGTGGGGGAATTGGTTCTAAAGGGCCAGGTGAAACCAAGCTTGAAACAGATCGACGTTATATTCGCACTCGAATTGAAAACATTGATAAAGCCCTCAAAAAAGTTGAAAAAACAAGGGAAAATATCCGCCAAAAACGCTCAAAATCAGGAATTTTTCGGATTGGTTTAATTGGTTACACCAATGCCGGAAAATCCAGCATTATGAATGCTTTAGTTGGGCTTGATAAAGAACAATATGAGCAAAATGAACTTTTTGCGACTTTGGATGCCACAACAAAAGCAGTTAAATTGGTTGAAGACTTTACGGTGTCACTGACCGATACTGTCGGTTTTATCCAAAATCTGCCAACAGAGCTGATTAAAGCTTTTAAATCAACACTAGAAGAATCAGCTAATGTTGATTTACTAATTCATGTTGTGGATGCTAGCAACCCTCATCACGAAATTCATGAACAAACAGTTTTGAAAATCATGGAAGATTTGAAGCTTACCAATATTCCTGTGCTGAATGTTTATAATAAAATGGATATAGCACCAAGTGATTTCTTGCCAACTTTATCGCCAAGTTTGCAACTCTCAATTAAATCTGAAAGTGGCGTGCAATGGCTGAAAACAGCAATTTTGGAAAAATTACATGAACTTTTTGATGCTTTTGAGTTAGAGTTACCTTACGAAAAAGCCTATCAGTTACCTGAATTACGAAAAAGTGCCTTGGTGCAATCAGTGGTTGAGGGTGAAAAAGGATATCTGATTAAAGGATTGATTGCGCCTGAATTGAGTTGGAAATTACCCAATAACTAAAGGTTGCTCGGAAATTTTAAAAATAGAAATAGGAAAAATTAAATCATGGAAATGAACGGAAAACAAAAACGCTACTTGCGTAGCTTGGCAGTTAATATTAAACCAATTGTTCAAATTGGCAAAAGTGGTTTGTCTAATGAAATTTTGACAAGCATTCGTAATGCTGCTGATGCACGTGAACTAATCAAAGTTAATATTTTACAAAACTCAGATGAAGTGGCAACAGATGTGGCAGAAGCAATTGAAGAAATGGGACTTGATGTTGTTCAAATCATCGGTCGAAATCTCATTGTGTTTAAAGTTTCTGACCGCAAAGAAAATCGCAAAATTTCGGTTGAAGTTAAAAATATTGTGAAATAAAGTGTTCTAAAAAATAATCAAAGACTAAGATATAATGGGTGAACAAATGGCAATAGATTTATTGACTCCTTTTACAAAGGTAGAATTAAAAGCTAAAGAAGACGAGAAACGACGGGCAATCGGACTTTTTTGGGGTAATTTTAATCCTGTTCATGTTGGCCATTTGACAATTGCTGACCAAGTGCGCCAAGAACTTAATTTGGAAAAAGTTGTCTTTTTACCAGAACATAATACTGACGGGCATGTTGCAGCTATGCTGACCGCAGCTATTGAAGATTGTCCTGGTTTAGAAGTAGACGCTTGTCGCCTGAAAGCTAAAGATGGCGCTGATATTTATCAAACGGTACTTGAGCTTCATGAAGAAAATCCAGATTGTGATTTTTATTTTATTATCGGTGGTGACATGATTTCTGGTTTAGCTCATTGGGCACATATTGATGAGTTATTAGAATTAGTTCAATTCGTTGGGATTCGTAGGCCTCGTTATCGGGCAGGAACTTCTTATCCAATCATGTGGGTGGATGTTCCAATGATGGATATTTCTGGAAATTTGATTCGGGAACAATTGCACCGTGGAATTAAACCACATTTTCTTTTGGCACCGAAGGTTTTAGATTACATTTTGAAAGAAGGCTTATATGTTTGACTTTTATCCAGAAGTAAATTTATCAAGAGAAGATTTGTTAGCGAAAATTGCTAGCATGGTTAAAAAATCACGTTTTGAACATATGCTCGGTGTGGAAAAAGCAGCGATTGCGTTAGCGCAAAAATATGGAGTTGACCCGCATAAAGCAAGTTTAGCTGGACTTTTACATGACTATTGTAAAGAAGTGGATGATGAAACTTTTTTAGCCTTAATTGATAAATATGGCTTAGATGCTGATTTGAAAAATTGGGATAATAATATTTGGCATGGAAAAGTCGGAATTTATAAAATGCGTGAAGATTTTGGACTTGAAGATGAAGAAATTTTAAGGGCGATTGAGATTCATACGGTCGGAGATAAAGAAATGTCTGGTTTGGCTAAGGTGTTGTATGTAGCAGATTACATTGAGGAAGGTCGAACATTTCCTGGGGTCATTGAAGCCCGTGCCGTTGCTAATCAAGATTTAAATCAAGCAGTTGCTTTTGAAACCATGCGTTTGGTTGAGTATTTGGCAGAACGTCGTTTGACCATTTATCCTCAAACTTTTGAAGCCTATAATGCTTTTATTGGTTATTTGTCTTGAAATATCCTTAGAGATAAACTGCTTATTATGAACAGAGGAAAATGAATGATTAGAAAAGCTGAAATGAAAGATTATCTTGACATTGCTCGCCTTTCTGGAGTACTTGGTTATCCAATTTCTGAAGCGGCTGTCAAGAAAAATCTTGCACGTATTTTAAAAGATGCTGACCATGAATTTCTTGTTTTTGAATTGGGAGAAAGAGTGACAGCTTTCATCGAAGCAGAAATTTATGCTCCGGTTTATGTTGAACAAGTGATGCTAAATGTCTTAGGTTTAGTTGTGGATGAAAAAAATCAAGGACAGGGAATTGGTGCTCAATTACTTGATGCCTTAGAAGAAAAGGCTAAAGTGAGAGAGATTAAAGTTATTAGACTGAACTCCGGAGTGCAAAGGCATGAGGCGCATCAATTTTATGAACATCAAGGTTATACCAGTAATCATTCACAGAAGCGTTTTTTAAAATTTCTCTAAAAATAATGAATATAACAGGCAACTTTTGGTTGCTGTAACTTTTTATGTTAAAATAAGTGGGTCTAGTTTTTACATTTGATTGTAAAGGAGCTAGAGAAAATGAATAATAAATCTTAAAAAGATTTTTAATGAATAAAAAGAGGCAAAAAGTCTCGGAGGAAAGAATTGGATTCAAAAAAATTACTTGAAGTGGTTGTAAAAGCAGCCGATGATAAAAAAGCACTTGATATTGTGGCCTTA
The DNA here is from genome assembly GCF_020218185.2 of Lactococcus sp. SK2-659. NCBI lineage: Bacteria > Bacillati > Bacillota > Bacilli > Lactobacillales > Streptococcaceae > Lactococcus > Lactococcus sp. SK2-659. The sequence goes on from NZ_JAIWQZ020000002.1 coordinate 314,740, forward strand.
GATATGTCTGAAGTGACATTTGTTGCAGATTATTTTGTGATTATGGAAGCAATGAATAGCCGTCAGTTAGATGCAATTGCTGATAATATTGCTGAAGCGGCTGAACTTGCTGGAGCAAAAGCAGCAGGTCATATTGAAGGCGATGCAAAAACAGGTTGGGTTTTGATTGACCTTGGTGATATCGTAGTCAGTGTCTTTGGCCATGATGAACGTGGACACTTTAATTTAGAAAAACTTTGGTCTGATGCACCAATGGTAGATATTTCTGGATTTATGGCTGAATAATTAATAGCTTTGTCGGTTTTACTGACAGAGCTCTTATTTATTTTAAAATTTACTGACAGCCCTATTAAAAGAGCTGTCAGTAATTCTAGAAAGGGCTGAAATGGCATTTTACGAAGATTTTTCAAGAGTCTATGATCAGGTCATGGACCAAGAACTTTATGAGCAATGGCTTGATTTTACAAAAAGACATTTACCAAAAGAAACAAAATCAGTTTTTGAATTAGCTTGTGGCTCTGGTGCTTTATCAGTTCGTTTGGCCCAAGAAGGCTACAAAGTGACCGGACTTGATATTTCTGAAGAAATGTTAACTTTGGCAAGTAAAAAAGCTCGACAAGCCGGTTATCAACTTGATTTTACTGCTGGAGATATGCGCGAACTTTCTGGACTTGGAAAATTTGATGCGGTAACTTGCTACTCTGACTCACTTTGCTATTTGGAAAATTTGGATGAATTACAAGCCACGTTTGATGGTGTTTTTGAAATACTAAATGAAGGTGGAACTTTTATTTTTGATGTGCATTCAACTTATCAAGTAGATGAAGTTTTTCCCAATTACTCTTACCATGAAAATGCGGAAGATTTTGCTTTTTTATGGGACTCATTTGAAGGAGAAGTTCCACATTCTATTGTCCATGAATTAAGTTTTTTCATTCAGGGTTCTGATGGGAAATTTACACGAAAAGACGAAGTTCATGAAGAACGGACTTATCCAATCGACGATTATCTCGCACGCTTGGCAACTGCCGGCTTTAAAGAAGCGATGGTCTGTGCAGATTTTACTGACGAGGCGCCGAGCGAAGAAAGTGCGCGTTGGTTCTTTGTCTGTAAAAAATAATCGAAAAAATATCTCTGTCAGTTACTGACAGATTTTTTTAGAGGTAGAAAATGAATAAGATTACAGGAATTATTGCCGAATTTAATCCATTTCATAAGGGACATGAATATCTTTTGAACCAGATTGAGGGCATAAAAATAGTAGCCATGTCAGGGAATTGGATGCAGCGAGGTGAGCCTGCTATTTTTGATAAATGGACGAGAGCTCAAATGGCTTTAGCTTGTGGTGCTGATTTAGTGGTTGAATTACCTGTCACTGTTTCGGTACAGGCAGCCGATTTTTTTGCAAGTGGTGCTGTGGATATTTTAAAAAATCTTGGAATTACTGACCTGGCTTTTGGTTCAGAATCAGCAATTGATTATAATGAAATTGCTGATATTTATGAAAAAAGAGGGGAGGAAATGGAAAGTTACATTCAATCATTAGCTGACCAGCTTTCCTACCCTGAAAAAACTCAAAAAATGTGGCAGCATTTTACGGGAATTGAATTTGACGGGAACACACCAAATCACGTCTTAGCTCTTGCCTATGCTAAAGCAGCGGCAGGTAAACAAATTAATTTACAAGCGATTAAACGCGTCGGAAAATTTCATTCACTAGAGCTGACAGAAGGATTTGCTAGTGCAACCGCACTCCGTCAGGAGTTATTTTCACTGACAGAAAGGCAAAATTTACTGACAGAGCAAACTAATCAATCTGTCAGTAATAAATCGATGCTGACAGACTTGTCAGCAATAAAAAATTATGTTCCGTCAGCCATTTTAGCGGCTTATGCAAGTCCAAAAACTAATTGGGCAGCTTATTTTCCACTTCTGCAATATAAAATTCGAGTTGATGAGCACTTGGAAAATAATTTTCAAGTCAATCAAGAACTTTCTGTCCGCTTAAAAAAGGCGGTCAAATCTGCTAAAAATCTTGATGAATTGGTTGAACAAGTTTATACCAAACGTTATACGAAAGCGCGTGTTCGTAGGCTTTTAACTTATATTTTGTTAAATATTCCAAAGCAGTTTGATTTACCAGAACAAATTCATGTGCTAGGCTTTTCAAAAACTGGTCAAGAAATTCTAGCTCAAAATCGGGGAAAAATTATCAGTAGAATTGGGCAAAATCCATGGGACAACTTGACCCAAAAAGCTGATGAAATTTATCAATTAGGAAATGTTCAATTTGAAGAACAAAATTTTGGCCGAAAACCAATCGTTCATCAATCAGATAGACATTTACGATAAATGTTTGTAAATAACGTAAAAAATATGTTATGATAAAAAGAAAAGGAATTTTTATTATGACTGAAAAAAGTATGAAGAATCTTGTCAAAGTGACGGGGATTCTTAACATCATTGGTGCTGCCTTGGTTGTGCTTTCAACCATCGTTTCAATGGCTTCACTATCGCAAGCACTCAATTCAACTGGTTCAAACAGCTTTGAAGCCGGATTTAATGCAGCAAATTCTGGCCCTGCTATGTTTATCAAAATTATTATTGGGTTTGTAGGAATAGCAACATTTGTCCTTGCGATTATTTTACTTCGCCAAAATAGAAGATTCAATTTGAGTAATGCAGCAGCAATTTTAACACTGATTGCAGGAATCTTTGCTTGGTTTATTATATTTGTTTCGCTTGTTTTATGGATTATTGCTGCCGTGTTCTTATTAAGAATGAAAATAAAAGAAGCTGAAGAAAACTCTAATGAAATTTCCTCACAAGAATAATCCCTGATGAAATTAAAGTAAAATCCCGTAAAATCGGGATTTTTTTTGATTTCTCATAGACGAGCCTTTACAAATTGTGATATAATATGATAGAAAAAATCACGCAGATTAATCCTCTGCCAATAATTTAAATAAAATTTCAAGGAGATTATTCCAATGGGACGTAAATGGGCCAATATTGTTGCTAAAAAAACCGCTAAAGACGGTGCAACTTCTAAAGTATATGCAAAATTCGGTGTTGAAATCTATGCCGCTGCTAAACAAGGTGAACCAGATCCAGAATCAAATTCATCATTAAAATTCGTTATTGAACGTGCCAAACAAGCGCAAGTTCCAAAACACGTTATTGATAAAGCAATCGATAAAGCTAAAGGTGGCGGAGATGAAACTTTCGTTCAAGGACGTTATGAAGGATTTGGACCAAATGGTTCAATGGTTATCGCCGAAACTTTGACTTCAAATGTTAACCGTACAATCGCTAATGTCCGTACTACTTTCCACAAAAATGGTGGGAATATCGGAGCAGCCGGTGCTGTCAGCTATATGTTTGACAATACAGGGGTGATTGTTTTTGAAGGAACTGACCCTGACCATATCTTTGAAATTTTGCTTGATGCTGAAGTTGATGTTCGTGATGTGACCGAAGAAGAAGGAAATATTGTTGTTTATACAGAACCAACAGACCTTCATAAAGGAATTGCAGCACTTAAAGAAGCTGGAATTACTGAGTTCTCAACAACAGAATTAGAAATGATTCCTCAATCAGAAGTTGAACTTTCACCTGAAGATTTAGAAATCTTTGAAGGACTCATTGATGCTCTTGAAGATGACGATGACGTCCAAAAAGTTTATCATAACGTTGCAAATCTCTAATTTGAAAATGAAAAATCTGTCATTAAGGCAGGTTTTTTTATTTATAAATTTGATATAATAAAAGCATGTCTAGCCCGAAAATTGATTATAAAAAATCTGATAAAAATTATTATTTACCAAAAGGAATTTCTTTAATTGAGCTGCCTGCCCTTAATTATCTAATGATAGATGGCAAAGGAGCACCAACAAGTCCAGCTTTTCAAGAAGCCATTCAATATTTGTATGCGACAGCCTATATGATTTCAATGTCCTATCGAAACCCAGACTTTACAATTGAAAATTTCCAACCTTTTGTGGTTCCGCCTCTTGAAGGTTTATGGACCAGTAAAAATGAACCTAGAGCTGGTAAACTAGATAAAAATGACTTTATTTGGCGATTGATGATTAGAATGCCCGATTTTGTGGATTCTGAAATAGTTGAAAAAGCTAAGAAGTTAGTTGAAAGTAAAAAAGGATTTGATTTATCAAAAGTTAAATTTGAAGCTATTCAAGACGGATTATGTCTCCAAACCATTCATTCAGGTTCTTTTGATGACGAAGGGGAAAGCTTTGAAAAACTCTTTGAGTATGCTAAAGAACATGATTTAAAAGCTGTTCACAAAGAATTTCATCATCGAGAAATTTATATCAGTGATTTCAGAAAGACAGCAACAGAAAAATTGAAAACAACCCTCCGAATTTTTGTGGAGAGAGGACAAGAAAAATGAAGAAAACAGATTGGTCACAACCCTTACGCAACCGATTAGCAGAAGATTATTTCCCTAAAATGATTGAATTTATCAATCAGACTTATCAAGAGGGCAAAGTATATCCACCAGAAAATCAAATTTTTCGGGCGATTGAATTGACTCCTTTGGCGCAAACAAAGGTTATCATTGTTGGGCAAGACCCTTACCCTCAGCCCGGGAAAGCTCAAGGCTTGGCTTTTTCTTATCCTGCTACTTTCAAAGTGAATCGTCCAGACTCGATTGTTAATATCCAAAAAGAATTGCGTGAAGAAGGTTTTTCTAAAGAAAACAGTGATTTGACGGCTTGGGCCGAACAAGGTGTTTTACTTCTAAACGCAGTCCTGACCGTACCTGAGTTTGCTTCAAATGCCCATGCTGGTAAAATTTGGGAACCGTTGACAGACGAAATTATAAAGATTGCCTCAGATGATGAGCGACCAAAAGTTTTCATTCTTTGGGGTGGTTTTGCTAGAAAGAAAGCCAAACTAATTGATGGAAGTAAGCATCTCATACTAGAAGCGGCGCATCCGTCACCTTTGTCAGCAAGTCGTGGATTTTTTGGTTCGCATCCTTTCTCAAAAACCAATGAATTTCTGGTTGAATCTGGTCAAAGTCCGATTGATTGGAGTAAATAAAAACAGTCTGATTTGACTGTTTTTTTATTTATTTAAAAATAAAGAACGATTTTTCCATGTGCGTGACGATTCATCTGTAAGTTGATTGCTTCTAAATAGTCATCGATAGAGTACTTAGCTGCAATTGGAACCGTCAGTTGATGATTAGAGATGGCATTTAAAATCATTTCCATATCAGAAGGAAGAGCTTCGCCACCTGTAGCTGTTGGAATCCCAGCTGGAGGCTCTGGATACATGATGACAGTCGACATCTTATTAGCTTTGACTCCTAATTCGAGAGCAGCTTTAAGCGTTTCATGGCTGAATAGATCGATAGCCGCCGTGATTTCTTTATTTTTCAAACGGTCAGCTAGACCTGGGCCATAACTTATTTGTTCGGCACCTAAATCTTGTAGGAAGTCAGCGGTAGAGTCAGATGCAGTACCGATTACTTTAGCGCCTAAAATTTGAGCAAGTTGAACCGTAAAACTTCCTACGCCACCGGCTGCACCACCAACTAAAAGAGTATCCCCTGCTGTTACGTGAGCTTTTCGCAGAGCAACTGCCGCAGTATAGCCAGCCACGGCAAGAGTAGAGGCGACGTCATCTTCTACAAAATCGGGTCTATGAAAAAGTCCACGTTCTTTCGTTGAAAAAATGAGTTGTTCGGTTGCTGCACCTCTCATTGTTGTTCCAAAAACATAGTCGCCAACTTTAAAGTCGGTCACTTCTGGACCAATTTCATCGATTATTCCAGCAAAATCATAGGCAAAAGTTTGGGGAAGTTTGACACCAAAATTTGGAGCCACTTCAGGATTTCCCATAATAGCCCAATCCATTGGATTGAGTCCAACATGACTGACTTTGATAGAAACTTCATCAGCTTTTGGATGGACGAGAGGAAGGTCCACGAGTTGAAGAACATCGGGTTTACCAAATGTTTTGTATTGTAGTGCTTTAACCATTTATTTTCTCCTTAATGTGCTTTATCAACTTTTCTTGACAGTTTTAAAGGCATTTTATATAATGTCAGTAACTGACATTTGAGAATAGTATAATCCTTTAGAGGGGTCTTGTCAAGAAAAATGTCATAAACTGACATTTAGGGGAAGAGATGAAAAAAACAAGTCAAGAAAAATTATATGAAGCAGCCTTGGAATTGATTACAGCGCAAGGTTATGAGAATACAACTGTTCTACAAATTGCCACCAAAGCTGGTTTAACAGAGCGAACGTTTTTTCGTAAATTTAAAAATAAAGCAGATATTTTCTTTGCTGGCGGTGAGCAATACAGCCAAATGTTACTGACGAAAATGAAAGAATCAAAAGCGAATAATCCTTTGGCTATTGTTCTTGAAAGTTATTTTTACGCTGCAGATTTCTTTGATGAACATCGAGAAAGAACAGTCAAAAGACAAAAAATAATTGCCAGTCACCCAGATTTGGAAGAACGCGAACTTTTAAAACAAAGCAAAATCGAAGAACTCTTAGTTGAATATTTACTGACAACTTATGGTGAAAGAAATGCAAGATTAGCTGTTCGCCTAGCTCGAGCAGTTTATAGTGTGGCTTGGGAAGAATGGTTAGAAAATGATGCTGACAGTTTACATCATTTATTAGAAAAAGCAATTGCAGACTTTAATGAACTCAAAAATTACTGACGGAAATACTAGCATATCCGTAAATGCGCTAAAGCGCAAACCGCTATCCTATGACAGAAATTTTGTCAGCAAAATAAAAACTACTGACGAGCCTGTCAGCAGTTTTTTGTTCTATTCCAAGCCTTTTTTCCAAGGGTCGAGCCAATTGACAAAAAGAGCAATGAAAAGAAGTAATCCTGAGATAAGAGCAAGCAAGTGCATGCCGTTAAATAAGGTGTGACGCAAAGGGGCAATAAGATTTACTGGAATATTTTTTAAAGCTTTTGCATCAGAAATTTGATTAAGAAGTGTTGTTGTAAGTTTTGGATTATGTGCTGTTGCCTCAGTAAATGTACGATTAAGGGCAATGGACAGTCCAGATAAAACAAGCGTTGTTCCCATTGTTCTTAGTAGTGCATTAACCGCGGTCGCTGCACCAATCAAATGCTTAGCGACACTTTCTTGAACCGCAACTTGCAAGGTGATATTGACAATTCCAAAGGCAGTTCCAAGAATTGCTGTTGCCACAAAGAGCATCACAATTGAGGCATGTTCAGGCAAACTAAATAAGAAAATTGCCCCTAAAACCATAATGGAAAAACCAATATAGATTGTTTTCTTTTCTCCCACTTTTTGAATGAGATGATTGACATTTCTAGTGCCTATAACCAGCATGATTGCTGATGGAATCAAAACCATTCCGCCGACTAAAGCCGTTGCGCCCATGACTCCTTGTCCCCAAGTAGGCAGATAATTTGTGTAAAAACCAAAGAAGCCATATTGCATGAAAAACATGATATTTTTAGCGATAAATGAAGGATTTTTGAAAAGTTCAAGTGGAACAATTGGGTCAACTGCTCGTTTTTCAGCAAAATAAAATCCGATGAAAAAGAGAAAACTTACAACTAATAAAGTAAGGAGGAGAGGAAGATTAATGACTGCATTTCCCATCATTTGGAAAAGCAACATTATTGCAATGACAGCGATGGATAAAGAAGCAGAGCCAGCAAAATCAATTGATTTTTTAGTATGGTCTGTTTTCAAGTCGAAATTTTTCCAAACAATAAAAGCCATATAAATCCCAATTGGAATATTGATGAAAAAGACCCAACGCCAGTCAAGTAAAGTGACAATCAGCCCCCCGACAATTGGTCCTGCAATAGTTGAAAATGAATAAGCAGCGACAGTATTTCCAATCACTCGTCTTCGCTCATCGGCTTGATACATCATTCCATAGATGACAAAAGGAAGTTGAATCATCACACCAGCACCAAGTCCCATGAGCGCGCGTGCGACAATAACCATTAGCATATTAATGGCTAACCCTTCGCCGAGAGAACCTATTGTAAATAAGAGTGTGCCAAGCACAAACATTTGTTTATATCCAAAGCGTTCGGCTAATTTGGTCCAAATGGGAGAAGAAACCGCCATGAGAAGCATATAAATGGTTACAACCCAACTCATTAATTTAATTCCATGTAATTCCGCCATCATTGCAGGTAGAGCGGTCGCTACGATTGACCCTTCTAAACCTGCCATCACATTGGAGAGCATAAAGGCTCTTATGGAACGTTTTTCTTGTATTTTATTCAATTTTTACTCTTTTCTATTTTAAAATAAGATTCAAAATGCGGTGGTTGACACTTTGAAATCAACATGCTATATTATAGCAAGTTAGAGTTACTCTAAGTCAAGAGAAAAAATTGACTTTTTATTAATTAATAAAATAAAAAAGTAAAATTGCCATAAAAAAGTGATTTTTATAAGTTCAAAGGAGAAAAAAATGGTCACGATTGCGACAGTTGCAGGGAGAACAGGAATTTCAGCCTACAATCTACGATTCTATGAAAAAGAAGGATTGATCTCAGTTCCACGCACTAAAGCAGGAATTCGTGATTTTGATGAAGCAACAGAATCAAGAATTAATGCCATTCGCCATTATCGCTGTGCCGGATTGAGTCTAGCACAAATTAAAGAAGTTTTTGCCAATACAGATAAGCATGAAATGATAATTGGAGTTTTAAAAGCTCGTAAAAAGGAAATGGAAAAAGAATTAGCCGAACTTGAAAAATCGATGGCTTATTTGGATAAAAAAATTAATATTCATCAAGAACGCTTAAATGAGGAGGCGACAAAGCTAGTCTAGTTTGACAAGGTCTTTTCCATTTGATATAATAGGAAAGTCGTGTGAAAGACCACGAACTCTCGAGCTGGAAATGGGGTGAAAATCTATGTCAAAAACACTTGTACGCAAAAATGAATCACTTGACGACGCACTCCGTCGCTTCAAACGTTCAGTAACAAAAGCTGGAACTCTTCAAGAGCTCCGCAAACGTGAACACTACGAAAAACCTTCTGTAAAACGTAAACGTAAATCAGAAGCAGCACGTAAACGTAAAAAATACTAATTAGAATTTTTAATCACTGACTTCTGTCAGTGATTTTTTTATTCATTAGCTTTTACTAACAAAGCTGTCAGTAAATTTTGTTAAAATAGAGGATAGAGGGGGATAAGATGACTAAGATTAAACATATTTTTTCTGACCTAGACGGGACTTTACTTGATGACCAAGGAAAAATTTCCAAAAAGACTCAAGAAGTGATTGAAAACTCTAATCTTCCGTTTTCTTTGGTTTCAGCAAGAGCACCTCAAGCGATGGAGAGTCTAATTAATCAATTGAATTTAAAAAGCTCACAAGTTGCTTTTAATGGCGGGCTTATTTTTGCTAAAAATGAAGTTATTAAAGCAAATCCAATGGTTCATGCTAGCGCTCAAGAATTGATTAAGACAATCAAAAAAGATTATCCTGAAATAAATCTATCCCTGTACAGTTTAATCGATTGGTATGTTGAAAAGATTGATAAAGACATCAAACAAGAAATGCAATTTACTCCACAGGTTCCTAAGTTAGTAGATTTGGAAGCATTGATAACTGAGCGACCAAGACTAGAAATATTTAAAATTCTTTTGATTACACCAAATGAAAGTAAGTTAGAAGAAATTAAAGAACATTTAGAAAAACTAAATTTTCCTGATATAATCATTCAAAAAACTTGGGAAACGTATCTTGAGATTACACATCTTGAAGCTCAAAAAGCTAAAGCAGTCCAATTTATTGCTCAAAGAGAACAGTTAGAGCAAAGCGAACTTGCAGCATTTGGCGATAATGAAAATGATTTAAGTATGTTAAAAGCTGTTGGCTTACCAATTGTTATGGCAAATGCTTCTGATGACTTAAAAAAAATAGGAAAAGTGATTACGAAAAGCAATACAGAAGATGGTGTCGCTTATGGAATTCAAAAATATATTACTGACAGCCTTTTTTAAATTCATTTAAAAAAAATCTGTCAGTAAAAATCTTTTAAAAGTAACCCTTTACAAGCTAAAAGTAAAATTCTCAAAGCCAAATTATTCGAATTTGTGATATAATTAACCTATCGATTTGAATTGAATCAGCATGGTGCTTTTTCAATCTCAACAAAAATATCTTATAAGGAGAATTTTTCCAAATGGCAAAATTGACTGTAAAAGACGTTGAACTTAAAGGCAAAAAAGTCCTCGTACGTGTTGACTTTAATGTTCCAATTAAAGATGGCGTAATCACAAATGATAACCGTATCACTGCTGCGCTTCCAACAATTAAATACATCCTTGAACAAGGTGGACGTGCAGTCCTCTTCTCTCACTTGGGACGTGTTAAAGAAGAAGCTGACAAAGCTGGTAAATCACTTGCACCAGTAGCTAAAGCTCTTTCTGAAAAACTTGGTCAAGATGTTGTTTTCCCAGGAACTACTCGTGGAGCAGAACTTGAAGCAGCAATCAACGAACTTAAAGATGGAGAAATCCTTCTCGTTGAAAACACTCGTTTTGAAGATATCGACGGTAAAAAAGAATCTAAAAACGACCCAGAACTTGGTAAATACTGGGCTTCACTTGGTGACGGAATTTTCGTTAATGACGCATTTGGTACAGCTCACCGTGCTCACGCATCAAACGTTGGTATCTCAGCAAACGTTGATAAAGCCGTTGCTGGTTTCCTTCTTGAAAACGAAATTGCTTATATCCAAGAAGCAGTTGAAGCTCCAGAACGTCCATTCGTAGCAATCCTTGGTGGTTCAAAAGTTTCAGATAAAATCGGTGTTATCGAAAACCTTCTTTCAAAAGCTGATAAAGTTATCATCGGTGGTGGAATGGCTTACACATTCTTGAAAGCTCAAGGTTACGAAATCGGAACTTCACTTGTTGAAGATGACAAACTTGATCTTGCTAAAGAATTGCTTGAAAAAGCAGCTGGAAAATTGATTTTGCCACTTGACCACAAAGTTGCTAACGCATTTGCTGGTTACACAGAAGTTAAAGAAACTGCTGACCAAAATATTCCTGCAGGCTTTATGGGACTTGACGTAGCAAGCAAAACAATTGCTGACTACAACACACAACTTGAAGGTGCTAAAACAGTTGTTTGGAATGGTCCAGTTGGTGTGTTTGAAAACCCAGACTTCCAAGCAGGTACTGTTGGATTGATGGAAGCTATCGTTAAACAACCAGGTGTTAAATCAATCATCGGTGGTGGTGACTCAGCAGCAGCAGCAATCAACCTTGGTTATGCAGATAAATTCTCATGGATTTCAACTGGTGGTGGAGCTTCAATGGAACTCCTCGAAGGTAAAGTACTTCCAGGACTTGCAGCTTTGACTGAAAAATAATCTAAAAGCTAATAAATAAAAAGAGTTTGATTTTTTAAATCAAGCTCTTTTTGTATCTGTGCTATAATTTGGTTATATGAAATTCTATACTTCAACAAATGAAATTCCAGAGGAGATGTTAAAAGGGATTGATTTGACTTACCCTCAATTGACTTATCTACCAGAAACTGGAATTCTCTATGATAATACATATAATGAAAAAGCAGTTCCAATTATTTCAGGTGGAGGAAATGGTCATGAACCGGCCCATGTAGGTTACGTTGGTTCTGGAATGCTTGCAGCAGCTGTGACTGGTCCTCTATTTATACCACCAAAGTCTAAAAATATTTTAAAAGCTATTCGCCAAGTTAACTCAGGCAAAGGCGTTTTTGTGATTATCAAAAATTTTGAAGCTGACTTAAAGGAATTTAATGAGGCAATAAAAGAAGCGAGAAATGAAGGAATTGATGTAAGATATATTGTCAGCCATGATGATATTTCGGTGAATGCTTATAATTTTCATAAAAGACATCGGGGAGTTGCTGGAACAATTTTACTTCATAAAATTCTCGGTGCTTTTGCTAAAGAAGGCGGAAGTATTGATGAAATTGAACAATTGGCTCTGTCACTTTCCCCAGAAATTTATACTTTGGGTGTTGCCTTAGCACCTGTTCATTTTCCTCATCAAAAGACTTCATTTGTTCTAGCTGAAGATGAAGTTTCTTTTGGAATTGGAATACACGGAGAACCCGGTTATCGTGTTGAAAAATTTGAAGACTCAGAGCGTATTGCCGTAGAGTTAGTAAATAAGTTAAAAGCAGAAATTAACTGGCAAAAAAAAGCAAATAAAAATTATATTTTGCTTGTAAATGGTTTGGGTTCAACAACATTAATGGAACTTTACAGTTTTCAATATGATGTGATGCGCCTTTTAGAACTTGAAGGCTTATCTATTAAGTTTTGCAAAGTTGGAAACCTAATGACAAGTTGCGATATGTCAGGAATTTCATTAACACTTTGTTCTGTTAAAGAGCCTAAATGGTTGGACTATCTGAATGCTCCAACGGGAGCTTTTGCATGGTAATCAGCTTTCAAAAATCTTAATTTGAGCAAGTAAAAGATTTACAATCTGAGAATAAAGCTTTTCTAAAGAATTTCCTCTAATGATTGATTCTTTAGTTATTGCACAAATTGCTGCAGCATTATAACGACATATAAAAGATTTTTCCAAGTCTGACCAATGATAGTCAGACTTTTTTTCTTGGTCAAAAATAACCTTATCAAGCAAGTTTTCCCATTGAATAAGGAAAAAGTGTTCAAAATTTTTATCTATAACAAATATTTTTTGATAAAAAATTTGATTTTCATCTAAGTAGCGTAATAAGAGTAAGAGTTCATTTTGCCAGCCATAATAATCCAGATTATCATTAATTAATTCGGCAAAATCATTCTCAAAAATCCAAGATAAAAGCTCTTCTTGGTTCTGAAAATAATTATAAAAAGTTTGCCTTCTAATCTTTGCAGTTTGCATAATATCACTAACAGAAATCTGGGGATAAGCATTACTTTGCATCAGGTCTTTAAAAGCTTTAGCAATAATTTTTTGTGTAATGATTGATTTTTTCATATTTTAAAAGAAAGCGGACACATTTTGCGATTTGTCCCTTATTTTTATGGACTTTATATTTTATACTAAGTATAACATAAGAAACTCAGGAGGATGAGCGATGAAAAAAATTATTAATCAACCACAAGATGTGGTCTCAGAAATGTTAGACGGATTAACCTATGCTTACGGGGATTTGGTTGAAAAAGTTCCAGATTTTGAAATTATTCAACGTAAAAGTCCTAAAAGTGGAAAAGTTGCCTTAGTATCAGGCGGGGGTTCTGGACATGAACCGGCTCATGCTGGCTTTGTCGGGGAAGGAATGCTGTCAGCAGCTGTTTGTGGAGCTATTTTCACATCACCAACGCCTGATCAAATTTATGAGGCAATCAAATCTGCTGACGAAGGAGCTGGAGTACTCTTAATTATCAAAAATTATTCAGGCGATGTGATGAATTTTGAAATGGCACGAGAAATGGCTGAGATGGAAGAAATTAAGGTTGAGCAAATTATTGTTGACGATGATATCGCCGTTGAAAATTCGCTCTACACTCAAGGAAGACGAGGAGTTGCTGGAACAGTCCTTGTTCATAAAATATTAGGTGCAGCTGCCCATCAAGGAGCTTCTTTAGATGAAATCAAGGATTTGGCTGATAAGGTCGTCAAGAATATCAAGACTATTGGCTTAGCTTTGTCAGCCGCAACAGTTCCAGAAGTTGGAAAACCTGGTTTTGTTCTTGATGATAATGAAATTGAATATGGCGTAGGAATTCATAGTGAACCAGGATACCGTCGGGAAAAAATGAAACCTTCTTATGAGTTAGCAACAGAACTGGTTGGAAAGTTGAAAGAAGAATTCAAATTTGAAGCTGGTCAAAAATATGGAATTCTTGTAAATGGTATGGGAGCGACGCCACTAATGGAGCAATTCATTTTTATGAATGATGTTGCAAAATTACTGACAGAAGAAAAAATAGAAATTCTTTTTAAAAAAGTTGGAAATTATATGACTTCAATTGATATGGCAGGCTTGTCACTTACAATGATTAAGTTGGAAGATGACCAATGGCTCAAAAATCTTAATGAAGACGTGAAAACTATTTCTTGGGGATAAGGAGAGAGAATGTTAACAATAGATACAACCATTGAATGGTTAGGGAAATTTAACGAAAAAATACAAGAAAATAAAGCTTATCTAAGCGAACTAGATGGACCGATTGGTGACGGGGACCATGGTGCAAATATGGCTCGTGGGATGTCTGAAACAATGAAAGCATTGGAAGGTTCAAACTTTGAAAGTGTCTCAGAAATCTTTAAAAAAGTGGCCATGACCCTAATGTCAAAAGTAGGAGGAGCTTCTGGTCCTTTGTATGGTTCGGCCTTTCTAGCCATGAGTAAGACTGCCACAGAAACTTTGGATACAAGTGAATTAATTTATGCTGGACTAGAAGCTATTCAAAAAAGAGGAAAAGCTCAAGTCGGTGAAAAAACGATGGTTGATATCTGGTCAGCATTTTTAAATGACTTACAAACTGATTCAGCTTCCAAAGATAATTTAGAAAAAGTTGTTAAAGCAAGTGCAGGACTTTTAGCTACAAAAGGACGAGCTTCTTATCTTGGGGAACGCTCAATTGGGCATATTGACCCTGGAACACAATCAAGTGCTTATTTATTTGAAACACTTTTGGAGGTAGTAGCATGACTTATGGAATTGTAATCGTTTCTCATTCCTCTGAGATTGCCTCAGGACTAAAAAAATTAATTCGTGAAGTCGCTAAAAATATTTCGCTAACCGCTATAGGTGGTTTAGAAAATGGCGAAATAGGCACCTCATTTGACCGAGTAATGGCAGCAGTTGAGGAAAATGAGGCAGACAATCTTTTAACATTTTTTGATTTAGGAAGTGCTCGAATGAATTTGGATTTGGTTTCTGAAATGATAGACAAAGAATTAACCATTTTTAATGTCCCGCTCATTGAAGGAGCTTATACAGCGAGTGCTCTCTTAGAAGCAGGAGCAACTTTTGAAGCAATAAAAGAGCAGTTAGAAAAAATGCTGATAGAAAAATAAGGTAGAGCAATGACATTACAAATATTGGGAGAATTTCTGGGCACTTTCATCCTTGTATTATTAGGAAATGGGGTTGTCGCAGCAAATGTTTTAGGTAAAACAAAATCGGAAAATGCAGGTTGGGTGACTATTGCAATTGGTTGGGGCTTAGCCGTTGCTGTCGCCGTTTGGGTAGTTGGCTTCTTTTCACCCGCTTATCTCAATCCAGCCTTGGTCATTGGTTTTCTTGTCTTAGGGAAAATAAAGATTGGCTTAGCATTTGCTTTTATTGTAGCCGAATTTTTAGGTGCTATGTTAGGTGCTGTCGCCGTTTGGTTACATTATTATCCTCATTGGGACGAAACAAAAGATTCTTCTCTAATCTTGGCAAGTTTTGCCACAGCACCCGCTATTCGTCATTCTTGGTCCAATTTTTTAGGAGAAGCTTTTGATGGGGCGCTACTCATGATACTGATTATGGCAATGGGCCATTATCGTCTGGAAGGTGGTTTTGGTCCAATTATTGTCGGTTTTCTTATTATGGCAGTTGGTTTTTCTTTAGGACCAACAACTGGCTACGCGATGAATCCAGCACGTGACCTAGGTCCGAGAATAATGCACGCACTTTTACCAATCAAAAATAAAGGAACTTCCGACTGGGGCTATGCTTGGATTCCAGCAACTGGTTCAATTGTTGGTGCTGTAATTGCTGGACTACTCTATCAATGGATGTTGACGCTCCATTGATAGTATCTAAAAAAATACGGATAATCCATCCGTATTTTTTTAATCATTAAAATCAAAGCGAAGTTTCATGTGATTGGAACCAGAAATAACCATTTTACCAAGAAGTTCAGTTTGAGCAGTCAGAGCAATCTGTGCAAGTTTTTCGTTCACTGCTTCAAGTGATTGGTCACTTCCTTTGTCGGTTTCGTTTTGTAAGGCTCTTAATTTTGCCATTGTGTTGAGGTCAAAATTGTCTCTTTTATCGACATAGCCTTGGAAATTACTGTCTCCTAGAACAGCGGTCATTGTAGTCAACCAATACATTTTGGTTGGGTCAAAGTCGGCTTTTGTATCGCGATAACAAGTAGGGGTATCACTTACTCTAGCATAAAATGGAACAAGGCTATTGAAACTGTTAGGTCCAAAAGCAAGCCAATGAATGCCAGCAAGCTCCTTGTCTACATTATCTCGAATTTGTAAAACATGAAGTTCCAAATTACGATTGAGTCCAATTGGTCGAATCAATTTTTGTTCTGCGGCGCTTGAGGTTGTGCTGTATGGGTCATAAGCTGTATTTTCATAATGACTTGACATGACAAACTTAATTTCTTCAATGGAAATTTTGCGATTGGCATGGCAGATGAAAGGTAAATCTTGGTTAAATGGATCGTCATTTCCTGTGGTTTCTGGAGAAAAATAGTTTTGCACATACCAAGCGCGTGGATTGTTGTAGCGCGTGTCTTTAATGGTACTTGAACCAAAAATATGACGAAGGTTATAACCATCAAAGTCTGGATTAAGCTTGTTCTTATCAATAAATTCTTTCAAACCAGTTGAATAAATCGTGTCAGAACTTTCAAAATCATACCAATCGATATTAAGACGATTAGGAGCAATAACATAAGCGTCGTCGGGGATACGAATAGCTGCCCATTGATGTCCACCTAGTGTTTCTAACCACCAAATTTCATCTTTATCAGAAAAAGCCATCCCATTTGATTCATAAGTTCCATATTTTTCTAAGAGTTGTCCCATCCGTTCAACACCCTCACGCGCACTCTGGATATAGGGAAGGGTAATTGTTGTGAAGTCTTCTTCACCCAGTCCTGTTTCAACATAAGGGTCCAATCCCAAAATACGACTATTTGTTGTTGAGGTTTCTGTCGCAGTCATGGCAACATTCGCACTATTGATGCCAGCCGCTGCCCAAATCCCATAGGTTGAATCCTCGTCAGGTGTAGAAGTATAGGATAGGGGATTTTCTGGTAAGTCAAATTCACAAGCTGTGGCGACAGAGCGATAGTGCTTGGGTTGATTTTCAGGATTGATGACAACAAAACGTTGGGGATTAGGTTTATCTCCACCATCTTCGTTTCGTGCAATTAAAGTTGTGCCATCTAATGAGGCTTTTTTACCGACGAGAAATGTTGTACAGGCCATATGAACTCCTTTATAAAGATATAAATGATTTGTGCTAAGTTTCTCAAAACTTAAAGTTCTTATCATTATACTACAAAATAACTTTTATATGCAGTTTCTAAAGGGTAAAATGATTTGAGGTTCAAAAATGAAGTGTTACAATTAGTTTAACATCAAATCTAAAGAAAGTTTATGCCATCAAAGGAGAAGAATATGACCTCACCAATAACTATTAATGATATTAGTGTGAAATTTGGCGATAAAGCAATATTAGACCATTTATCCTATGAATTTGAAAGTGGAAAAATTATTTGTTTGATTGGACCTTCTGGAGCTGGGAAGTCAACCTTTATCAAAGCCATTGTTGGAATGCAAAAATTGGATTCTGGCAATGTTGAGATTCTTGAAAGAAAAATTCCTGACAGAGAAGTATTAGGGAAATTAGGCTATATGGCGCAAGAAGACGCTTTATTTAAGGAATTGACCGGCAAACAAAATTTAGAATTTTTTGGTTCTTTGCAGGGAATCCAAAAAAAGGATTTACAAGACAAACTTGATAAGGCAGCTGCTACAGTAAATCTGACTAAGCAGTTAAATCAATCAATTTCTAATTATTCAGGAGGAATGCAAAGGCGCTTATCACTCGCTATTGCTCTGCAAACGGATGCTCCTATTTTACTTTTAGATGAACCAACTGTTGGGATTGATCCAGAATTACGTCAAGAAATTTGGGAAGAGCTGCGAAATCAAGCAAATCAAGGGAAAACAATATTAATTACGACGCATGTTATGGATGAAGCTGAACGTTGTGATGTCGTACTGATGCTTAGAAATGGTAAATTTATAGCAGAAGGTTCGCCAAAGGAAATTAAGGAAAAGTATCAAGTTGCCTCGGTTGAGGAAGCCTTTATTGTTGCGGGAAAAAATTTAGAGTTAGAACATAAGGGGGCAGCGAAATGAGAACACTTGCTATCTTTAAACGAATTATGCTTCAACGGCGTGGTGACCCTAGGACGCTGGCAATGATGTTTTTAGCTCCAATATTTATTTTGACGCTCATGTACTTTCTCTTTCAAGTACCGTCAAATACTGCTTACAGAGTGGGTTTGAAGTCTGATAATACAGAATTAACAAGAGCTTTGAAGGATATGCCAGATGATAAAGCACATCTGAAAGTGATTAGTGTTTCTGAAAATAATCGCTCAACAATGAATGAGAAAGATTTGAGTGCAATTGTTAGTATTTCGGGAAAAAATATTGATGTTAGTTATGCTAATCAGTCAAATGGAACAAGTTCTGCGATTAAGCTACTTTTAACACAAGTCATTCAAGAAAGCCAAGTTAAGGCAACTAAAGAGGAGACTAAGCAGGCTCTGCAAAATTTGATAAGTAAGTTACCTCAAACATCAGGTCAAAGTTTTTCAACAAATTTCAGGGTTGATACAGAGCAGTATAAAGTAACGAGTCACTATTTGTACGGAGATCCTAGTAGTACAAATGCTACTTTTGATGATTTAGCACCGATTTTAGTTGGAGCCTTTGCTTTCTTCTTGGTGCTTCTAATTTCAGGTATTTCATTAGTGAACGAGCGAACCTCAGGGACGCTGGGGAGAATGTTAGTCACTCCTGTGAAACGAACTGAAATCGTGACGGGCTATACTTTGAGTTATGGAATTCTTGCAATGATTCAAACAGCACTCATGGTTGTTTTTACTTATTGGATTTTAGGGGTTCATAATAACGGAAATATTGGTTGGGTCTTTGTCATTAATTTCTTTATCGCCATCATCGCTTTATTGTTTGGATTACTTTTATCCACATTAGCAAAAACAGAATTTCAATTTGTACAGATGATTCCTTTAGCGATTGTTCCCCAATTTTTATTTTCTGGTTTGATTCCTGTGGATACGATGCCTGTCATTCTTCAAGCAATCGCTCATTGTATTCCGGTTTATTATGGAATTTCTGCCATGCAAGAGGTAGTTAAAAGAGGAGTAGGATTCTCTGGAATCTGGTTTGATTTGCTCATTATGCTACTTTTTGCGGCTCTGCTCTATCTTGCGAATGTTTTAGCTTTGAAAAATGTTCGTCGGACTTAAAAATATGCTTTTGATTGTATAACTACTGGATAGTCTATCTGGTGGTTATTTTGGTTTTTAAAAGAAAAAGAAAGTACTTTTTTGTTATAATTAAAGCATGAAAAAAATTACGGTACGGACAAAAGCAGCAAAGAAATTGCGGGCTGGTTATCCACTTTTGGTGGCAGAAGATTTAAATTCACCCTTCTTGGAGGATGATTTTGCACAATTTTTTGATGAAAAAGGGCAAGCGCTTGGAACAGGTTATCTTTCAAAACAAAATAAAGGAGTGGGTTGGCTTTTAGATTCTTCGTCAGTAAAAATTGACCATCATTTTTATGTGGAAAAATTTGTCAATGCACGCGCTTTACGGGCGACCTTCTATCAGGATGAATTAACGAACGCCTTTCGTCTTTTTAATGGTGAAGGAGATGGATTAGGCGGCTTAACCATTGATTTTTATAATGGTTTTGCAGTCTTTTCTTGGTACAATCAATTTATACATAGTCAAAAAAAAGCGATTGTTAAGGCTTTTCAAGTCGTGTTCCCAGATATTAAAGGGGCTTATGAAAAACTTCGTTTTTCTGAGGCTGATTTAGAAAGTCAACATATTTTTGGCCAAGAAGCGGCTGAACCTTTGTTGGTCATGGAAAATGGCGTGACTTATGCGACTTATCTAAATGAAGGATTAATGACAGGGATTTTTCTTGACCAAAAAAATGTTCGCGGGGCACTTGCGGGCGGTCTTTCAACTGGTAAAACTTTACTAAATATGTTTAGTTATACAGGCGCTTTTTCAGTTGCAGCAGCTTTTGGAGGGAGCAGTCAAACAACGTCAGTCGATTTGGCGAAACGTTCGCTTGATAAAACGAGAGAACAATTTTTAGTCAATGGAATTGAACCAGAGAGTCAAAAAATCTATGTGATGGATGTTTTTGGTTATTTTAATTATGCTAAGAAAAAAGAATTGACTTATGACATGATTGTCCTCGACCCTCCTTCATTTGCCAGAAATGGTAAAAAAACATTCTCAGTAGCTAAAAATTATGGCGACCTTGTTAAAGAAGCTGTTGAAATTTTAGAAAATAATGGGACATTAATTGCATCAACAAATGCAGCAAATGTTTCTGATAAAAAATTCCGTCAAATGATTGAAGAAGCGCTCAAAAATAAGGGAGTAAAATTTACCGTTTTCCAAGAAGAAAAATTACCAGCTGATTTTCATATTGCTGACAGCTTTCCAGAAGGAAATTATCTTAAAGTATTATTTATTAAAATCAAAAAATAATCTGTCTATTACTGACAGATTTTTTTGTCAGTAAAAATTTACTGACAGAAATAATGATTAATTACAAATGTGAGCGCTTTACTATCTGCTTTCTATATGATAAAATGCAAGAATAAGTCTAATAATTCCCGACTTTTTTAGATAGAAAGCAGAGTGTGAATGAGGGATCGAAACCTCATTTACTTTTATTATGGATAAAAAATATTATCAATTACTAAAAAAACAGTTTTCGTCAAAGGAAGCAGTACTGACAGAAATTATTAATTTGAGTGCTATTTGTGAACTACCAAAAGCAACAGAGCATTTTATGAGTGATGTGCATGGTGAATATGATGCTTTTAATCATGTTTTGAGAAATGGTTCTGGCAGTATCAAAGAAAAACTTAGAGATTGTTTTCCAGAATTTTCTGCGACAGAAATATCATCACTTGCAACCTTGATTTATTATCCACAAGAAAAACTAGATTCTGAGTGTCAACTAAAAGAGACAGAAGAATTTGAGAACTATTGTCGAATCAATTTAGTTTATCTTTTAAAGACTGTAAAATTTGTCGGTCAAAAATATACTCGTTCAAAAGTCCGAAAAGCTTTTCCAGAAAAATTTCGATATATCTTAGAAGAGTTAATCAATGAAGTTGATTCGACGACTGATAAAAGAGATTATTTTGATTCAATCCTTTCGCAATTGCAAAATTTGGGTGAATTTACTCGCTTAATTGTTGCACTTGCAGATACGATTCGCAGATTGACGGTTGACCACCTTCATGTGGTGGGAGATATTTATGATCGAGGACCTTATCCAGATAAAATCATTGACCGCTTAATAAAAATGCCCTCAGTTGATGTTCAATGGGGAAATCATGATATTGTATGGATGGCAGCTTTTAGTGGTTCACCTTTAGCCATGATGAATGTAATTAGAATCTGTGCCCGCTATGGAAATCTCGATATTCTTGAAGAATCTTATGGGATTAATTTACGGATGATTTTAGAGTATGCTGAACGTTATTATAAGCCAAGTGAGGCTTTTCAACCACGTTTGGTCGAAGGGGTTCGTTTGTCAGATGATGAAAAGGCACTCCTTAATAAATTACAAGAAGCCACAGCCATTTTACAATTTAAGTTAGAGAGTCAGTTGATAAAACGCCGACCTGATTTTCAACTTGAACATCGTGACGTCCTTCATTTCATTGATTTTTCCGAAAAAACAATAAAATTGGGAACTGAAGTTTATGAATTAACTGATTTTCAAGCGCCCACAGTAAATCCTGAGCAGCCTGAAAGTTTGACCGCTGAAGAAGAAAAAATAATCAGTCATTTATTAAATAATTTTAGAAGTTCTGATAAACTTAAACGTCATGTTGAATTTTTACAAGAAAAGGGAGCCATGTATCTTTCTTACAATGGAAACTTGTTGATTCATGGCTGTCTTCCCTTACATGAAAATGGTGATTTTAAATCATTTACGGTTAACAAAGAGGCTCATGCTGGCCGTGATTTACTTGATTTCTTTGACCAAGAGGTTAGAAAATGTCTTGCTCATCCAGAAAACTCGACGGATTTAGCAACAGATTTGATGTGGTATCTTTGGGTGGGAGAATGTTCTTCATTATTTGGTAAAACGGCAATGACAACCTTTGAACGCTATTATATCAAGGATAAGAAAACGCATGTGGAAAAGAAAAATCCTTATTATCAATTGCGTGAGGAAGCTGAAATTATCAGGAAAATTTTAGAAAACTTTGGTTTAGATGAAGAGGGACATTTGGTGAATGGGCACACCCCTATCAAAGAAAAAAATGGTGAAAATCCAATCAAAGCAGATGGAAAGTTGATTGTGATAGATGGTGGTTTTGCAAAAGCTTATCAAAAAGAAACAGGAATTGCTGGATATACTCTTCTTTATAATAGTTTTGGCATTCAACTGGTTGCTCATCAACCTTTTTCAACCGTTAAAGAAGCAGTTGAAAAAGGGACGGATATTATTAGCCTGAAACGCTTGGTAGCCGAAGTTGACCAAAGAAAACGAGTCAAGGATACAAATGTTGGCCAAACTTTGTTAAGTGAAATAGCAGATTTAGAAGTGCTTTTTGAACATTATGAGGAATTTTAAAAGTACCAGTGTTGGTACTTTTTATTTGTTTCCAAAAAAGACAATAAAAAAACTCAGCCTTAGCCGAGTTAATATTAGTGCGGTGGGCGGGACTTGAACCCGCACCAAGAAAATTCCCGACAGGATCCTTAATCCTGCGCGTCTGCCAATTCCGCCACCACCGCAAAACAGTACTTTAATATAGTACCATTTCTATAAAGAATGTGCAAGCCTGAGCTAGGGCTGACTTATTGTTGGAAATAAGATGCGATTTGGGCAGCATGTTTTCCAGCAACAAAACCTGTCACAAAGGCACAGGTAATATTATAACCGCCAGTGTATCCATTAATATCTAAAAGTTCACCGGTCATGAATAAACCTTGGGTTTGTTTACTTTCCATACTTTTAGGATTTATTTCTTTGAGAGAAACACCGCCACCTGTTACAAAAGATTTCTCAATTGGTAAAGTTTTGCTAATTGTGATTTGCCAATTTTTGAAAAGACTAGCGATTTTATCAATTTGCTGCTCAGATAGCGTCTTGGCAGAAAGACTAGGGTCAATTCCAGCTTTTTCAAGGATAAATAGAAGCATACGTTCTTGGGTCAATCCTGAGAAGGCATTTTTAATTGATTTATCTGTTTTAGAAAGGCTAGTCAGTTCATTTTTCAAAGAGCCCAACTTTTTTTCGGGGAATTGGTCTAAGCTGACTGTGACCATTTTTTCACCTTTAGCAAGAAGTTGGTTAATGAAACTTGAACAACGCAGAGCAGCTGGACCAGAAATTCCGAAATGCGTAAATAATAAATCATGCTGATGAGAGATTATCGCTTTTCCCTTAGAATTGAGTACTGAGAGTTTTATTTCGCGTAGGGAAATGCCTTGAAGACTTTTGTCTAAAATGAATGGTTCGTCAGAAATCAGGGCAGATTCAGTGGCATAGAGTTGTGAAATACTATGCCCTGCTGAGCGTGCTAAACGATAGCCATCACCAGTTGAACCTGTGGAAGGATAAGCGCGTCCGCCTGTTGAGAGGATAATTGTAGGGCTTAAAAAGCTCTCGCTATCCGTTTCAAGACCAATTACCGCTCCGTTTTCAATGAGGAGCTTATCAACCGCTTGGCTTGGAAAATAAGAAACATGGAGGCTCAAAATTTTATTGAAGAGGGCATCAACAATTGTTTTTGATTTGTCGGTTATAGGGAACATGCGCCCGTGGTCTTCTTCTTTTAATTTAACACCATTGCTTTCAAAAAATTCGATAATATTAAGGTTAGAAAATTGAGAAAAGGCTGAATGAAGAAAACGACCATTTCCAGGAACATTTGTTAGTATTTCGTCAACAGAGCGGGCATTTGTCACATTACAGCGTCCGCCACCTGTCATTAATAATTTTTTTCCGACTGTTTTATTTTTATCAATAAGAGCAACTTTTGCTCCGTTTTGCGCGGCTGAGATGGCAGCCATCATTCCAGAAGGGCCTGCGCCAACAACAATAACGTCAAATGTTTTAGCTGATTTTGTCATGCTTTAATTTTAACATGATGTGAGCATAAATAGGGGAAAGAGTATTGAAAAATAGTAAATTTAAATTCAGCGAGCGATAAGGCTTTAAAATATTGATATTTGATATTGGAAATCGATATGAAATGCGGTAAAATAGCATTATGATTGAACTGACTGATGAAATTTTAGCAAAAGTAATTAAAAAACGTAAAAAAGCTTCTTACAAAGGAACTTATGGTCGCTTATTAGTGATTGGCGGTAATCGTCAATATGGTGGTGCGGCTATTTTGGCGACGACAAGTGCAGTTTATTCAGGTGCTGGCTTAGTTTCTGTGGCACTGGCTAAAGAAAATCATAGTGCTTTACAGGCAAGACTTCCAGAAGCAATGACTTTAGATTTTGATGATTTGATAAAGCTAAGAGAAGTAGCAAAAGCTGCTGATGTTATTGTTATTGGTCCAGGATTGGGCTTAGAAAGACTAGATTTACTGACAGAAATTTTGAATTTACTGACAGAAAATCAAAAGTTAGTCATTGATGGTTCGGCACTGACCCTTTTTGCTAGAGAGCATTTAGACTTACCATTTCCTGAAAATACGGTGTTTACACCTCATGAAATGGAATTGGAACGACTTTCTGGTTTGAAAATTGGTCAACAAACCAAAGAAGAAGTTCAAGATTTTGTTAATCAATTCGGAGCAATTGTTGTTGCTAAATCTTCAGAAACACGAATTTTTGCGCCAAATCAGGAGTCATTTATCTTGAAAATAGGAAGTCCAGCTCAGGCAACAGGGGGAATGGGGGACACTTTAGCCGGGATGGTTGGTGGCTTTTTAGCTCAGTTTCATGGAGAAACAGAGGAAGTAGTAGCTGCTGCAACTTACTTGCATAGTTTAATCGCAAGCGTCTTAGCTCAGAAATCATATGTGGTCTTGCCAAGTCGATTGATTGAAGAAATTCCATTATTTATGAAAAAATATGAATGCTGATTAATTCTGTCAGTTCAATGCGACAAGGGGAGTATTGAAGTTGGGAATAAAAAAATTACTGACGAAAATTTCAGTCCTCCGTCAGCATTTTTTTCTTAGAATTTTTGTTATAATTAATCATCAAAATAAATGAAGATGAGGTCAAAAGATGAATGCAATTGAACTTGTGCAAGGCGCCATGAAAAAAGCAGAGAAAATTCGTCCAAAAGTAGGTGGTTTTCCATACTTGGCTGAATGTATGCGAGAAGCTGGAGTTTTAAAAAATGTTTGGACCCTTCCTGCCGGACAAAGCACGTTTTGGACAAGCGCTGGCGTAATTAGCGTGACCAATTCACCAATGGTGAGTGGTTTTCATGAGGTGTCAGTTTTTGACCAAGAAGCGTTGATTAAGGCCTTGCGGGCTGACCAAGCTGGACAAACGACTTTTCCGGAATTCTTGAATGCCACTTGGGAAGCTGGTGTGATTTCTTATGAAGCTGATTTTTCAGAAAGAAAAGTCACTTATCTAGGAAGTCAAGGAGAAAGCTACGTTGAGGCCTATCCAGCGGTCGAAATTCATTAAAAAGTTACTGACAGAATGATTAAAATATTTGGTAAAATTATTTACTAAATTAATCATTCTGTCAGTAACTTTTCCGTTAATTTCTGATAAAAGTGCTATAATATTTGAATGAAAACTAATAAGTATAAAGAAAAACTACTAAGAGTAGTTTCTGGAGAAAAGGGGAAATTATGCTAACGATTGGAAGGCGATATTTAAATTTTTGGCCTGTATTTTGGGCACTTTTTTTGTTAGTTATTCAAGTTGTGACTAATCTTTGGCTTCCAACGATTACAGCGGATATTATCAATAAAGGCATTGGTCAATCTGATATGAAATATATCTGGTTTATGGGTCTAATCATGCTTTTTGTTTCCCTGGCCAGTTGGCTTTCGGCAATTGGAAATGTTTATTTTGCTTCCAAACAATCTCAAGGATTGGGCCTGAAATTACGCCATGATTTATTTAAGAAAGTTTTATTTATGGACGAGCGCAATTTTCAGGAATTTGGTGATGCAACTTTAATTACACGTACAACAAATGATGTGACTCAATTGCAAAATGTCTTTCAAACGATGTTACGAATGATGCTCATGGCGCCAATGATGCTCATTGGTTCTATTTTCATGGCTTGGAAATTATCGCATGATTTACTGCTGGTTTTTTTGATTGCCTTGCCTATTTTAACTTTGGCTGTCGTTATTAATATTGCTATTTCCATGCCACGTTTTCGGTCAATGCAAACAAAAGTTGATAAAATTAATATGATTTTTCAACAAGGATTGACTGGTGTTCGGGTGATTCGTGCTTTTAGACGAGATCAATATGAAATTGATAAATTTGATGATGCTAACCGTGATTTGACACATACCAGTCAAGTGGTTTTGACGACGATTGCGATGTTAATGCCAATTATGACAGTTATTCTTAGTTTTACAAATATTGGAATTGTTTGGTTTGGTGCTCATCTTATCAGTAAAAATATGATGGAAATGGGTTCATTAGTTGCCTTTTTGACCTATGCCACACAGATTTTGATGTCATTTATGCAATTATCAGCAGTTGCTGTCATGGTGCCACGAGCTCAGGTTTCAGCTGTTCGAGTTCGAGAAATTTTAGAAACTAAAGATAAAATTACTGATGAAAATTCGAGCATATCCGTAGAGGCGCTAAAGCGTCAACGGCTATCCTCTGACGGTAACGACAAGTTGTCTGAAAGTAATTCTGTCAGCAATTCTCTAGCTCTTGATCATGTATCTTTCAAATTTGATGAAGCAAAAAGACAAGCGCTAAGTGACTTGTCAGTAAATGTAGCAGCTGGTCAGACCTTAGCAATTATTGGGGGGACTGGTTCTGGTAAATCAACAATTTTGAATTTGATTGGCAGATTAATTGACCCGACAAATGGAAGTGTCACAATTGATGGTACTGATATTCGCCAAATTTCACAGTATGATTTGCATGAAAAAGTTTCTTTTACGCAACAAAAAGCTCAACTTTTTTCGGGAACTGTCCGCTCGAATCTTCAATTTGGGAAAAGTGATGCAACAGATGAAGAAATGTGGCAAGCTTTGGAAATTGCACAAGCTGCTGATTTCGTTCGTGAACAAGGTGGACTTGAGCTGGCGGTCGAACAAAATGGCGCAAATTTCTCTGGTGGTCAAAAACAAAGAATTTCGATTGCTAGAACCTTGATTAAAGAGGCAGAAATTTATCTATTTGACGATTCATTTTCGGCCTTGGACTTTGCTACTGACAGACAATTACGAACAGCTATTAATCATTCGGAAAAACATAAAAATAAAATCAAGGTGATTGTGGCTCAAAGAATCGCAACCGTTATGTCAGCTGATCAAATCTTAGTTTTAGAAAATGGAATTGCCGTAGGACTTGGTACTCATGAAAGTTTGGCAAAATCATGTCCGCAATATCAAGAAACAATGCAATCTCAACTCTCGGATGATGATTTGGTCAAGATGGGTGTTTCAATTGCACATTTGACCGCCAGAGGAGGTGATGACCAATGATGAGAGGAAATTATCTCAATCGAGGTGGCAAAGGGGCTGATCGTTTTCAAAAAGGTCGGCGAGCTCAAAATTTCTTTCCAACGATTATTCGACTTTTCAAATATATGCGCAGAGATTTATGGGGACTCCTTTTTTCAATTTTAATTGCTTCGCTGTCAGTCATTTTGTCGGTTCAGGCACCCAAAATTTTGGGAAATGCAACCACAGTGATATTTGATGGCGTAACAAAAAGTCTAAAAAATCATACCGCAATTCAAATTGACATGGCTAAGGTCGAATCTATTTTGCTTTATGTCATGGTCATTTATCTGATTTCATTTATCTCTGGGATTTTGCAACAAAGCATTATGACACGCATTTCGCAACGAACAGTTTATACTTTACGTCGTGAATTTAAAAACAAAATGAAAAAATTGCCAGTTTCATATTATGATAGCCATAGTAATGGGGATATCATGAGTCGAATGATAAATGATATGGATAATATTTCAGGGACTTTAAATCAAACTTTGATTCAGCTTATCACAAGTCTCTTGCAATTTGTTGGAACTATTTATTTCATGTTGACCATTTCTTGGCAGTTGGCACTTGTTGCCTTTATCACAGTTCCTTTGGCAATGATTACGGTAAGGATTGTTGCACCTTTATCTCAAAAATTCTTTGCTGAACAACAAAAAAATCTGGGATTATTGAATGACCAAATTGAAGAAAATTATGCAGGGCATACGGTCATTAAAACATTCAATCATGAAGCCTCAGCTGAAAAAGAATTCGCAAAAAGAAATGATAATTTTTATAAATCAGCTTGGAAAGCTCAATTTGTATCGACTTTGATTTATCCAACCATGCGATTTATCAATAATTTAGATTACTTAGCCATGGCCGTAATTGGTGGTCTTAAGGTTATTTCAGGGACGGTTAATCTCGGAGATGTTCAAGCCATGTTGCAATATACCAATCAATTTGCACAGCCAATCACAAATATCTCGAATATGCTCAACACCATTCAGGCTACAGTTGCGTCAGCCGAACGAATTTTTGAAGTATTAGATGAAAAAGAAATGACTGACGGAATTCCTGTCAGTGAAAAAGTTGCTGACGAAAGTTCAAAAAAAGCTGTCAGTAATTTAGGAGCGACTGACAAGACTGATTTCATCAATTTTGACCAAGTCGCATTTTCTTATAATGAAAATCAATCCTTAATGACAGACGTTAATTTTTCTGTTGAAGTTGGGCAAATGATTGCCATTGTGGGACCAACTGGAGCAGGTAAAACAACAATGATTAACTTGCTCGAACGATTTTACGATGTCACTTCGGGAAAAATTTTACTTGAAGGAAAAGACATTCGCGAAATTGACCGTGAACAATTACGTGGACGAATGGCAATGGTTTTACAAGAAACCTGGTTGTTCTCAGGGACAATTATGGATAATTTACAGTATGGTCGTCTTGAAGCAACACAAGAAGAAGTGATTCAAGCAGCTAAAATGGCACATGCTGATGAATTTATCACCACTTTACCTCAAGGTTATCAAACCCTTTTGAATGAAGCCGCAAGCAATATTTCTCAGGGGCAAAGGCAGTTATTAACCATCGCCCGTGCCTTTTTAGCAAATCCAGAAATATTGATTTTGGATGAAGCCACGTCCAGTGTAGATACAAGAACGGAGCGCCTGATTCAATCAGCGATGAATCGTCTATTAAAAGGACGGACAAGCTTTGTCGTTGCTCACCGTTTATCTACTATTCGTGATGCCAATCAGATTTTGGTTATGGAAAATGGAAATATTGTGGAAATGGGGAACCATGAAAGTCTCCTTAAAGAAAATGGATTATATGCTAGCCTTTATAATTCACAATTTGCAAAATAAGATATCAAAAAATCAGTCTCTTTTTGATTGATTTTTTTGTTTATTAAGCGTCTATTTTGTTATAATGAGTTAAAAATAGGCGAGAAGGAGCGATAATGTTTAAACAATCAGATAAGAAAATAAAAGAAAATGATCAAGAAAGCAATGCAGCTTTTGAGGAGTTTTTTAATCAAGTGCTCAAAAAAATGCCTGCTCGTTCCGCAAAAATAATCAGTTCTTCTTTAACTGTTTCAAAAGCGAAAGCAGAGCAGTTTTTAGCTAGCAATTCTCAGAAATTTGACCACCTCTTTGATGAATTTTTGGTTGGAGTGGACAGTCAAACGCGAAGGAAATGCCATGAAACCATTCATTTCGCTACCTTGACGGCGGCAATTGTTGGCTTTTCACCAATTCCCTTTTCAGATGCCGTCTTGCTTGTTCCGATTCAATTGACAATGATGATGCGACTTTATAAGATATTTGGGGCTTCTTGGTCAGAAGCATTGGCAAAAGGAATCACTAAGGAATTAGTTGTTGTTGGTTTAGGTCGAAGCCTTGTAGGGAATGTTTTAAAATTTGTTCCTGCGGTGGGAACAATTGCAGGTGGAGCAATTAATGCCACAGTGGCGACAACAATTACAGAAGCCCTAGGCTGGGTAACTGTCAAAATGCTTAATGATGGCGAAGATATTTTCAATAATGTCCTGACTTTTGAAGGTCAATTCAAAGGTTTGGTCAGTAAATTACAAAAAGCCAATAAGAAAAAATAGGCTGTCAGTAAAAAAAGACTTATCAGTTGATAAGTCTTTTTATTATTATTTAGAAAAACCATTTTCCAAAGTTTTAATGACAGCCAAAATTTGTTCATCGGAAACCAATTTGTCAGCTCCATTAATAATTGATTCATAAGCTGAATCATAAACTCTGCCGTAATCACCAGCAACCGTTGGAATATGTTTCACAATACGGTCACCATTTTGATTGAAATAGGTAAGTTGCCCAAAATCAGCTGGACTGTCTTGCCCAAAACCTTCATCACCTGGGAACATGCCAACTTTTAAATCATTTTCTTGTTGGTCAACATCCATTTTGATGAAAGTTCCTCTCGTACCATAAACAAGCCATTTTGGATGTGGTAGAGCAGCGACTTCAGTAGCAGCAACAGTTGCTCGCAAGTTTGGATAAAGAAGATTGACAGAAAAATAGTCATCGACACTGTCATAATCTCTTGTTGCTCGAATATCATATTGAACTTCTTTGGGAGCGCCAAAAAGTGAAACCATTTGGTCCACTAAATGAACACCGTGACCATACCAAGCGCCATCAAAATTTCCACCTTGACTGGTATCATTAGGTCTAAAGTGGTCCATATTGACAGTAATATCTACCAAATCACCCAAATAACCTTGCTCAATCACTTTTTTGACGGTTAAAAAGTCGCTGTCAAAGCGTCGATTTTGGAAAGGCATGAAGAAAAGATTTTTTTCTTTGGCAAGAGCTACCAATTCTTTAGCTTGTTCCAAGGTTTCGACTAATGGTTTATCACAGAGTACATTTTTTCCAGCTGAAAGGAGTTCCTTAGCATAGTCATAGTGAGCAAAAGCTGGAGTCACAATGACTACTAAATCAATTGAATCATCATTAATAATATCAGCGATGTCAGTGGAGAACAAAGTTCCATTTGCTTCTAATTCTGCTTGTTCAGGACGTTTTCCTAAAGTCCGGTTGACAATTCGTTTAATCACAATATTCTCACGTTCTTTCACATAAGGAATATGATAGCGATTTGTTGATTTACCAAAACCAACATAGGCAATATTAAGCTTTTTTGTCATTCTTTTTATTCTCCATTTTGGCACGGAGGGCTTCAATTTTAGCTTGAGTGGCATTCTTTGTATTGATGCCTTTTCCGCCTACCGTTGAGTTTTTTTCGTGAAATTTTCCGACAGATTTCTGTCCTTTATTATCAAGTTGATATTTTCCCATAAGATAAATTAGGTTTCAGTAAGTAAAGTGCCTACTGAATTCAGTTCCTTTCTAAGTGGATTTGACTGATAAAAGTCAAAAAGTTACTGACAGAGCTGTCAGTAAAAATTTGACCGATTAAATTCCTTACTAAAGGAAATGAAGTTGCACTTGTAATTTAAAAATGCTGAACTTTTAGAATAAACTTTAAATTACTATACGTTCGTAAGGGTCAGTAGAAATTCCTTCAGAAAGAATTTTCTTAGACCATTCTTTAGCACCGAAAAGTGAGTGATTACGGTAATTTCCGCATTCTTTTTCAGCAACACCAGGGACATTATCCCAACCAAATTCATCACTTGCAAGCTCTTCTAGAGAAGATTTAATTACTTTTGCAATTTCTTCTGAACTATGTTCACCCCACATAATCATGTGGAAACCAGTTTGACATCCAAAAGGTGAAAAGTCAATCATGCCATCAATTCTATCGCGAATTAAACTAGCCATGCTATGCTCAATAGTGTGTAAAGCGGCCATTCCAATGGCATTCGCATTAGGTTGAACAAAACGAACGTCAAAATTAGTGATAACATCGCCTTTAGGCCCAGTTTCGCTACCGATTAAGCGGACATAAGGGGCAAGTACTTTTGTGTGGTCTAATTGAAAAGATTCTACTTCAGCCATAAGATATAGGATACAAAACTCAGCTGATAAAAGTCAGCCTTGTTAGTATCTCCTCCTTTATTTTAAATTCTAATTCTATTCTATCATTTTTTGAGCGAAATATTTTTTCATTTTAATTATAAAGTGGTAAAATGACTTTATAACGGTTTCAAAAGAAGCCTTATTGCTTAAAAAAGCAAGAAACATCATTGTCAAAAAGAGTGAGGAGGGGAAGTGAACATCAGAGAAGTTGAAAAGTCATCTTTCTCCATCATTGGAAAAGAAGGCTTAGGTAAAGCACAAGAAGCTGACATTTGGATTCCACCACTCTGGCAAGAAGCAACCAACGCTTTTGAGGAAATTATTCATTTGATTAAGCAGCCACTCACAATTTTGGGGGCCATGTCTGATGAATCAGGGCAATTTAAACCATGGAATAATGGTGGACTCTATCTGGCAGGCGTTGAAGTTGAAAATTCAGCGCAAAAGCCTGAAAATTGGACTAAATGGACACTTCCAGGCTTTCGTTATTTCGTTGTTGAAACAACAACTTATGAAATGAACAAGACTTATTCAGACATGTGGAATTATTTAACTCAAAATGATTTAGAAATTGTTGGAGCAGTACAAGAACATCAATCAATTTCAGCAGAAAATCCTGAAGAGTTAGAACTTTGGTTTCCAATTGAAAGAATATAAAAGTCCAAATAGTTTCATTGATGACGAGTTGTTGTATTTCAAAAATTACTAAGGAGAAAAAAACATGACATTAACAGACACTTACACACTAAACAATGGCATTAAAATTCCAAAAGTTGGCTTTGGAACTTGGCAATCTGCGAGCGGAGAAGAAGCTTATAATGCGGTAAAAGCAGCACTTGAAGCAGGATATCGTCATATTGATACAGCGGCAGTTTATAAAAATGAAGAATCAGTCGGTCAAGCAATTGCTGATTCAGGAATTCCCCGTGAGGAACTTTTCGTTACAACAAAACTTTGGGGTGTAGGAACAACAGAGGACGCTGCGAAAGCCTTGGATGAATCCTTGAAAAAATTGGGACTTGATTATGTTGATTTGTACCTCATTCATTGGCCAAATCCTAAAGCATTCCGCCCTGATTTTGAAACACGTAATCTTGCAGTTTGGAAAGCCATGGAAGCAGGCGTAAAAGCTGGTAAAATCCGTGCAATTGGTGTTTCAAACTTCCACCCACGTCACCTAAAACCATTGTTGAAATTTGCTGAAATTAAACCAGCAGTTAACCAAATTATGGTCAACCCAAGTGATCAACAAGAAGAAATTGTAAGTTTTAATGTTGACAACAATATCTTGACTGAGGCTTACAGCCCACTTGGAACAGGTAAAATCTTTGAAGTTCCAGAACTTGCAGACTTGGCAAGTAAATACAACAAGAGTATTGCTCAAGTGGTATTGCGTTGGTCTCTTCACAAAGGATATTTACCACTTCCTAAATCAGTAACCCCTGCAAGAATTAAAGAAAATGCAGAAATCTTTGATTTTGATTTAAGTATTGAAGATATTGCTTTTATTGACAGCCTTCATGGAAAAGCTGGTTTGGCTAAAAACCCTGATGAAGTTGATTTCTAAAGAATAATTATGAACATATTTTACTGACAGATTGTTTACATCTCTTAAAAGACAGCAGAGAATTTGGTCAGTAATTTAAAAAAGGTCTGTCAGTAAAATTTTGCTGACAGGCTTTTTAGATTTTTGCTATAATAAAGAAAAATGATCAAATATCAAGGAGAAATGATGAAAAAAGCACTTGTTTTAGTTGATTTTCAAAATGATTTTATTGATGGAAGTTTGGGCACAAAAGAAGCACAAGCCATTATCCCAAATGTCATTGAAAAACTCTCTCAATATTCTAAAGAAAATCGTCTAGCAACCCAAGACACCCATTTTGAAGATTATTTAACGACACAAGAAGGCAAAAATCTGCCAGTTATTCATTGTCAAAATGGTACTTTTGGTTGGGAAATTCGTAAAGAAGCTCAAGTTGGCTTTGCTAAAATTTTTGAAAAAACAACTTTTGGTTCAAGAACATTGGCAGAATTTATTCGAGATGAAAATTATGATGAAGTTGAACTTGTCGGAATTTGTACGGATATTTGTGTTGTTTCCAATGCCTTGTTAATCAAAGCCTATGCGCCAGAAGTAAAAATAAGTGTTGATGCTTCTTGCTGTGCTGGAGTTTCACCTGAAAAACATTTGGCAGCACTTGAAACAATGCGTTCTTGTCAAATAGAAATCACGAATGCCTAATTTTGGTAAAAAGTTACTGACAGGTCTGTCAGTAATTTCAACTTGACAAAATCCTTATGATAATTGATAATGGAGTGAGAAATAAGAAAAATTTTGAAGGTGAGTGCGAGGTATAAATTTGGATTATCATCAATTATTTTCCCGCTTGAACGAAAAACTTTCAGAAGAAAATTTGCAACTTCACTTACACTGTGTTGGTGGTTTCGTCCTTGAATACTATGGAATGAAGGCAACAGAGGATATAGATGCCTTTTATGAAAGTACCGAAAAAGTTGAAAAAATCATTCAAGAAATTGGTGAAGAATTTCATGTCGGAACCTCTAATGAACCTTGGTTGAGTCAAGCAGTTGGCGAAGTCATGTCTCATTCAAAAACGGATGAAACAATTATTTTCGTGGAAAGTCATTTGACTGTTGGTCTGTCATCACTCGAATCTATTCTTATCGATAAAATACAGGCTGGCCGAACCAAAGATGTTCCAGACATCGCAAAAATAATGAAAAAATTAAAAATTGAAAGCCCAGATCCTCTCTTAGAACGATTTAAACATACAGATGGTTCAGCAGACCCAGCGGTCATTTTAGAGGCTTTTAGTTTAGCTTACGGTGAAGAAGCCTTAAAAAATTATTTACGAAAAAATCCAAAAATACTGAGGTTATTGCAATGACGTGGATTGAATATCTCCTGAATGCTGCTCAAAAGTCTAAATGGAATTTAGAACTTTGGGTCCGTTATTTAAATAAAGTGATTCAACGGGACAAAATTTTACTTTCAAAGACAGATATTGATTATTTAATGAGTTCTGAAGAATTAACTTCTTTTCAACGCGTTTTTCTTGAACTCGCGCTTGAAAAAGAAACAACACCTTGGGAAATGACTGTTGGCATGTCTGAACCGACTCAATCGATTCATCTTCAGTCTGTTTTAAAAGAATTAAAAAAAGAATGAATTAACTTTCATTCTTTTTATATTTTATAAATTACAATTTATTTAATACGAAGATATTGACCAATTAAAATGGTATCACTTGATAAATGATTCCAAGCCTTAATTGAAGCAATTGGGCTACCAGATTTTTGTGAAAGTCCCCAAAGTGTATCTCCTTTAACAACCTTATGGATAGAGGTATTTGAAGCTGCAGAAGAGTTAGAAGTTGAACTCGTAGAGGCTGAGCTTGAACCTGTTGAAGAACTTGAAGAACCGGCAGATTGTGAAACAATCAAGTTTTGTCCAATGAAAATTGTATCAGAATTCAAATGATTCCAACTCTTGAGTTGAGCAATCGTCGTTTTATATTTGACAGAGAGTCCCCAAAGCGTATCACCAGATTTAACCTTAATCGTCGTCTGTGAAGCTGGTTTGGCAGGAGTTACCGAAGTAGTAGGCGTTGTAGTTGCGGCAGAATTTCCTGAAGAAGTTGAACTATTTGTATTAGACGAAGAACTTGAAGTTTTCAATACAAGCTTTTGCCCAATATAGATGACTGTACTTTTAAGATTGTTCGCGCTTTGGATTTGAGCAACACTAATTCCATATTTTTGCGAAATTCCCCAAAGTGTATCGCCAGATTTAACCGTATAAGTGGTTGAGCTTATACTTGTATTATTATTGGTATTTGTAACTGTCGAACCACCAGTGTTAGAAGTACCAGCTGAAGAAGCCCCGTCAAAACGAGTCAAATTATATTGGGAGATAATTCGATTCAGGGAAGCACCATAATTAGGGTCAGTTGCATATTTTCCTGTTAAAGCTGCAGTTGCATCTTGATAAGTTGCTGCGTTTGCTCGCCAAGCTTTAGCATAATAAGGACCATTTCCAAAGTTTGTAGTTTTTAAAACATAAGCATTGTCTTGGAAACTTTGATTAAAGGAAGGATAAACCCTAAATGGCATATCTTTTGTGACCCATTTACCATTGAGATATTCTTGAGTTTTAAAAACAACGCTTTTTCCTTGGTAAGTTCCTTGAATACCGAATAAATTATAATAGGGGGCACGAGAAAGTTGGCTTGAACCCCAGTTACTTTCCAAAATAGCTTGGGCAATCATAACTGAAGGATAAAGACCATTGCTATCGGCAACTGGTTTTGCTGATGCAGCAATACTTTCAATAAAAGCTTCTGTCGAATTTGTTGCAGCTTGAACCATTGGGCTTGTTTGTTGGAGCAAAAGCTCATGAGTGGTCGTCAAAGTTCCTGCAATGAGAACAGCGCCAGCAAATTTGGTCGCTGGTTTATAAAAAGCCAGTGGTTTTTTGGCTTTCTTTTTTAAATGTCTATTTTTAACTTTAATACGAGAAACTGGCATAAATAATTCCTTTCCTGAAAATACAGAATAAAATAAGTACTACCCTATTTTACCACGCTTAATGGAAGAAAAAGATGACAATTATGTGGCGGTTTGTAAACGTTTTTTATTTAATGTTTTATATTGGCTAGAAAATGTGAGGATTTAGAGAAAAAGTCTGATTTAAGACGCATTGATTACGTTTTGAATACAAGGAGATTATATTTTGCTTTGCGAAATTGAGAAAAGGGAATGAAAACAAGCAACACAAGATATTGTGTGTGTTTACATAATTTAACCTATATATTGTGTCATTTCCGAGAATTTGATAAAATAGATGATGTAATTGAAGAGGATGGTTAATATGAAAAGTGAAGTAAAATATCAAGATGTAACACTAGAAGAAATTAATGTGATAAAGCGTGACGGACGCTCAGTGAAATTTAACAGTGAGAAAATTTTTGATGCTTTGACTAAAGCGGCTAAAAAAGTCGAACTGACAGATATGTCGGTTCTTTCAGAACTTACTGACAGAGTAGTCAGTGAAATCTTTACTCGTTTTTCTGAAAATGTCAAAATTTATGAAATTCAATCGATTGTTGAGCAAGAACTCCTTGAGTCTGGTGAAACTCAATTGGCTGAAGAATATATCTCTTATCGTGCTAACCGTGATTTGGCCCGTACCAAAGCAACGGATATCAATTTCACGATTGAAAAATTAATTAATCGCGACCAAACTGTCGTTAATGAAAATGCCAATAAAGATTCTAACGTTTTCAATACTCAACGTGATTTGACAGCTGGTGCGGTTTCCAAAGCAATTGGATTGAAACTTCTTCCGCCACATGTGGCAAATGCTCACCAAAAAGGTGATATTCATTATCATGACCTTGATTATAGTCCATTTACTACAATGGCTAACTGTTGTTTGATTGACTTTAAAAATATGTTTGAAAATGGTTTTAA
This sequence comes from Lactococcus sp. SK2-659, assembly GCF_020218185.2. Classification (NCBI taxonomy): domain Bacteria; kingdom Bacillati; phylum Bacillota; class Bacilli; order Lactobacillales; family Streptococcaceae; genus Lactococcus; species Lactococcus sp. SK2-659. The sequence goes on from NZ_JAIWQZ020000002.1 coordinate 352,453, forward strand.
ACTTGGAAATGCGCAAGTAGATTCGCCAAAATCAATTCAAACAGCAACTGCGCAAGCCAGTCAAATCATCGCTAATGTGGCTAGTTCACAATATGGTGGTTGTTCATTTGACCGTGCCGATGAAGTATTGGCGCCTTACGCGAAATTAAATTATAAAAAACATTTAAAAGATGCACAAAAATGGATTGATGGTGCTGAAAAACAAGAAGCTTATGCTCGTGAAAAAACAGCCAAAGATATCTATGATGCAATGCAATCTTTAGAATATGAAATTAATACTTTGTTTACTTCAAATGGTCAAACGCCTTTTGTAACGGTTGGTTTTGGTCTTGGAGACGATTGGTATGCGCGTGAAATCCAAAAAGCAATTTTGAAAGTACGGATTGGTGGTTTAGGTTCAGAACACCGTACTGCCATTTTCCCTAAATTAATTTTCACGCTCAAACGTGGGCTTAACCTTGAAGTAGGGACACCAAACTATGACATCAAAGAACTTGCGCTTGAATGTTCAACAAAACGGATGTACCCTGATATTTTGAGCTATGATAAAATTGTTGAATTAACAGGTTCATTTAAAGCTTCAATGGGTTGTCGTTCATTCTTGCAAGGCTGGAAAGATGAAAATGGGAATGACGTGACTGCTGGACGTAATAATCTTGGAGTTGTTACAGTTAACCTTCCACGTATTGCTCTTGAAGCCGCTGGAAATAAAGAAAAATTCTGGGAAATCTTCAATGAAAGAATTGAAATTGCTCATGATGCCCTTGCTTTTCGTGTTGAACGTGCTAAAGAAGCACAACCTAAAAATGCACCTATTCTCTTTATGAATGGTGCATTGGGACGTCTTGATGCCGAAGGTTCAGTTGATGAATTGTACAATAAAGAACGTGCAACTGTAAGTTTAGGTTACATTGGACTTTATGAAGTGGCGACTACTTTTTATGGCCCAACTTGGGAAAATAATCCTGAAGCTAAAGCTTTTACAATTGAAATTGTGAAACGAATGCATGAAGATTGTGAAGATTGGTCTAAAGCCTCTGGTTATCATTATTCTGTTTACTCAACACCGTCAGAAAGTTTAACTGACCGTTTCTGCCGAATGGATAAAGAAAAATTCGGTTCAGTTGCAGATATTACTGACAAAGATTACTATACTAATTCTTTCCACTATGATGTGCGTAAAAATCCAACTCCATTTGAAAAATTAGAGTTTGAAAAAGACTATCCTGTTTATGCCAATGGTGGATTCATTCATTACTGTGAATATCCTGTTCTTCAACAAAATCCGAAAGCTCTTGAAGCAGTCTGGGACTTTGCCTACGATCGCATTGGATATCTTGGAACAAATGCACCAATTGACCACTGCTATGCTTGTGGCTTTGAAGGAGATTTTGCGGCAACGGAACGTGGATTTAAATGTCCACAATGTGGCAATGATGATCCTAAAACCTGTGACGTTGTCAAAAGAACTTGTGGATATCTTGGAAATCCGCAAGCACGTCCAATGGTTCATGGTCGTCACAAAGAAATTTCATCACGTGTAAAACATATGAATGGTTCTGTCGGAGCCTTGAACGATGGAAATTTGATTGATTCAGTCGAAGTTGACGAAGCGAAATCAAAATATTTTGCGGAGAAATAAGTATGAACAATCCAAAACCAGGAGAATGGAGAGCTGATGAACTCTCACAAAATTATATTGCAGATTATAAACCCTTCAATTTCGTTGATGGTGAAGGGGTGCGCTGCTCACTTTATGTGAGCGGCTGTATGTTTCATTGCGAGGGCTGCTATAATCAAGCCACTTGGTCATTTCGTTATGGAACGCCCTATACCAAAGAGCTTGAAGATAAAATTATGGCTGATCTTTCTCAACCTTATGTCCAAGGATTGACGCTTCTTGGTGGGGAACCTTTCTTGAACACGACATTTTTGATTCCTTTGCTCAAACGGATTCGTCGTGAGTTACCGGATAAAGATATTTGGTCATGGACAGGTTATACATGGGAAGAGATGTTGCTTGAAACAGATGACAAATTAGAAATGCTTGATTTGTTAGATATTTTAGTTGACGGTCGTTTTGAATTATCAAAGAAAAACTTAATGCTCCAATTCCGTGGGTCATCAAATCAGCGGATTATCGATGTACCAAAATCTCGAAAACAAGGACAAGTTGTCATTTGGGAAAAACTCAATGATGGTGAAAAAACTTTTGAACAAATTCATAAAGAAAAATTAATTTAAAAGTTACTTATGGATATTCGAGCATATTCGTAAGCACTAAAGTGCCAACGGCTATCTTCTGACAGAAATTCTGTCACTAAAAATAAGCACTGACAAATGCATCAGCGCTTATTTTTTAAATAATTTTGTAAAATCTGGTTCGTCGTCAGTAATTTTGAAATCTTTTAGCGCCGATTTTAGAGGGAGATGTTTCTTTTTTCCTTTTAAATAATTTTGACTTTCTTTGCTTTGGGCACTTTCGGCTAAGGAATTTTGCTTTTGCAGAACTCTATTTTCATTTTTCCTTTTGCTTTTCTTATTTTGGTCGGTGCTTTCAAAAGATTCATCTGGAAAAGTTTGAGAAAGTTGCTTGATAATGGTTTCTAAACCAAAGTTACTACTAATCCAAAAGGGTGTATCGGTTGCTTTACAAGCTTCTTTAGCAAATTGAACTGAATGATGAGCCACATTGCGGTTTCTCATAATGACGAAATCAGCTTTGGCAACAAGTTGATCAATCTCAAATCGATTAGGCTTTTTCTTATCAAAGCCAAGAAAAGAAACGCCAACTTTTGCCAAGCCCTCTCTAAAATCATGCCAATATTTAACTTCACATAGAACAAGTAGTGTTTTCATGTCATTCCTTACTGATGGCTCTGTCTTTACTGACAGGAGCGAATTATAGTGATTATAACACAATTTTGCTTAATGATAAATGTATTTTTTAAATATAAGTTTCAAAAATTTGACCTCATAAAAATAAAGTGGTAAATTAATAGCAGATGGGTATGGTGCACACCCGAAACCGTTTCAAGAAATAGCTTGAATCTAATGGCGCCTACAAAGCAAAGTCTTTTTTTGCCTTGTAGTCTGCCATTTTTTCTTTGACTTACAAGGCATTAAAGGAAAAGAAAAGGAGATTTATTATGACAGTCACAATCGAAAACATCCACGCAAGAGAAATTTTTGATTCTAGAGGAAATCCAACCGTTGAGGTAGATGTTAGATTAACAGATGGAACACTAGGACGCGCAGCAGTACCCTCAGGAGCATCAACCGGAGACCGTGAAGCAGTTGAATTAAGAGATGGTGGAGACCGTCTTCAAGGGAAAGGCGTTTCTAAAGCCGTCGCAAATATCAATGGCGAAATTTATGAAGCCTTGAAAGGACAATCACCATTTAATCAAGCAAAATTAGATCATTTGATGATTGAGCTTGACGGGACAAAAAATAAATCTCGTTTAGGGGCTAATGCAATTTTAGGGGTTTCAATGGCCATTTCTCGCGCGGCAGCGAATAGTGAAAAAATTCCACTCTATCGCTATCTTGGTGGAGTTGATTTAGAACTTCCTCAACCATTTTTCAATGTCATTAATGGTGGAGTACATGCCGATTCAGGAATTGACGTTCAAGAATTTTTGATTACACCAGTCAAACGGGAAAGCTTTCGCAATGGTTTAGAAAAAATTGCAAATATCTACCATACTCTGAAGAAAATTTTAGCTGACAAAGGGCTAGAAACAGCCGTAGGTGATGAAGGTGGCTTTGCCCCTAAACTTGGTTCTACTGAAAATGCAATTGCTACACTTTATCAAGCAATTGAAAGTGCAGGATATGTTCCTGGTGAAGAAATTGCGATTGCCATTGACCCAGCTTCAAGTGAATTTTATGATGATAAAGAAAAAGTTTATCGTTTTGAAGGGCAAAAATTGACTTCTAAAGAACTATTGACTTACTATGAAAATTTAGTTGAAAAATATCCAGCACTTATTTCCATTGAAGATGGATTTTCTGAACATGACTGGGATGGCTTTGCAGCTCAAACGAAAGCTCAAGGTCAAAAAATTCAATTAGTGGGTGACGATATTTTTGTGACAAATCCCGAAATTTTCAAAGAAGGAATTAAAAAAGGCGTAGCAAATGCTATTTTGATTAAACTTAATCAAATCGGAACAGTAACTGAAGCGATTGAAGCAATTAGTTTAGCGAGAAAAGCAGGCTATAAGACAATGATTTCTCACCGTTCAGGTGAAACAGTTGATAGCTACATTGCCGATTTTGCGGTAGCCATGCATGCTGGCCAAATAAAAACAGGTTCAATGGCTCGAAGTGAACGGGTTGAAAAATATAATCAATTCTTGCGAATTGAAGAAGAATTAGGAAAAGATGTAGCTCTTGCTAGTTTTCCAGGATAGATAAAAATAAAAAAACATTAATTTTTATAATTAATGTTTTTTTATTTTTAAGAATGTGAATTTATAAAGGAGAAGAGGGGATTCGAACCCCCGATACGCTTGTGACGTATACACACTTTCCAGGCGTGCTCCTTCGGCCACTCGGACACTTCTCCGACTTCCTTAATATTATAACAAAATTTCTTCTTGTTTAGCAATAACTTTTAAATGTTTTGTTTTGGCGATAAAGAATGTCATTTTTAGTAGAAATATAAAACTAAATGCTTAAAAGTGTTTAAAATTTGGTATAATAAGGGCTATGAATAAAATTCTCGAAGTAGAAAATTTAGTTTTTAAATATGAAAAAGAAAGTGATGTAAATCAGCTTAATGGGGTTTCCTTTTCGATTACAAAAGGGGAATGGGTTTCGATTATTGGCCAAAATGGTTCTGGGAAATCGACGACTGCTCGACTGATTGACGGTCTTTTTGAAGAATTTGAAGGAAAAGTCAAAATTGATGGAGAGCTTTTGACTGCTGAAAATGTCTGGAATCTTCGTCGAAAGATTGGGATGGTTTTTCAAAATCCGGATAACCAATTTGTTGGGGCAACGGTTGAAGATGATGTCGCTTTTGGTATGGAAAATCAAGGAATTCCACGGGAAGAGATGATTAAACGAGTTGACGAAGCTTTGCTTGCTGTCAATATGCTTGATTTCAAAACCCGCGAACCCGCGAGACTTTCTGGTGGACAAAAACAAAGGGTAGCCGTGGCTGGAATTATTGCTTTGCGACCTGAAATCATTATTCTTGATGAATCAACCTCAATGCTTGACCCAACCGGGCGTCAAGAGATTATGCGCGTGATTCATGAAATTAAAGAGAAATATCAACTGACCGTTTTATCTATTACTCATGACCTTGATGAAGCAGCAAGCTCTGACCGAATTTTAGTGATGAAAGCAGGAAAAATAATTAAGGAAGCGGCACCGTCTGAACTCTTTGCAACGAGTGAGGATATGGTTGAAATTGGACTAGATGTTCCCTTCTCTTCAAATTTAATGAAAGACCTGCGAAAAAATGGCTTTGATTTACCAGAAAAGTATCTGTCAGAAGACGAATTGGTAGAGCTTTTGGCTGATAAGTTGCGCTAAATTTACTGACAGAATTTCTGTCAGTAATAAAGGAGATTTGATCATGGAAATTGAACTTGTAAAAGTGGAAAAAAGTCAATCAAACCATGTTTTGAAACTCTATCAGTTCATTTTTAGTCTCTATTTGAAAAAGTATCATGATGATGAGATTAACCCAGCAAACACTCCCATAACAAAAATTGAAAGATGGTTTGATAAAGAATTTATGAGCTTATTTTTTATTAAATTTGACGAAAAAATTGTAGGTATTGTTCGTCTAGCTCATGTGACTTGGGATTTTGAAGGTCAAGATAAAATTCATATCGGAGACTTTGGCATTTTACCAGATTATCAAAATCTAGGTTTGGGGCAAATGACCATAAAGAAACTTGAACAGATGTACCATCCTAAAGATGGGTGGGAACTATCAACTATTTTGCAAGAAGCAGGCAACATCCATTTTTATGAAAAACTTGGTTATCAAGCTACTGGGAGTTTGACACATATTAATGAAAAAATGGATATTATTGGATTTGAGAAAAAAGAAAAATGATTAAATTTGAAAAAGTAAATTATACTTATCAGCCCAACAGTCCCTTTGCCAGTCGTGCCCTTTTTGACATTGATTTAGAAGTCAAAAAAGGAAGTTATACGGCTTTGATTGGGCATACTGGTTCTGGTAAATCGACACTTTTGCAACATCTGAATGGATTGTTGCAGCCTACACAAGGGACGGTTAGAGTAGGTGATATTGTTGTCACTTCAACAAGTAAACAAAAAGAGATTAAACCTGTCCGCAAAAAAGTAGGTGTAGTCTTTCAATTTCCTGAAAGCCAACTTTTTGAAGAAACGGTTTTAAAAGATGTCGCTTTTGGACCACAAAACTTTGGAATTTCAAAAGAAGAAGCTGAGAAAATTGCTGCTGAGAAACTGGAAATGGTCGGCCTTTCAAAAGAATTTTGGGAAAAATCTCCTTTTGAACTTTCAGGAGGACAAATGCGTCGTGTGGCCATTGCTGGGATTCTCGCGATGGAACCAGAAGTTTTGGTACTTGATGAACCAACAGCGGGCCTTGACCCAAAAGCTAGAATTGAGATGATGAAACTTTTTGAGAGTATTCATCAGACGGGTCAAACCGTTGTTTTAGTCACTCATTTAATGGATGACGTGGCCGATTATGCTGACTATGTTTATCTTCTTGAAAAAGGACATATTATCAGCTGTGGTACTCCGTCAGATGTTTTTCAAGAAGTTGATTTTTTGAAAGCACATGAATTGGGAGTGCCAAAAGCGACTCATTTTGCTGACCAACTTCAAAAAACAGGGGCCTATACTTTTGAAAAATTGCCAATCACACGAGCTGAACTTGTTAATTTACTAACAAGTCTGTCAGTAAAATCAGGAGGTGAAAACTGATGCAAAATATGCTGATGGGACGTTATATTCCAGGTGATAGTATCATTCACCGCATGGACCCGCGGTCAAAACTTTTGGTGATGATTGCTTTTGTTGTCATTATCTTTTTGGCTCACGATTGGTTAGGTTATCTTCTTTTAGTGCTTTACACTTTAGCGGGTGTTTTATTATCCAAGATTTCAGTTTCTTATTTTTTAAAAGGCCTACGGCCAATGATTGGTTTAATTCTGTTCACAGTTATTTTCCAAATGCTTTTTACTAATGGTCAACATGTCATTTTTAGTCTATGGTTTATCAAAATTTCAACTGAATCTTTGATTAATGCTGTTTATATTTTCTTTCGTTTTGTCTTGATTATTTTTATGTCAACAATTTTGACGCTGACCACGCCACCATTGACCTTGGCTGATGGAATTGAAAAAGGCTTAGGACCTTTGAAAAAAATCAAAGTCCCTGTTCACGAATTAGGTTTGATGTTATCTATTTCTTTACGCTTTATTCCAACACTAATGGATGACACAACAATGATTATGAATGCTCAAAAAGCCAGAGGAATGGATTTTGGCGAAGGAAATTTACTGAAAAAAATCAAATCAGTCATTCCAATTTTAATTCCATTATTTGTCAGTTCTTTCCGCCGTGCGGATGACTTAGCAGTCGCAATGGAAAGCAGAGGCTATCAAGGGGGAGATGGACGTACAAAATACCGTCAACTCAAATGGAAAATGCGAGATAGCTTGCTCGTTGTATCTATTATCATAATGACAATTTTACTTATTTTATGGTCAAAAGTTTCCTAAATAAAAGCTCAAGAGGAGAAAAAATGATTACTTTAAACGTAAATAGCTTGGAAAATGCAGAAATTTTTTGGAAAGAATTAGGTTTGGAAGATGAAGTAGCACTTAATGAAACCTATGACCCAAATCCTGAAACTTTAGCAATTTTCGTAGAGACAATTGATGAAATTCATGATAAAATCATTGAACTTGGACTTCCTGTAAGTCCAATTACGCCAGCTGTTGATGGAAGATTCATGTTTTCTTTTATTGCTCCTGAGGACAATACCTTTATTGTTATTGGTGAATGGGTCGAAAGACCTTACACTGGAGAAATGCGCACTGAATTTTTTGAAAATGTAAAAGGACTAATTCCACTTGCGCCAGAACGTCTGTCAGAGCTGACAGAAGGCCAATTTGTTCTTTTTGGACGTGTCACTTGTCCTTGGACCAGAAGATTTGTTAAGGCTCTTCCTGACTATGCTGACAAAATGATTTATTACGTTGACACAGAAAATACAGACCTCAATCCAGAATTACAAGCGATTCGCAAAGCTCACGAAGTAGAAACCGTTCCAACATTTATGAAGAGAAGTGCTGACGGAACTTTTGTCAAATTTGATAAAAAGAAAGAAAGTCTTTCTGAGTTTATAAAATAAATGCTGACAGTTCTGTCAGTAAAAAAACAGTTTCGGCTGTTTTTTCTTTAAGCAGAATTGAAAATTTTCCAAATATTTGATAATTTGCTATAATATAGAACAATAATATTGTAGGTAAAATGATTCTGTCAGTAAATTTTTTACTGACAGAATCATAAAAAGGCCTATAAAGTGTCATCAATAACTGAATGGCCCTAGAATGGAGTAAAAATGGAAGCACAAAAACTATCAGCACAAGAAATAATTCAATTTATCGGGAACGCTGAGAAAAAAACACGTGTCAAGGTAACCTTATCAGGAATGCCTAGTTTTAAAGCAGCTGGTTTTCTTGCTGAAAATGGGCGTCCAAATTTTAAGGCATTAGCCAATAAAGGAATCCAAGTTCTGGGAGATTTTCACACACATTACAGCTTAAAAATTATCATTGGAGATTGGCAAGCAGTACGTCCATTGCTTTCTGGCTTGACTGAGAATAAAGATTACACGCTAGAACTTGAAGGTCGAAATTCAGCTGTTCCTCTCCTTGATACCAGAGAAATCAATGCTCGAATTGAGCCAGGAGCAATTATTCGTGACCAAGTAACTATTGGCGATAGTGCGGTCATTATGATGGGGGCTATCATCAATATCGGAGCTGAAATTGGTGAAGGCACAATGATTGATATGGGGGCAATTTTGGGTGGCCGTGCAACGGTTGGTAAGAACTCTCATATTGGTGCTGGAGCTGTTTTGGCTGGTGTTATTGAGCCTGCAAGTGCTGAACCTGTTCGTGTTGGGGATAATGTCCTTGTGGGAGCCAATGCTGTTGTAATCGAAGGAGTACAAGTCGGTTCAGGTTCCGTTGTTGCAGCAGGGGCAATTGTTACCCAAGATGTTCCAGAAAACGTTGTTGTTGCTGGTGTTCCAGCTCGAATTATCAAAGAAATAGATGAAAAAACACAACAAAAAACGGCTTTAGAAGATGCCCTTAGAAATTTGTAAAATTAAAGAAATAGCTTATTTCTGAACTTTTGTTAATCTTAGCAAAAGTTTTTTTGCTAAAAAGAGCAATATACAGCCAAAAAAGAGTAAAATAAATAAAAAAACTTTTGAAATTTAGCTTAGTAATGAGGAAAAAATATGATAAATTTAATCGAAATCAGACGGCAGCTTCACCAAATTCCTGAAATTGGTCTTGAAGAATACGAAACTCAAAAGTATTTACTAGACATTATTCAAGAACTGACTCAAAATAAATCATTTATTCAAGTGAGAACATGGCAAACCGGTATTCTAGTTTATCTAGCAGGAAGTCAGGGTCAAAAGACAATTGGTTGGCGAACAGATATTGACGGTCTGCCTATTGAGGAATTAACCGATTTACCTTATGCTAGTAAAAATGGGCGAATGCACGCTTGTGGACACGATATTCACATGACCGTTGCTCTTGGTTTATTGGAAAAAATGAGAGAAAGTCAACCAAGAGATAATCTCCTCTTTCTCTTTCAACCTGCTGAAGAAAATGAAGCGGGCGGAAAATTAATGTATGATGCTGGAGCATTTGAAAATTGGCTTCCTGATGAATTTTATGGATTACATGTCAGACCAGATTTAAAAGTAGGAGATATCGCTACGAATCAGCATACGCTTTTTGCAGGAACTTGTGAAGTTGAATTATCCTTTATTGGAACAGGAGGACATGCTGCTTTTCCTCACACAGCAAATGATGCTTTGGTGGCAGCCGCTTATTTTATCACTCAAGTTCAGACGATTGTAAGCCGTAATGTGGATCCGTTAGCTTCAGCAGTGGTTACATTTGGGGAAATGGAAGCTGGAACAACAAATAATATTATCGCTGAACGTGCTTTTTTACATGGAACTATCCGGAGTCTGACCCAAGAAGTCAATGAATTGACTCAAAAACGTTTAAGAGAACTTGCAAATGGAATCGCGCAATCTTTTAACATGGAAATTGAGCTTAAACTTAAACAAGGCGGCTATCTTCCAGTTGAAAATCATCCTGAACTTGCTAAAGAACTGATGGATTTTTTCAAAAAAGAAACTAAGGCTAATCTTATTGACATCGCTCCAGCCATGACTGGTGAAGATTTTGGTTACCTTTTGAGCAAAATTCCTGGAGTCATGTTCTGGTTAGGAATTGATAGTGATGCTCCCCTTCATTCACAAAAAATGAATCCAGACGAGAATGTTCTTGATTTTGCTGTTGATACAATTAGCCAATTTTTACAATTTAAAGTTAATAGGTTATCAGAAGATGAAAAAACGATAAATTAATGGCTTTAATCTTAAGAATAGATATGTTAAGATAGGAAAATAGAGTTTTTTTAAATCATTCAGTAGTTAAATTGTTACAATTGAACTTTTTTGAAATGATAAAAGTTATTTAGGGAAGAATAATGAAACAAAGAAGATTAAAATCAAAAGGAGCAAAAAAAGCTTTTTGGAAGCTTACCTTGCTTATAGGTGCGTTATTAATAGTGGTAGCGGGAGTAGGAACCTATTATTATGATCAAGGAGTTCAAAAGCAAAAAATTGCTTATGAAAAACAAGTAGATGAGGCGAGAAATGCAAAAGACAAGGCCTATGATTCAAGAAAAGCAAACGATATTGAACAGGCTCATAAGTTAATTGATAAGCTTCATGTTAAAGATAAAACTTCTTTAGATAAATCAATGAGCCAATTGACAAACTATTTGTCAGAGATTGACAAAGTAAACCAGATTGTTGCAAAAGCCCATGAAAATATAAGTGAAGAAGGAATAAAAAGCTCTGAAGAGGCTTTAGAATTATTAAAGGCTCCGTATGAGAAATCAGACAAAGAAGCATTGGCAAAACAAGTAAATGCTGACAAACAAATACTTATTGAGCGTCAAAAAGAAGCGGAGCGTATTGCGAACGTTCAAAATCAATATGCAAATAAAAAATTGATTGCCTTGACCTTTGATGATGGACCAAACCCTAATACGACCCCTCAATTATTAAAAATTTTATCAGATGCACAAGTTCCAGCAACCTTTTTTGCTTTAGGAAAACAAGCCCAAGCCTGCCCCCAAATTATTAAAGAAGAAGCTGATAGAGGAAATGAAGTCGCTTCGCATACATGGGACCATAAAGACTTGGTAACACTCTCACCAGACCAACAAAAGCAAGAAATTGAGAGTGCAAATCAGTTAATTAATAAAATTACAGGTAAAAACGTAACACTCTTCCGTCCACCTTATGGAAGTTATAATAAATCTGTTTTAAGTCAAACAAATTTAAGTGCAGTTAATTGGACTGTTGACACAAATGACTGGCGTTATCGTACAAGTGCTCCAGTTGTTCAAAATGTTTCGACTTACGCTCATGATGGAGCAATCATTTTGATGCATGATATTCACCAATGGTCAGTAGATGCTGTGCCGCAGATTATTCAAAATTTGAAAGCACAAGGTTATACCTTTGTAGCGGTCAGCACTTTGCTAACAGTACAAGATGGGGGAGCTAAGGCTCAACAAGTTTATTTTGGTAGATAATAAAATAAGAAGAGGAGAAGTGATTCTGCTCTTTTTATTCGTTTTTAACGAAGGTTTATTCTAAAAAATTCATATCCAATGAGTTTATTCTTGACAACTTATGGGAAACTTGATATACTAATATAGTCGTTTGAGAGAAACGCAGGCGTGGCTCAACTGGATAGAGTACCTGACTACGAATCAGGCGGTTGTAGGTTCGAATCCTACCGCTTGCATAAACAGAATATGGCGAAAGTCATTTTTTTGTTTGATACTGATATTTTATATAAAATATCAGTATCGGTAAGAATTTAAAAATTCTAAAATAATATTTGGAACTTCGCGATAAGCGCGAAGAACTGAATTGCTAAACGCTAAAGCGTCAAGCACTTCATGTCCGGGAAGTAGCTCAGCTTGGTAGAGCTCAAAGCATGCTTTGAGGCTGTGGATAGGAATTTGCGAAGCAAATTTACTTTACAAGTACTTTTAAAAGTGGAGATACTGAACAAAGAAGTTTCAAAAATTTAATATTAGCTACGGGAAGTAGCTCAGCTTGGTAGAGTACTTGGTTTGGGACCAAGGTGTCGCAGGTTCGAATCCTGTCTTCCCGATTACCGACTAACCCTAACTCATCTTTCGTGGATGAGTTTTTTTGATGTCAAAATTAAATAATCTTCCATAATTCTTGAAAGTGTTATCAAGATATGATAAAATTCAAGTGATAATGTGAGTTTAGAAAATTACTAAAAGCGAGCATTAAATGAAAGGAGCCATCATGGCATATAAATCACATAAATTTGGTAAACGTAACGGTAAAAAACATTTCAACGCAGTAGGCGTAAGAACTGCACCAAAACCAGAAGCTAAAAAAGAAGAAAAATAATTTTTGTTTAGGAATTTTAAATTACTTAAAATTGAATCCTAATCTCTTGATTTTCTAACTCATCTCTTGCAGATGAGTTTTTTATTTAAATCACTCGTTCTAATGTGAAAAATATTGACAAAATAAGGATTTTTGGTATAATAGAAAAGTTGAATATAGCAGTCAGCTAGAAAGCTCGTCAACATTTTGCTGTTATGTCAGGGAGCGTAAGCTATTATACTCCTTGTGTCAAGTAACTGAAGCTATAAGCGAAGGTAAAATGAACGAATTCGAGGCTGTCAATATTCTTCAAATAAAATATTTGGAGGACATAAATTATGTCACGTTACACTGGTCCATCATGGAAACAATCACGCCGTTACGGTATCTCACTTTCTGGTTCTGGTAAAGAAATCGCTCGTCGTAACTACGTACCTGGACAACACGGTCCAAACAACCGTTCAAAACTTTCTGAATACGGTCTTCAATTGGCTGAAAAACAAAAACTTCGTTTTTCATACGGTCTTTCTGAACGTCAATTCCGTAACTTGTACATTGCTGCAACTAAAGTTAAAGAAGGAACTGTTGGTTTCAACTTCATGACTTTGCTTGAACAACGTCTTGATAACGTTGTTTTCCGTCTTGGTCTTGCGACTACTCGTCGTCAAGCACGTCAATTCGTAAACCACGGACATATCCTTGTTGACGGAAATCGCGTTGATATCCCATCATTCCGCGTACAACCTGGTCAAGTGATCTCAGTTCGCGAAAAATCTATGAAAGTTCCTGCAATCCTTGAAGCTGTTGAAGCTACTAAAGGTCGCGCTAACTTCGTATCATTTGATGCTGATAAACTTGAAGGAACTCTTGTTCGTCTTCCTGAACGTGATGAAATCAACCCAGAAATCAATGAAGCATTGATCGTTGAATTCTACAACAAAATGATGTAATTTCTTATTTGCATTTTGAAATCGCTCCTGTTTGGGAGCGATTTTTTTGTGACTTTTTTGGTAAAATAGAGGTAGGACACTGTCCTTTAAAATTGATGACAAAAACTAGTTAAGGATTATTTCTAAGTGGAAAATGTTAAAAAAATTGCTGAATTGTTGAATATCAAAAATTCACAAGTTGAAAAAGTATTAGAATTGACGGCAGAGGGGAACACAGTTCCGTTTATTGCTCGTTATCGTAAAGAAGCAACAGGTTCACTTGACGAAGTTGAAATCAAAAAAATTATTGATGAAGATAATTTACTGACAAAATTATCAGAACGTAAAACGGCTGTTTTGTCAAAAATTGAAGAGCTTGGTAAGTTGACTGATTCGCTTAAAACACAAATTTTGGCTGCTGAAAAACTGACAGAAGTTGAAGATTTATATTTGCCTTACAAAGAAAAACGGCGCACAAAAGCAACGATTGCAAAGGAAAATGGTTTATTTCCTTTGGCTCAATTGATTGTAAAAAATTCAGCGAATCTTGAAGAAGAAGCTGAAAAATTTGTCAATGAGAATTTTACAAGCCCTCAAAAAGCTTTGGAAGGTGCCGTGGATATTTTGTCAGAAGCGATTTCTGAAGATGCGCGTTTGCGTTCATGGCTGACTGGTGAAATCAAAAACAATAGTTTACTGACAAGTAGTTTGAAAAAAGATGCCGTTGATGAAAAGCAAGTTTTTCAAATGTATTATGAATTCTCAGAAAAAGTTTCAGAATTACCAAATTATCGTGTATTGGCTTTAAACCGTGGTGAAAAATTGGGGATTCTGTCAGTAAAATTTGAAAATAACGAAGACAAAATTTTACGTTATTTTGCCGCCCGTTTTGCTGCTCAAAATAATCCAATGATGCAAGTGGCCATTAAAGATGCTGTCAAGAAAAAATTGATTCCGGCTATGGAACGTAGTATTCGGACTGAACTGACAGAAAAAGCTGAAGCTTCTGCCATCGAAGTTTTTGGCGAAAATTTGAAAAATCTGTTGTTGGTGGCTCCGCTTAAAGGGCGTGTAGTCATGGGATTTGACCCTGCTTACCGTACTGGAGCAAAGCTTGCTATTGTTGATGAGACAGGTAAATTATTGATGACAACGGTCATTTATCCTGTGAAGCCAGCAAATGCAGGTCAAATTGCTCAAGCGAAAAAAGATTTAGCAAAATTCATTCGAGAATATGGTGTGAATATGATTGCGATTGGGAATGGAACTGCCAGTCGCGAATCTGAAAGTTTTGTTGCAGAAGTACTCAAGGAAAATAATTTTTCTGATGTTTATTATGTGATTGTCAGTGAATCTGGAGCCTCTGTTTATTCAGCGAGCGAGTTGGCACGTGAAGAATTTCCAGAATTGACTGTTGAAAAACGTTCAGCAATTTCGATTGCACGCCGTTTGCAAGATCCATTGGCTGAACTTGTAAAAATCGAACCAAAAGCCATTGGTGTTGGTCAATATCAACATGATGTTTCTGAGAAAAAATTAACAGAAAATCTTGATTTTGTCGTGGAAACAGTAGTTAACCAAGTTGGTGTTAATGTCAATACAGCCAGTCCTAGTTTGCTTTCGCACGTAGCTGGCCTTAATAAAAGTTTGGCACAGAATGTAGTAAAATATCGTGAAGAAAATGGCGCACTCAAAACAAGAGCGGAACTAAAAAAAGTCCCACGTTTGGGAGCTAAAGCATTTGAACAAGCGGCAGGTTTCTTAAGAATTCCAGAAGGTAAAAATTTCCTTGACAACACCGGTGTTCACCCAGAATCTTATAAAGTGACGGAACAACTTTTGGCGGAAATTTCCGCTGATAAACCTGTCAGTAACGAAGAATTGCTGACCAAACTTTCGTCAGTAAATATTCCTGAAATGGCTGAAAAACTTGCTCTTGGTCAGGAAACATTGACTGATATTATCAATGATTTACAAAAACCAGGCCGTGATTTGCGTGATAGTTTTGATGCCCCAATTTTAAGACAAGATGTTTTGTCAGCTGGAGATTTACAAATTGGTCAACAACTTGAAGGTGTAGTTCGTAATGTTGTTGATTTCGGTGCCTTTATTGATATCGGAATTAAAAATGATGGCTTGGCACACGTTTCTGATTTGAGTAAATCTTTTGTCAAAAATCCAAGTGATGTTGTCGCTGTAGGGCAAATCGTAACGGTTTGGGTTAAATCTCTCGATTTACAAAGAGGGAAAATTAATTTAACCTTTGTGAACCCACGAGAAAAATAATCTGTCAATAAATTTTTTTGATTCTAGTTTCATTAAGCGAAGCTGTCAGTAAAATTTACTGACAGTCGTTTGTGCGAGCCTGTCAAAGGAGGAAAAGTGTTAACTAATCAAGAATTGACAGCAAAAGTAAAAGAAATATCACTCACATATTTTAAGCAATCATTTGACCACGAAGCAAAATGGAATCAACGCTTACGGACAACTGGTGGTCGTTTCTTTCCCAAAGATTTACATCTAGATTTTAATCCTAAAATGGCTGAACTTAAAGATTTTGAAGGAGTGATACTTCATGAATTAACTCATTATCATCTGTATCGGTCTAAAAGAGGTTATAAACATCGAGATGCTGATTTTAAAAGGCTTCTGTCACAAGTTGGTGGCTTACGATATGCTCCCTCAGTGATTGATAAGAAGATAAAATATTATTATAGCTGTCAAAATTGCGGCCAACTTTATCCTCGACAAAGAAAAATTGATACAAAAAAGTATCGCTGTGGAAAATGTCGAGGGAAATTAATCTTAAAAACAAGCGGAAATTAAAAATTCCGCTTGTTTTTTATTAAGAATTAAGAAGTTTATCCACATTTTCTTCACTTTTTCCCCAAAAACTGTGAATAAGTTAAGATAAATTGGGGATAATTACAAAAAAATGGCTTAATTGAGCAAAAAAAATCTTATCCACAAGATAAAATAAATGTGTAAAGATGATAATTGCTTTTTCTCACAAAAAAGCGTAGAATAGTAAAAATACATTTTTAAAGGACTTCGAGCTATTTAGCTCGAAATCTTTTATATCATGTAAAATAATATTGGATGAAAAAGAAAAGGGAGAAACTCGTGCTTAAATCAGAAATTATTGCTCAAATGCCAAAAGTTGAACTTCATTGCCATCTTGATGGTTCGCTTAGCTTGTCAGTCATTAAAGAACTCGCTAAAAATGCTGGAATTCATATGACAATGTCCGATGAGGAAATTTTAGAAAAGGCACAAGCCCCAGAAAATACAAAAAATTTGCTAGAATACCTGCAACGTTTTGATTTCGTCTTACCACTTTTGCAAACTTATAAGAATTTAGAGTTAGCTGCTTATGATGTTGTCAGACAGGCAGCAAATGATAATATTAAATATATTGAAATCCGTTTTGCTCCAAGTCAACATCTCTTAGAAAATCTAACCCTTGAAGAAGCAGTAGAGGCTGTCATCGCCGGACTTTCACGTGCAGAAAATGATTTTGATATAAGAGCAAATGCACTCGTTTGTGGATTAAAACAAGAACCAATTCAAAAATTACAAAAACTGCTGCCACTTTTTGATAAGATTCCTGATGAACATCTTGTCGGATTTGATATGGCGGGTGATGAATTAAATTATCCACAGGAAAAATTTGTAGATTTGATTCATGATGTAAAAATTAAGGGTGTCAATGTGACGCTTCATGCTGGAGAATGCCCAGCCTGTGAGCAAAATATTTTAGATTCAATTGCAATGGGGGCAAGTCGCATTGGACATGGAATTATGACTAAAAATCTGTCCGAAGCCGAACAAAAAATGATGATTGAAAAACAAATTGTTTTAGAAATGGCTCCAACTAGCAATTTTCAAACAAAAGCGGTGACAGAGCTTGCGCAATATCCTTTTAAAGAACTTTATGACAAAGGAATACACGTGACATTAAATACCGATAATCGAATGGTTTCGGCTACAAATTTAAGCAAAGAATATGAGAAAATCTCAGCTTGGTACCCAGATTTTTTACTTTCTGATTTTGAAAAAATAAATCATTACGCAATTGATGGCGCCTTTATTGGTCAAGAAGAAAAAGAAGAACTTCATCAAAGATTTACCAAAGAATACAAAAAAATCTCTGAATAATCAGAGGTTTTTTATATTAGATGAATTATTATTATTTAATTTCTATCTTAGAAATGATTTGAGCAGCTTGTTCATCAAATGAAGTTGGAATGGCAAGCGTTTGGCTACTGTCCAATAGTTTTTGAGATTCTTCTTTTACCCAAGCAGAATCTTTAAGATATCTTTCGTCTTGGTAATGATTTGGGTCTTTATAAAAATTGATTGACCCATTATGATTAGAACTATAGGTAACAAAAGTGGTTCCAGCCATTGTATTATCAGAACTAAAAGATAATGTTACTGCGTCCTGAGGAACAACTACAGAACCAGAAAAAGGAAAGACTTGGTGATTAGCTCCATTTTTAGTAACACTGATAGAAACAGGTTGATAATCATATTTGTAATAACTTAGAAGGGTTTCGGTTACGCGTGCATACTCAACCTGTTTAGCGCTATATCCAGATAAAGGTGAAGAAATTTTTTGTACTTTTTCAGAATTATTGGTATTTGCTTGACTGCTTGAAGCAGAAGAGCTCGTAGAATGAGTAGCAGAATTTTTACTATTGCTAGTTTTTGAACTTGAGGTAACTTTAGAACTAGAAGTAGTTTCTTTTTTGGTTTGATTCTCAGAACTTTTAGAATTTGAACAGGCTGCTAATGCAAATAAACTCAAAAATGTAGCTGACCAAAGGATTGTTTTTTTCATAAGATTTATTCTCCATTTTTATTACTTTATAATAATAGCAGTAAATTTTTATAAAGTAAAATTTAGCTATGATTACTATAATCTTAGAATATATTTCTACTTGGGTATAATCTATTTTTGGAATGAGCTTTATTTAGATATTTTTATTTCTAAGGTGTTGCTTTAGGACAATAAAAAAAGCTGAATCATTATATATTCAGCCTTTTTTTATTAATAAATATTATTCATCAGGTGTCATAATCATTGGAACAACAAGTGGTGAGCGTTCAGTTTGTTTATAGAGGAATGGTGAGAGTGCTTCACGCATCGCACGAGCCACAGAAGCTTCATTTGCGTTTTCTTCATGCATCGCTTCACGAATGGCATTGAAAAGGACACGTTGACCACTACGAATCAAATCACCAGACTCACGCATATAGATAAATCCACGCGAAAGCATGTCAGGGCCAGCAAGAACGGTTTTCTTTTCAAAGTCAACGGTTGCAACCGCAAGGACAATTCCGTCTTCTGAAAGTTCATGACGGTCGTGAAGAACAGCATTTCCGACATCACCAATTCCTGAACCATCAACATAAGTGTCAGAGGCTGGGAAATGGTCGGCATATCTTGCGCTGTCAGCAGTTAATGCAAGGACGTCACCATTTTCTTGAATGAAACAATTTTCTTTAGGGACACCAGTATCTTGAGCAAGTCCAGCGTGAATTTTGAGCATTCGATATTCACCGTGAACAGGCATAAAGTATTTCGGTTTGATGAGACGTAACATGAGTTTTTGCTCTTGTTGCCCACCATGACCAGAGGTGTGAATGTTGTTCATTTTACCATAAATAACTTCAACGCCAGCTTCAGCGATTTTGTTAATCAATTGGTTAACACCGTGGGTATTCCCAGGAATAGCATTTGATGAGAAGACAACCGTATCACCCATTTGTAAGGTAATGTGACGGTGCATTCCGTTGGCAATTCTTGAAAGGGCAGCCATTGGTTCACCTTGCGAACCTGTACACATAATCAAAAGTTCATGTGAAGCGTATTGATTAACTTCATTTGGTTCAATGAAGGTTCCTTTAGGAGCTTTGATATAACCGAGTTCCAAACCATTCACGATTGCTTTTTCCATTGAACGACCGAAAACGACAATTTTGCGTCCAGTCTTAACTGCTCCGTC
This sequence comes from Lactococcus sp. SK2-659, assembly GCF_020218185.2. Taxonomy (NCBI): domain Bacteria; kingdom Bacillati; phylum Bacillota; class Bacilli; order Lactobacillales; family Streptococcaceae; genus Lactococcus; species Lactococcus sp. SK2-659. The sequence goes on from NZ_JAIWQZ020000002.1 coordinate 372,129, forward strand.
AACGGCTTGTTGCAAACGGAAAATATTTGAGGCAAATGAAGCGAAAATAATTCGACCTTCAATACGTTCAAAAATTTTCATGATGCTTGCACCAACGACTTTTTCAGAATGTGAAAAAGTTGGAATTTCAGCATTGGTTGAGTCAGAAAGAAGGAGTAAAACGCCTTCGCTTCCAAGTTCAGCCATTCGGTGAAGGTCAGCAGGTTCACCCACTGGTGTGAAGTCAAACTTGAAGTCACCAGTAGCCACAATTTTACCTTGAGGAGTATTCACAACAATCCCTAAAGGTTCTGGAATTGAGTGAGTCGTGCGGAAGAAGTCAAGACTTAAATGATTAAATTTAATGACTGAATCTGCATGAATTTCATAAAGTTTAGCATCACGTAAAAGCCCGTGTTCTTCGAGCTTTCCACGAATGAGCGCAAGTGACAATGGCCCAGCATAAATTGGAATATTGGCCTGTTTCAAGAGGAATGGAATTCCTCCGATGTGGTCTTCGTGTCCGTGAGTGATGAAGAGACCTTTGATACGATCAATATTTTCAACGATATAAGTATAATCAGGGATGACGTAGTCAACACCTAATAAATCGTCTTCTGGGAATTTAATTCCGGCGTCAATGATGATAATTTCATCTTTATACTCAACGCCGTAAGTATTTTTACCGATTTCGCCCAGTCCGCCAATGGCGTAAACTGCGACTTCATCAGCTTTTATTTTAAGTTGCTTTGGCATGTTTCTCCTATTCTTTGGATTTTTTATTTTATTTTTTGACTGACAAGTTGGTCAGTTCGGTTTTTTAATGTAATATTTACTGACAGAATTTTAAAGGTACAAGAAAATCACTTTAGATTGCTGTCATTTTTGACAAAAATCTAAAGTGCTCTCCTTTACACTCCAGTCAGTCTTAGAAGCTTGTGATTTCAAATACGCCAGTTTCTTTTTCATATTCGACAGATTCATCAGAAAGTGAGTCAATAAACTCTACGTGGTAGGCAGTATTTTTAGCAAGAAGTTCGCGTGCAAGGATAACTCCTTCTTCTTTAGTAGCGACATCAAGGTCGAGGTAAAGAGCCTCAGTAGTCTCACGACGTGGTGAGCGGGTATTATCTTTTTGGTAGAAAACTTTAAAAATCATTCTATAAATCACGAGCAAAAGCTCGTTCCTTTCTTAATAGTTCGTGTTTGCTGTTCTTTGCAATTACTATCATTTTAGCATATTTGCAAGGAAATGGAAAGTTGAGTTCATTAATTTTAAAAATGAAGCGCTTCCTAAAAAATAATGGTGGAACTTGCAAGGCAAGCGTGGTAAAATATAAGGAAGTAGAACTGATGACAGAGAAGATAAAAATTATTTGTAGATAGGTCGCATTGGATAAGTGGCTGTCAGTAAAAGTCTATCAGTAATTAAAAAATAACATACTTTCAGAAATATTATAGGTAAAAAATGAAAATATTAGCATTTGATAGCTCATCAAAGGCTTTGTCAGTAGCTGTGGTTGCTGACGGAATATTACTTGGTGAAGTAACATTAAATTTGAAAAAAAATCACAGTACAACTTTGATGACAAGCATTGATTTTTTGATGGCTCAAGTTGGTCTTGAAGCCAAAGAACTTGACCGGATTGCGGTAGCACAAGGCCCTGGTTCTTATACAGGTTTGCGACTTTCTGCGACAGTTGGAAAAACATTGGCTTTTAGCTTAAATAAAGAGCTTGTTGGTCTATCAAGTTTATTGGCAATTGCTAATCGTGTTCAAGACAAAAATGCTTACGTGCTTCCGATAATTGATGCAAGACGTGGAAATGCCTATGCAGCTCTTTATAAAAATGGTCAGCAAATAATTGCGGATCAACATTGTAATTTTAGTGAATTTTTGGCTGATTTATCAGAAAAAGTTTCTTCATTTGAACAAATTATTTTCACAGGAGAAACTGATAATTTCGTTGAAGCAATTCAAAATGCTGGTTTCTCTGAAGAACAAATCATTTCTGACAGTTTAGAAAAGCTCCCGTCAGCCTATGAAATTGCTAAGATTGCCGAAAAATTAACTCCTGAAAATGTGCACGCTTTTGTGCCAAATTACCTCAAAAAAGTTGAGGCCGAAGAGAAATGGTTGGAAAGTCATGAAAAAGCTGAAAACACTCCTGACGACTACGTTCAAAGGGTTTAGTGGAAAAAAATTTAATCCTCGTCGTTATTTAGAAATGGCTGACATTGAACTTGAACATGACCGAGAAGGTGTTCACTATCGATTGGCAGACAGAGTTGATATTGTTGCTTTGCTTGCGATTGAACGAGATGTTTACAATGGAGATATTCCATGGACCTTCTCTCATTTTGAACATGAAATTGTCAAAAATGATGAAGCCTTTTTCATTGTGGCCGAAATTTCTGGCAGTGTCATTGGTTTTATTGGAACTAGAATCAATCACCATGGTCAAGATGCACATATCACTAATCTCGCAGTGTTTAAAGCCTTTCAAGGACAACAAATTGCCTCAACTTTGATTGAACAACTGATTGTATTGATGAGCGCACTCGGAAAAAATGAGATGACTTTGGAAGTCCGTCGTGACAATACTAAAGCACAAGGACTTTATCGTAGGCAAGGTTTTGTCACTGACAAATTATTGCCAGAGTACTATGAAGACGGTGCTGATGCCATTTGGATGATTAAGAAATTGAAAAAATGAAACTAAAACATCTCTCTTACTTTGAAGAAAAATTAGAAGATAAAAAATATTTTCCAACCATAGAAAACCTATCAGCTCAGATTTATGAACTTTTGTCACTTGCTTACGAAGAATCACCGTGGACACGAGCTTACATTTTAGCTGATATAATCAATGAAAATTCCGATTATTTCTTCCTAGAAGAAGAGGGGCAAATTGTTGGTCTTTTAGCGATTTCAACAATAATGGATGAATTAGAAATTACAAATATCGCTATTCATCCTGATTTTCAGGGGCAAGGACTAGCGAGTTTTTTACTGACAGAAGTGTCAACATTTAGTGGGACTTTATTTTTGGAAGTTCGGAAGTCCAATCTTGCCGCTCAAAAATGTTATGAAAAATTTGGTTTTAAGATTTATCATACAAGAAAAAATTATTATGACAAACCTCTTGAAGATGCTTTGTTAATGAGAAAAGAGCAATTTTAAAAATGAAAGATAATTATATATTAGCCTTTGAAACTTCATGTGATGAAACTTCAGTGGCAATTTTAAAGAATGGAAATGAATTATTATGTAATATCATTGCCAGTCAAATCAATAGTCATAAACGCTTTGGTGGAGTTGTGCCAGAAATTGCCAGCCGTCATCACGTCGAACAAATTACTGTTTGTATTGAAGCAGCACTTGAAGAAGCAGAAATTTCGGCTGACCAACTGACGGCCGTTGCGGTGACCGAAGGTCCAGGCTTAAATGGCGCTTTGTTAGTTGGAATCATGGCAGCAAAAACTTTTGCATGGGCAAATCATCTTCCTTTGATTCCAGTTAATCACATGGCCGGTCATTTGATGGCTGCAAGTTTAGTGGATACCATTGAATATCCAGCTATGGCCCTTTTGGTTTCAGGTGGACATTCTGAACTTGTTTACGTAGAAAAAGAAGGAAGCTATAAAAAAGTTGGTGAAACTCGTGACGATGCTGCCGGTGAAGCTTATGATAAAGTTGGTCGAGTGATGGGCCTGACTTATCCGAGTGGAAAAGTCATTGATGAATTAGCACACAAAGGAGCTGATACTTACAATTTCCCACGAGCAATGATGAACACACATGAAGTAGAATTTAGCTTCTCAGGCTTAAAATCAGCCTTTATTAATCTCGTTCATAACGAAAATCAAAAAGGAAATGACGTGATTGCTGATGATTTAGAAAATTTAGCTGCTTCCTTTCAAGCTGCGGTCGTCGATGTCCTTATGGCCAAAACCAAATTAGCCATGGAAAAATATCCAGTAAAAACGCTAATAATTGGCGGTGGAGTATCAGCAAATCAAGGCTTACGCGAACGTTTGTCAGCAGAAATTGCTGACGAAAAGTTAATTATTCCTCCTTTAAGACTCTGTGGTGACAATGCTGGAATGATTGCAGCAGCAGCATATATTGAATGGAAAAAAGGTTTGGAAAATGTTCAAGCAGGATTAGATTTAAATGCAAAACCTAGTCTCGTTTTTGAAGACATAGAAGAAGGAGAAGTTTAATGATGAAATTAATTGGAAAACTTCAAAATGGCATGACCTTTACTGAAGAATTTGACGGAGTCAACGATTTCCTAGCCCTTCAACAAAGCGATTATAATGCCATTGCTGATGAAATTGAAGTTGTTGAAGTAAAAATTGCTGACGAAGTCCTTGATTTTAAAGGAAATATGGGCCAACTTTACTACGAACTCATGAAATAAATAAAAAGTTACTGACAGAATTGTCAGAGCCTAACTGTTGAAACTTTACAGATAGGTTCGATTTTCATCAGTAATTTTTTTTATGTTTTGATTCAAATTTACCACCATTTAGGCAGTAAGGCAACGATAGAATTTGTGACACTAGAGATTGTGTTTGTGACAGTTGTCGTTGCGAGTGATATAAGATTATTTGCAGTGTTAACTGTTGTTGCCACAGCATTTGTTAAGGACGTAGTAATAGGTTGAATTGAAGAAACAATAGTATTTATTGCCGGAGTTACAATAGGGAAAATGTTTTCATTAGAATACTTTAGAGCAGTTGTAAGCAGGCTAACAACTGGAGCTATGATAGAATCTGGAGCGGTGACAATATCGTTGATAATTGGTCCCCATACTGGAGAAGCGGGTTCTATAAGTGAGCCATCGATATTAAACTGATAGTCAGGTGTATGGCTGTAAAAAGGACCACTATTACCTTCGTCATAGTAGACTGCTGCGTTTAAACCATTTCCTCCATAAGCTCCTAGTATGACATCATACATATTTCTAATATTAAAATAAAGATTAGGATGAGCTTGAACATAAGCGATATCAGCAGTTGACAAAATATTTGAAGGGTCTGGTCCAACAAAGGCAACAACTGGAATTCGTTCTTGCGCCCCAATTGCTAGTGCCAAATATCCCCCAAGAGAAATACCTGTTACTGCAAAACTAGACTTTGGATATTGTGAAATGATTGAGTCAGCAAATTGTTTAGCAGTTACAGCTTGACTAGGTAAGGTGGGTCCACCATTTAATGGTACAAAATACTGGCTTCCACCTACTACAGTTTCAATGTCTGTAATCCAATCATTAATTTCATTAAAATAGGGATTAGTTGCTGCATAAGCAATAATAATGCTACTAGTATTTGTAAACCCGTTTATGATTGGAGAAACTGCCATTGCTTGCATGCCATTATCGGGATAGCCAGAAAGAGAGTTATCAGAATCTACGGCTAGTAATATTTGATAAGTTTGTCCGGTGCTTTGACCATTCAGATGAACAGTAAGGATATCCCCGGTTTTGAGAGAATTAAATCCAGGGTTAGCAACTTGTGAATAGGCTTGACCAACAGAAAGAGCGTCGCCTGCAATGTTATAAAAATCAAGAGTTGTTGTATTAGCAAGAGTCGTTTGGTCAGTCGCAGAAATACCCGAATTACTAGTTTGATTTAAAAGTGTTGTATCAGGATTAGTGATACTTATATCATTGGCGATTGTATTACTAGAGCTTGAATCTCTAACAGATGAATCTGCCAGACTTGATTGTGTAGCGGCTAGGCTAGAAATGTTGCTGTTGCTTGCAGAAGTGGTGGCATCTAATGTGTCAACTGTAGTAGATGAACTAGATATACTTGATGAACTCGAAAGAGCTATAGAAGAATCCAAAGCCTGACTTGTCGGCATATCCGATGATTGAGAGGTTGATAAAGAACTGATTGAAGCGGTTGAGGTGCTATTTGAGGATTCAGATATTTGCGGAGTACTTGAAATTACTGAACTAACAGTAGATATTTCAGAAGTTTCACTATTGCTTGAGCATGCACTTGCATCTAATGAATTAGGGGTTAGCGAATTAAGGGATGTTAGCGGTGAAGCAGTAGATTCATCAGCTTTTGCTAGCTGTGTTGTCACAGCGCCCAAAAGGAGAAAAGTAATTAAACTTGCAGAATAAAGCCAAACTTTTCCTTTTTTCCATGCTTTAAAATGAGTTATACTACTTTGCATAAATATCTCCTAACTTTCTTCTTCGGCTTGATTTTCTTGTTCTTGTGCCAGTAAAATCTTATCGTAACTTCTAGCAAAAGGAAAATAAATAAAGATAGTCATGACAAGCATTAGAGCTTGCCAAATTGCTGTTTTCCAGCCACCCACTAACAAACCTGAGATAATAGGAGGAGTGGTCCAAGGGACATAAACGCCATTAAAAGGCGGAATGATTTGAAAATAAATAGCAAAATAAGTTAGAAATCCTGAAAGCAATGGTGCAAGGAAAAATGGGATAGCAAGTATGGGGTTAAGAACAATTGGAAGTCCAAAGAGAACCGGTTCGTTGATATTGAAAATTGCAGGTCCAAGTTCCATTCGCCCCAAAACTTTCATTTGTTGGGATTTTGCAAAAAAGAGTAGATAGACAACGAGACCAAAGGTTAATCCGGCACCTGTACTGATAATGAATTGGTCGCTGAAAGCTTGAGTAACAATATGTGCTCCATTTGCTAAAGAAAGTTTATGTTCGGCATAAAGTTTAGCGTTATCCAAACCATTGGCAGCTAATAAAGGAGCCATTATTCCAGTAATAATTATTGAAGAACCATGAACACCGAACCACCAGATAAATACAGGTAAAAATGCAAGAACGAACACTCCGACAGGTCCATCAGAAACGTGTTGCAATGGTGATTGAATGACTTTATAAACCCATTCAACAAAAGTAGTATTTAAGGCAATTGTGTAAATTCCTTCTAAAATACCAAAGAGTGTAACAATTGCAGCAGCTGGAATTAATGCAGTGAATGAACCAGCTACGTTTTCAGGAACTTGTTCAGGCATTTTAATTGTGATATTGTGTTTCATAAACCAACTGTAAAGCCAACCGACAATTAAGCCGACGATAATGGCTAGCACCATTCCTTTACCAGATAACCAAGTGCGGTCAATGACATTATAAATATAGTAATTAGAGCTGGGTTTTCCAGTAGCAATAGAAGTTACATTGGTCATGATATCTGGCTGAAGAACAATATCACAGATAATGGCGATTAAACCAGCTGGTGCAGCCTTGTAACCTTCTGCTTCTACCCAAGAATAGGCAATTCCAAAGACCGCAAAGAGAGCCATGATTCCAAAAGAAGCATTATTGATAGCAAGAAAGAGTGGTCCTAGCTTAATTTTATTCATGAAGTCCTGTCCAGCTTGCCAGGGAAGTTGACCAAGGATTAGAAAAATCGATCCGACGATAACTGCGGGTAAAATATACATCATACCATTTTTTATCGCTGTAACTGCCTTAGTATTCAAAAACTTCATCATCGGAGGCATAAGTGTCTCATTTATAAATGTGTTCATAAAAAGTTCTCCTTTTTCATTTAGAAAGCGCTTTATTTTTTTTTTAATTTTAGTATAAAAAAACGTTTTTACCTTTTCAAGAGGTAAAAACGTTTTGAAACTATTTTTTTTGATTTTGGAACTGTCCCATAAATGGGACAGAGTGTTCCCTTATTTTATTAATTCTTTTAGCCTTTTATAAACGGCTTTAGCAAGTTTTTCTGAAATAAACATTGCTGGAATTTGACTGGTCATATCATCGGAAAAATTAACATGCCATTCATTAATCTGATAGCTAATAAATAAATCAGATAAAAGAGCTGCTTCAGAACTGGGATTTGCCGTAATCACAGCAATTTTTGTATCCGCGTTTTTTCGCATACCAGCCATTGCTTCGAGAACTTCGCTAGTTTCTCCTGACACAGATAAGATAATAACAAGTGTATCGGCAACATTTTGAAGTTGCTTGGCAATTGGCCAAGAAGCATCTTGTAATGAGAAAACTCCAGGAACTCCCAGATTTGCAAGGTAACGAGTAGCCAAAGTAGCGGTTGCTCCTGAAGCTCCAACTCCAAAAAATAAGATATTTTCTGAATGTAAAATCATCTCAGTAAGAGCTTCTAATTTTTGGAGTAAATTGCTTGGATAAATGTCTATAGATAAAGAATTAAAAAAGTCACTTGATGGTTTATTATCTTTCTGTGTTTGTTTGACAAAATTTTTGAAATCATTAAAGGACTTATAATTCATTTTATGAATAAGCCTCATAACAGAAGCTGTTCCAGCATAAGAACCCGCTGAAATTTGTCGAATACTGGAGGATGGAATCTCTTTTATATGGTCTTGTAAATAGTTGTAAATTGCTTTTTCTGTTGGTGTTAAACTGGTAAAATCCAATTTTCCAAAAATGCTCATATATGGCTCCTTAAGTAAGATATCTAATGTTTATGATTAGAATGAATAAAGTGGTACATTTTATAATTTTTCAATGTAAATAGGTAAATGATAACTTTTATTTTTTTCTGTGAAATGATAGAATTAAGAAAAATTTTTATGGAGATAAAAATAAAATGCTGATACAAAATTGTTTTGGAGAATTTTTTGGTACTTTTTTGATGATTTTGCTTGGGAATGGGGTAGTTTGTGCTAATCTACTAAAGAAGACAAAATCAACAAATTCTGGTTGGTTAACAATTATTATAGGTTGGGGTTTGGCTGTGAGTTTTGCAATTTATGCTGTTCAGTTTTACTCACCAGCAATACTTAATCCAGCCATTGCTCTAGTTTTTGCAGTTCTTGGACATATTAGTTTTTTTCAAGCATTTCTGTATAGCATTTTTGAAATTTTAGGTGCAATGTTTGCATCAATTATATTATGGATTTATTTTTATCCTCATTGGCAAGAAACTAAGGAGGCAAGTGAAATTTTGTCATGTTTTTCTACAATTCCTAGTATACGTAAATCGTGGTCAAATTTTATGAGTGAGTTTTTCTCCACCGCCTTGCTTGTTGGCATGATATTGACTTTTAGTTTTTATCATTTTAGCGCCTTAGTCAGCCCACTATTTACTGGTGGATTAATCATGGTTCTTGGTTTTTCAGTAGGGACAACAACAGGATTTGCCTTGAATCCTGCGCGTGATTTTGGCCCTAGATTAATTCATAGTTGGTTGCCAATTGCCAATAAAGGGAATTCAGACTGGTCTTATGCTTGGATTCCATTTTTAGGACCGCTTTTAGGTGCTTTAGTTGGTATGGGTGCTTATTGGACATTCACTACATTTATTTTGGGAAGTTGAAATAAAAAAATTGAAGACTTAAAAAGTTTATTGAATACAAAAAATACTGATAGGATTATCCATCAGTATTTTTGCTATAAATTTTTTAAACTTTGAACAGTTTTTGTCTGTCATAATCATATTATTACTAGACCACAGATAATTCATGAATTGTCCGTCCTTCTTTATCGACCAATTGTAACCAGCTATTTGTTCCAGCGAAGTAAAGGAAATGTCCCACTTCATTGACTGATTTTAAGACAATATCCTCAGTAGTTGTGAATGTTTTAGCATCCCAATTGGCTTTTTGTTCTTCTCTTAAAGTCTGTGTAAAACGATAGGCTAAACCTGGTGTACCATCAGATTTCATTCCACCGCTTTCGGCGATTTTTGCTCCGGCTTTTATCACGAGTTGATTGGATTTTTCCCAAATAATGGTCGCTTTACTGTCGGAACGATTAACAAAAAATTCAACTTCAGAAAGTCCTTTTTTCCAGCGATGTTGTGCTTTAGGAGAAAAAGCTTTTTTCTTTTCTAATTTAATGCCAAAAGCAGTTAAAGCGGTCAAAAACTCGTCAGCAGAAATGGCACAAGCTTTTTCGATATTGCTTGGAATTTTAATTGGCTCGGCTTTATCACGTAAAATAATGCCAGCTTCCTCAGCCAAATTAACTAAATATTGCGTTAGATATTCCAGCTCTAAATCATAGGCAGCCATATTTAAAATCACGACTTTATCAAATTCTAACTTAGGAATTAATTCTAAATCATTGGCAATCATTTTAATCTGCCCTTTTTTTAGTAAAAAGAATAGCTCATCATTTTGCAAATCAAAACGTGCGTTATTTTGATCAAAAATACGTAAAAAGGCAGTTGATGGAAGACGAATTTCTAAACCAAGGTCAGACATGCTGACCGTAAAAGTTAAATTTTTCATAACTTTATTATAGCAGAAAGTTTGACAGCCTTATCAAACAATACATCATTAAGCTAAAGTTTGGTATATACAAACAATATAAGCTGTTTTTTTGTATTTTATAAAAAACAAATCTTTAAAAAAACAAAAAAATGTAGTTTTATAAAACAAAGTTCGGTATTTACGTACAATGGTAACTGTTAACAGAATATTTACAAAAAGGTCATTGTCAGATAAATTAAAATGGGTTAGAATTATTTTGTGAAGCACACCGATTCATCAACCGATTGATAAAAATCTTAAGGAGATTCATTTTTATAATGAAAAAGACATCGAAGAAAGTCATTGGACTTACAGCAAGCGCACTAATTGCAGTATCATTACTTGCAGCTTGTGGAAATAGTAGCTCTGCATCAAAATCTGATAGCAAAACAATTTCAAATTTAAAGATTTCATTTATTCCATCCAAAAATCCGGATGATATTACCACAGCGACTAAACCAATCGCAAATATTTTGAAATCTGAATTGAAAAAACAAGGCTATACAGTAAAAAATATTGATACTAGTGTTGGTACAAATTATCAAGCGGTTGGTGAAGGACTCGATGCTGGTTCAGTTGACGTCGGTTATGGAATGTCAGCGACAACCTATGCCATGTATCAAGATGGTTCAACTCCACTCTTGATGGCAACACGTAAGGGACTTTCAAATGATGCCTCAGATTCTGCAAAATATTGGAATGAACATAAACCAACAACTAAAACTGATAAAGAAGTGACTTCTTACCGTTCGCTAATCATTGCTGGTAATTCTCCAATGGGCAAAAAGTTAGCTAAAGAAGCTAACGACGGAACTTTGACGTGGAAAGATTTAAACGATGCAAAATGGGGGCTTGAATCAACTTCATCTGCGGCAGGCTATATGTATCCTTCGCAATGGTTAACTGAGAACTTTAAACATTCAATTCGTGATTTAAAAAATACAGTTACTATGGATTCTTATGATTCAGCAATGGCTCAACTTGCTTCAGGTCAAATTGATGTAATGCCAGAATATGCTGATGCACGAATGGATGACGCTACTAAGTGGACCACAACTTTCGGTGCAAAAGAAAGTATTTGGGATGATACAAATGTGATTGGTGTGACACCTGCCATTGCCAATGATGGAATCATGGTTTCAGAAAAATCAAAAATCATGACGGCCGACTTCAAAAAAGCACTCTCAGCAGCAATTAAAGATATGGCTAAAACTGATGAAGGAAAGAAAGTCATTGCCATTTATTCACATGATGGCTATGTTGATTCAACAAAAGCTGACTATAAAACAGCCATTAAAGTGGCAAATTCAATGAGTAAAGCCAACTAATGAACAAATAAATCATTTAATAAGGGTCTGGGTTACTCAATGAGTTCCAGACTCTTTTTGTGGAAATTGACTAATATTAATTAAAAAGCCTTCATTAGTGAAGAAGGATGGAGAAGTAATGATAAAATTTAAAAATGTGTCAAAAATTTATCCAAATGGCACAAAAGGTTTGACGGATGTTAATTTACAAATCAATCAAGGAGAATTCGTAGCTATTATTGGAACATCGGGAGCAGGAAAATCAACTCTGATTCGTTGTGTTAATGGTTTAAATGATATTACTTCGGGTTCGTTAATTGTGAATGATACAGAAGTGTCAAAACTTAAAGGAAAAGAGTTAAGAAAATTTCGGAGACATGTGGGAATGATTTTTCAATCCTATAATTTAGTTCCTAGAGTGACGGTTTTGAAAAATGTAATGTTTGCTCGTGTACCAGATATGAGTTTATTTAAGGTCATTTTTGGTTTATTTTCAAAAGAAGATAAACTCGTTGCCTTAGATTCTCTGAATAAGGTAGGGATTTTAGATAAAGCTTATATCCGAGCAGATCAACTTTCAGGTGGGCAACAGCAACGAGTATCACTCGCTCGTGCTCTTAGTCAAGAAAGTGAAATTTTACTCGCTGATGAACCTGTTTCAGCACTTGACCCAGTCACAGCTAAAGAAGTTATGGATGATTTTAAAAGAATTAATGAAGAATTCAATAAAACAATTTTACTGAATATTCACCATGTTGAACTTGCTTTAGAATACGCTTCGCGGATTATTGCTGTAAAAAAAGGGAAAATTGTTTATGATGGTCCTTCGCAAGAGGTAACCAAAGAAATTTTGGATGAAGTTTATAGAAAAGAGGCCTAAATGTACGATAAAATTTTTAAGCCTAAAAAAATAAAACTTATTACAGGAGAAGTTGTTGAAGAGAAAGTCAGTCGAACTTGGTTGACTTGGTTAATTATCATCTTACTGATTGCTTTTTCTGTTATTCTTACAAATTTTGATTTTAGTGCGCTTAGCAGAAGTGGTCTCTTTTTTCAAAAATTAGCAAGTATGATTCCCCCAAATTGGGCTTACTTTCATAAAGTTCTTCCCCCATTATTAGATACGATTAAGATGAGCTTTTTTGCTTCCTTACTTGGAGCAATTTTGTCAGTTCCATTTGCGATATTAGCGGCAAATAACATCCTTAAAAATCGTTTTGTTAATGGCATCATTCGTTTGATATTCATGCTAGCAAGAACTTTGCCAACTTTGGTTTTGGCTTTAATTGCAACCTATATTTTTGGTCTAGGAACTTTTGCTGGAGTTGTTGCAATTTTTGTATTTACCTTTTCTTTCATAGGAAAACAATTGTTTGAGGTGATTGAAACCGTTGATATGGGACCTTTTGAAGCGGCAGAAGCTTTAGGGGTCAGTCCTTTAAAAGCCTTTTTCATTGCTGTTTTTCCTCAAGTCCTACCTACTTATCTTTCAACTGCACTTTATGCATTTGAGGGAAATGTTCGCTATGCTGCAATTTTAGGATATGTTGGGGCTGGAGGGATAGGAAATATCTTAAATGACCGAGTGAATTTTCGCGACTTTTCCTCTGTTGGTATGATTTTAATTTCTATTCTAGCTACAGTCATGATTATTGATTCAATCAGCGCATTAATTCGTAAGAAAATTGCCTAGGAATGAGAGGAAAAATGAATTCACAAATTATTGAAGAATATAATCATAGACCTAAAAACTGGTTTTATTATCTTTTGATATTTATTGTTTTATTAGCAGTTTCGATTTGGTCGACTTCAGTCGTCCATTATCATGGCGTTTCAGAACATGGAGCTTTAATCGCCAAAAATATTTTCACAGGGATTTTTCATCCAGATACCAGTTTGATGTTTAACCTAACTGAAACTGGTTTACCTTATCTCTTGCTACAAACTTTTGCAATTGGTTTGCTTGGGACTTTGGTTGGTGCAATTGTTGCCATTCCACTCTCTTTTCTTGCAGCGACTAATTTGGTTCCGAATTGGTTAGCTTATCTGATTCGTTTTGTCTTGATGGCGATTCGGACAATTCCTTCTTTTGTTTATGCCCTTTTATTTATTCCAGTCGTTGGTTTAGGTTCTTCAGCTGGTGTAATGGCGCTTGGTTTTGAGTCAATTGGGATGATTGCAAAACTATTTATTGAAGCTATTGAAGATTTGGATATGGGTGTTATTGAGGCTATGGACGCAGCTGGTGCAACAACATTTCAAAAAATTCGTTTTGGAGTTTTACCCCAATTATTACCAGATTTATATTCGATTTTACTTTATCGTTTAGATATGAATCTGCGTGATGCAGCCATTTTGGGATTAGTTGGTGCTGGTGGAATTGGTGCGCCATTGAGTTTTGCAATGTCTGGTTATAAATGGTCAGCCGTTGGTGCAATTTTGTTGGGACTTTTAGTTTTAATTATCCTTGTTGAACTCATTTCATCAAGAATTCGGAAAAAATTAGCAAAGGGATAAATAATATGAAAATAAGAATTCTAGAAACGAGTGATTTACATGGTTTTGTTCTCCCAACAAACTTCACCGAAAGAGAAATGAATTTGCCATTTTCAATGGCCAAAGCCAAATCTAAAATAGATGAACTGACAGCAGTGGCTCAAGAGCAGGGTGAAATTATTGTAAAAATTGAAAATGGTGATTTATTGCAAGGTTCACCCTTGGCTTATTATCTAGCTAAAAAATCAAGTCGCGGTATTAAAGACTTGGCCAATGTCACTAATTCTTTTGGTTATGATGTGGGATTGCTTGGTAATCATGAGTTTAATTATGGGATTGATTATTTAAAAAGTTATGTTAATCAGGTAAATTATCCAATTTTGGCTGCGAATGTATTGAATAATGAAGGTCAACCTGCTTTTGGCCCTGCTTATAAAATCATTGAAGCGCAGGGGGTGAAAATTGGAATTGTTGGTTTTTTGACACAATATATTCCACATTGGGAAAAACCGTCAATTATCAAAGATTTGACTTTCCAATCTATTCTGACAACTGCAAAAGATATTCTGCCCGATTTGCGCCAATCAGTTGACCTTTTGATTGTTGCATATCATGGAGGCTTTGAGCGAGATTTACAGACAGGTCTTCCGACAGAAAGTTTGACAGGGGAAAATGAGGCTTATCAGTTAGTTGAAGAGTATAAAGATTATATTGATGCCTTAGTGACTGGACACCAGCATCGTGAAATTGCTGACCATCTTTTTGGAGTTCCAGTTATTCAACCAGGCTATCGTGGTGCTTTTGTTGGGGAAATAGAACTTGAATTAGACAATCATAAAAAAGTTGTGGCTTCAAACGCTAGACTTCATAAAACGGAGAATTGCAAAGTCTCATCGGAGGTCAATCAGCTGATATCTGATGTCAGTACAGAAGCAGAGGATTGGTTAGACCAGCCAATGGGAGAAGTTCATGGAGAAATGATTATTCGTGATCCAATGACTGCTCGACTGATTGAACATCCTTATATTGAATTAATTAATAAAATACAAATGGAAGCGACAGGGACCGATATTTCCGGGACTGCACTTTTTAATAATGAAGCTAAGGGTTTTGCAAAAGAAATTACGATGAGATCGATTCTGACAAATTATATTTATCCCAACACTTTAGCTGTTTTAAGAGTGACAGGTGCAGATTTAAAGGCTGCCTTAGAGCGGACAGCGGAACATCTTGAACTTGACAAAAGTGGCGAAATTGTTTTTAGTCCACGCTTTATTGAACCAAAACCTGAATATTATAATTATGATATGTATGAAGGAATTGAATATGCTATCGATTTGCAAAAAGAAATTGGTCAGCGAATTGTACATTTAAATTTCAAGGGACATCAGGTAAAGAATGACGAAATTTTAGAAATTGTCGTCAATCAATATCGCGCAGTTGGGGGTGGAAATTATCCAATGTTTTCTGCGGACAAGATTGTTAGAGAAATTACTGTTGATATGACCGAATTGATTGCTGATTATTTGAAGAAACATCCGATAATTAAGGCAAGTGTGAATCATAACTTCACAGTTCTAAAATAAATTTACTGACAGAAATTTTAGCAGAATAATAGGTGCTAAAAAAATCTGTCAGTATTTTTTTTATTAAGTTATACTTGAGAATGAGCTAAGTTTTTCTAAAGTTTTTACTGATATACTTTTATTTATCAAAAGGAGGAGCCTAGCATGAAACATACAGTAATAATTCCAAAAATCAATTATCAATTTGTGAAATCAGAAGATGACTCACTTTTACTTCCAAGTCCTTTAGAAAGTCAATATTTAACAGTAAAATATGAGCAATAAGAGCCAGATGAGTTGAGATTCTATGATAAAATGAAGTCATAAAGATTAACAAAGGAGCATTAATGACAATGAATATCACATCTCATGGTGAAAAAATAGCAACAATAAATCCGACAATAAGTGGTGATGCACCTGATTTTGAACTGACAGATTTAAAAGGAAATAAAATTAAATTATCAAAACTTGAAAAACCTGTTTTGATTAGTGTTTTTCCTGATATTAATACTAGAGTTTGTTCACTTCAAACCAAACATTTTAATCTTGAAGCAGCAAAACATTCTGAAATTGACTTTTTGAGTATTTCAAATAATACAGCAGATGAGCAAAAAAATTGGTGTGCAGCCGAAGATGTTGACATGACAATTCTTGCTGATGATGGAACTTTTGGAAAGGCTTATGGTCTTATTTTAAATGGTGGTCCTCTTGAAGGACGTCTTGCCAGAAGCGTCTTTGTTATAAAAAATGGGCAAATTGTCTATAGTGAAGTTTTGTCAGAGCTTTCTGATGAACCAAATTATGAAAAAGCACTAGCAGCTACTAAATAGTTATAAATGACAAAATAGGGGATAATTGCAATTGATGCTTGTCTTCTATTTATAAGCTGTCAACAGGCAGCTTTTTTAGTAGTAAAAAGAATAGATGTAATTTTTCTTTGTACTCGAAATTTTCTATTCAATTTGATATAATTAGATTAATACTGAATATTTAGGAGAAAACATGGCTGTAAAACGTTTAATTGAAACTTTTGTTCCGGAAAATTATAAGATTTTCCTCGATATTGACCGTAAAACCAAGAAAATAAAAGGTCAAGTGGCAATTACTGGGGAAGCGAAAGATAGTGTTATTGCCTTTCATGCCAAAGGTTTACACTTTAATAAAGTTCGTGCTTTTAGTGTCGACACAAACTTCATTGAAAATGAAGAAGATGAAGAAATCGTTGTTAAAATTGGTGAAACAGGGCGCGTGACTGTTTCATTTGAATATGAAGCTGAATTGACTGACAACATGATGGGAATTTATCCTTCATACTATGAAGTCAATGGCGAAAAGAAAATGCTCATTGGTACACAATTTGAAAGCCACTTTGCTCGTCAAGCCTTTCCTTCTATTGATGAACCAGAAGCAAAAGCAACCTTTGATTTGTCAGTAAAATTCGATGAAGAAGAAGGCGACATTATTGTTTCAAACATGCCAGAACTCTTGAATATTAATGGAATTCACGTTTTTGAACGTACTGTCAAAATGAGTTCTTACCTTTTGGCTTTTGTATTCGGTGAACTTCAATATAAAAAAGGAAAAACAAAATCTGGTGTTGAAGTAGGTGCTTTTGCAACGAAAGCTCATAGTGAAGCTGCGCTTGATTTCCCGCTTGATATTGCTATTCGTTCAATTGAATTTTATGAAGACTACTATAAAACGCCATATCCACTCCCACACAGTTGGCACATTGCCTTACCTGACTTTTCGGCAGGAGCAATGGAAAACTGGGGATGTATCACTTATCGTGAAGTCTGCATGCTTGTTGACCCTGAAAATGCAACCATTCAAAGCAAACAATATGTAGCAACCGTTATTGCACACGAATTGGCACACCAATGGTTCGGTGACCTTGTAACAATGCAATGGTGGGATGATTTGTGGCTCAATGAATCATTTGCCAACAACATGGAATATGTTTGTATGGATGCTTTGGAACCAAGTTGGAACGTTTGGGAATCATTCTCAATCTCAGAAGCCAATATGGCACTGAATCGTGATGCAACTGATGGCGTCCAATCTGTCCACGTTGAAGTGACTCACCCAGATGAAATTGGAACACTCTTTGACCCAGCAATCGTTTATGCCAAAGGTTCACGTTTGATGGTTATGCTTCGTAAATGGCTTGGAGATGAAGATTTTGCTGCTGGCTTAGCGCTTTACTTCAAACGCCACCAATATGGAAATACAGTCGGAGATAATCTTTGGGATGCCTTGGCTGAAGTCTCTGGAAAAGATGTAGCAGCATTTATGCATTCATGGGTTAACCAACCAGGCTACCCTGTCGTTACTGCCGAAGTCATTGATGATACTTTAATTTTGAGTCAAAAACAATTCTTCGTTGGTGAGGGTGCTGATAAAGGACGTTTGTGGAATGTTCCTTTGAATACAAATTGGTCAGGATTGCCAGACTTACTTTCTTCTGAAAAAGTTGAAATTCCAGGTTTTGCTGCTTTGAAAGCAAAAAATAATGGTAAAGCCCTCTTTTTGAATGATGCAAATATGGCTCATTACATTATTGATTACAAAGGACAATTGTTAACAGACCTTCTCTCAGAAGTTGAGACTTTGGAGAATGTCACTAAATTCCAAATCTTGCAAGATCGTAAATTATTGGCTAAAGCAGGTGTAATTTCTTATGCGGATGTCGTAAATATCTTGCCGGCATTTACTAATGAAGAATCTTACCTTGTCAATACTGGTTTGAGTCAACTCATTAGCGAATTGGAACTTTTTGTTGATGAAGATTCAGAAACTGAAAAAGCTTTCCAAAGTCTGGTAGGAAAACTTTTCGCTAAAAACTATGCTCGCTTAGGTTGGGATAAAGTTGCTGGCGAATCTGCTGGTGATGAGAGCCTTCGTGGAATTGTTTTGAGTAAGACTTTGTATGCTGAGAATGCAGATGCCAAAGCAAAAGCCAGTCAAATCTTTGCAGCACATAAAGAAAATCTAGCAGGAATTCCGGCTGATATTCGTCCAATTGTTTTAAATAATGAAATTAAGACGACAAATTCTGCTGAATTGGTTAAAACTTATCGTGAAACTTATGTTAAAACTAGCTTGCAAGAATTTAAACGTGAGCTTGAAGGGGCTGTCGCATTAATCAAGGATGAAAAAGTCATTGCTGAATTGCTTGAAAGCTTCAAAAATGCTGATATTGTTAAGCCACAAGATATTGCTTTCTCTTGGTTCTACCTTTTGCGCAATGATTTCTCACAAGATGCTGCTTGGGCTTGGGAAAAAGCAAACTGGGCATTCCTTGAAGAAAAATTGGGTGGAGATATGAGTTATGATAAATTTGTTATCTATCCAGGAAATACTTTTAAAACTGCTGATAAATTAGCAGAATATAAAGCTTTCTTTGAGCCAAAATTAGAAAATCAAGGTTTGAAACGTTCAATCGAAATGGCAATCAAGCAAATCACAGCACGTGTTGCTTTGATTGATAGCCAAAAGGCTGACGTTGATAAATCAATCAAAGAAATTTCTGAAAAATTATAATAAATAAAAAATCACCTTTTTGAGGTGATTTTTTTTATTCATTCTTGGTCTGACTTTGTTTTTGATAACACAAGTAGAGCGATAATTAGAAAGATAAATCCCATGAGTGCTGGAGCGAAATGACCAAGGCTGATATAGATTTGTCCACCAATTAAAGGGCCTATCACGCGAGTAAGTGCTTGAAGTGCTTGACTTCCACCTTGAAGTTTACCTTGTTCGGAAGAAGTCGCTGATTTTGAAAGTTTACCGTTAAAGGCAGTTCCAAAAATACTATCTCCAAAAGCAAAGATAAACATTGCCAGAATGAAGAAGGGCCACATTTTAGAAAAAGCAGAAAGTGCGAAAAGAAGGTAAGCAATAATTTCGCAGACTAGTGCCAAACGGATGAGTTTATCTTCATTAGCTAATTTTAGAAGTCTGGGCATGATAAAGATTTGAGTCAAGATATCCATTAAACCCATGATGGATATGGCTAGACCAATTAATACAGGCGTCCAAGCAAAAGAATCTAATGAAAATTGACTAATAATTGCTTGGAGTGCACCATTTGGTAGCCAAAGTAAGATACCGGCAAAGAGCAGACGATTGAGATTTTTCATGCGTAAGAGCTGAAAAAGTTGAGTGAAAGGATTGAGTTGTTGAAGGGAAAAATTACGTGTGCGATGAGTTTCGGGTAAGCTCTCGTTCATTACGAATGCACCGTAAAGAAGATTGGCGATTGAGATTAGGGCGCCGAAGTAAAAGGGAACTGAATTGCCAAAATGAGCTAGAAGTCCTCCAACTGTTGGGCCAGAAATTGTTCCAACACCAACAGCGGCGGCTGTCCAACCAAAAACTTTAGTTCGATTTTCTTCATCAGTAATATCAGCGAAGTAAGCAAAAAGGGTCACGATATTTCCACCAGTTAAACCATCAATGATTCGTCCGAGAAAAAGCATCCAGAGACTACCAGCTAAGCCAAAGATAAGATAACCAAGAGCAGAGCCAGCTAAAGAAATTAGTAAGATAGGTTTACGACCAAAGCGGTCTGATAAAGAACCAAGAGCAGGAGCGGCAAAGAAAGTACATAGTGCATAGATTGCCATTAAACTAGTGACAATGAGTGCTTGGTCATGAGCATTAGCAAAAGGTGCGACCATAAAAGGAACGACTGGTGAGATGATTGTAAAACCAAGTCCTGTCAGGAAAGTGGTGATAAGCCCAAAAGTGAGGGCATGTTTATTAATTTTCATAGGTAAAACCTCCATAAGATATGAGCCCGACTGTGTTGAAGTGATGAAATTTAGAAAAATTGGTGGTTCTACCCAACAGGCAGGTTCCCAATTTGTCTAATTTCATTCATTTCAAGGAGGGTGAATTCAATTACAATAATTGATGATGATTTCTTAGGAAGTTTTTTGCGCAGACTTGCGTCTGCTAAAGTGAAATCTATAGACTTGTGATTTCACTTTTCTAAACGGTTTCCTCGGAAACAAAAATAGTATACCATAACATTGTTTCCGTGTCAACAAAAAGCAAACAAAAAAACTGTCAGTAAAAATTAATTTACTGACAGAATTATTTTTCAATATTATTCCGGATAGCAGAATCAAGATGATTATTGTATTTATTGAGGAATTCTAAAATATTGTTGACAGACTCATCAGTTAATTCATCGAAGATAACTTGATCATTTTCTGAAAATTTTTGGTGCAAACTTTCGTGACGGTCATTAATTTCTTGACCCTCTTTTGTTAAGCGAAAATAGATTTCCTTTTTATTTTGAGGAATTTGATAAGATTCAACGAGATTTTTTTTGAGCAGTTTTTTAGCGATTTTACTGGCAGCACCGCGTGTCATGTAGAGATGATGGGCTAATTTGGTCACATTTGGATAAGGGGTTTTAGCAATAAATTCAATCGTTTCAATTTCTGATAACGAAATATTTGAGAATTCAGCCTCCATTTGCGGCTTGTAATAGGCATCAATCTTATTAAATAAATCAGTTAAAGAAGTCATAATTTGTTCCTGATTTTGCTGAAGATTGGTCATAATCACTTTTCCTCTCTTTTTAAAGTTGTCTGTCTATAAATACAGCGCCAATAGTCATTGCGTCGCCAGATACTTGTAACCACAAAATTTTGTTCATTTTTCCAGTAATCATAAGTTAAAATAAATGTTTTCTTGCTGACTTGTGAACTACTATAGTGATTTATTGCTAATGGGATTACTGACAGACTTGTCAATGAATTTTTAGAGTCATTATTTTTACTGACAGAATTTTCGTCAGTAATTTTTGCAAAATCTTTCAATTTATCAGAAGCACTGATGATTTTTCCATCAGCAAGAATTTCTTGAAAAGTGCTGTCAGTTAATTTGTCCAAATTTTCCAGATTTAAAAACTGTTCTTCTTTTGCCAAAAGTTCAAGTGAGCGACTGGCGTAATGTTCCTCTTCAGGTAAGGCAGCAGGTTCAACGTGGACATCGACATCATAAACACCATAATTGTCAATTAACATTTTCTCAATGAACTCGGTCGCTTCATGACTCTCAAAAACACTTAAATCAGGAGACATTTCAACCACTACATCAAGGAAAATATTACTTCCATAAGAACGACCTCGGACAAGCTTAACCCCTTTTACCTTTGGAACTAAGCAAATTGCTTCGCGATATTCTTCAACAAGATTTTCATCAAAACCATCAGAGAGACTAAAAACAGATTCATGGAAAATATCATAGGCAGTCTTTAAAATGAAACCACAAATAACTACAGCCATCGCAGTATCAAGCCACTCCCAGCCTACACTACTTGCTAAAATAGCAACCACAGTTCCAATAGAAGTCACTGCATCAGAGAGATTGTCCTTACTTGCTGCTGACAGTGCTTGTGAATTCGTTTTTTTAGCCAATGCCCGATTATAAAGATAAACGCCCAGCATGACAAAAGCTGAGAATAAACCAACAAGAGCTCCCAGTGGATCAATGGCTTCTTCTTTACCAGAAAGAAGTGTCATAACTGTTTCTCTTAAAACCTCAAAACCAACGAAAAACATGATAAAACTAGAAATTAAGCTAGCGATTGATTCAATTTTCCAGTGACCATAAACATGATCACTATCTGCTGGAATTCGAGCAAGTCGAAGACCAATCAAAATTGCAATATTTCCCATAATATCAGTCACGTTGTTAAAACCATTAGCTTGAAGAGCACTAGAATGCACAATTGCTGCAAAAGCAATTTGTCCAATGGATAAAACAATATAAGCGATAATAGAAACCCAAACTCCTTTTTCAGCGAGTTTCAGATTGTTTGTACTTGAAGCTGCCATATGAATCCTCCCAAATTTACATCATTCCATTATAACAAAATTTTGAATGAAAGTTTGTATCTATTGCCAAAAAAAGCTTTTATAACAAGGACTCACAAAATATAAATAAAAAATAAGGGCTGACTAATTTATATAAAAATGCCCACTTTCTACTATATTAATGTAGTAGAAATCAGTCAAAAAATAAAAAAATTATATAAAAAATTCAAGTACCTTGACTTACATAGTAATGTGAAGTATAATATATTTTGTTTAAAATGATAGAAAGGAAAAAGAATGGCAGAAATACCAAAGGAAATGTTACGCGCCCAAACCAATGTCATTTTGCTCAATGTCTTAAAACAAGGGGATAATTATGTTTATGGCATTATCAAGCAAGTCAAAGAAGCCTCAAATGGAGAAATGGAGCTTAATGAAGCCACGCTCTATACAATCTTTAAACGACTTGAAAAGGATGGGATTATCAGTTCTTATTGGGGAGACGAAAGCCAAGGTGGTCGTCGTAAATACTACCGCTTGACAGAAATTGGTCATGAAAATATGCGACTTGCTTTTGAATCTTGGTCTAGAGTCGATGAAATTATTGAAAATTTAGAAGCAAATAAAAAAGATGAATCTAATAAATAATTTCCAATTAAAATTTAAGTTACTAAATAAGGGATGAAGGTAAAAAATATTCGTCGCAAATTGTTGACTTAAACTTTGAAAAGCGTTACAATATTTTTGTTAGTTTATCTTTTGTGAAACTAACTATTGTAATATTTAACAGCATTAACAATTAATGCTTGTTTACTAAAAAAAATAATGTTATAATTATTTTCTCAAAAAATTTATTGAAATTATTTTGAAGTAAAATGAAATTGAAAATTCAATTTAATGTAAACTTATTTACATTATTTAACTCTAGAAAGGAATTTTATGATTTTCAAATCAATCATGAAGCATAAATGGGTTGCCTTATTCTCAATCGTTTCAACCTTTATTTATGCAGGAGTACAGCTTTACCAGCCCCAAATCATGAAACGAATTATGACCGTAATGTCATCAGCAACTTATAGCCGTCATCAAATGGCTGACAAGGTTTCAGGATATGGAGTTGAGCTTTTGGTTGTTGCTGGGATAGGGATAATTTTTGCTATCTTTAGTACACTTTCAGCGGCACGTATTGCCCAAGAAATTGGAGCAGACGTTCGTGAAGCGACTTACAAAAAAATCAATACATTTTCTTATGAAAATGTTGAAAAGTTCAATGCCGGAAACCTTGTTGTTCGGATGACAAATGACGTCACACAAGTTCAAAACTTGATGATGATGGTTTTCCAAATTTTGATGCGGATTCCAGTCCTTTTGATTGGTGCGGTTGTTCTTTCTATCACAACTCTTCCAAGATTATGGTGGATTACAGTTCTTTTAATTGTTTTAATTGTATTAGTTACAGCCGTTTTAATGGGACGCATGGGCCCTCACTTTATGGCTTTCCAAAAATTGATGGACCGTATTAACGCCATTGCTAAACAAAACTTGCGTGGTTCACGTGTCGTTAAATCATTCGTTCAAGAAAAAAATCAAATCAAAGAATTTGATGAAACTTCTGATGAACTTTACGATCATAACTGGGCAGTAGGAAAACTCTTCTCAGCAATGATTCCACTCTTTACTGTGATTGCTCAAGGAGCAATTTGGCTTGCTATTTACTTTGTTTCAACTTTTGTAACAGAGTCAACAACAGTTGCCCAAGATAGTATTGGTGGGATTGCTACATTCATGACTTATATGGGAATGATTATGTTTGCCATTATCATGGGTGGTATGATTTCAATGTTTGCTTCACGTGGTATGGTATCAATTGGACGTATTAATGAAGTGTTAAATACTGATCCAGCCATGAAATTTGATGAAAATGCTAAAGACGAAGTTCTTTCAGGTTCTGTCAAATTTGACCATGTGTCATTCTCTTATCCTAATGATGAAGAACCAACACTTAAAGATATTAGCTTTGAAGTAGAACCTGGTCAAATGGTTGGGATTGTCGGAGCGACTGGTGCTGGTAAATCTACATTGGCACAATTGATTCCAAGACTCTTTGACCCAACAGAAGGTACCGTTTCAGTTGGTGGAAAAGATCTTAAAACAGTTAGTCGTGGAACATTGAAGAAAAATATTTCTATTGTTCTTCAAAAAGCCATTCTCTTCTCAGGAACAATTGCTGGAAATATTAAACAAGGGAAAGCCGATGCAACTGATGAAGAAATGACTCGTGCTGCACGCATTGCCCAAGCCGCAGAATTTATTACAACTAAGGATGGTCAATATGATTCTGAAGTTGAAGAACGCGGAAATAACTTCTCAGGTGGTCAAAAGCAAAGACTTTCAATCACACGTGGAGTTGTAAAAAATCCAAATGTCTTAATTTTAGATGACTCAACATCAGCCCTTGATGCTAAATCTGAAAAACTTGTTCAAGAAGCTTTGAATAAAGACCTTAAAGACACAACCACAATTATTATTGCTCAAAAGATTTCATCAGTGGTTCATGCAGATAATATTTTGGTTCTTGACCAAGGAAAACTTGTTGGTCAAGGAACTCACCAAGAATTAGTTGCTGAGAATAAAATTTACCAAGAAATCTACGACACACAGAAAGCACAGGAGGACTAAGACATGGAAAATACCAAATCAACAAAAAAAATGTCTGACACCACACGTGCCATCCGTTTTTTTTACCTCTATCTCAAAAAATATAAACTTCAATTTGCTGTAATTATGATTTTCATCATTGCTGCAACTTGGCTTCAAGTTATTGCTCCGTCACTTTTGGGGGATGCTATTACGAACTTGAGTAAATATGTTGGGGATTTCTTTACTCATCAACACGCTGATGATGCCAGAAAAGCCTTGGAACAAATGGCTCAAGCTTTGAGTCAACAAACTCACCAAAATATTACATGGCAACACGTTCCAGAATTTGCTAAATCATTGCCACAAGCTGCCCAAGAACAATTGACTTCTCAATTACCAAAAGGGACTACTTTGCAAAGTCTTTACACTGTTGCAACTTCTCATGCAGCAAGCACAGGGACCTTCATGAAAGGAATGTGGCAATTGCTTGCGGTTTACATCGCAACTGGTGTGTCAATGTTGATTTATACCCTCCTCTTTAGCCGTATCGTTGCTCATTCAACAAATCGCATGCGTAAAGGTTTGTTTGGTAAACTTGAACGTTTGACAATTTCATATTTTGACCGTCATCAAGACGGGGACATCCTTGCTCGTTTTACTTCTGACTTGGATAACATTCAAAATACTTTGAACCAAGCGCTTGTATCGGTTGTTTCAAATGCTGCCGTCTTCATCGGTGTCATTATCCAAATTTTCAACAAAGATATTACTTTTGCTTGGTTGACTGTGGCGGCTTCACCAGTTGCTATTCTATCTGCTGTGATTATCATTCGTCAATCGAAAAAAGCAACAGACAAACAACAAGAAGAAGTTTCACAACTTAATGCCTATATGGATGAAAAAATCTCTGGGCAAAAAGCAATTATCGTTGAAGGATTGCAAGAAGATTCTATTAATGGTTTCTTGGAACACAATGAAAATGTTAAAAAACGTACCTTTGCTGCTCAAGCATGGTCTGGTATGATTTTCCCATTGATGAATGGTTTCCAACTTTTATCAATTGCCATTGTTATCTTTGGTGGAACGGCCTATGTTCTTAACGATGATAGCATGTCAATTGCCACAGGTTTAGGGCTTTTGGTTGCCTTTGTTCAATACGTTCAAAGTTACTACAACCCAATCATGCAAATTTCATCAAACTTTGGTCAACTTCAACTTGCCATCACAGGGGCAACTCGTCTGAATGTCATGTTTGATGAACCAGAAGAAGTTCGTCCTGAAAATGGTAAGAAATTTGATACGATTAAAGACGGAATTCAAATCGAAAATCTTGATTTTGAATATCTTCCAGGAAAACCAGTCCTCAAAAAAGTTAATATTGATGTTAAAAAAGGACAAATGGTTGCCCTCGTTGGTCCAACTGGTTCAGGTAAAACAACAGTTATGAACTTGATGAACCGTTTCTACGATGTTAATGGTGGAGCAATTAAATTTGATGGAACTGATATTCGTGAATTTGATTTAGATAGCTTGCGTTCAAATGTCGGAATTGTTTTGCAAGAGTCTGTTCTCTTTGATGGAACGATTGCTGATAATATCAAGTTTGGTAAACCAAACGCTACTCAAGAAGAAATTGAAACAGTGGCTAAGACAACTCACATTCATGATTTCATTGATAGCTTACCTGACAAGTACGAAACACATGTTTCAGATGATGAATCAGTCTTCTCAGTTGGTCAAAAACAACAAATTTCTATCGCACGTACCATTTTGACAAATCCAGAACTTCTGATTTTGGATGAAGCAACTTCAAATGTGGATACAGTAACTGAACAACAAATTCAATGGGCGATGGAAGCTGCTATTGCTGGTCGTACTTCATTCGTTATTGCTCACCGTTTGAAAACAATTCTTAATGCCGATAAGATTGTTGTCCTTAAAGATGGTGAAGTGATTGAAGAAGGAAATCACCATGAACTCGTTGCTCAAGGTGGCTTCTACTCTGAACTTTATCACAATCAATTTGTTTTTGAATAAGAGATTATTCAGTTAAGCAATGGAAAATAAAATCACAGTTAAAATTTTAGCTGTGATTTTTTATTTAGATAAAAAAGTCTATGAAAAACTACTATAAAATGTTAAAATAGAGAGCGGTTCTTAAAAATATAATTTTTTTAAGACAATAAAAATGTGAAAAGTGATTTTGAAATAATATGAAAAAAATAGTAATTAATGGTGGGAAGCGTATTTCAGGAACCATCCCAATTTCTGGCGCAAAAAATTCAGTAGTCGCTTTGATTCCAGCAACTATCTTGGCTAACGATGTTGTAACGCTTGAAGGAGTTCCAGATATTTCTGATGTCGCAAGTTTAGTCGAAATCATGGAAATTATGGGAGCAAAAATTGAACGAAATCTTGAAGAAGGACGACTTGTGATTGATACACGCAGTGTTGTTTCTCGTCCCCTTCCTTATGGAAAAATCAACTCTTTACGTGCTTCTTATTATTTCAATGGGGCACTTTTGGGACGTTTTGGTCAGGCAACAGTAGGCTTGCCTGGTGGCTGTGATTTAGGACCTCGTCCAACGGATTTACATGATAAAGCCTTTAAAGCTCTAGGGGCTAAGAAGATTCAAGAAGAAGAAGCTGAGCACTTAGAAGTGATTGGTGATTCATTAGTTGGAACAACCATTTATATGGATGTTGTTTCTGTTGGGGCAACTATTAATACTATGCTTGCTGCTAGTCGTGCAAAAGGTTTAACTATCATTGAAAATGCTGCCCGTGAACCTGAGATTATTGATGTGGCGACACTTCTAAATAATATGGGCGCGCAAGTTCGAGGAGCTGGAACTGACATTATCCGCATTACTGGAGTGGATGAAATGCACGGTGCTCAACATACGGTGATTCCTGACCGTATTGAAGCAGGAACTTATCTTGCCTTAGCTGCTGCTATGGGAGATGGTGTCATCATTGAAAATGTTATTTATGAACACTTGGAATCTTTCATTGCTAAACTTGAAGAAATGGGTGTAGGTTTGACCATTCGTGAAGATAGTATTGAAGTTCATAAATCAGAAAATCTAAAATCAGTCAATATTACTTCTGTTCCTTACCCAGGGTTTGCGACGGATTTGCAACAACCAATTACACCACTTTTATTGAAAGCAAAAGGTCGTGGTTCGATTGTTGATACGATTTATCAAAAACGTGTCAATCATGTCCCTGAATTAGCTCGTATGGGTGCTAATATTTCTGTTTTAGATGATCGAATTATTTATGACGCTCCTAATGAATTAATTGGTAGTTGTGTTCAAGCAACTGACTTACGTGCTGGTGCGGCTTTGGTTACTGCTGGAATTATTGCCAGTGGAACTACAAAAATCTCTAATATTGAGTTTATCCTACGTGGTTATGACCACATTATTGAAAAATTGACTGCTGTTGGTGTAGATATTCAATTGATTGAAGAGTGACAAAAGTGATTTATTTTCGTATAGACTAATGAGAAAGGAAATAAGATGGCTGATAAATTAAAATTTGAAATCATTGAAGAATTGATTGTTCTCTCTGAAAATGCAAAAGGTTGGCGTAAAGAATTAAATCGTGTTTCTTGGAATGATGCTGAACCTAAATATGACATTCGTACTTGGTCACCTGACCATGAAAAAATGGGTAAAGGAATTACTTTATCTGAAGAAGAATTTGGTATTCTCTTAAAAGAATTAGGAAATAAATAAAAGCCCTGAGATTTCAGGGCTTTTTAATTTTTTAATGCTCGGTCTCAAGAGAGTTGAAAAGTTTAAAGACTTCGCTATAAGAATATAAAAGAGAAGAGGCCTCATGATTCTCAGGATTTATTTTCAACTCATATAATGCTTTCAAATAGACCGTAGTTACTTTTTCGTAAAAAAATAAATCACTCTTAGTATGTGACTCAAGATATGTAAAAAGCAAGGGGAGAGAATCTAAAAAATTATTTTCTATAAATATGGGAATGAGGCGAAGAATTATCTTAAGGATTTTAGGACTGATAAAGTCTAAATATTCATCTTCAGCGGATATAATTTTTTGAATTAATTGCTCTTGTGTTTTATTATCAAGGAGAGAAAGACAAGAGCTATACAGATAAAGTTCATAGGCACAGAATTTATTAATTGAAAGCAGATATTCTTTTAGATAGAGAGTATCTTCTTTATTTACTTGAATATTAGGGTCAATCAGATGAAGTTGGGATTTGATTTGGATAATATTGAGTTTGTGACATTTTATACTGGGGTGAAGCGTAAGCAAGTCGGTCTCTATTTTAAGGAGCTGATGAAGTTTTTCTTTATCTTCAATTTCAAGTTTTTGACAAAAGTCATAATTAAAAAGAGGGCCTTTAGATAAGTTAGAAAAATAGGCTTCATGATAAAATTCCTCAAGACTGACATTGATTGCCTTAAGACTACTAAGAAACTTTGTAAGCGTCATGTCCGTTTTCCCTCTTTCAAATTTGGAAATTTGAGCATAAGAAATATCTTCGCTAGCCACTTCTTTAATTTCCATATTTTTAAATTTTCTCAGCCTTCTAAAGGTTCTTCCTAAGTTAGTATCCATAACGTTCTCCATTTGTTCATATATGATTATTTTTGTTTATTTAAAGCGTTGACTTTAATATTAATAATATTATATAATAATTTCATAATTTTCAGTTAATTAAAGTCTTTTGATTTTATATATTGAAAGAAGGTGAGTCCAATGCAGGTAAAAATTGATGCACATAAAAAATCATTTCTTGGTATTCGTTGAAAAGGAGAACCATTAAATTAGCTTGATATTACTATGAAAGGAACTAAAAGCATGAAAAATAAAAAAGAAGAACAAACACAAGATGATGAGTTATTGTTTGAAGAAGTTGAAGATTTTGATATCGCATTAGAACAAGGTTGTGGCGATTTCGAGATTTTATGATAGTTAAAAAGCACTCTAAAGTTATACTTTGGTGTGCTTTCTTATAAAAGTGGAGGTAAAATTGATGATAATAAATCCGTTTATTGAGATTGAACCAAAGGAGAAAGAGTGGATTCTTTCAGACTACCTACATAGACAAAGATATATTATCAATAGAAAAACTATTATAGTTATAATTGATTTTATACAAGGAAATAAAATGTCGAAGAAAGTTAAAGAGTTACTAATTAAAAGAGGAATTCTTGTCGATGAGGATGATGCGGAAGTAAAATATTTTTATGATATTAAAAAGAGCTGGGAAAAATATGGGTGGATTGAATCTTTTAAGTATCATATCGCAACACTTGACTACCCCTTTCAGGGAAATCTAAAAAAAGCTAGTTTAAAAATGGAACAGTATCAACTAGAGGAGGCAGATAATCTTCGTGAGAAGCAATACAGTCCAGAAAAAATATTAAAAATTTATTCTCTTCCTAAGGTAAAACGTGAGCAAAAATCTAGATTTGAGGCTAGCCTTGAAGATTCTTTTAAAAGAAAATTATTCCGTATGCTTTCTATGACTTTCGGTTATGTTCAAGAAGCAATACCGGAATGGGGAGGAAAAGAATTATTATTTAGAACTATACCAAGTGGAGGAGCAAGGCAACCAAGTGAGGGATATTTATATGTAAAAGATATTGAGGAATTAGATTCCGGTTGGTACTATATAAACGGAAAAAAGTTCACTCTTGAGAAAATTTCTGATTATATTATCCCAAATGAAATATTTGAAAAGTCTTACTCTTTGGCTGTGAGCAATACAGATATAAATATTCGAGCAACTATCATATTAACATCAGTATTTGAAAAGAATATGTACCGTTATAGAGAATCAAGAACTTTTAGAAGTATTCATATGGATATTGGCTTTTTGTTGGGGGCATTAGAAGAATTATCGGATGAATCAGAGATTGCCTCATTTATCCAGTATGGACTTCCAGAGAGCTATTTTGAAGGTATTTTAGGATTAAATTATCTCGAGGAAGGTTATCAGGCTAGTATAGTTCTTGGGGAAAGGAAGAATTGATGAAAATTAAAAAGTGGTATGCTACAACAAAACTTAGCTTTTCTGAAGGCAGAGCAAAGATTAATATCCCATTGAAAAAGAAAAGTTTTGTGACAGACTTGGATTCTCTTAAAGAAATTCTGAACGATTACGAAAAAGAGGAAATTCAAACTAAGTTATCTAAACAAGAAATTGTTATGGAAAAAGAATTAGAGGCCTACATAAGTGACGGGCTTAGCCATTGGAAGAATAGAAAATGGGAGCCAGCACTAGATTTGTATTTATCTTCAAGGAATATTAGCTATGCAGACAAAGATGATACAACTGGTAAAATCAGAGAGAAAATAATCAAAAAGGACTACGGTACACCTGTATTTATTACAAGCGCTCATACATTCAAAAATACAATTTTATTAGATTATATTGATTATAAAGAAACAGAAAATTTTTATGATATGATACTTCGGCGCAAGAGTGTTAGAGATTTTGATAAATTAAGCAAACTATCGGTAGATAAATTTAATATTTTTACACTTGAAGGAACTAAAAAAATAAAGAAAACTAGAGAACTGATGATTAAGGAGGGAAATTTATTACGCAGTTATGCAAGCGCTTTCAGTTTTTATTTTACTATTTTTAATGTTGAAGGATTTGAAAATGGAAATTATTTTTTAGATATTGAAAATTCAGCAATGTCATTAATTAAATCTGGAGATTTTTCTCACAAATTACCTGAATACTTGGGAGAACAAAATTTTTCAAAAAGTGCAAATTTTACACTACTTTTAGTAGCTAATTTTGGAATATATCAATGGAGATATAGGCATGAACGCGCTTTACGCAACTTATACATCGAAGCAGGAAGAGTGTTAGAACATTTTTCTATTGCCGGTTTAAAGGTGGGTTTACAAGGAGTTGTAACTCCTGCACTTGCTGATAGAAAATTAGGAGAATTTCTTGATTTAAATTTAAAAGAGGAATTACCTATTTGCAGTTATACATTTGGAGCTGAGAGTAATGATTAAATTTCAACATAGTTACCTCATAGCATTAGAAAATGATTCTATACTTTTTTTCTCACAATGGTTTCGTAAGGAATATAAACTTACCACAAGCTCTAATTTAAAATTGTATGAAATCCTTTCAACGTTACAATCAGGTTTTTTTTCTGAGAAAAAGTTTCTTAAAATAATGTTAAGTGAAGGCTATAGTTCTGATTTTGGTTATAAATTGTTGAGGATTCTTTTAGACAAAAAAATTCTAATTTATACTCATGAAAAGGACAAGGAATATAGGGGACGATATGGAAGACAAGAACTATTCCTAGACAATTTTGAGAGAGATTATCAAAATGGAGAGTATTTGAATAATGAATTACAAAATAAACGAGTGGTAATAGTTGGTGTGGGAGGTTATGGAACATGGACAGCAATGTTGTTTGCGAGAATGGGGGTAAAGCATATTGCTATTGTGGATTCAGATATTGTAGAAGAATCAAATTTAAATAGACAAGTATTATATGATTTTGCAGATATTGGGAAAAAGAAGGTTGATGTTTGCAAGGAGAAAATAGTAGCTATTGACTCAGAAATAAAAGTTGAGGTATTTGATGAGCATATATCATCGGTGGAAGAGTTATTTTCTATAGTTGTGGATGCTGATTTGGTAATGAATTCTTTTGGTTATTTCCCACTTGATATGGAGTATGGTAAAAGTTCATTTTATGTAAATGAAGCGTGCATGATTAAAAAAATTCCATGCTTAAATTACAATGGTTCTTGGGTTGGTCCGATATTTGAAGGGGAAAATTCTCCTTGCTATTTTTGTATGATGCAAGATAAAGAAATTATAAAAGGGGTAAAATATTCTTTACCAGTAAAAAAGGATAAATTTTTAGCAGCTTTTGCACCTAGAATGTCATATAGTTCTTCAATTGCCGTTTGGGAAGCAGTAAGATTTCTATTAAATCTATCTGCTATAAATTATCTGAAAGACAATATTATTGTTATAGACACTCTTTATTATGATAAAAATAAAATGATTAAGATAAAAGCCGTAGACGGTTGTAAATACTGTAAAAAAATTCAGTAAAGAAAGTCAGGTTGGATATGAAATTAATACTAAAGATGGTATTTCCGATGTTTTTATCTACGGCAATAAATTTTATTTTATCCTTTATTGACACGATGATTGTAGGGCATCTAGGAATTCAAGAACTTGGAGCGACTGCGGCGGGTAGTTCCCTATATTCTATTTATGTTCAAGTTGTTGGGGCATTAATCATTGGCTTTCAAGTTCTGGGAGCACAAGAAATTGTCAAGAAGGGGAAAAATCGGTTGACAGATTATTTTCAAACAACCCTCTTTTTGATGTATATTATCTCTATTATTTTTATCTTTATATCATTAATCTTTTCAAAACAACTATTATGGATGTTTTCTACACCATCAATCATAGCAGGAGCACAGACTTACTTTTTTGCCCGTCTGCCGGCTCTTTTAATATTGCCCCTTTCGATCTGTATAAAAACAGAATATGATATTCAGAAAAAAACCAAAATTGGTTTATACTATACTATCGTTGTCGTACTGACGGATATTATTTTGGATGTAGTATTAATTTATATTGTTCATTTGGGAGTATTTGGAGCAGGATTAAGTGACACACTAGCGATGTTTATTGGTTTAATATTTTTACTAATGAGAAATAATCAAGATGGGATAGTCAAATTTCAGCATTTTATTAAGTTAAAAAAAATAGAAAGAAAACTCATTTCAGAACTGAATGAACTAAATTTGCCAGAAGCTGTGAATATGTTGCTTGATTATTTAGGAACCTCTGTATTGTTTATAATTATTAGCCGCATTAGTGTGTTAGATATTGCTGCCGGAAGAATTTCTAGTATCTATATTAAAATTATTTTTTCACTTGCAATCAATATTGGTACAGTTGTTCAAATTTTATTAGTAAGAAATGCATTAGAGATGCAGTCAAAGAAGTATATCATGAATGCTTTTAAGTTATCGGCAATTATTCTTGTTCCATTTACTGTGGTGGCGATAGTAGTTCCTCAACTTTTTATTATCCCTTTTACAAATAACATTTCTCTAATTAAACTTTTTAATTCTCCTATGAGATTACTATGGTTCGTGTTACTATTAGTTCCAGCAATCACAATCATGACTGGAATTCTACGTTCGAAGAAGAGAAACAAAGAAAACATGTATGTCAATGTTTTTTCAACATGGTTATTACAAGTTCCGGCAGCTTTTATATTCTGCATAATATTAAAAATTGGAATTTGGGGATTTGTGCTTAGCTATTTATGTTATTTCTTAGGAAGAATTGTTGGGAATCTATTCTTTTTGATTAAGGAAAGTAGAGGTAGAACAAATGAAGTATTGGAATGATTCTTTTTTAAAACTAATCAAAGAGTTAGAAGGGGTTGAGATAACAAATAGAAGCACTTCATTTTCCGTTTGGGCGCAACAAGAAGTGGGGTTTCATGATAAGTATTCAGATTCCGAAAACCTTGATTATTCAAATAAAATTGGAACATTAATAAATAAATTTGAAATTAGTTTAATAAAAAATGAATTTTCGGCAATTGAATGTGAAATAGTCTTCTATCTTATTAAGTCACTAAAAGAAAAAATGAATAAAGAGGTAACTGCTCATGTCATACTTGAAACGATGTATATGAGTTTGTTTAGAATTTCTCTTGGGCAGGATATATTAAGAGTGAAAGAAGCAATGATAAATTTAGATTCTTTATTTTACTCACTTAAAAAATATAACTCCCTTAAAAGAGGTGATATAAGAATACTAAACTCAATTATTTCATTTCTAAATATCACTCAATTCTCCTATGAACTATTGACTGAAATATCTAAATATAAAAGTAGGCTATCGATAGTTGAGAGGGATGAAAAAATTATGCTTGAATTTAAGGATATATCTGCAAAGAGTGTCAGAAAAAGTCTAATTTCTTATCTATCTCATTTGAAATTGGATAGAAAAATCGAAATATCGGGCAAAAACGGTTATGATTTCTTTCAAGAAAATATCACTAAATATTCTCAACAGCATAATAGTTCTATGAAATTAGGCATTGTTTCTAAAGAGTTTGAAATTCTCATTCCAGACTATGGGTTCTTTTCAAAATACTTCTTTAATAAAAAGCAACATCTATTTATTATGAATCAAAAGGTAGCTAAGTCAATTATCAACACCAATCAATTAGAATTGATTTATGCTCATGAAATATTTCCAGGACATTTTGAACATATTGATAGTGGTTTTAGTAACAAATTTAACTTATTACTACCATTTATTACTACTAAGGAAAGTTTAGAAGGTTGGGCGCTTTATCAAGAATATTTGCTTTCTAAAAAGTCAGAAGGTCATAAATATAGTTACAATTTGCAAATGGCTCGTAGATATACAACAGCGCTTTTTACTCTAAATACAATGGGAGGATTAAGTAAGAATGAAAATAATTGTTTTTTTGAACATTTAATGGAAAATTTTCAAGTTTCGGAAATGGTTAAATTATTTTTATTAAGAGCAAGGAAAAATAGTATGGTAACGGTACGTTATATTTCAGGGTTTCAACAAGTGGTAGAGATGTCAAATGAGGAGAAGGATTTTGTTAAAAAGTTTGGACCAATAGACTTAGAACTAGTAAAAAAGATAGTAAAATTCTGATTCTGCCTTTTTGATGTTGATTGTATTATTGGTTGGATTTTATTTTGTGGATAGAGCGGATAAGGGAAATTATATTTATTGAATTTTTAGAAGAAAGTGGAGATAATATGAGAAAATTTAAATCGTATTTTTTGTTGCTTTTTGAGGGATTGAAAACTTTTTCTAAAGCGAATAGGTGGGGGACTTTTGTGCTTGTTATTTTGGTTCCGATTGAAGCACTTGTTCCGACAGGGATTATTTTTTCTATTCAAAAAGTAACAACCGAACTGGCTAAAGGTTCGGTTTTTTCGATGAGTTGGGGAATTTTTTGGGCAGTTTTGCTTTTGATCTCAAATATTATTCCGCCAGCGACAACGGCTATTTCAGGTTATTTGACGGACGTCTTGATTGCAAACATTAATCAAAAATTAATAGATAAAGCAAGTGAAATCAAGTCATTGGAAGTTTTTGAAAATGATGAATTCTATAATGATGTGGAAACAGTTAGGAGTGAACTTTCTTGGCGACCAGTAAATTTAATTGTTTTCACGCTTTCCAATGTTCGTTATATTATTTCTTTACTTTCTTTGCTTATTTTACTTTTTAACTATACTTGGTGGTTACCTTTAGCAATCGTGATTGTTTTAGTACCTCAAAGTTTAATTCATTATCGAATTCAACAGGAGGCTTTTGAAACTTTGGTAACAAGGCGACCAGAAGCACGTAAGATGAATTATCTACTAGAAATTGCCTTAAATCGTGATTATGCTAAAGAGAGTCGTCTTTTCAATGTTTTTTATTTTTTGAAGAAACGGTATTGGAAACTCTTTTACACGGTACATAAGGAAGAAAATCGGATACGTATGCGACAATTTGGAATTGCTTTGATTTTTATTATTATAAGTTCACTTGTATCAATGTTCGCTTTTATTTATCTTGTATTTCAAGTTCGTTCAGGTAAATTATCTCTTGGAATTGTCGTAGGTTTTGCTTCAAGTTTGGTTGCAGCAATTTCGGCCTCGAATGGCCTAGTAGAGGAATCTGACCTGCTTTATGATACTTTGATGTGGTTGGAGAAATATCTTAAATTGATGAGAAAGTCATTCACTGAATCCGGCTATAAAAGTATTACTGAAATCAATCAAATTAGTTTAGATAATGTATCCTTTGCCTATCCAAAAGAAAATCAAAAAGTTCTTAAAAGTATTTCTCTTGGGATTAAAAAGGGGGAAAAAATCGCTATTGTAGGTCAGAATGGTTCCGGGAAATCAACCTTATTGAAATTATTAGCTGATTTATTTACTCCGACAAGTGGTCAGATTTTAATTAATAATGAAGATTTAAGAGAAATAAAGCATGAAGACTACTGGGCAAAAATTTCTCCTGTATTTCAGGATTTTTCAAGATTTAAATTTTCTGTCGGAGATTCTATTAGTTTTGAAGAGAAAACAGGAGTTGATGAAGTTTTACAATTTTCAGGATTGCCTGATTTGAATTCAGAACTTCAATTGGGCAAGGAGTTTGGTGGAACTGATTTGTCAGGAGGACAATGGCAGAAGTTAGCAATTGCTAGAGCTTTTTATAAAAATAATGTGGAACTGTATCTTTTTGATGAGGCTAATAGTGCACTTGATGTGCACAGTGAAAAACAACTCTATCAAAAATTGATGGAGCTGTCTGCTGGAGCAACAGTAATTTGGATTACTCATCGAATGACTTCAGTCAAATTATCTGATAAAGTTATCTACTTAGATAAAGGCAAGGTTTTAGGGTTTGATTCTCATGAAAATCTGTTAAAAAATGAAAACTATGCGTCTTTGTATCGAGAACAATTTGAATAAAAAAACTGCTCATTATAATCGGGCAGTTTTTTAATGGGTAAATGTTATCACAATAAGGATAAGATAAATAATCAAAGTAATAAAGAAGGTCAAGCGCCACCAGAGTTTTAAAAAGCGACGATAGGTAAATTGTTTATAATAAAGCAAATCAAGTAACAACAAAACAAGCGCTAAGCCAGAAATGATTAGCAGGTAGTATGGAATGATGCTGATACTTGTAACATTTTTAGAAAAAATTTGCATCCCTAAGATGAGAAATATTGTAAAAACATCTGGAATTTTTAGTTTGCGATTGGTTAAGTGACGAAGTCTAAAAAATTTGAAAATGAAAACCAATGCAATAAAGACAATAAGGGGATAAAGCGCCATAAGTACTTTTATAAACATAGACTAATTGTATCGGTTTTGCCTTAGTTTGTAAAGTATTTATTTGTGTGAGAAAGCGCACGAATAAGTGCTAAGCCAAAGATAGTAACAAGGACAGCTTTAATAATTTCAACAATGACAAATGGTGTGAATCCAAGCTTTAAGGCCAATGACCAGTCGACATTGGTAAAAAATTTGAGCCACAATGTTCCGATAACTAACATAAGCAGGTGTCCTACAATATTTATGATAAAAGCAGGGATGGTCTTATAATTAATTTGATGAAGGCCAAAAGAAATAAGGGTTCCCATTATTAAAAAGGCAATTAGAAAACCACCTGTTGGACCAAAAAGAACCGCAATTCCTGATGTCCCTCCAGTGAATACGGGAATTCCAATAAATCCTAGCAGGAGATAGAGTAAGATAGCAAAAAAAGTTTCACGCGCTTTTAGTACTGTGGCAACAAGTCCTACGGCAAGTGTTTGTAAGGTGACGGGTACAATACCAATTGGGATAGACAGAGGAGATAGAACCGCAATAATTGCTGCACCAAGAGCAATTAGGGTTAAAGAATATAATTTTGTATTTTGCATTAAGAATCCTTTGTTTTATGTATAAAATAAAATATACTAAAAAAGAAAAATTTTTGCAAACTCTTGCTCTAATAAACAAAAAATTACTGACAGAAATTCTGTCAGTAATTTTATTCTCTAATTTCAACAAATTGAGCATGAACAAAGTCAGCGAGAACTTTAGGAGCAATTTTTATGCTACGCCCAACTTCGCCAGCTGAACAAACGATAAAGTCGTGCTCTAAGGCAATAGAATCAATGAAAATTGGGAATTTTTTATTTTGCCAAATCCCCACAGGATTATTTGCACCGTGAATATAACCTGTCGTTTTTTGCAAGTCTTTTTGAGGAATCATGCTTACTTTTTTATTGCCCGAAACTTTGGCCAATTTTTTTTCTGATAAATGCTCTGTCAGTGGAAGAATGCCAATGACAGGACCAGTTTTATCGCCGATTAGTGCTAGTGTTTTATAAATATCACTGCGACTGATATCCTCAGGGAGGCTATTACTTTCTAAAGCGTTAATAGCAAGTCCAGTATGCTCAATTTTTGCCTTATCAAGAATTTGTTCTACAAGTGTTTTCTTTAATTTTTGCTTTTTAGACATAGCTTTATTATAGAAGAATTTGTGCTGACTGACAAGATAAAATAATTTTAATGACAGATTTATTTTTTTGTAAAAGTTACTGACAGATTTTATTAGTAATTGCTATAAATGAAAAGTTTAGGGAATTTTTTGACGAAAATGATCAAAATAACAAATGCAGCAATAGCAGTCAAAATTGCACTGATTCCATTGACAGCAAGAGAATAAGCCACGGCTCCCCAGCCTTTCCAAGCGTATTGGCTCCAGAAAATGATTCCGGCAATAAAATGGAAGAAGTATTTAAGAAGAACAGCAACAAAAGTTCCCAAAAGAACTGGTGCAAGTTTTAGAGGGGCTGCTTTTTGGCGGAAAAGTCCAGCAATTCCAAGTGAAACAGGGGCGATGAGATATTCAAGGAAGGCTTGAGACAAGGTTAAAATATAAGCGTGTCCAGTAATCATTGACAGAATTCCCCAGATTAATCCACCGACAAGTCCAGCTGTTAGGCCGCGACGAAAACTGAGAATAAGAATTGGGATACAGGCGATTTCAACAATAATCCAGCCATAAACAGTATTTGGAATAAGGCTGATGATGAAGGCGAGTGCCGCCATGAAGGCAATTTCCGTTAACAAACGGACATTGAACTTAGAATTAGACATAAAAAAACTCCTTTTTGATGCGCACAAAAGGAGGGTTAGAAATTAGACATTTGTCTTAACACATTCCTACGCTGGCATTACCCAGATCAGGTCAGATGGTATTTCTCGCTACTGACAGTTTTGTCAATAGACCCATTGTGCAAATATTTATTTTTACTCTTTAAGTTTAGCATATTTTAAGTTGAAAAGCATTTTTTTAAGATTGTTAATCTATTTTATAAATTAAACTTAAAAAATATTTAAGGCAACATAAAAAATCAATAATTCAAAAAAAACGAAAGTCTGTTAGAATAAGTCTATACACAAATTCGGACAAAATAAAAGCGGTCGAGTAAGTAATTGTGAAGGTCAGCACAGAGAGCTTGTAGCGGTGAGAGCAAGCCTGAGTGAAGCAATGAAAATGGCTTGATAAGCGTAGCAAGAGTGAGGTTTAACTAAGCTCTTGACGGAATGGTTCTCGTTATTGAACTTGAAAGTTGCCTTTGGGATCTGAAAATTTTCAGTGAACTAAAAAGTGCTTAAATCAAGAATGGTACCACGATATAGCTCGTTTCTTTATATGAAATGAGCTATTTTTATTTAGCATGAGCGCTTTATCTTGAAGAATTTGTTTAGTTTTAGAAAAATTAACAGGTGCACGGTTAATTTTTCTAATAGATGTAAAAGTTTATCAAAAGGGGAATAATTGATTTTGAAAAATAAATCAATTAGAAAAAAGGGAGAAGAAATGAATCCAAGAAACAGAAATATTTTAATTGTCGTTATTGTTGTTGTAATTGTTGCTATCGCTGCATTTTTCGGTTTTAATCATAAATCTGGTGAAAGTAAAACGGCAAATAAAACTGTGAATATTGGAATAATGACAGGAACAAAAGAAGATGATGCCATTTGGTCAACTGTTTCTAAAACAGCTAAAGATAAATATGGAATTACTTTAAAATTCACTCATTTTACAGATTATACACAACCAAATACAGCTTTGAAAAACGGCGATATTGATTTGAATGCCTTCCAACATTATGCTTTCTTGAATGCTTGGAATAAAGCTAATGACGGTGATTTGAAAGCAATTGGTAATACAACAATTTCACCAATTCGTCTTTATTCTAAAAAAATTACTTCATTGAGCCAAATTAAATCAGGAGATACAATTGCAGTACCTAATGACGCTTCAAATGAAAGTCGCGCACTTTATGTCTTGAAGAATGCTGGTTTGATTGGCCTTTCTGTATCAGGTGACACACTTGCGACGGTCAAAGATATTAATTCAAATCCAAAAAATTTGGTCATTAAAGAATTAGATGCGGCACAAACACCGCGTGCGCTTGATTCAATTACAGCGGCAGTAATTAATGACGATTTTGCAACAACAGCAAAATTAACGGTTGAAGAGTCTATTTATACTGAACCTGTAAACAAAGATAGCGAGCAGTGGATTAATATTATCGTTGCAAATAAAAAAGATGCTAATAACAAAATTTATAAAGAAGTTGTCAAAGCCTACCAAACTGAAGCAACGAAAAAAGCAATTGAGAAAGCTTATCCTGATAAGAGAAAAATTGCTGCTTGGGGATTGAAACTCGACTAAGTAATTTCGTTAAAAAGTAACGGTTAGGTGAAAACTTTGGAAATTTCTACTTTAGAAATTTCTGCCTTAGGGCTAATAAATTTTACTGACAGAAGACTCAAACTGATTACGAACGGTTTGGTCAGTAGAAATTGGAGAAGATTATGAATCCTAGAAATCGTAATATAATTATTGGAATAATTGTTGTTGTTATTGTAGCTATTGCTGCATTTATCGGCTTTGGTCAAAAATCTCAAGCAAATAAAACGGTAAATAAAACAGTGAAAATTGGGATAATGACAGGAACAAAAGAAGATGACAGCATTTGGCAAACGGTATCTAAAACTGCTAAAGATAAATATGGAATTACTTTGAAATTCACACACTTTACGGATTATACTCAGCCAAATACAGCATTGAAAAATGGCGATATTGACTTAAATGCCTTTCAACATTATGCTTTCTTAAAAGCATGGAATAAAGCAAATAATGGCAATTTAGTGGCGATTGGGGATACAGTGATTTCGCCAATCAGTGTTTACTCAAAACAGCTCAAAAATATTTCAGATATCAAAGAGGGTGGAACCATTGCGGTACCAAATGATGCTTCTAACGAAAGTCGTGCCCTTTATGTCTTGAAATCTGCGGGCTTGATTAAATTGGATGTTTCTGGTCAAACACTGGCGACAGTCAAAGATATTACATCAAATCCAAAAAATTTGGTCATTAAAGAACTGGATGCTTCACAAACTGCGCGTGCTTTGGATTCTGTTGATGCTGCGGTTATCAATAATAATTATGCCGTTACTGCTGGTTTAAAGAAATCTGATGCCATTTTTACAGAACCAGTTAATAAAGATAGCCAACAATGGATTAATATTATTGTTACTAATAAAAAAGACGAAAACAACACTGTTTATAAAGATGTTGTCAAAGCTTATGAAACAGAAGCAACCAAAAAAACTATTGCTAAAGCTTATCCGGACAAGAGTACAATCCCTGCTTGGGGCTTGAAATTAAAATAATTGTTTTTAATACTCAAATAAGTCTCTCTTCATTGAGAGGCTTATCGTTCAAAGAAGGTCTGAACACTTGTGAAATAGAATATTTTATAAGTATTCAGTAGAATTTGGGGAAAAATTTGAATCCGAAAAATAGAAATATTATTGTTGCACTCGCAGTGATTATCGTTGTTGCTTTGGTTGCTTTCTTTAGTTTAAATCATCAAGCAAGTAAAAAATCAACCACTCAAAAAATAGTTAAGGTTGGAATCATGAGTGGGGACAAGCAAGACCAAGAGGTTTGGAAATCAGTAGCTAAAACCGCCAAAGAAAAATATGATTTAAAGCTAAAATTTGTTTATTTTTCTGATTATAATCAACCTAATGAAGCACTTCTTTCGGGAGATATTGATGTCAATGCCTTTCAATCTTATAATTATGTGAAAACTTGGAATAAAGCACATAAGAGTGATATTGTGGCAGTAGGAAATACTTATATTACACCAATGCACATTTATTCAAAAGAAGTCAGCAAATTGTCAGATTTAAAAGAAGGGTCAACCGTTGCAATACCAAACGATGCTTCAAATGAAAGTCGGGCATTGTTCGTGCTCCAAAGTGCAGGTTTGATTAAATTGACAACAAGTGATTCTAGCAAATTAGTTGGTTTGCCAGATATCACAGAAAATCCGCATCAATTGAAATTCAAAGAAGTGGATGCAAGTCAAACACCACGTGCGCTTGATTCTGTTTCCATTTCGGTGGTTAACTATAACTATGCAACCGCAGCTAGCTTACCAAATTCTGAATCTGTCTATATGGAACCTCTCAACAAAACTTCTGCTCAATACATTAACTTTATTGCTGTGACAAGTAAAGAAAAAAATAATAAAGTTTACAAAGAAGTTGCCAAGGCTTATGCTTCAAAAGCGACAGAAAAAGCAATCAAAGAACAATATCCAGATGGCGGAGAATTGCCAGCTTGGAACTTGAAACTTTGAAAATGAAAGGATTTATTTATGAATCCAAGAAATCGAAAAATTCTTTTTGGAAGCTTGCTTTTGCTGGTTATTATCGTGGGACTAATTACTTTTACTTTAAGGCAAGGAAAAAGCAAATCTACTTCTGTCAGTAAAATCGTAAAAATAGGTCTGATGCCTGGTGGGAAACAAGAAGATGCCATTTGGAAACAAGTTCAAAAAAATGCTAAAGACCAATTTGGGATTACTTTAAAATTTGTCAATTTTACTGATGGAGATCAGCCCAATAAAGCTTTGACTAACCATGAAGTGGACCTCAATGCCTTTCAACATTACGCTTACTTGAAATCATGGAATAAAGCTAATAATGGAAATATCATATCAATTGGTGATACAATTATTACGCCGATTCATTTGTATTCGACAAAGTATAAAAATGTGACGGAAATTCCTGATAAAAGTACGATTGCTATCCCAAATGATGTTACCAATGAAAGCCGCGCCCTTTATGTTTTAAAAAATGCAGGACTCATTAAACTTGATACTTCTAGAGGAGCATTAGCAACGGTTAAAGATATCAGAGATAATCCGAAAGGCTTAATTATCAAAGAAATTGATGCAAGTCAAACCCCACGTGCGCTTGATTCTGTTGCTGCAGCAGTCATTAATTATAATTTTGCTATTTCAGCAAAAATTTCGGAGAAAGAATCAATTTATCAAGAACCTTTAAATGAAGATTCAGCTCAATGGATTAATTTTATTGCGGCAAATCAGTCTGATAAAAATAATAAAGTTTATAAAGAAGTGGTCAAAGCTTATGAGCAAAAAAATATCGCTGATACCATTAAAAAAGAATATCCAGATGGTGGAGAACTCCCCGCTTGGAATTTAAA
This sequence comes from Lactococcus sp. SK2-659, assembly GCF_020218185.2. NCBI lineage: Bacteria > Bacillati > Bacillota > Bacilli > Lactobacillales > Streptococcaceae > Lactococcus > Lactococcus sp. SK2-659. The sequence continues at coordinate 416,357 of NZ_JAIWQZ020000002.1, forward strand.
ATTGTAACTAAGAAAACTCGTCAGAGACGAGATTTTCTGTCAGTACTGACAAAAGAGAAAATAACTTTGTCAGTACTGACAGAGAATGAAAAAAGATAAAGGAAAACAATATGACAGCAATTATTGAATTAAATAATCTTTCTGTACAATTTCATCAGAAAGGACGATTAGTCACAGCAGTAAAAGATGCTACTTTACACATTGAAAAAGGGGATATTTATGGAGTAATTGGTTATTCTGGGGCTGGTAAATCAACTTTGGTCAGAACCATTAATCTCCTTCAAAAACCGACCAAAGGTCAAATTGTGATTAATGGTGAGAAGATTTTTGATAGTGAAAATCCTGTAAAATTTACTGGCGCGAAATTACGTGAGTTTCGTCAAAAGATTGGGATGATTTTTCAACATTTTAATCTTTTAAGTGAAAAAACCGTTTTTAATAACGTGGCTTTTGCTTTACAGCATAGCCAAATCGAAGATGAAAACGGAAAAAAACGTTATCTTACAAAAAAAGAAAAAACGGATAAAGTGACCGAATTATTAAAATTGGTTGATTTAGAAGAGCTTTCTGATAAGTATCCAGCTCAGCTTTCTGGAGGACAAAAACAGCGGGTTGCTATTGCGCGTGCGCTTGCTAATGACCCTGAGATTTTGATTTCAGATGAAGGAACATCAGCACTTGATCCAAAAACAACCAATCAAATCTTAGATTTACTTAAATCTCTTCATGAAAAATTAGGAATCACAGTTGTTTTAATTACACATGAGATGCAAGTGGTTAAGGAAATTGCTAATAAAGTAGCTGTTATGCAAAATGGTGAAATCATTGAACAAAATTCATTAATTGATATTTTTGCACAACCTAAAGAAGCTTTGACGAAACAATTTATTGAAACAACAAGTTCGGTCAATCGTTTTATTGCCAGTCTTTCTAGAACAGAACTTCTGGCACAATTAGCAGATGACGAAGAATTAATTCACTTAGATTATTCAGGTTCAGAGCTTGAAGACCCTGTGGTTTCTGATATTACGAAAAAATTTGATGTAACAACCAACATTTTCTATGGTAATGTTGAGTTACTTCAAGGACAACCTTTTGGTTCATTAGTTTTGACCTTAAAAGGTTCAAGTGAACATCGGGCTGCCGCAAAGGCATATTTTGTTGAAAGACATTTAAAATTTGAAGTTTTAGGTAAAATTGAAAGGACGGTAGACTAATGGCAGAATGGTTTGCACATACATTTCCTAATGTGGTTTATTTAGGATGGACAGGTGAGACGGGTTGGTGGACAGCAATTGTTCAAACGCTTTATATGACATTTATTTCAGCACTTATTGGTGGTTTATTGGGATTGATATTTGGAATTGGTGTTGTGGTGACTGCTGAAGATGGGATTACACCTAATCGACCATTATTTTGGATTTTAGATAAAATTGTTTCTATCGGACGGGCTTTTCCCTTTATTATCTTATTAGCAGCAATTGCTCCCTTGACTAAAATTTTGGTGGGGACGCAGATTGGTGTTACTGCGGCTTTAGTTCCATTGGCTCTAGGAGTGGCTCCTTTTTATGCCAGACAAGTTCAAGCTTCGCTTGAGTCTGTTGACCATGGAAAAGTTGAAGCAGCTCAAACGGTGGGAGCTGATTTTCTCGATATTGTTTTCACGGTCTATCTTCGTGAAGAATTAGCTAGTTTAATTCGTGTTTCAACCGTTACTTTAATTTCCTTGATTGGTTTGACTGCAATGGCTGGTGCGATTGGAGCTGGTGGACTAGGAAATACGGCCATTTCTTATGGATATAATCGCTTTGCCAATGATGTGACTTGGTTTGCAACCATTTTAATCTTGATTTTTGTTTTATTGGTTCAGCTTGTTGGGGATTTCTTAGCTAGACGGGTTTCACATCGATAATTTATCAAATAATTTTAGATAAAAATATTTTATAAAAAGGAGAAACAATGAAAAATAACTCTGTAAAAATTGTTGTTGCCACTGGGATTGGGGCTGCTTTGTTTGTGATTATTGGTTGGCTAATTAATATTCCTACACCAATTCCAAATACTAGTATTCAATTGCAATATGCGGTCCTTGCCCTATTTTCAGCCTTATTTGGCCCTTTAGCTGGTTTCTTGATCGGATTTATTGGTCATGCCCTTAAAGATTCATTTCTCTATGGTGCGCCTTGGTGGACTTGGGTTTTAGGCTCAGGTTTGATGGGCTTATTTCTAGCTTTTGGAGTTAAAAGAGAAACTTTGACTCAAGGAATTTTTGGAAATAAAGAAATCATTCGTTTTAATCTTGTTCAATTTTTAGCCAATGTCGTAGTTTGGGGAATTATTGCGCCAATTGGGGATGTTTTAGTTTATAGTGAACCGGCAAATAAGGTCTTCACACAAGGAATTGTTGCTGGTTTAGTAAATGCATTGACTATTGCCGTAGCAGGAACTTTACTACTCAAACTCTATGCTGCTACCAGAACCAAATCTGGCTCACTCGATAAAGAATAAAAAGCTCCAGATATGCTAAAATAAAAGCAGCAAATATTTGCTGCTTTTACGCTTGTATCGGTTTAATAAAGCACAAAAAATAAAGTATCTCTAAAAAGAAGGATAAAAATGGAAGCCTTAATTTCGTTCAAAGATTTTACATTTAAATATGATTTACAAAAAAATCCAACTTTAAAAAAGATTAATTTGGAAATATTTCCTGGGGAAAAAGTACTGATTGTCGGTCCTTCTGGTTCAGGTAAATCAACGATTGGATCTTGTCTTAATGGGATTTTGCCTCATTTACATAAAGGAGAAGCAAGTGGGGAACTCTCAATTGCTGGTTTGCCCTTTGGGACTTCAATTGCTGAATTATCTGAAAAGGTGTCGACGATTTTACAAGATACTGATGGACAGTTTATTGGTTTGAGCGTTGCTGAGGATATTGCTTTTGCTTTGGAAAATGATGGTCTGATTCATGATGAACTGGTCAGTAAAGTGGCCTATTGGTCAGACAAAACAGAAACAAAGAAACTCTTGAATCATCGCCCCCAAGATTTGTCGGGAGGACAAAAGCAGCGGGTTTCTTTAGCTGGTGTTTTGATTGATGAATCGCCAATTTTGCTTTTTGATGAACCTTTAGCCAATTTGGACCCGCAAACTTGCTTAGAAACAATGGCTTTGATTAAGGATATTCATGAAAATAATGAAGTCACTACGATTATCATCGAACACCGAATCGAAGAAGTTTTACCGCTAGGCATTGATAAAATTGTCGTGGTTAACGACGGCGAAATTGTTGCAACTGGAAGTCCTGCTGAATTATTAAAAACAGAAATTTTTAATGAAAATTCATTACGCGAGCCCCTCTATCTCTCAGCATTAAAAGCTGCAAATGCTACAAAATTACTGACAGATTTTTCTGACCTAAAAAGTTTGGAAGTTCGGTCAGCAAAAAATTTACTGACAGATTTTTTAGACACTTATAAATTTACTGACAAGGCTGTCAGCAAAAATAATATTCTGTCAGTAAAAAATTTATCAGTAAATTTTGCTCAACATGAAGTTCTAAAAGGTATTAATTTAGAAATTCAAGAAGGAGAAAAAATTTCAATTGTCGGGAAAAATGGAGTTGGCAAGTCAACCTTTGCCAATGCGCTCTGTCATTTTGTTGAGGCGAGTGGCGAAATTTTATACCGAGGGCAATCGATTATTGCTGATTCTATTTCTGAACGCGCAGCAAAAATTGGTTATATTATGCAAAATCCAAATCTGATGATTTCGCAAAATATTGTCAGTGATGAGGTGGCAGCTGGTTTACGACTCCGTTATGTTGATGAAAAAATGATTCAAGATAAAGTTGAAGAAATCTTGAAAGTTTGTGGGCTTTATCCTTTTAGAAATTGGCCAATTTCTTCTTTGAGTTATGGTCAGAAAAAAAGAGTGACGATTGCTAGTATTTTAATACTAGAACCTGAAATTTTAATCCTTGACGAGCCAACAGCTGCTCAGGATTTACAATCTTATCGGGAAATTATGGAGTTTCTTGACGAACTTAACCGCCGTCTTCATTTAACAATGATTATGATTACACACGATATGTATTTAATTACAGAGTATAGTGACCGGACCCTTGTTTTTGCTGACGGGAAAATTATTGCTGACAGCAGTCCTTATCAAATTTTAGAAAATGAAGCTTTTGTAAAAATGGGAAATTTAAGTCAACCAAGCCTTTATCAACTTGCCAGACAAACAGATATCAATCCCGTTTTACTGACAAAAGCTTTCATCAATTTTCAGAATCAGGAGAGATTAAAGCATGAATAATCAACTTAGTGTTCTAGGCTATCAAGCTGGAAATTCTTTTATTTACCAACTGAATGCAACAGCAAAACTCCTTTTCTTTCTATTAATTTCTATCAGCAGTATGGTGACTTATGATACGAGATATTTGGCTTTTGTTGCTTTATTTTCGGTAGTTTTATTTTATTTTTCTAAAATTCCTTTTTCATCAGTAAAAAGGGTTGCCCAATTTGCAGTAATTTTTGCGCTTTTAAATCTGCTTTTTGTATTTATTTTTGACCCTGGATATGGCGCGCGACTTTATGATTCAAAAACAATCCTTTGGGGACCTCTTACTTTAGAAGAACTTTTTTACCTTTTTAATCTCGTCTTGAAGTATTTTTCAACCATTCCGCTCGCTTTACTCTTTATCTTAACTACTAATCCGAGCCAATTTGCCAGTAGTTTAAATAAAATTGGTCTGCCTTATCGTTCCTCCTATTCGGTTTCCTTAGCGCTGCGCTATATTCCTGATATGCAAGAAAAATTTTTAGCAATCCGTAATGCTGGACAGGCCAGAGGGATGGATTTATCAAAAAAAGTAGGCCTTTTTGCGCGAATAAAATTAAATGTTCAATTGTTACTCCCTTTAATTTTTTCCAGTTTAGAACAAATTGATACTATTTCCACAGCTATGGAGTTGAGACGATTTGGTAAAAAGAAGAAAAGAAGTTGGTATTCTTATCAACCTTTGAATGTTAAAGATTACTTGGTTATCTTGCTTGCGCTTTTAGGAGTGGCGATTGTTATTCTTCTCTTCTTTGTAAATCAGGGCCGGTTTTTTAATCCATTTCATTAAGAAAAGCAGGTTTTCTGCTTTTTTCTTATCTTGCAAAAATGGGTGGAAAATGGCATAATAGGACTTGTAAAAAACTTTTGACAAGCCAATTGTTTGCAAAAGATAATAAAATTTGAATTAAATCTTAAAAAAGAACTTCCAAAAGAATTAGAAGGGAAAAACATGGAAAATAAAATACGTGAATTGCGCCGATTATCTCATCTTTCACAAGAGGATGTCGCACATATCGCTCACGTCTCGCGTCAGACGATTAATGCGATTGAGAATGACAAATACGACCCAGAGTTAACGCTTGCTTTCAAACTTGCAGAAACCCTAGGGACAACCGTTGATGAGCTTTTTAACTATCAACCAACCGTTGTGAAAAGGAAAGAAAACGATGTATTTTGGTGCGAAAAATATCAATGTGTCTTATGGAAAAGAGCAGGTATTGAAAAACGTAACGCTGTCGATTGAAAAAGGAAAAACGACAGCTATTATTGGAGTCAATGGTTCTGGGAAATCAACGATTTTAAAGGCACTTGGACGTTTAATTAAATCGGATGGACAGGTTATCTTTGATAATCAACCTTTAAGTCAACATTCTAATCGTGAAATTGCTAGAATTTTAGCGCTCTTGCCTCAATCAATTACTGCCCCAGCTGATATTACAGTCTATGAACTTGTCAGTTTAGGACGTTTCCCACATCAAAAATTAATGCAACAACGTCTCTCAAAAGAAGATATTTTGTTCATAGAAGAATTGATGAGAGAAACAAAGATTTGGGACATTCGAGAAAGTAAGATATCAGAACTTTCTGGTGGACAAAAACAAAGAGTTTTTATCACGATGATTTTAGCTCAAGATAGTGAGATTATTTTATTAGATGAACCAACGACTTATCTAGATTTAGCTCATCAGTTAGATATTTTATGTTTATTAAAAGATTTGGCGACAAAGAGAAATAAAACCATTGTTTACGTCATTCACGATTTAAATTATGCCGCTCGTTTTGCTGACAATCTAGTCCTTGTTAAAGACGGAGAAGTGGTTGAAGAAGGAACTGTTGATGAGTTATTTACTCAAAAAACGTTGAAAGAATGCTTTGGATTAGATGTCACTTTAGGATGTGATACCTTTACCAAAAAATTAATGATTACTGGGGTGAAAGATGCCTAAAAAACATTTTCTGACAATCTTTTTTGCCCTAGTTTTTTCTTTACTTTTTTTGTCAGTAATATACCTGATGCTTGGAAATAAAAATGTTCCTCTGACAGAAATTTTAGTAAATAAAATGGTCTTACAATTAAGATTTCCAAGATTAATAAGTCTTTATCTCACAGGATTTCTCTTATCCGTCAGTGGATTTATTGTTCAAATTATGACTAGAAACCCAATTGCCGAAATGGCAACTTTAGGGATTTCTGGCGGTTCGAGCTTGGCTTTATCACTCATTTTAACTTTGGGTTGGTCAACAAATGATGGGATTTCAGTTCTAGTTTCATCACTAGGAGCATTTATTGCTTTAGCCGTCGTCATGCTTTTGACTGCCAGAACGCATTTTCAGCCATTAAAAGTTGTACTAGTTGGAACGTCAGTTGGACTTTTTGCAACTAGTTTAGCCAGCTCCTTAACTTTTGCCAGCCACGATACACAGGCTTATTTTCGCTGGATTGTGGGTTCTTTTTCAGGGATAACTAATACTAAAGTTCTTTTGATGGCAGTAGTAAGTCTTATTTTTCTTATCCTCTTGCTTTTATTTTCAAAACAAATTTATTTATTGAATTTTGGTGATGAGCTTGCTCAATCTTTTGGGATTTCTGTCAATTTTGTTCGTTTAGTCATTATGTTTTTAGTTGCGCTGGCTTCTGGTGTAACTGTTGCCTCGGTTGGGGTGGTCAGCTTTGTCGGTTTGATCGCTCCACATATTGCCAAGAAGCTTGTCAGAGCTAATTTTTGGCAAAATGTAATTCTGTCAGTACTGACAGGAATGTTATTGCTTGTTTTAGCTGATTTGATAGCCAGAAATTTATTTAAACCTTACGAATTTCCAGCAGGAAGTCTAACCATGCTTCTAGGTGCTCCCTTCTTTCTTTGGGTTATTACAAAGGAGGCAAAATAAAATGAAAAGAAAATTCACTTTACTTTTTGTCCTGCTTTTGGTTTTGATAGTGGTTGATTTGACGCAATTTTCAACAAATCCTCAAATTCTATCAATCCTAATTCCTAATTTTCGTCTTCCTCGTTTAATAACAATCCTGTCAGCTGGAATTGCTCTTTCCTTATCAGGCTTTATTATCCAAAATATTACAGAAAATCCTTTAGCTGATAGCGGAACAATTGGGATAACCTCCGGTGCTTCGGCAGGAAGTGTTGCTTTTTTACTGATTGCTGACCATTTTAAGCTGACAGGACTTTGGAATTTTTCCTATCCTATTTTTGCTTTAATAGGTGCCCTTCTTTCATTTGTCTTAATTTACTTTTTTGCCTTAAGAAAGCAAGTTTCTTCTGTCAGAGTTTTACTGACAGGAATTGCAATTACCGCTTTTTTCCAAGCATTAATCACAATTGGTCAGCTTTCAGTCAATGCCTTTGACTTTCAGAAAGTTGCAGTTTGGCTGTCAGGAGATATCTGGCAAACGGGAAGCACTTATTTGTTCATTTGTGTTCTCTTATTAGTAATTGGCTTGATTATTTTGCCATTTTTCTTAAGAAAACTTGAAATCCTCTCACTAGGCGAAGAAATGGCAACTACTTTAGGATTAGAAGTTCAAAAAACGAAAATCTATCTTTACTTGTTAGCGCTCCTTTTTGCAGCTGTCGGTGTTTTATTGGTTGGAGGATTAGCATTTGTTGGTTTAATTGCCCCTCATATTGCTCGTGAAATCGTTGGTTTTAAATCACGAAAAAGTTTAATTGCCACCGCACTTTCTGGTATGATTATTTTATCTTTTGCTGATATTATTTCACAAACAATCATTGCACCATCAAGTTTACCTTTAGGTTTTGTAGTTGCCTTTATTGGCGCTCCATACTATATTTATCTTATTCAAAAAGTTTAAGAAATTAATTTACTTTTAGTAAATTTCTTATAAAAAAATATCGGCTTATTTTTAAAAAATAGCCTAAAAATAGAGGAGAATCTTTTGAAAAAAGTACTCACAACCCTAATCGCTGCAGGAGCTTTACTTACTTTAGCTGCCTGTTCATCAAATTCATCATCAAAAAAAGCGACATCAAGCGATGATAAAGTGACCTTTCACGCTTTAAATGGGGACGTCAAAGTTCCCAAAAATCCTAAACGTATTGCTGTTCAAAATTATCCAGATGAAGTCGCTTCATTAGGTGCAAATGTTGTTGGAACAGATTCATGGGCCTTTCCAAATACCTTCTTATCAAAAGACCAAAAGAAGAATATGGTTGATTTAGGAGCGCCAAAATTCAATATGGAAAAATTGATTGCTCAAAATCCTGATTTGATTATTACAGTTGATAAAGACCAAGTAGCAGACTATCAAAAAGTAGCCCCTACTGTTCTTGTCAATTATAAGGACCTCTCAGGAATGAATAAATCATTGGATTACTTCGCTAAACTCCTTAATCGCGAAGATGAAAAAGCAAGTTTCCTTAAAAACTTTAAAAAAGAAGCCGATAAGCAAAAAGAAAAATTGGCAAAGGTTGATGTTAAACCAGCTAAAAATACAATTTCGCTTCTTGAACTTCAAGGAGATAAGGTTTATGCCTTCGGTGACAATTTTGCTCGTGGTGGTCAAGCCTTGACGACTGGTTTAGGATTTAAAGAATCAAGCAAAATGGCTGAACTCTCAAAAGGCGTAGGTTATGCTGAAGTAAATACTGAAAGCTTAGGCGAATTCGATGCAGACTATATCTTTATTGACTTTGCAGATAAAGATAAAGAACAATATGCTGCATTAAAAAATAATCCAGCTTGGCAAAACCTCAAAGCAGTTAAAGAAGGACATGTGATTACGATGGACTATGACAAAGTTTACTTCTTTGGCGGACCAACAGCGGCTAAAGAAGAGCTGTCACTCTACACTGACGCTATCATTAAAGCTACAAAATAAAAAGAAAAAGTGTATAATCAACTTATACACTTTTTTTGTAAAAAATTAAGGACTTTATGACATGAATATTAAACAATTACGGTACGTCGTCGCCATTGCTAATAGTGGAACTTTTCGTGAGGCTTCAGAGCAACTCTTTGTTAGTCAACCCTCAATGTCGATTGCGGTTAAAGACTTGGAGCAAGAACTAGGTTTTCAAATCTTTGAGAGAACAAATACAGGTGCGACTTTAACTATTGAAGGCGAACGTTTTTATGAACAAGCACAGACTGTTTTACGTAATTTTGAAACTTTTGAATCAAAATATTCTAAGCCAAAAGAGTCTGATAAGACTTTCTCAGTTGCCAGTCAACACTATGATTTTCTAGCACCAGTTGCAGTGGAATTTGCAAAGAAAAATCCTGAAATCAAAAATTTTAGAATTTTTGAGTCAACCACTTATAATATTTTGCAAGAAGTGGCGCAAGGTCACAGTGAACTTGGAGTGGTTTATCTCAATAAACAAAATCGCTCAGGGATTTTAAGAATGCTCAATAAACTTGAATTAGATTACGAAGAAATTTTCTTATCGCAAACGCATATCTATATTCGCAAAGGCCATCCCTTAGCTCAACGTGAAACAATTTCAGATGATGATTTAAAACCGCTAGATCGTGTGCGATTTACACAAGAAAATGAACAGTTTCTTTACTATTCTGAAGATTTGGTTGAGACTTTTGAAAATACCTTGATTTATAACGTCACTGACCGTGCAAGTTTAAATGGAATTTTAGAACGGACAGATGCCTACGCAACAGGTCTTGGTTTTATTGATAAAGAGAGCGTCCATAATGTAACAGTTGTCCCTATGGAGGGAGACAATGGAAATAGTTTGATTTTAGTCAAGCATCGTGGACATTTATTATCAAATGCGGCGACTTCTTATAAACGTAGTCTTGAAGTTTACTTTGAAAACTATGAATTTTAAACAATAGCTAAAATAAATACTCTCTGAATAATTTTCAGAGAGTATTTTTATAACTTATTATAATTTACTTGCTTGGTCTTTTTGAGCCAAACGAATGAGGAACATTGCAAGGAGAATGATAATGATTCCCCCAAGTGGAGTAAAGACAACACTTGAGCCTTTAGAAATTTGTCCTCCAACAAATGAGCCTAAAGTAATTCCGACATTGAAAGCTGCAATGTTAAAAGCTGAAACTAGAGTAATATCTTTTGGCGTAAATTTCTCTGCCAATTGAACAACGTATAGTTGTAAACCAGGGACATTCATAAAGGCAAACAAGCCCAAAAGTAAAGTTGCAATCAATCCCAAAGCTTGCGAAGCTAAACTTGCACTGATAAAAAGAAAAAGTAAACTCAAAGCTAAAGCCGCAAACATTTTTTGAAGGGCAGGTAGGATATTTTTATTTGCTAGATGTCCACCTAGTGAATTACCAATGGCAACCATCACACCATAAACAACCAGAATAATCACTACTGTACTTGCTGAAAATCTAAAAGTTCCTTCAAGGATTGGTGTAAGATAAGTATAAGCTGCGAAAGTTCCTCCATAACCAAAAGCGGTAATAAAGAGAGATATTAAAATTGATTTATTAGTAAAAATTCTAGCAAGCCCACTTAAATTAATTTTTCCGGGAATTGGAAGCCCTTTTGGAACAAGAATACTAGTAGCAATCAGTCCAATTAAGCCAATAACAACAATGAAAACAAATGACATATGCCAGTTAGAGTGCTGACCAATGAAAGTCCCTAAAGGAACACCAATGACAGTAGCAACGGTTAGTCCTGTAAACATGAGGGCGATTGCTGAGGCCCTTTTCTCAGGTCGAACAACATCAGCAGCAATGACTGTGGAAATTGACATGAAAATACCATGAGCAAGTGAGGCAAGAACCCGTCCTACTAAAAGTAAAAGGAAAGTTGGAGCGAAAGCTGACAGTAAATTACCAAGAATAAAGAGACCCATAATCGAAATCATCAAAGTTTTTCGATTCCAAGTTCCTGTAAGAATAGTTAATAAGGGAGCACCAACCGTTACCCCTAAAGCATAAAGAGAAACGGTTAAACCCGCTTGAGATAAACTAATATTAAAGGTGTTGACAATCATTGGCATTAAACCAACACTGATAAATTCGGTTGAGCCGATAGCAAAAGCATTAATCGCAAGAGCTAGAAGAGTGAGACTGGGAGATATTTTTTTCATTATGCTTCTTTCTTAAAAATTAAAATGTTCTGGATCTGGACCGACACGAAGTTCTTCATTGAGTGAGTTGATAGCTTTCATATCTTCAGAGTCAAGTGAAAAATCAAAAATTTGACGATTAGCTATCATTCGTTCACTTTTAATAGATTTTACATTTACTAAAATATCTTGTTGAATATCCCAACGAAGAATAATTTGAGCCACAGATTTTCCATGTTTGTCAGCAATTTTTTTGAGGACTTCATTGTCTAATAATTGACCTTGCATCAAAGGTGACCAAGCTTGAACCTTGATATCATGAAGTTCCAAGAAATTACGAAGTTCTTCTTGTGATAATTTTGGATGGAGTTCAATTTGATTTAAAACAGGGGTGATTTCAGCATAGCTAAGAAGTTCTTCTAAATGTGATTTTTGAAAGTTACTGACACCAATCGCTTTTATTTTGCCTGCTTTATATAAATCTTCCATTGCTTTCCAAGCTTCTTTGTAAGCATAATGTGTGCCTGGCCAGTGGATAAGATATAAATCTAGATAATCTAAATCCAATTTTTTCAAACTTTCTTCAAAGTTTTGAATTGTTTCTTCATAAGAATGATTATCTCCCCAAAGTTTTGAAGTGATGAAAAGATCGTCACGAGAAAGTCCTGTCATAGCCAAACCTTCTTTAATTCCTTGGCCAGTTCCTTCTTCATTTTCATAAATTTTAGCTGTATCAATTAAACGATATCCGTTAACAATTGCGTTTTTGACAACATCAGCAGTTTCTTCATTTGGAATTTGAAAAACTCCCAAACCAAGTTCCGGAATTTCAATCTGATTATTAAGTTTCATTTTTTGCTCCTCATATATTTTATTTTGGCAGAAAATTAGTATATAATAAATAAAACCTCTTGAACAGTACCTACTTTTTTGTGTCATACATACTAAAAAGTAATAATTGGATAAAATAAGGGATTAGAAAGGAAATTAATTTTGAAAAAAATTTATAATATTGGTGTCGAAGCGACAATGGATGTTATTGGCGGAAAATGGAAACCAATTATTTTGTGTAATTTAAGACATAATCCAAGTCGTCCAGGAGAATTGAGACGTCAAATTCCAGGAATCAGTCAAAAAATGCTGACTCAGCAATTAAGAGAATTAGAAATTGATAATATTATCGTCCGTAAGGTTTATAATCAAGTTCCACCGAAGGTTGAATATTCTCTGAGCCCTTATGGTGAAACTTTAAATGGTTTATTAGATATTCTTTGCTCGTGGGGTGAAGGTCATGTCCAAACTTTAAAAAGTATGGGCGAAGAAGTTCAAATTTTAGAATAAGAAAACTTAGAAGAGGAGCCACAAAATGTACCAACCAGCTTTCAATAAAATTCATCACATCGCTATCATTGCCGCAGATTATGAAAAATCTCGCCAGTTCTACGTTGATATTTTAGGATTTTCAATCATTCGAGAAAATCATCGTCCAGAAAAAGGAGATATCAAGCTTGATTTAAAGATGAATGAAGAAACAGAAATTGAATTATTTATCAAATCTGATGCCCCTAAACGCTTAACTTATCCAGAAGCAAAAGGCTATCGCCACTTAGCTATTAAAACGACAAATATTGAAGAAGATAGAAATTATTTAATAAGTCAAGGAGTCAAAGTGGAGGAAATCCGTCAGGACGAAATTACTGACAGAAAAATGCTTTTTTTCTATGATCCAGATGACTTACCAATAGAACTTCATGAGTAATTTTTAAAAAATGGAAATGAAGAAATGGTTTTTAGGTTAGCCAAAGCTTCTGTCAGTAAATAAAAGGGCTTACAGAAAATAAAAGCTAGAAAAAAAAGGAAAAATGTAGTAAAATTAACTTTGTAAATGAACGAACTAAATTTCGTTCAAGTAAAAATAAACGGAGAATACACAAAATGCCAAAATTAGTATTTGCACGTCACGGTGAATCTGAATGGAATCTTGCTAACCTTTTCACAGGTTGGGCTGACGTTGACCTTTCTGAAAACGGAACTAAACAAGCGATTGAAGCTGGTAAATTGATTAAAGAAGCTGGAATCGAATTTGATATTGCTTACACTTCAGTATTGAAACGTGCTATCAAAACAACTAACCTTGCTCTTGAATATTCAGACCAACTTTGGGTACCAGTTGTTAAATCATGGCGCTTGAACGAACGTCACTACGGTGGTTTGACAGGTTTGAACAAAGCTGACGCTGCTGCAAAACATGGTGATGAACAAGTTCACATCTGGCGTCGTTCATATGATGTATTGCCACCAGCAATGGATCATGATGATAAATATACAGCTCACGGAGACCGTCGTTACGCTGGTCTTGAAGATTCATTGATTCCTGATGCTGAAAACCTCAAAGTTACTTTGGAACGTGCTCTTCCATTCTGGGAAGACCAAATCGCTCCAGCTTTGAAAGAAGGAAAAAATGTCTTCGTTGGTGCTCACGGTAACTCAATCCGTGCACTCGTTAAACAAATCAAAAAACTTTCTGATGACGAAATTATGGATGTTGAAATCCCTAACTTCCCACCACTTGTTTTCGAATTTGATGATAACTTGAACGTTCAAAACGAATACTACTTGGCTCCTAAAAAAGCATAATATTTGAATGAAAATACTCTAAGTTATAATAGATACTCATCTATTTAGGACTTAGAGTATTTTTTTGTAATCAATGCAATAGTTTGTAAGTTTTCGAACAAATTAATTGATTCTTCATTTTATTCTTGAGATAATTTAATAGTAAAGTTTTAAAGAAGAAAAAGGAGAATCTTATGTCATTAGTAGGTAAAAAAATAGAAGAATTTTCAACAGATGCTTATCTTGGTGGGAAATTTATTAAAGTTTCCGATAAAGATTTTTATGGAAAATGGTCTGTGCTTTGTTTCTATCCAGCAGACTTTTCATTTGTTTGTCCGACAGAGTTAGAAGATTTAGAAGAAACTTATCCAACCTTGAAATCGCTTGGTGTAGAAGTTTACTCAGTTTCAACTGACACACATTTTGTCCATGCTGCTTGGCATGAACATAGTGATGCTATTTCAAAAATTACTTATCCAATGCTTGCAGACCCTTCACAAAAAATTTCACGTGCTTTTGATGTTCTTGATGAAGAAGCAGGATTGGCTCAACGTGGAACATTTATTATTGACCCAGACGGTGTGATTCAAGCGCTTGAAATTACGGCTGATGGTATTGGACGTGATGCAAGTCAATTGGTTGATAAGATTAAAGCTGCTCAATATGTGCGTAATCATCCAGGGGAAGTTTGTCCCGCTAAGTGGAAAGAGGACGGAGCAAGTCTTCACGTTGGTATTGACCTTGTAGGTAAAATATAGAATAAAAAGTGAGTTTTGGCTCACTTTATTTGTCTTTAGAAACTTAATGACAGAAAGGTTTAATATGATATTAGATGAAAATCTTCGTGCTCAGTTGATGCCTTATATGGATTTGTTGGAAAATCCAATTATTTTAAAAGTTGATGCAGATTTAGAGAGCGAAAATGGGAAAAAAATAGCAGAATTTACAGATGAACTTGCAAGTTTGTCCGAAATGATTTCAAAAGAAACAGCAAAACTCAATCGAAAAACAGCTTTTTCTATTGAAAGAGAAGGTGTTTCTGGAGTCCTTTTTTCAGGGCTACCATTAGGTCATGAGTTGAATTCATTGGTCTTGGCGCTTGTCCAAGTAAGTGGACGCCCTCCACGGATTGAACAAGAATTAGTTGAGCGAATTCAAGCGATTCAAAATCCACTTCACTTTGAAACCTATGTGAGTTTAACTTGTCATAACTGTCCAGATGTTGTCCAAGCATTAAACACAATGAGTATTCTCAACCCCAATATTAGTCACACAATGATTGAAGGGGGAATGTTTCAAGAAGAAGTGGAAGCAAAAGGAATTATGGCGGTTCCAACTGTTTTCAAAAATGGTGAAGAATTTCATAATGGACGAGCTAGTCTTGAAGAATTACTAGAAAAAATTACTGGTCCAGAGAGTTCGGAAGCTTTTTCTGATAAAGACCCTTATGATGTTTTAGTTGTTGGTGGAGGTCCTGCTGGCGCAAGTGCAGCTATTTATGCTGCGCGTAAAGGGATTCGGACAGGCTTAATCGCTGAACGCTTTGGTGGTCAACCACTAGAAACTTTAGGAATTGAAAACCTTATTGGAACGCCTTATGTTGAAGGGGTTCAACTTGGTCGTCAGCTTGAAGAACATGTGAAAAAATACCCTGTTGATTTGATGAACTTGCAAAAAGCAGTTAAGCTAGAGAAAAAAGATTTGATTGAGGTGAGTCTTGAAAATGGCGCCCTTCTAAAAAGTAAGTCAGTTATTATTTCAACGGGCGCTCGTTGGCGAGATTTGGGAATTCCAGGAGAGCAAGAATTTAAAACCAAAGGAGTCGCTTACTGCCCACATTGTGATGGTCCTTTGTTTGCAGGAAAAGATGTAGCGGTTATCGGTGGAGGAAATTCAGGAATCGAAGCAGCTATTGATTTAGCTGGTTTGGTTAGACATGTTACTGTTCTTGAATTTTTACCTGAACTTAAAGCAGATAAAATTTTACAAGAAAAACTTGCGACCCTAAATAATGTTACTGTCCTCACCAATGTAGAAACCAAAGAGATTTTAGGGGATGACAAGGTTAGAGGTTTGAATTATCAAGTTCGCGGCTCTAAAGAAACTGTTCATTTGGAACTTGCTGGTGTCTTTGTTTTAATTGGTTTAGTTCCGAATACTCAGTGGTTGGAAGGAACAATTGACTTATCCGCACGTGGAGAAATTTTGACTGATAAAGTTGGAGCAACAAATCTTCCTGGTGTTTTTGCAGCGGGAGATTGTACGGATAGTGTTTATAAGCAAATTATTATTTCAATGGGGACTGGGGCAACCGCTTCTCTAGGTGCTTTTGATTATTTGATAAGAAACTAAAATTTTAGATGACAAAAAAGAAAACGTATTTGAGTTTTCTTTTTTTATTTGATTAAATTGATAGGAATCAAAATTGTAAGGAAAAGTTTTCATAAATGTGGTAAAATGTTTAAGTACAAATTTTGAATGTAAAAACTATTTATAAAACTCATTCTTGGAGTCGAAATGTCAGATAATAAAAGAAAAAATGATAAGCGCAAGCAATCCGATAAGTCTAAAAAATCACATAAAGAAGTAAAAATTTTAAAAGATCCAACTAAATTAATTCCAAAACGAGTGAACCTCTTATTTTTTGTTATCTTTGTTTTGTTTATGATTTTAATTGGGAAGCTCTTCAATATGCAGGTATTGAATTCACATTTCTACGCCGAAAAATCAATTAGTGCAGGTGGGGATGTTCAAATTATTGAAGGTGCGCCTCGCGGAAGTATTTATGATGCAACAGGAAAAGCTTTGGCATCGACAGTTGCGGTTCAGGCTGTTGAATTTACAAGAAGTCAAAACGCTACTGCTGATGAAATGTATCAGGTAGCCAATAAGTTAGCAACTATTTTATCTAATAACATTGATGTTGCTGATTTGACAACGCGTGATAAAAAAGACTATTTCTTGGCTAATTCCAAAAATCTAGAAAAAATAGCTAATAGTTTATCTGAAAAGGAAAAGAAAGATAAACATGGTAATGATTTAACTGGTTCGCAGATTTATGATGTCGAATTAAGTAAAGTTAAAGATAGTGATTTGAATTTTACGGCAGAACAAACTTTTGCTGCAAAATTATTCAAAGAAATGAATAGTACCACTACTTTTAACACTACTAAAATTGCTACTGGAAGTATTACAGCAGAGCAACAAGCAACGATTGCCGAACAAGAAGGCGATTTACCAGGAATTACAATTGGGACTTCTTGGGACCGTTCATATGCTCAAAATTCTTTGACGCCACTTATGGGAACTATTACGTCACAAAAATCAGGAATTCCAGCAGAGGATTTGGATGCATATCTTAAAAAAGGTTATCAACGTAATGACCGTGTGGGAACTGGGCTTCTTGAGAAGGGATACGAAAGTGAACTTCAAGGAACACATAATATCAGTAAGGTTAAATTTGACAAAAATGGTGATGTTTCTGGAACAAAAACAATCCAAAAAGGAAAACGTGGGGATGATTTAAAATTAACTATTAACCTAGATTTCCAAAACGGTGTTAATAATATCGTTAAAACACAATTAGATCAACTGATTGCCCAAGGCTATGGTCAGTATAATAGAGGGGCTTATGCTGTTGTGTTAAATGTTAAAACAGGGGCAGTCTTAGCTTTATCTGGCTATCAACGGGATCCTAATACAGGAGCAATTACGGAAAATACTTTAGGGACTTTCCAAAGTGTCTTCACACCGGGGTCTGTTGTCAAAATGGGAACATTGACTGCTGCTTGGAATGCTGGTGTAATTTCTGGAAATGACACTTTAACGGCACAGTCTATTCAATTTAAGGATTCTCCGTCTATCAATGACTGGTGGGGTGATGCTTCACCAATGGCTTTAACAGCTGTTGAAGCTTTGCAATATTCATCAAATACTTACATGATGCAATTGGCAATGAGAATGTTAGGCGCTCCTTATACTGCAGCGGGGCAATATCTCAATGATAGTAACCGAGTAAAAGTTTATGAACAGTTTCGTAAGGCTTTTGCTTCTTATGGTTTAGGGGCATCAACTGGTTTTGATATTCCTGGAGAATCAACGGGATATCTCCCTTCAGCTAAATCTGAGGCAGCTTCTGGGGTCAATGTATTGTATGAATCATTTGGTCAGTATGATAACTATACGCCGCTTCAGTTGGCGGTTTATGCGGCAACTTTAGGAAATAACGGAACTCGTTTGGCGCCACACATTGTCCAAGGAATTTATGAAGGTGGAACTGACGGACAGCCTGGCACGCTTATCAAAAATATTACTCCTAAAATCATGGATAAGGTAAATATCACTCCTGATAATATGGATGTTCTTCATCAAGGGATGTATGCTGTTGTTCATGGGGCTGGTGGATTGACTACTGGTAAGCCAATGAGTCAATCAACGGTTTCTATCTCTGGTAAAACAGGGACTTCCGAAAGTACAAAAGTATTGGCAGATGGAAGTCAAGTTATTGTAACGGCTAATAATGCAGTGGCCTTTGCTCCTTCTGACAACCCAGAAATTGCTATTGCGGTTGTACTTCCAGATAATACTGAAAGTAATGCTTCAAGTGGAACAAAAGCAAACCAAAGTATTGTAACGGGAATTACTGATTTGTATTATTCAAATGAGGCTTTTCGTAAAAATTAAAAAAAGTTCTCTCTGATAGGAGAGGCTTTTTATTTATAAGTGATTGAGAATTCTATCACCTTTCCTTTTCATTTTCAGTCTTTTATAGTAAAATTAATAAATTGAATAAAATATTTACAAGTGAAGAATTGGTGAAATATGTATTATCCTGAACCTATTGCTCGCCTGATTGAGTCGTTTTCAAAATTACCAGGGATTGGTCAAAAAACAGCGACTCGATTGGCTTTTTATACGATTGGCATGGAAGATCAAGATGTCAATGAATTTGCAAAAAATCTTCTGTCAGCAAAACGGGATTTGAGTTTTTGCTCGATTTGCGGGAATTTAACAGAAAGTGATCCTTGCGCCATTTGTACCGATCCAACGCGTGATCGAACAACTATATTGGTCGTTGAAGAATCTAAAGATGTTCTTGCTATGGAAAAAATTCGGGAATATCGAGGACTTTATCATGTTTTGCATGGCACGATTAGTCCAATGAATGGGATTTCTCCTGATGAAATTAATGTTAAAACATTGATTACAAGATTAATGGATTCAGAGGTTAAAGAAGTGATCATCGCAACTAATGCCACTTCTGACGGAGAAGCAACCGCCATGTATCTGGCTCGAATGATTAAGCCTGCAGGAATTAAAGTGACTCGCTTGGCTCGTGGATTAGCTGTAGGGTCTGATATAGAATACGCAGATGAAATTACTTTATCAAAAGCGGTAGAGAATCGGTTGGAAATTTGATTTTTTCTGTGGTAAAATAAAAAAGACAATTACTGACAGAATTGTATTGTAAAAATATCGCATGCTGTCAGTAAAAAGAAGTGTCTGACAAAGCTGTCAGTAAAAAAGGAAGAAATATGTCAAAAGAAACATTAATTTTGTTGTATGGTGGTCGTTCTGCTGAGCGAGAAGTATCAGTTTTATCAGCAGAATCGGTGATGAGAGCTGTTAATTATTCTCGTTTTGTTGTAAAAACTTACTTTATCACTAAGGGTGGTGAATTCATAAAAACGCAAGAATTTACTGACAAACCTGCTGAAGAAGAAAAACTACTGACAAATGATTTGGCAGAATCTTATCCAAAGATTTCACCAGCAGCAATTTACGAAAAAGATGCCGTTGTATTCCCAGTTTTACATGGACCAATGGGTGAAGATGGCTCGATTCAAGGATTTTTAGAAATTTTACGTTTGGCATATGTTGGTCCAAATATTTTATCTGCGTCAAGCACAATGGATAAATTATTGGCAAAACACGTTTTTGAAGCGGTTGGTGTACCCCAAGTTCCTTATGTTGCGGCTTTTGCTGATGAAAATCAAGGAGAAATTGCTCAAGAAGTAGTCGAAAAATTAGAATTTCCAGTTTTTGTTAAACCTGCTAATATGGGTTCTAGTGTTGGAATTTCAAAAGTTGATGATTTAGCAGACCTTCAACCTGCGCTAAGCGAAGCCTATAAATATGATAACCGTGTTGTCATTGAACAAGGTGTGTATGCGCGTGAAATCGAATGTGCTGTTTTGGGAAATAATAGTGACGTTGCTGCAACGCTCCCAGGTGAAGTTGTGAAAGATGTTGAGTTTTATGATTACAACTCAAAATATATTGATAATAAAATTCAAATGGACATCCCAGCAAAAGTTCCTGCTGATTTAGCTCAAAAAATGCAAGAATATGCTATAAAAGCGTACAAGGCAGTCAATGGGACAGGCTTGTCACGTTGCGATTTCTTTGTGACTAAGGATGGAAATGTTTATCTCAACGAAATTAATGCCATTCCAGGATTCACACAATGGTCAATGTATCCATTGCTTTGGGAAAATATGGGCTTATCTTATTCTGATTTAATTGAAAAATTAGTTGATTTAGCTAAAGAAACTTTTGAAACACGTGAAAATCATCTTTTATAAAAAATACAAATCTGTCAGTAAATCGATTGCTGACAGATTTTTTTGTCAGTAAAAAGTGTTATAATGGAGTCACTATGAAACTCACAATTCACGAAATCGCCCAAGTCGTTGGCGCAAAAAATGATTGGTCGCAACTGGCAGATTTGTCAGTCAATAAAATTGAATTTGACAGCCGTTTGATTGAAAAAGGGGATATCTTTTTGCCACTTAAGGGGGCACGAGATGGTCATGATTTCATCGAAATCGCTTTTGATAATGGAGCAATAATCAGCTTTTCAGAAAAAGAAGTCGAACAAGCTCATCTCTTGGTTGACGATAATCTGCTTGCTTTCCAAAAATTAGCAAAATATTATCTTGAAAAGACAAAAGTTCCAGTCATTGCGGTGACAGGTTCAAATGGAAAAACAACAACCAAAGACATGATTGCTGCTGTTTTGTCTAAGAAATTTAAAACATACAAAACACAAGGAAATCACAATAATGAAATCGGCTTACCCTACACCATTTTACATATGCCGGACGATACTGAAAAATTAGTTTTGGAAATGGGAATGGATCACCCTGGTGATATTGATTTTTTATCAGAACTTGCTAAGCCTGAACTTGCTGTCATTACCTTAATTGGTGAAGCACATCTTGAACATATGGGAAGTCGCGAAAATATTGCTAAAGGGAAAATGGGGATTACGGCTGGTTTGCATGGTGAGCTTATTGCCCCTGCTGACCCAATTATTAATGCTTTTATCCCAGACAATCAAAAAATTATTCGCTTTGGTTTGCCCGGTGAAGATTTATTTATTACAAAATTAGTCGAACACAAAGAAAAATTAACTTTTGAAACTAATTTTTTAGATGAATCAATTACTATTCCAGTTCCTGGTAAATATAACGCGACGAATGCTATGTTAGCTGCTTATGTTGGCTTACATTATGGACTTTCAGAAGTCGAAATTAAAAAAGCTTTGAAAGAAGTAGAGCTGACCAGAAATCGGACAGAGTGGAAAAAAGCCAAAAATGGTGCAGACCTTTTGAGTGATGTTTATAATGCCAATCCGACAGCAATGCGTTTGATTTTGGAAACTTTCCAAGCCATTCCTAAAAATGAGAATGGTCGAAAGATTGCAGTTCTTGCTGATATGTTAGAACTTGGACCCAGTGCAGCCCAACTCCATAAAGATATATTGAAATCTATTGATTTCAATAAAATTGATAAAGTCTATCTTTATGGTGAAATGATGAAAAACTTGGCAGAAATTTCGACTGACAAAGCGGTCAGCTATTTTACAGATTTAGATTTACTGACAGAAAGTCTGTCAGCAGATTTGAAACCAACTGACCAAGTGTTATTCAAAGGTTCAAATAGCATGAAACTTTCAGAGGTTGTTGAAAAATTATAATGATAAAAATACTGACAGAAAGTTAGTATTTTTTTGTTTTCATTAAATTATCAGAAAAATACAACAATATTCTTGACAATGTATTTTTGAAAAAGTATAATAAGTCCACATTTAATTTTCAGAATAATATGAAAATTCAATAGTATCTTTACGATTTGGAGAAAGCAGATGAAACAAGGAAAAATTATTGGACTCACCAGCCTTATTGCCCTGTCAGGAATTATTTTAGTGGCCTGTGGCACAAAAACAAGTGAGCAAAAGAACATCAAATTTTCAATTCCCACAGATGTGGCATCACTTGATACCACAATTTTAACTGACCAGTATTCTTATGATGTAGCTGGAAATGTGGAAGAAGGATTGACACGCGTTGACTCTAAAGGAAATGCTGCCTTAGCACTTGCAAAATCAATTGACGTTTCAAAAGACGGCTTGACCTACACGGTTACTCTTAGAGATAATTTGAAATGGTCAAACGGTGACAAGTTGACTGCTAAAGATTTTGTTTATTCATGGAAAAGAGCAGTGGACCCTAAAACTGGTTCAGAATATGCCTATTTGATGGGGGCAGTTTCTGGGGCTAATGATATTATTTCCGGTAAATCATCACTCGATAGTCTAGGAATTAAAGCCGAGTCAGATACAGAATTTACAGTCACATTGGCACAACCAACACCATATTTTAAATTTCTCTTGTCAGAACCTGTTTATTATCCCCTTGACCAAAAAGTTGTTGATAAATATGGCAAACAATATGGAACATCCTCAGATAAAACCGTTTATAATGGACCATTCATGTTCAAATCAGATAAAGGTTGGACAGGAACCAATAAAACTTTTTCAATTTACGCCAATCCAAACTACTATGATAAATCAGCAGTCAAATCTAAACAAATTGATTTCCAAGTCATTTCAAATGCGAACACAGGAGCACAGCTTTATAAACAAGGAAAACTTGATTTTACGCTCCTTTCAACAACTGATTTGATTAATGCCAATAAAAAGACGAAAGGTTATACTGTCTTTAAACAAGCACGGACAGACTATATTGAATACAATCAATCTGGTAAAAATGCCTCAAGTCCAGATGCTCAAAAAGCACTAGCTAATCAAAATATTCGTGAAGCCTTAAATTTGGCAACTAACAGAGCAGGAGTCGTCAAAACAGCCCTACCAGGTTCGAGCCTTGCGACAAGCTTTACACCAGTGGGAATGAGCAAGACCTCAACAGGAGAAGATTTTGCAACTTATGCAAAACAAGATTATCGCTATGACCCGACAAAAGCAAAAGACCTCTGGGAAAAAGGATTAAAAGAGCTTGGTTTAACCAAACTCAGTCTTAGCCTTGAAGCTGCTGGTGATTTAGCACCGTCAGAAGCAACAGCCAACTTTTTACAAACAGCCTATCAACAAAATCTACCAGGCTTGACTGTCAATTTAAAACTTGTTGCATTCAAACAAAGATTGAATGACGCTCAAAATGGAAATTTTGATATGGTTCTCTCAGGTTGGGGTGGAGATTACGCTGAACCTTCAACTTTCTTGCAACTCTTTACGACAGGCCAATCATATAATGACGGTAAATTTTCTAGTAAAACTTATGATGAGGCCTTTAAAGCAGCAACAACAACGCCAGACGTTCTTGAACCAGCCAAAGTAGATGAACATTACAAAGCGGCAGAAGCAGCCCTCTATCAAGGGTCATACATCAATCCAGTTGATTTCCAAGCCAATCCAGCTTTAATGAATCCTAAAATTACAGGCCTAGAATTTCATTCAACCGGTTTAGCTTACGACCTAAAATCGGCTTATGTTAAATAAAAAATACAAAAAGATAAATTTTCTGAAAATTTATCTTTTTATTGAATATTCTTTCTGCAAAAATAAAACACGAACCAGTCAGAGCCCAATTAAATGAAAGGGATTTAAATAAAAGTGTAGTAAAAAATCTTTTTCAAAAGTTTGTGAAAACTTTCCGCTATTTAAAAATTAAATGTTAATTTTCAGAAAACATAACCATTATACTTTACAATTCAGGTTGAATTAAGTATAATACCAATATAATAAATTTTCTGACAATAATAAAAATTGCGAAGTCAGACACAATTCATGAAAGAGGGAAATTACATGAAGACTTGGAAAAAAGTTACCTTAGGTACAGTTGCACTTGGTTCGGCAGCTTTGCTTGCAGCATGCGGCAATAGCGGTTCTAGCTCATCGTCATCATCAAAAGACATTCAATGGAATTTGACATCACCTATTCAAACATTGGATTCATCACTTGCGACAGATACATATTCAAATATCATTATTGGTAATACCAATGCTGGTTTGACACGTGTGGACAAAGATGGTAAAGCACAGCCAGAATTGGCAAAATCAGTTGATGTATCAAAAGATGGCTTGACATATACTTTCCATCTTCGTGATGGCTTGAAATGGTCAAATGGTGATGCTTTGACAGCTAAAGACTTCGTTTATTCTTGGCAACGTGCGGTTGATCCAGCGACTGCTTCAGAATACGGATACCTCCTTGGCCCAGTTAAAAACGCCAACGAGATTAATGGTGGTAAAGCTGATAAATCAACACTTGGTGTTAAAGCAACTGATGACAAAACATTTGTTGTTACCCTTGCACAACCAACACCATACTTTGAATTCTTGACAGCTAACTCTGTTTACTTCCCACTCAACCAAAAAGTAGTTGAAAAATACGGGAAACAATACGGAACATCTTCAGAGAAAATGGTTTACTCTGGACCATATAAATTTGAAAAATCAAAAGGTTGGAACGGTTCAAACCAAACATTCTCAATCGTGAAGAATGACAATTATTGGGATAAGAGCGCAGTTAAAACTAAAGAAATCGACTTCCAAGTTGTTCAAGATGTTAAAACATCATTTAACCTTTACAAACAAGGTAAAATTGACCAAACTGGTATCGGTGACCCAGACCTTTACAAAGCAAATAAAACAGATAAGAATGTTGTCTCTCTAAATGAAGCAACTACCTCATACGTTCAATATAACCAATCAGGCAAAAATAAAGCCCTTGCGAATAAAGATATTCGTGAAGCTTTCAATCTTGCAACTGACCGTAAACAATATGTTGACACTGTAACACCGGCTTCTACACCAGCAACTGGTTTGACACCAGCAGGGATGGCTAAAACAAATACCGGTGAAGACTTCGCTAAATATGCTGAACAACCTTACAAATATGATGCCACAGCAGCTAAAGCCGCTTGGGAAAAAGGTTTGAAAGAAATTGGCGAAACTAAACTTACGTTGACTTTGACAACGGATGACACACAAGCTGCCAAAGACTCTGCAACATTCCTTAAACAAGCATGGGAAGAAAAACTACCAGGTTTGACTATAAATATCAAATCAGTACCATTTAAACAACGTTTAAATGACTCAACAACCGGTAACTTTGATATGGTCATCTCACTTTGGGGTGGTGACTACGCTGAACCATCAACATTCCTTGATTTGTTCACATCAACTTCACCAAATAACAATGGTAAAATCAATAATGTTACTTATGATAAAGCCATTAAAGCTGCTGAAGTGACAGATGCCCTTGATCCTGAAAAACATTATGCAGACTATAAAGCTGCTGAAGAAGCACTTTATACAGAATCAAATATTAATCCGCTTTACTTCCGTACTTCACCAGTTCTTCGTAACCCTAACCTTAAAGATGTACGTTTTGGTTCAACTGGTTTGACTTATGACTTCAAAACGGCTTACCTCAAATAATAATAGAGTTTTAGAGCAAGAAAGTTAGGATTGGCAGATTGCCAACCCTATCTTTTGCTTAGATTAGGAAATTTTTTATGGCTAAATATATTCTTAAACGTTTGGGGCTTTTGCTTCTGACTTTGTTCCTGATTGTGACATTGACTTTCTTTATGATGCAAGTCATGCCCGGAACACCTTTCTCAAATCCCAAACTAACACCAGATCAACTGGAAATTTTAAAACATGCCTATGGTTTAGATAAACCGCTTTGGCAACAATACTTTATCTATGTAGGACACATGTTCACAGGTAATTTTGGTACTTCGTTCATTTATACGAATCAACCTGTTATTACGATGATTGCCCAACGTTTGCCAGTATCAATGCAATTAGGAACTCAAGCACTTATTCTAGGTACTGTTCTTGGAGCCTTGATGGGGAAAGCTTCTGCACGTCGTAAAAATGGCGTCCTTGATGGCGTTTTTGGATTCCTCTCAGTTCTTGGTATTTCAGTTCCTTCATTCGTAATTGGTACCTTAATTCTTCTTTACTTAGGATTTAATTTGAACCTTTTCCCAATTTCTGGTTGGGGAACCTTCTCACAAACAATTATGCCAACAATCGCTCTTTCTTTTGCTCCAATGGCTGTGGTAACTCGTTTTGTTCGTTCTGAAATGATTGAGTCTTTATCTTCAGACTACATCTTGTTAGCTCGAGCTAAAGGTTTATCTGAAAAAGAAGTGGTCAACAAGCATGCGTTGCGTAATTCGTTAATTCCAATGTTGACTTTGATTGGTCCAATGGCCGCAGGATTGTTGACAGGATCAGTCTTAATTGAAAAAATCTTTTCAATTCCTGGAATTGGGGCTCAATTTGTTGATTCAATTCCAGCCAAAGACTTCCCAGTTATTATGGCAACAACAATTGTCTATGCGGTAATTTTGATGGTATTTATCTTAGTTACAGATATTCTGACTGCAATTGTTGATCCACGAGTTCGTCTCTAGAAAGGGTTTGTCGAAATGGAAAATTTAAATAAAGACTTCACCCTTGTTGGTTCAAAGGGTTCAGATTCAACAGAAAAAATTGCGAAACCTGCCTTGAGTTTTTTCCAAGATGCTTGGCGTCGTTTTAAGAAAAATAAAGTAGCTTTGGTTGCCATGTGGATTATTGCGATTACATTGGTTTTCTCAGTTATCTCCGCATTTGTTGTACCACAATCAAAAGCAAACTACTTTAATCCAAATAAATCACAAGTTTATGGAAATCTTCCGCCAAAACTCTCAGGTGATTTACCATTTTGGAATGGTGAATTTAAAGCACCAGGTTCTACTGAAAGAACAGATGTATACAAATCACAAGGTGTTCCAGAAAAAGATAAATATGTCTTCGGAACTGATAAATATGGACGTTCATTAGCTAAACGAACAATTGTTGGTTTGCGTATTTCATTGATTATTGCCCTTGCTGCCGCCTTGATTGACTTAGTAATCGGGGTGACCTATGGGATTATTTCCGGCTGGATGGGCGGAAAAGTCGATATGGTCATGCAACGGATTATTGAAATCATCCAATCTGTACCTAACTTAGTTGTAGTAACAATGCTTGCTCTACTTTTGGGACAAGGAATTTCATCAATTATTATTGCGATTGGTCTATTTGCATGGACCGGGATGGCCAGGCAGGTACGGAACATGGTTCTCTCCTATAAGGAGCGTGACTTCGTCTTGGCCTCAAAAACTTTAGGACAATCTACTTGGAAAATTGCAGTAAAACATTTGTTGCCAAACGTTTCAGGGGTTATTGTTGTCCAAATCATGTTTGATATTCCAAGTATGATTATGTATGAGGCTGTTTTATCAGCGATTAACCTTGGGGTCAAACCGCCAACGTCTTCTTTGGGGACTTTGATTAATGATGGGATTGCAAGCTTGCAATTCTATCCATTCCAATTGATTATTCCAGCAGTAGTATTGTCTGTGCTTTCACTCACATTTATCTTCTTTGGAGATGGTTTGCGTGATGCATTTGACCCTAGAGCAAGTGAGGATTAGAAATGGCAGAAGAAAAAGTATTAGAAGTTAAAAATTTGCATGTCAATTTCCACACCTATGCTGGAGATGTTAAAGCGATTCGTGATGTTTCTTTTGATTTAGAAAAAGGGCAGACCCTAGCGATTGTTGGTGAGTCTGGCTCTGGTAAATCAGTAACAACAAAAACTTTGATGGGCTTGAATGCGAAAAATGCGGTAATACCACAAGGTGAATTATTATTTAAAGGGCGTAACCTTCTTGATTTAAAAGAGGAAGAGTGGCAAAAAATTCGTGGAAATGAAATTTCAATGATTTTCCAAGACCCAATGACTTCTCTTGACCCAACAATGCGTATTGGAAAACAAATTGCTGAACCTTTGTTGAAACACAACAAAGGAATGAGCAAAGCCGATGCCATGAAACGGGCCCTCGAATTGATGCAACAAGTCGGAATTCCTGATGCCGAAGTGCATATTAATGATTATCCACACCAATGGTCAGGTGGGATGCGTCAACGTGCAGTTATTGCGATTGCCTTGGCTGCTGACCCTGAAATCTTGATTGCAGATGAACCAACAACTGCGCTTGACGTTACAATTCAAGCACAAATTATGCATATGATGGCTGAATTGCAAGAAAGAATTAATTCATCAATTGTCTTCATTACCCATGACTTGGGAGTTGTTGCTGGTTTTGCACATAAAGTGGCGGTAATGTATGCGGGTGAAATTGTTGAATACGGAACAGTTGAAGAAATTTTCTATAACCCACAACATCCATATACTTGGGGACTCTTAGATTCAATGCCAACGGTTGATTCAAGTGTGGACCGGTTGGTTTCAATTCCAGGAACTCCACCTGATTTATTGAATCCACCAAAAGGGGATGCCTTTGCAGCACGTAATAAATTTGCCTTGGCAATTGATTTTGAAGAAGAACCTCCATACTTTGAAGTATCTCCAACACATTTTGCCAAAACTTGGCTTTTAGACCCACGAGCACCAAAAGTAACGCCTTCCGATAATATCTTGGCACGCTGGAAACGCTGGGAAGAATTGAAAGGGGATAAATGATGACAGAACCTAAAAAAGTAATTGAAATGAAAAACCTTGATTTGACTTTTAATAAAGGAAAAAAAGGGGCTAATAAGGCAATTAATAATGTTTCTTTAGATATTTATGAGGGAGAAACATTTGGTCTCGTTGGAGAATCTGGTTCTGGTAAAACGACGATTGGTCGAGCAATTCTTAAACTTTATGATAATTTCATTACTGGTGGAGAAATTCTCTTTGAAGGTAAAGATGTTCGTAATTTAAAAGGTTCAGAGTTGCGTGAGTATCGTTCAGAAGCACAAATGATTTTCCAAGATCCACAAGCTTCATTGAATGGACGGATGCGCGTTAAAGATATCGTTGCTGAAGGACTTGATGCCAATGGTTTAGTAAAAACAAAGGCTGAACGTGATGCTCGTGTATTGGAACTCTTACGTTTGGTTGGATTGAATGATGACCATTTGACACGTTATCCGCATGAATTTTCTGGTGGACAGCGTCAACGGATTGGGATTGCACGTGCACTTGCCGTAAAACCTAAATTTGTCGTAGCTGATGAACCTATCTCAGCACTTGATGTTTCAATTCAAGCTCAGGTTGTTAATTTGATGAGAGATATTCAAGCAAAAGAAAACTTGACTTATTTGTTTATCGCTCATGATTTGTCAATGGTTAAATATATTTCTGACCGAATTGGTGTCATGCACTGGGGGAAAATTTTGGAAGTTGGAACTTCTGATCAAGTTTACAATCATCCAATTCATCCTTATACTAAGAGTTTGCTAAGTTCAATTCCGTCACCAGACCCTATTTCTGAGCGGGAACGTACTCCAATTGTTTATGACCCAACGGCTGAATTGGATGGACAAGAACGTGAAATGCGGGAAATTACCCCAGGACATTTTGTCTTCTCAACAGAAGCAGAGGCAGAAATTTACAAGAAAAACGCTACTGTATAAATAAAAAATTTAATGATAAAACAATTAGTTTTGCTGATTGTTTTTTCTTTTGTTTAATTACTAATCAAATTAATTTTTTAACTCTTTAGTTTGTTGGTAAGATTTATAAAAATCAACTATAAAATCAGGGCAAATTTTGATATAATTAAAAGAACTATTTTTTGAGGTTTAACCAATGTAAAATAAATTAAAAATATAAATGAATAATTAAAGAAAAAGAGAGTATAAATGACTTTACAAGAAGAAATAAAAAAACGCCGAACTTTTGCCATCATCAGTCACCCGGATGCTGGTAAGACGACGATTACAGAACAATTATTGAAATTTGGGGGAGCCATTCGGGAAGCGGGGACTGTAAAAGCTCGTAAAACTGGTAATTTTGCTAAGTCAGACTGGATGGATATTGAAAAAGAACGTGGAATTTCTGTAACAAGTTCTGTCATGCAATTTGATTATGCAGGCAAACGTGTTAATATCTTGGACACGCCTGGGCACGAAGATTTCTCAGAAGATACTTACCGAACATTGATGGCAGTTGATGCTGCGGTCATGGTTATCGACAGTGCTAAAGGGATTGAAGCACAAACGAAAAAACTTTTCCAAGTTGTAAAACGCAGAGGGATTCCGGTTTTCACTTTCATTAATAAACTTGACCGTGATGGACGTGAACCGCTTGATTTACTTTCTGAATTGGAAGAAATTCTTGGAATTGCTAGTGTACCAATGAATTGGCCAATCGGAATGGGGAAAAATTTCCAAGGTCTTTATGATTTTACGCATGGTCGTGTGGAAGTTTATCAACCTGAGGATGGCAAACGTTTTGTTGAATTTGATGAAAATGGGGAAGTGCCAGCTAGTCATCCTTTGACAAAAAATCCATTCTTTACTCAAGCTTTAGAAGATGCTGAATTACTTTTGGATGCTGGAAATCAATTTTCTGAGGAAGAAGTTGTTGCAGGGCAATTGACACCAGTTTTCTTTGGTTCGGCTTTAACTAGTTTTGGGGTAGAAACTTTCCTTGAAACATTTTTAGAATATGCACCAGAGCCTCATTCACACAAAACGGTGGACGAAGAAGAAATTGAACCTTTAAATCCTGATTTTTCTGGTTTCATTTTCAAAATCCAAGCAAATATGGACCCACGTCACCGTGACCGAATTGCTTTTGTTCGGATTGTATCTGGTGAATTTGAACGAGGAATGGATGTTAATCTTGTTCGGACGGGTAAGAAAGTGAAACTCTCAAATGTCACACAATTTATGGCTGAATCGCGAGAAAATGTTGAGAATGCTGTAGCTGGTGATATTATTGGGGTTTATGATACTGGTACTTATCAGGTTGGGGATACATTAACCACAGGTAAATTGAAAAAATCTTTTGAACCATTGCCAACATTTACCCCTGAGCTCTTTATGCGTGTCCAAGCGAAAAATGTGATGAAACAAAAATCTTTCCAAAAAGGAATTGACCAATTGGTACAAGAAGGAGCCATTCAGCTCTACAAATCTTATACAACTGGTGATATTATGCTTGGTGCGGTTGGGCAACTTCAATTTGAAGTCTTTAAAGACCGGATGGAGCGTGAATATAATTCTGAAACAATCATGACACCCATGGGGACAAAAACGGTTCGTTGGATTAAAGAAGAAGATTTAGATGAAAAAATGTCTAGTTCACGTAATATTTTGGCACGAGATCGTTTTGACCATCCTTTATTCTTATTTGAAAATGAATTTGCCATGCGTTGGTTTAAAGATAAATATCCAGATGTTGAATTAATGGAACAATTTTCAGTATAAAATTACTGACAGATATTCTATATAGTATAAAAGCTTATATTCTTTAAAAAATATCATAAAAATTTACTGACAGCTTTGTCAGTATATTTTTTTATGAAAATATTTTAAAAAAAGTAAAGGGCGTAAGCATTTTCAGTCAAAAAATTATGCTATAATAGATAAGTTACGTCAGGCGAGTCACATAAATTTCGCCTGTAGCAAGGGTTTCGTACCCTGTAATAAAAAGTTTGGCGTGGGAACACGCAGTAGAAATATAGGTAAAAAATGAAATTTAGTGAACTCGGCCTGTCAGAAGGAATCGTAAATACACTTACAGAGATTGGTTATGAACAACCAACACCAATCCAAGAACAAACAATTAAACTTGCACTTGAAGGGCGTGACGTTCTAGGTCAAGCGCAAACAGGAACTGGTAAAACAGCAGCATTTGGTCTTCCAACAATTGAAAAAATTGATGCTTCTAATCCAGCTATTCAAGCACTCGTTATTGCTCCAACCCGCGAACTTGCGGTTCAAGGACAAGAAGAACTTTTCCGTTTTGGTAAATCAAAAGGACTTAAAGTCCGTACTGTTTTTGGTGGTTCAAGTATTGAAAAACAAATTAAAGGCCTTAAAGCTGGTGCACATATTGTTGTGGGAACACCAGGACGTTTGGTTGACTTGATTAAACGTAAAGCAATTAAATTGGATCAACTTGAAACTTTGATTCTTGATGAAGCTGATGAAATGTTGAACATGGGTTTCTTGGAAGACATTCATTTCATCATTGAAAAAACACCAGAAGCTCGTCAAACATTGCTTTTCTCAGCAACAATGCCTGCCGACATCAAAAAAATTGGTGTGAAATTCATGAAGAATCCTGAACACATCAAAATTGCAGCCAAAGAAATGACTGCTGACCGTATTGATCAATATTTTGTAAAAACAAAAGAATTTGAAAAATTTGATGTTTTGACTCGTTTGCTTGATGTTGAACGTCCAGAACTTGCAATTGTTTTCGGTCGTACAAAACGTCGTGTTGACGAATTGATTCGTGGTCTTAAATTGCGCGGTTACCGTGCTGAAGGAATGCACGGAGATTTGGACCAAAATAAACGTTTGGCTGTTTTGCGTGATTTCAAAGCAGGACATATTGACGTTTTGGTTGCAACTGACGTTGCTGCTCGTGGACTCGACGTGTCAGGAGTTACTCACGTTTATAACTACGACATTACTCAAGACCAAGAAAGCTATGTTCACCGTATCGGTCGTACCGGCCGTGCTGGTAAATCAGGACGTTCAGTAACATTTGTTTCATACAATGAAATGGGTTATCTTCGTGCCATTGAAAATATGACTAAAAAGCCAATGAAAGGCTTGAAACCACCTACAAAAGAAGAAGCTTACCAAGCGTCACTCTCAGTAGCTATGGATGATGTGCTTCGTGATTTGTCTGATGATTCAGCTAAAGCAAAATTGGCTAAATTTGACAAACAAGCAGCGAGCCTACTTGAAAAATTTGATGCTAAAGAATTGGTTGCTTTACTTCTTCAAGGTCGCGTAAAAGACCCTGATAATCAAGAAGAAGTTAAGATTACAGCTGAACGTCCATTGCCATTTAATGGTGAAGGAAAAGGCTTCAAGAAAAAAGGTAAAGGTGGCGGCGGACGCTATAAAGGTCGTGGAAATGGCGACCGTGATGGAAACCGTGGCGGCTACCGTGGCAATCGTGATGGTAAAGATGGCGAACGCGGTGGAGATCGTAAACGCAACTGGAAAGACCGTGATGATAACCGTGGCGGTTACCGTGGAAAACGTGATGACCGTCGTTTTGACGATCGTAAACAAGGAGAAAAAACTCCTCGTAAACGTACCACAGGAACTGAAAAATCAGCTGGCTTCGTAATGCGTAGCCGTGGTGACAAATAAAAATAATCAAGAAATTTCGGTAAATAGAGGAATCATCAGTTAGCTGATGATTTTTTCTTTTTTCTTTTGTCAGCTGTCAGTAAATTTATTGTTTGAAAGTTAAACAATAAATCTGTCAGTAGTTTTTGAATACAAGATTATTCTGTCAGTAAATTTGCACTGAACATAATTGGATTTAACAAGCTGACGGAGATGACAAATGATTTTTAAAAACTCTGTCGCTTTCCGTCAGTTTAAAGCGATTGCTTAATGAGCTTTAAATCGGTGAATAAAGAATTTGTCAGCTTTACTGATGATTCTGTCAGTAATTTTCACAATCATTTTTTAGAATTTTACTTAAAAAGGACTGATTTTATGCTATAATAGCGCTATGACAAATAACAAATTTAAATCAGGATTTGTGGCGATTTTAGGTCGTCCAAATGTTGGAAAATCAACATTTATGAACCACGTGATGGGACAAAAAATTGCCATCATGTCAGATAAACCTCAAACAACAAGAAATAAAATTCAAGGAATTTATACTACAGAAAATGAACAAATTGTTTTCATTGATACGCCAGGTATTCACAAACCACACAATGCTTTAGGCGATTTCATGGTTCAATCTGCTTATTCGACTTTACGTGAATGTGATGTCGTTTTGTTCATGGTTGCGGCTGATGAACCACGTTCAACCGGTGAAAATATGATTATTGAGCGCTTGAAAAAGGCAGAAGTTCCTGTCATTTTGGTCGTCAATAAAATTGATAAAATTCATCCTGACCGTCTTTTTGAAATTGTAGCCGATTATACTTCACAAATGGAGTTTTCTGAAGTGGTTCCAATCTCAGCTAAACAAGGGAATAATACAGAAAGATTAATTGATACGCTCTCTGAAAAATTGGATGAGGGTCCTCAATATTTCCCAGAAGATCAAATCACTGACCATCCTGAGCGTTTTCTTGTTTCAGAAATGATTCGTGAAAAAATCTTATTATTAACTCGGGAAGAAGTTCCGCATTCAATCGCGGTCACTACTGACCAAATGACTCGAGATGAAGAAACTGGTAAGATTCACATCATGGCAACAATTATTGTTGAACGCAAGAGTCAAAAAGGGATTATTCTTGGTAAAGGCGGCGATATGATTCGTAAAATCGGGAAAATGGCTCGTCGAGATATTGAAATTATGCTTGGGGATAAAGTTTATCTTGAAACTTGGGTCAAAATCAAAAATGACTGGCGCGACCGAAAAATGGATTTAGCTGACTTTGGCTACAATCGTGATGATTATATGTAATGAAAATAGCGAATTATCGCTATTTTTTGTTTTATTATGAAATTTCCAGACAATTGTGATATAATATTGAAAATTATAATTATTATTGGGGGAAATTATGTGCGGTTTTTTATTTATGGAAACATCTGATTTAACGATAGAAGAGTTTAAAAGTAATTTGGAATTGATTGAGCATCGAGGACCAGATGACCAACAGCATGTTCGTGATACTTTGGGAAATGATTTTGGTTTTTGCCGACTTTCAATCATGGATTTATCAGACTTGGGACGTCAACCGTTTGGTTTAAATGGCAAAAGAGTTATGTGTAATGGTGAAATCTATAACTTTTTAAGTCTTCGTAAGTTCTTGGAAACAAAAGGTTATAAATTTACTGGTGATTCTGACTGTGAGGTTCTTTTACCACTTTTTGAAACTACTGGAATCGAAACAATGGTAAAAATGCTTGATGCTGAATTTGCTTTTGTCCTGGTTGATGAAAACACTGCTGAGATTTTTGCCGCTCGTGACCCCTTTGGAATTCGTCCACTTTTTTATGGTTATAATAAAGTAACTGGCAAAATTTGTTTTTCTTCTGAAGCCAAAGCACTAATTTCAACATGTAATGATGTGACACCATTTCCTCCAGGTTACTACTATGCCAATGGTGAATTTCATGTTTTTAATGACATTGCTGAGGTTTCAAGAATTGTTGAAGAACCTTTGGCTGAAATTTCAGGACATATTCGTCGCAAATTGGAACGTGCAGTCAAAAAACGTCTTCATGCAGATGCTCCAATGGGCTATCTTTTGTCAGGGGGGTTAGATTCATCATTGGTTTGTGCGATTGCAGCTAAGGAATTAGAAAGTCCAATCAAAACCTTTGCTATTGGAATGGAAACCGATCCGATTGATTTGAAATATGCTCGTGAAGTGGCAGATTTCTTACGAACTGACCATACCGAAATTCTGATGACAAAAGAAGATGTACTTTCAGCAGTCCGTGAAGTGATTTGGCACTTAGAAACATGGGATATCACAACTATTCGGGCTTCTATTGGCATGTATTTAATCTGTAAATATATTCATGAGAATACAGAACTGAAAGTTTTGATGACTGGTGAAGTTTCTGATGAAATGTTTGGTTATAAATATACTGACTTTGCTCCATCAGCGGGTGCCTTTCAAAAAGAAGCTCAAAAACGAGTGCATGAACTTTATATGTATGACGTCCTGCGGGCTGACCGCTGTTTAGCGGCTCATTCTCTTGAAGCGCGTGTTCCTTTTGCAGATTTGGATTTTGCGGCCTATGTCATGTCTATTAATCCCAGCAGAAAATTGAATACTTATGGTAAAGGAAAATATCTCTTACGCCATGCTTTTGAAGGGACTGAACTATTGCCAGATGAGATTTTATTCAGAGAAAAAGCTGCTTTTTCTGACGCTGTTGGTCACTCAATGGTTGACTATTTAAAAGAATTTGCTGACGAAAAATATTCTGATGAAGACTTAGCAAAGGCCAGTGAAAAGTATCCAAAACATACACCATTTACCAAAGAATCATTGATGTATCGTGAGATTTTTGAAGAATTTTATCCAGGATATGAAGATTGGATTCTTGATTTTTGGATGCCAAATCGCGATTGGGTTGGGGCAGAAGTTACTGACCCATCAGCTCGCGTCTTATCAAATTATGGTGATTCTGGAAAATAAATTTTGAAATCTTTATCATAAAAAAATGAATGAGAAATGTTAAAATAGTCACTGATGAAACTTATCTAATGATAAATTGTCAGTGATTTTTTATATTTAAATTTAATTAAGAATACAAAAGAAAGTTGTCAGTAAAAAATGAATTAAAATTTACTGACAGACTTGTTAGTAATTTTTTGATGTGAGGGAAAAATGCCAGAGTTACCAGAAGTTGAAACAGTGAGAAGAGAGCTTGAAAAAAGAATTGTTGGACAAAAAATTGTATCTATAGAAGCCACTTATCCAAGAATGGTTTTAACTGGTTTTGAGCAATTGAAAAAAGAATTGACAGGAAAAACCATTCATGGCATTTCACGTCGCGGAAAATATTTAATTTTTGAAATTGGCGAGAAAGATCGTTTGATTTCTCATCTGCGGATGGAAGGAAAATATCGACTTGCAAGCCTCAATGCTCCAATGGAAAAACATGACCATTTAGCTCTTAAATTTACTGACGAACAATTAATTTATGCTGACGTAAGAAAATTTGGGACTTGGGAGTTGATTTCTACTGACCAAGTCCTTCTATATTTTTTGAAGAAAAAAATTGGTCCAGAGCCAACTTATGAAACTTTTGATGAACAGATTTTCCGAGAAAAATTGCAGAAATCGACAAAGAAAATTAAACCTTTTCTACTTGAACAAACATTAGTGGCTGGACTTGGAAATATTTACGTTGATGAAGTGCTCTGGCTAGCAAAGATTCATCCAGAAAAAGTGGCAAATCAACTGACAGAAAGTTCTATTCATCTTTTACATGATTCTATCATTGAAATTTTGCAAAAAGCAATTAAATTAGGCGGCTCAAGCATTAGAACTTATAGTGCCTTAGGTTCAACAGGAAAAATGCAGGACGAATTACGAGTGTATGGAAAAACAGGGGAAAAATGTGTGCGTTGTGGCAATGAAATTCAAAAAATAAAAGTGGCTGGTCGGGGGACCCACTTTTGCCCATTCTGTCAGCAAAAATAATGACTTGATTTTTACTGACAGCTTTTAAAATTAATTTAAAAAACTCAGTGACAAAGTTAATAAAAAAACGTATAGATAGAATATAGGGGCTTATAAAAAATCCTGAAAAATGCTATAATTAAACAATAAATAAAGAATAACGGAGATAAAATTTGGCAACAAAGAAAAAAACAAATTTTGATGATATTACCAAAAAATATGGCGCTGAACGTGACAAAGCTTTGGCAGATGCACTTGCTCTGATTGAAAAAGACTTTGGGAAAGGTTCACTTATGCGTCTTGGCGAAGCAGCCAACCAGAAAGTGTCAGTAGTAAGTTCAGGCTCACTTGCACTTGATATTGCGCTTGGTGCAGGTGGATATCCTAAAGGACGTATCGTTGAAATCTACGGACCAGAATCTTCTGGTAAAACAACAGTCGCTCTTCATGCCGTTGCAGCGGTTCAAAAAGAAGGTGGAATTGCAGCCTTTATCGATGCTGAAAATGCGCTTGACCCAGAATATGCAAAAGCGCTCGGTGTCAATATCGATGAACTTTTACTTTCACAACCAGACTATGGTGAACAAGGGCTTCAAATTGCTGAAAAATTGATTACATCTGGTGCAGTTGACTTAGTTGTTATTGACTCAGTTGCAGCTTTGGTACCTAAAGCCGAAATTGACGGTGAAATTGGTGACAGTTCAGTTGGGCTTCAAGCTCGTATGATGTCACAAGCCATGCGTAAACTTGCAGGACATATTAATAAAACAAAAACAACAGCTATTTTCATCAACCAATTGCGTGAAAAAGTTGGGGTTATGTTTGGTTCGCCAGAAACAACACCTGGTGGTCGTGCATTGAAATTCTACGCTTCTGTACGTCTTGATGTACGTGGTTCAACAAAAATCGAAGAAGGTTCTGGAGATAACAAGACCCAAATCGGTAAAATCACAAAAATCAAAGTCGTTAAAAATAAAGTGGCTCCACCATTCAAGGTTGCTCTCGTAGATATCATGTTTGGTGAAGGGATTTCAAGAACCGGTGAACTTTTAAACATTGCTGTTGATGAAGGAATCATCAAAAAATCAGGCGCTTGGTTTGCTTACAATGACGAAAAAATTGGTCAAGGAGCAGAAAAAGCGAAGAACTATCTCAAAGAACATCAAGAAATCTTTGATGAAATTGACCATAAAGTTCGTGCCGCTCACGGTCTTCTTGATGAAGCAGAAGTAGCAGAAACTACAGAAGATACTTCAACAAAAGCTAAGACAACTAAAGCTAAAAAAGAAGAAAAAGTAGTCGAAACTGAAGAAATTGAACTCGAACTTGAAGATTAAAAAAACAGCTGATTATTCAGCTGTTTTTATTTTTTTAAAGAAAGTAAATAGTCCAAAGATAAGAACCCAAATCACAGAACCAATGGCCGGAACAATTGTATCTTTAAAGCAGAATAGTGAAATAAAGATTAAGACAAATCCAGCAATGGCTAATGGAATAAAGATGTGGGCTGCAGGTAAAACAAACCCTTTAGGATCAAAATCGCTTGATTTCCGATATTTAAGATAAGTAATTAAGGTCATCAGATAAACCACTAGAAAAAGATTGGTTGCGACACTGGTAATAAAGACAAAAGAATTAGAAATCGCAGGAATCATCGAGATGAATGGAGTAAATAGAATTAATAATGAGGTGAAAAGTAAAGCATTTACTGGTACACCAGCTTTTGAAAATTTAGTAAATGGTTTAAGTATTTTATCATTATTGAGTTTTGATAAAGAATAAAGATTACGAGTGATTGAAAAGAGGGCAGAGTTTAAAGCCGAAGCAGCAGAAGTTAGTACGACAAAGTTTACTAAAGCCGCTGCCCATTTGATTCCAATGAGTTGGAAAATGGTAACAAATGGTGATTTATCAGCCGGAATATCGCGCCATTGGTAGATACTCATAATTGCCAGCAGTGCCCCAACATAAAAGAGGACAATTCGAATTGGGATTTGGTTAATCGCTTTTTTCAAAGTTGGTCTAGGATTATCTGTCTCTGCTGCAGTCATTCCGATGAATTCCATCGAAACAAAAGCAAACATGACCATCTGGAAGCTTTCAAAGAAATTAGAAAGGCCATTTGGGAAGAACTCGAAGCCTTTGGTGATATTAGTTACACTTACAGTATCAGTTCCTGTATGATAATGACTAAAAATGAGGATTATTGCCGTTAAAATCAAACCAATAATCGCCACAATTTTAATCATCCCAAACCAAAATTCGGTTTCTCCAAAAAATTTTGGATTTAAGGTATTCAATAAAGTTAGAAGAACTAATACAAAGACTTCTGTCATCCAAATTGGTAAATCCGGCAACCAAAAATTAATATAAGTCCCAATAGCAATTAGCTCAGCCATAGCTACAAAAACAACAACCAGTAAATAAGACCACTGAATAAAGTAACCAGGTTTTTCACCGAGATAGCGTGAAACAAAATTTAAAAAGGAATGTTGATTGGGATCTTGGTAAAGCATCTCCCCGATAGCTCTTAGGAGAATATACATAAGCGCACCGATTATTAAATAAACAAAAATAATTGATGGACCAGTGAGGTGAATCGATTTTCCGGCACCGAGGAATAATCCCGTACCAATTGTTCCAGCGATGGCAATAAGTTGAATATGCCTATTTTTTAAACCACGTTGCGAGAGCTTATTTTCTTCATTTTGATTTGTATTCATAATATTATATTATACGCTTTTTCATTTAGTTTTTCAGAAGTCACTCTGTCTAGGAAAAGATGACTCGCTTAGATTTTTTTATAGTGCGAGTAGAGCCCAAAGAAAATTGTCCAGACAATCGCTCCCAAGGCCGGATAAAAGGTATCAGCATTGAAAAACAAAGAAGCAAAGACAATTGCAAAGATAGCTACGATAAAGGGAACGGTAATTTGAGGTTTTGGTGTCAAGAAACCTTTAGGATTGTAATCTTCAGATTTGCGATATTGCCAATAAGTGTAGAGGGTAATAAAGTAAACCACTAAAAATAAATTAGTCGTACAAGAGGCTGCAAAATCGAAAGCATTTTTTATCTGAGGAATAAGAGTCAGGACAGGAGCCAAAAGCGAGAGAGCAGTTGCCATATAAAGGGCATTGATAGGAATTCCCGCCTTAGAAAGTTTTGTAAAAGGAGTTAATCTTCCTTTGTCATGCTGTTGAGCAAGTGAGTACATATTTCGTGTTGCTGAAAATAATGAACTATTAAGCGCTGAAGCAGCAGAAGTCAGGACAACAAAGTTAATGAGCGCCGCTGCCCATTTGATTCCAATAAGTTGAAAAACCATAACAAATGGAGATTTATCAGCCGGAATATAGTGCCAGTTGAAAATAGTCATAATAGCCAAAAGTGCTCCAACATAGAAAAGTAAAATACGCACTGGAATTTGATTAATTGCTTTTGGTAAACTCTTTTTAGGATTAACTGTTTCTGCCGCAGTCATTCCAATAAATTCCATAGAAGTAAAGGCAAACATAACCATTTGTAAGGCACCAACAAAGTTCCAAGCACCGTGTGGGAAGAGTTGAAAGCCATCAAAAATGTTGTTTAGTGAAGCAGAGTCATGAACGGTTTTTCCGCTTAAAACAGTGCTATAGTGAAAATTACCAGCTACTAAAATAATCGCAGTGACAATCATTCCAATGATTGCTGCTACTTTAATCATCGCAAACCAAAATTCAGTTTCACCAAAAAAGCGAGAATTTAAAGTATTAAGTCCAAAAAGAAGAGCTAGCATGACAATTTCAATCAACCAAAGTGGAACCTGAGGAAGCCAAAATTGAATATAAGTTCCGATTGCTGTCAATTCAGAGATACAAACAAAAACAATAACTAACCAATAAGACCACTGAGTGAAGTAACCTGTCCTGACGCCTGAATATTTTGTGACAAAATTTAAAAATGAATGCTGACTAGGGTCGTTGTAAAGCATTTCTCCGATTGTTCTTAAGAAAAAGAACATCGCAATCCCAATAAGAATATAAGCAAAGATAACGCTTGGACCAGTCATTTGAATGGTTTTCCCAGCTCCTAGAAAAAGTCCGGTACCAATCGTTCCAGCAATAGCAATAAGTTGAATATGTCGGTTCTGTAAGCCCCGTTGAGCTTCATGTTTCTCTTGAAGATTTTCCAAAAGTTTTCCTCCCTTAAATTATCAGATAATTCCAATAATGTGTTAATTATTATACCAAATTAATAAATTTGTATCAAGAGTCATATTCTTTTTTGCTAAAAATAACAGTAAAGTGTATCATTTGATATTTATGATATAATAAAAATATGTTAATAATCGACCAAAATCTATTGGAAATAGATAATTTGTTAGAAAAGATAATGGACGAGTTTTTGAAATTTCCAGAAGTTGAAGCTTATCAGAAAGCTAAAGCTGATTTTATGGCAGATGAAAATTTACAAAGTCAGCTTAAAACTTTACAGGATAATTCTGAATATATCGCTTTTCGCCCAGAGCTAAGAGCGCTTCAGCATGAAATAAATTTGAATGAGAAGGTTTATGCTTTTCGTTTGGCAGAAAACGACCTTCAGCAAATTTTGACAACTTTGACTAAGAAAATTACAAATAGTATTTCGGAACAGATTTATGTTGATGAGAATTTACCATTGAGAGGAGGGCAACATGGACGACATCATGGAAAGCATTGAGAAAAAAGAAATTCGCCCCCTTTTTATAAAGGAGCGAATCGCAGTTTATGTTTATTGCTATTCATATAAAGGAACAAGACAATTAAGTAAATTTGGCGATGTGATTTATACAAGCCAAAAATCAAATTATAGTTTACTCTATATCAATAATGAAAATCTTTCAGATTTATTGAGTAAATTAAAAGATTTGAAATTTGTTAAAAAGGTGCGTGTGGGTCATATTAAAGAACTTGACCAAAACTTTTCTGAAGCTTTTGCTCAAACTAATCTTGCCGTTAAAGAGGAAATTGAGCGCTTGTAAGTAAGGGAATAAAAGTGAGCTCACGTGTCAATAATGTAATTGCTATTGTGTATTATTTGAGTGAGCAGACTTTTTTTGTTAATATAGTAAAAAAAGAGAGGAGACTTGGTAGAGTAATACTACTTCATTAGATGAAGTCTGGAATTTGTAAAAAAGTTGTATTCTATAGATTCCGATTATCACTTCTTCTCAACCATGAAACGATACCCAAAACCAAGGAAGAAAAACTATGTTGGAGACTCATTATTACTTCACTCCCATTTTAGACCATTTAGAACCATTTGATCATAATGATTGGCATTTATATCCGATTGTCACTTTACCTGCGGCTAAGCAACTACGGGATGCAGAAGATTTGCCTAAAAATATTGTTTCGTTAAATGCTTGTTATGACCGTTTGCGAAAAGTATCACTTGATTATCTAACTGTAAATCTTTACGGACGAAAACAAGGAAGAGCTTTTCTCTTATTGTTGCAGGATGTTTTAGAAGAAACGACGATTTTAGATTATACAGTACAAGTTCGTCAACAGATTTTGAAAGAAATCGGCGTGTCTACTCTGAATTTTATGGAGTATCGTTCTTTTGCTAAAAGACATCTCGCTTTAATGTTAAAAGATTTTAGAAAAAATGATTTTCAAGCCTCTCCAGCAAGTCTGATTATGACTAATGAGGAATGTTTGAAAATTGAAGATTGTCCTCATGCCCTCTTACAACAATACTTAGAACAAATTGAAAAAACTGCCTGATGCTTGTCAGACATTTTTTTTATAAAAAAATACTGACAGGATTCTGTCAGTAAAATTTTAAAAATTATTTTCGTAAATGTCTTAAACAGTCTAAAAAACGAACAACTTTGGATTTTGAAAAACGATATTCAACTCGATTTTTATCTAAAAAGTCAAAAAAGTCTTTTTTCCCTTGTTTGCTGTCATCTACTTCAAGCTCAAGCTCATAATCAGTATGCCCTAGATAATCATTCTTGTCTAATGCAGCAAGCCCAATTGGAAGATGTTGCTCATAACGAATCGTCGTCAAACTTCCAATTAAAGTGATTTCCTCAAGATTAATATCTCGTGCAGTCAGTAACTCACAGATTTCACTTAAATCAGTCTCTCCACAGACAATATTTCGCTCGCCAAGGAGTTGTTGAGCCTCTTCAAGACTGAGATCAATATTATATTCAATATTTCCAACTTCTTGAGGAACTTTTAAAGTCATTTCTGCGGACTTATCAAAAGTTCTAATACGCAAAGCCAATTTTTTCTTGCGTAATTTAAAATCTTTTGAATCTAAGTAGTGGTTAGTTTGCCTAACAGGGGTTACGTGAGTAAAGAGTTTTTTGAGCTGGTCATACTCAGCCAGCGACAATAGCGACTTATACTCAATCTCCAAATTCGTACTCATTAATTAATTTTTAAGATTATTTTCTAAAGAAAATATCTTTCCTTTCAGTTGGGTTAAACGATATATTAATTAAAAGTATATCAAAAGGCTGACTATAAGTAAAGTTGCGCCCTAAGTTGAAGAAAGAGAAAAGCTGGCTCAAAGCAGAGAAACAAAGGGAAGTTTTAAAAATGAAGGAGACTAGACAAGGACTGAAAATATGATAGAATTAAGGCTATGGAAAAAGTAGAAGAGAAATATCATTTAAAAGATTTTTGGGATTTTGGTTTGAAACAATTTCGGTCAGCAATTTTTGGAATTACCATTATTCTGTCATTAATTGTGACTACCTTTATCAAAATTCCACATCTTGCACGCTATGACACTTTATTGATTTGTGTCATCGTCATTCAAATGATACTTTTGGTCAGCAAATATGAGCGAGCTTATGATTTAATTCCAATCATGGTCTTCCATGTTTTGGGAATGATTTTAGAAATATTTAAAGTAAAGCATGGGAGTTGGTCCTATCCAGATGCCGGCTTATTTAAAATTATGGATGTTCCCTTATACAGTGCTTTTATGTACTCGGCAATTGGTTCTTATATTGTTCGGGCAATAAAAGAGTTTGATTTAGAAGCAATCAATTGGCCGCATTGGTTGATGTCCATTGGTATTTCTGTTCTTATTTATCTCA
This sequence comes from Lactococcus sp. SK2-659, assembly GCF_020218185.2. NCBI lineage: Bacteria > Bacillati > Bacillota > Bacilli > Lactobacillales > Streptococcaceae > Lactococcus > Lactococcus sp. SK2-659. Next base: position 460,877 of record NZ_JAIWQZ020000002.1, read on the forward strand.
ACTTTTTTAGTGGAACCTTTGGCTTTGATTTCAGAAATATCTTTTATCTCTTTATTTTAATGATTTTCTGGAAAACTAAATTTTCTTTTGTATTGCGGACAAAACGTTATCAAATGCCGGCAATTTTGAGTTTCTTTTTAATCGGTCTCTTTATTTATTTTGCAGAGAATATTGGTTCTTATTTTAGTGCTTGGACTTATTCTTATCAGTTAAAAGCTTGGCAATTTGTTGATTTAGGTAAAATCTCTTCATGGACTTTATTGATCATCGTTTCAATCATTATTGTTATTGAACTACAGAGATATTTTTCAAAAAAGATAAAAATAAAAAATATAATTAAGAACTAAAAAGGGCAAAATGATTGCTCTTTTTTTATTGAAATTTAAAGCATTTAAGTAGCAATAATGTGAATAAAGCAAACTTATGTTAAAATATTAGATGTGATTCTAATAAATATAGAAGTCAGAAATCGTTTAAGATTTAAATACTCAAAAAAGGAGTATGCGAGAGCAATTGCTTTTGCAAAGTGAAAAAAATGTTTAATTGGGAAGAATTCTTGGACCCTTACGTCCAAACAGTTGGCGAGTTAAAAATAAAATTTCGGGGCGTTCGTAAGCAATATTTGAAGAAAGGACTTTATTCTCCGATTGAATTTGTTACAGGGCGCGTGAAACGTCGAGAATCAATCAGAAATAAGGCCAAACTTCGTGGTTACACACGAGAAAATTTAGCTGAAATGGAAGATATTGCTGGTGTTCGAGTGATGGTCCAATTTGTTGATGATGTTTGGGATGTGTTAGAGCTTTTACGTAAACGCAAAGATTTTAAAATTATTGAAGAACGTGATTATATTAATAACCAAAAAGCTTCTGGTTACCGTTCTTATCATGTCATCATTGAGTATCCAATTGATACAATTGATGGTTTCCAAATTGTCAATGCTGAAATTCAAATTAGAACTTTAGCCATGAATTTTTGGGCAACGATTGAACATTCCCTTAATTATAAATACGGGGGCTTAATTCCTGAGGATGTCAAGGCAAGATTGACTAATGCAGCGCGTGAAGCTGCTCAACTTGATTTGGAAATGGGTGAAATCCGTGAGGATATTCAAGAAGCACAGTTGCTTTTTGATAGTCCTCAGCAAAAACAAGACTTTAAAAAAGAAAATGGTGAAGAAAATGAACTTTGGTAAAAAAGTCTGGCTTATTGGAAATTCGAGTGAAAAATCCAAAAAAACGCTCAATAAATTGAGCAAGATTTTGAAAGCTGAACATTTCGTTTTTGATGATATTAATCCTGAAATTGTGATTTCAGTTGGAGGAGATGGGACGCTTCTACGAGCAATGCATATGTACGAATATCAGCTAGATCGTGTGCGATTTTTAGGTGTTCATACGGGGCATTTGGGCTTTTATACTGATTTTACTGACGAAGATTTGTTTGAAGTCGTAGAGGCTCTTTATGATGAAAATCCAGCTCAAGCGATTCACTATCCACTCATTCGTGTTCAAGTTAGTTTTACTGACGGATATCAAATTGTACGGCACGTTCTCAATGAAGCAACGATTCGACGTGCAAGTAAAACGATGGTTGGGGATGTTAGAATTTCTGATTATCTTTTTGAACGTTTTCGTGGGGACGGCTTGTCAATTTCAACTCCAACAGGTTCAACGGCTTACAATAAATCAATTGGAGGAGCCGTTGTTCATCCGCGGGTAAAAGCAATGCAAGTTGCTGAAATTGCAAGTTTGAACAATGTCGTTTATCGAACATTAGGTTCACCAATGATTGTAGCTGAGAAAGATACAATTACCGTTTGTCCTGCGCCAGAGGATGATTATAGTTTAACTTTTGATCAGTTGACTTTTGAATACAAAAATATCAAATCAATTGAGTTTTCATTGGATGGAACAACGATTTCTTTTGCAAATTGCGCTCATACACCATTTTGGGAACGGGTCAGTAAGTCCTTTATTGGGGAGGTTGAGTAATGCAGTTTGCTTTTAGAAACGAGATTGAAGGAAGCATGGTTAAGTCAATGCTAAGCCGTCACGGTATTTCTAGGAGATTACTGACAAAAGTGAAATTTGATGGAGGGAAAATAACAGTTAATGGTCAGGAAAAAAATGCCATTTATCGCCTGGAAAAGGATGATTTGGTGACGGTCACAGTCCCAGATGAGCCAGATAATGAAAAGTTAATTCCCGATGATTTTCCACTCAATGTCCTATTTGAAGATGACCACTATTTAGTTGTTGAAAAGCCAGCAGGCAAGCCATCAATTACAGGGTCCTTGCATCCGACTGGTGCCATGTCAAATGCTGTCAAAGGATATATTAGTCAAAAAAATTATGCTAATCAAACGGTACATATTATCACTAGACTAGACCGTGATACCAGTGGAATCATGTTTTTAGCTAAACATCGTTATGCACATGCTTTAGTGAATCAACATAAATTTCGCGACACGATGGAAAAACGCTATTTTGCCATTGTAAATGACCAAGATTTGCCAGATTCTGGTCGAATTGATTTACCAATTGGACGTCGTGATGATTCGATTATTCAAAGGCAAGTTCGCTTTGATGAAAAAGCAAAAGATGCACTGACTTCTTACGTTGTTGCTGAGCGGAAAAATGATTTAGCCCTTCTTGATATTATTTTGCATACAGGCAGAACTCACCAAATTCGTGTTCATTTTTCTCATTTGGGTTATCCTTTAATTGGTGATGATTTATACGGTGGAAATCATGATTTGATTTCACGTCAAGCCCTTCACTGTCATCATTTACAGTTCTTAAATCCTTTTACTGACGAAATGGTTCATGTTGAATTAGACATGCCAGAAGATATGAAAAACTTATTGAAATAAAAAAAGTTACTGACAGATTTTCTGTCAGTAACTTTTTATTTATTAAAATTTCCAGTTTTTAAGAATTTTAACAGATTTAATTTTTACAGGGTCAACAGGAGATGAAGCTTCGCCAGAACCACTTGATGTAACCTCGGCTTTAGCGATTTTATCAACGACATCCATTCCTGAGATAACTTGACCAAAGACAGTGTAACTTCCGTCTAAACTTGGATAGCCCCCTTTTTTATAAGCATCAATTATTTTTTGAGGATATTTAGTCTTGTCTTGAATTTGACTGGTCATATCTTGGGAATTTTGCACAATGAAAAATTGTGAACTGCTAGAGCTTGCTTGGCCAGTATTTGCTAAAGCAAGTGCGCCGCGGATATTGTACAGTTGATTAGAAATTTCAGTATCAAATGTTTTCCCACCAAAAATTGAAGCAGTACCAGTTCCTTGATTAGAAGGGTCACCAGATTGAATCATGAAATCTTTGATGACACGGAAGAATTCATTGTTTTTGTAGTAACCATTTTTGGCAAGAACAAGGAAATTTTGAACCGCATTAGGGGCCAATTTAGGGAAAAGTTTAATATTGATATTTCCAGCAGTCGTTTTAATTTCGACCTCAGCTTCATCCTCAGCAACAGTTGTAGAAAGTTGTGGCAAAGTCAAATCATTAAGGGCAGTTGTAGAATTTTTTACTGCATCATGTAATTTATAATTTGTTGGATAATCAACTTTTTGGCTTGAAGAAGTGCTTGTACTACTTGCTGTATTATCAGTTGTTTTTGGACGATTTGCAAAGAAAACAAGGAGTCCAACGACAATAACTAAGACAATCCCAAAGATTGTAAAAAGAATTGTATTATTTTTTTTATTCGTATTCATAGGAATATTTTAACATAAAAATGAGTAATTATAAATTTTTATCAAATTAATTCTTGCAATTTCTAAAAAAAAGGTATAGAATATAGAAAAATCACGAAAGGAGAATCACGAAATGAATAACTTCTCATTACGCCATCATCATTTGCATAGATAAGAGTTGTGTCATACAGTAGGTATAGATACAGCTTTAGAGTACGCTCAAGTATCTATGCCGGTGATTCTCAAGAGACCGGTTGTAAAGACAACTGGTCTTTTTATTTGTTCGTGCTCTGGTTTGTAGAAAAAAACAAGAGATTAGAAAGCAAAGATTATGGAAAATCAAAATCAGGTCAAGCGCAACCTTAAACAGCGCCATATCACCATGATTGCATTGGGTGGTACAATTGGAACAGGTTTATTTTTAACCTCAGGAGCAACAATTAGTCAAGCAGGTCCCTGGGGCGCAGTTCTTGCTTATTGTTTTATTGGTATTATGGTTTACTTCGTAATGACTTCTCTGGGTGAGATGGCGACATATTTGCCCACTTCAGGTTCATTCTCCGATTATGGCGGTCGTTATGTTGATCCTGCTTTTGGCTTTGCATTAGGGTGGAACTATTGGCTCAATGGAGCGATTACCATTGCCGTGGATTTAACGACAGCAGGATTGATTACGCAGTTTTGGTTCCCGCACCTTCCGTCTTGGATATTTTCAGGAATTGCGACGGTCTTAATTTTTATTATTAATGTTATGGCGGTTGGAGCATTCGGGGAAACAGAATATTGGTTATCAACGATTAAAGTGATTACGATTGTCCTCTTTTTAGTTATTGGTTTACTTACCATTTTTGGAGTTTTGGGACAAGGAAATGTTGATGTCGTTGCCAATTTAAGTGCTGGCAATCATGGCTTTGTTGGTGGAATTTCAGGATTTGTTGGAGTTTTACTTATTGCCGGATTCTCTTTTCAAGGAACTGAGCTTTTAGGGATTACCGCAGGTGAATCTGAAGACCCAGGTAAGTCAATTCCTAAAGCAATGAACTCTATTTTCTGGCGTATCTTACTCTTTTACATCTTTTCAATCATTGTGATTGCTGCAATTATCAATTTTAAAGACCCTCGCTTGTTAAATCCAAATTCGACAGCTGTCATGAGTCCATTTACTATTGTCTTTAAAAATATTGGCTTTGCAGTTGCAGCTTCAGTTATGAATGCGGTCATTCTTACTTCGGTAATTTCATCAGCAAATTCAGTAATGTATGCTTCAACACGTATTCTTTATTCATTGGGACAAGAAAAAGGCGCACCAAAATTCTTTGGACGAACAGCAAAAAATGGAATTCCTTTTTATGCCCTATTAGCCACAACAATTATTTGTTTTATTGCTTTCTTAACTGGAATATTTGGAACACAAATTTATCTTTTCTTAGTTGATTTATCATCACTAACAGGATTTCTTGCTTGGCTTGGAATTTCTATCAGTCATATCCGTTTTAGAAGAGCCTATGTTGCTCAAGGGAAAAAATTGGAAGATCTTCCTTACAAAGCTAAATGGTTCCCGTTTGGTCCAATTGTTGCGCTCTTGATGACTGCGGCAATTGCCATTAATCTTGACCCAGCCATGCTCTTTAGTGAGCACTGGGGTGAAGGCTTAGCTTTATACGCTGCAATTCCTATTTTCATTATTCTTTATTTTGGTTATAAATGGAAGTATAATACAAAAATTATTCCACTTGAAGAAGTAGATTTGAGTCGAGAAAAATAATATCTGAATCACAATTCGTATAGAGTTGTGGTTTTTTATTTATAATATAAAGAGAAGTAATGACATTTTTTAAGAGTTACTTACCCAAAATTACCAAGTGAAAGAGGAAATGGGATGAAGTTTATCGCCATTGTTGGGACCAATGCTAGTTTTTCTTATAATCGAAAACTCCTTTGGTACATGAAAAAGCATTTTACAAAAGAAGCACAAATTGAAATAGTAGAAATTACAGACCTTCCACTATTTTCTGAGGATATCAGAGAAATTCCTGAAGGCGTTCAGAAAATTGCAGAGGCAATAGGAGAAGCGGATGGTTTGATTTTTTCAACGCCTGAATATGATCATGCGATTACTGCTGCTTTGAAATCATTGATAGAATGGCTGTCATGGATAAAACCTCAGCCATTGAACAGTCTACCGGTTATGATTGTTGGGGTTTCTCTGGGAAATATGGGAACTGTTTTTGCCCAAGAAAACCTTCGACAAATTTTGAGTTCACCGGGTCTGGATGCTTTTGTTTTACCTTCCAATCAATTTCTTTTAGGACGAGCAGCTGAAGCATTTAATCAACAAGATGAATTGATAGATGAACGGACAATTAGCTGGTTGGAGCATTGTTTTAATAATTTTATGATTTACAGTAAAACATTAAAACCGATGAGATTTCCTTCGCCAAAAAAAGAGAATAATAAAGAAATAATTGAGAGTGAGGAAAGTAAAAACTCTACAGAAACCGAGGAAGTTTGGTGGACTAAAGAAACGAATCAAGGATTGCCAGTTCTTTCCGATGCAGATACAGGAGCTTCTGAGTATGAAGAAGTGATTGAACCTGAAAATTCGGCTTATCTACAATTTTTGGAAGAGGGAGAAACTTGGGAGTTTGATGATATTGGAGAATTAAGAGGAAAATCGGAAGAAGAAGACTGATGAAAATTTTAGAAAAAAAGTCAACCTTGAAAATTTCCAAAACTTATCGAGCGTTAGGGACAGTCATTAGCTTAACAATTTATGGTCATCAAGACGAGGAGTTATTAGATAAAACTTATCAATTAATCAAGTATTATGAGCAGCTTTTTACGGTAAATCGTGACCAATCAGAATTGATGGCTGTCAATCATAAAGCAGGAATAGAGCCTGTTCATGTATCAGGAGCAGTTTATGGCTTAACAAAAATAGCGCTTGAAAAAAGCAAGGAAGCATTTGGTTTTAATGCAGCAATTGGTCCTCTCGTTAAACTTTGGCATATTGGCTTTTCAGACGCTAAATTGCCAACTCAAGCAGAAATAGATGAAAAGTTAAAAATAATTAATCCAGATAGGGTTATTCTAAGGGATGATGAATTTTCGATATTTTTGCCAGAAAAAGGGATGGAAATTGACTTAGGAGCGATAGCAAAAGGTTATATTGCCGACCGGATTAAAGATTTTTGGCATGCTTACGGTATCTCTTCCGGCATCATTAATCTAGGAGGAAATCTTCTATTGGTAGGTGAAGCTCCACATCAGACAGATAAAAAATGGCGCATAGGCATTAAAAATCCATTAACTAATGATAAAAAACCTGTGCTACAGCTTTTGTCTGGTGAAGGTTCTGTTGTGACTTCGGGAATTTCTGAGCGTTACTTGAAAGTGAATGATAAGATTTACCATCATATTATTGACTCCAAAACAGGTTATCCACACCATAATCAGCTGGCCAGTGTTACTGTTTTATCCAAAAAATCAATTGATGGTGAAATTGAAACGACCCGATTATTTTTTGCTGACGGTCCAATTGAAAATTGGCTGACAGAAAATCCGGAAGTTTATGGCGCTATTTTTATTAGTAAAGATAAGAAAATAAAAGCCGTTGGAATTCCCAAAAGTCAGATTTATGTTGCTGACCAAAGTTTTGAATTTGAATAAGTTAAAATTTAAGTGTAGATAATTTCTGTCAGTACTTTTTCCAATAAAAATTTACTGACAGAAATAAAAAAACCGCCAAAAGCGGTTTTTATTTTTTATTTCATAGTTGGGAAAAGCAAAACGTCACGGATTGAAGTTGTGCCAGTAAAGAGCATCACTAAGCGGTCAATCCCGATACCGAGTCCACCTGTTGGTGGCATACCGTGTTCGAGTGCTTCAACGTAATCGTAATCGACACCAGTTGCTTCATCATCCCCAAGTTCTTTAGCTTTAGCTTGAGCTTCAAAACGTTCCAATTGGTCAATTGGGTCATTCAATTCGCTGAAAGCATTGGCGTATTCTTTACCGTTGATGAAAAGTTCAAAACGGTCAGTAAAACGTGGGTCTTTTTCATTCATTTTAGCAAGTGGTGAAATTTCTTTTGGATGACCAAAAACGAAAGTAGGTTGAATCAAAGTTTCTTCAACATATTTTTCAAAGAATTCGTTAATGATATGACCAACAGAAGTGAAATGTTTTTCAACATGAATATCATGTTCTTTAGCAAGAGCTGTTGCTTCTTCAAAAGTCATCTCAGGCCAGAAATCAACTCCAGAAACTTCCTTGATAGCATCAACCATGTGAACACGTTTGAATTTTCCGCCAACATTGATTTCTTTACCATCGTATTCAAGAACATCTTGACCAACCACTGTTTTAGCAACATGTTGGAAGATTCCTTCTGTCAAATCCATAACATCATGGAAATCGGCATAGGCTTCATAACTTTCAAGCATAGTAAACTCGGGATTATGAGTTGTATCCATACCTTCGTTACGGAAAACACGCCCGATTTCGTAAACTTTCTCCATTCCCCCAACAATTAAACGTTTTAAATGAAGTTCAAGCGCGATACGCAACGCCATATCAATATCTAAAGTATTGTGATGAGTGAAGAAAGGCCGGGCAGCAGCACCACCAGCTTCACTATGAAGAATTGGTGTTTCAACTTCCAAAAAGCCACGACCATCCATATAATGACGGATTTCACTGATAATTTTAGAACGAGTGACAAAACGGTCAAAGCTTTCTTTATTTGAAATCAAATCCAAATAACGTTTACGATAACGTGTTTCAGTGTCAGTCAAACCATGGAATTTTTCAGGTAAAGGACGAAGCGCTTTTGAGAGGAAAGTCAATTTTTTTGCTTTAATTGACAATTCACCCATATCAGTTTTCATGATTTCGCCTTCAACGCCAAGGAAATCTCCGAGGTCAGCTTTTTTGAAAATTTCATAATTTTCTTCGCCGACTTCATCTTTACGAACATAAAGTTGAATTTGTCCTTCGCGGTCTTGAAGATGGGCGAAACCGACTTTACCTTTACCACGTTTAGTCATCAAACGACCAGCGACAATTCCTGAAAGTGCAAGTTCATGCAATTCTTCTTTCGTCTTTTCGTCATAAGCTTCGTGTAGTTCTTGTGAGTTGTGCGTACGTGTAAATTTATGTCCAAATGGGTCAATTCCCGCTTCGCGCAGGTTTTCCATTTTTTCACGGCGGACTTTCATTTGGTCATTAAGTTCTTCGATTTCAGCCAAAATAGTACTCCTTGTAATTTTTTATTCTCTCTATTTTAACATATTTTCAAAAAATTAACAGAAATTTTTTTGTCAGTAAACGCTTTAAGCATGGGCTTGAGAAGATTTTTTTACTGTCAGTAAAAAATGCTGATAAAATGACTGACAGAAATTTAGAAAATGATGAATGACCTTAAAGAATTTCTGTCAGTAAATTTTTTAAAACTCACTTAAATTTTTGATTTTTTTAATCACAGTTTTGAGCAATTTGTCTTGTTCAGACAAAAAAGAAAGACCATAAAAAATGCGTTGATAACGTTCGCCAAGACCTTGAAAAGCAATATTTTCATTAATAAATCGTTTTGAAATCAATGACAGGCCAATGCCAGCCTTAAGTTGACTGACAATCATATCATTGTTATTGACGCTGACCAAATTCTTTGGATTAAGATTATTTTCTTTAAGATAATTATGTGTATAATGAGCCACACCAGACCCTGCTTCGCGAATAAAAAAGATGTCACTTTCTGGATTGCCAGCAAGAACGAGTTCATCTTTAAAAAGTGGGAAAGTTTCGATGGTTTCATCCATCATCGGTTTTTCAATAATTCCAAAATGAATTTCATGATTACGAATTAAATCAAAAACCTCTTGAGAATCAAGCATCATTAATTCAATGTTAAGTTGTTCAAGTTCAGGAATTAAATTTTTAAAAATCAAAGGTAAAACAGTAGTTGCTGAACTATGGGAAGCAGCAATTTTAAAAGGTTTACGACTAGGTGTCTGATTTTTTAGGGAAAATTGTAATTCATTCCAATCATTGAGCGTTTTTAAAGCCTTAGGATAAAGAAGGTGGGCACTTTCTGTGGGAATTACTTCTTGGTGTTGCCCTCTTGAAAAGAGTTGAACTTTTAGTTCTTCCTCCAATTTTTTAATTCTAACAGTTGCGGTTGGCTGTGAAATAAAACATTGATTAGCAGCTCTGGTAAAGCTTTTGGTTTCAAACACAGCAATAAAAGTTTCGAGTAAAGCGAACATAAATCTTCCTTTAATTAATAAAAGTAATTTTAAAAATGATAATAATTTATTTTACAAAATAAAGGAGATTGTGTAAACTAATTGATGCTAGACAATTAAAAAAGGAAAAAGTAGAAAAATGTTAAAATTAAAAAATTATATTAAAAATGATAGACAGGCCATAATGAGTATTTTGCCAGGATTTCTGCTCTCCTTTGCCATTGCTATAGTAAGTTATTTACTCAATCGTTTCATCTTCCATAGTTTAGGTTCAGCAACCATTGCAATATTATTAGGAATTATTTTAGGTAATTTGTACTTCAAACAAGTCACTTTGTTTGCAGGAACAGCTTGGTCAGAAAAAAAACTTCTGGAATTTTCAGTGATGTTTTTAGGGGCCACAGTCACTTTCCAAACCATTGGTAAGTTAGGATTCTCCGGAGTAGGATTTATACTAATACAAATGATTTCAACAATTATTTTTGTTTTGTTTATGGGTAAAAAACTAGGATTTTCTGCTAATGTTTCTGCCCTAATGGCTTCTGGGAATGCAGTTTGTGGTTCATCAGCAATTGCCGCAGTTGAACCAGTTATTGGAGCTGAAACCAGTGAGAAAAGAACATCAATTGCGATGGTCAATCTTATGGGAACTATTTTAATGCTAAGTCTTCCATTTTTAGGAACTTGGATATTCGGTAATAATGATTTATTAAGGGGGGCACTGATTGGTGGAACAGAACAATCTGTTGGTCAAGTCGTTGCTTCAGCAACAATGGTAAATCCAAACACAACAACCTTAGCCACTCTATTTAAAATTATGCGAATTATCATGCTCGTTTTTGTTGTTTTATATTTTGGTTTCAGAAGTAAAAAACAAATAATAAATGAACAAGGACCTACTCAAATAAAAATTAAAAGAAATTCTTTTTTACCATGGTATGTTCTTGGTTTCTTAGTGCTTTGCACTTTAGATACATTGATTCATTTTGTGCCGGAAGTTTCAGCTACCGCAAAATTTCTATCCGGTTGGTGTGAAACCATTGCCTTAGCTGCTATTGGTTTACGACTAAATTTGGTTGAATTTATAAAAGCAGGAAAAAAATTACTGATTTATGGTTTATCTACTTTAGTCTTTCAAGTAGTTCTTGCACTTATTTTAATAAGTCTTTTAATCAAATAATTAGAATAAAAAACGATAATAAAGTCACTAAACCAGAGATTTAGTGACTTTTTTGTGCTAATTATTATCAGTTAAATTTTTGAACCTAGTAAAAAATTATTAATCAATCGGACTCATTAATGTTAAACCAGATTAATCCCCAAAGTGAAGCAATGACTAAAAAGAGTAGAGCAAGCATTTTATTTTCCTTTATGTTTGTAAGGTTTGGATAGATTACTTAATAGATTTTATTACCTCTTTAAGTTGACTGACAGATTTTTCAAATTGTTTCTTTTCATAAGCATCAATATTTAGTTCAATGACTTCTCTAACACCATTTTGATTTACAATAGATGGAACACCGGTAAAGACACCTTCTTGACCATATTCACCACGTAAATAGGCAGAAACTGGTAGAATTGCTTGTTCATTATTTAAGATGGCTTTGACAATTCTAGCTGTACTCATTCCAATGCCGTAATAAGTAGCCTGTTTTTTATCAATAATCTCATAGGCAGCATTTTTTACCTTATTTGACAAATTAGACAAATCTTCAACCCCTATTTTTTTATTTTTAACAATAAATTCAAGAATAGGTTTTCCACCTACCGTAGTGTGTGACCAAACCGCAACTTCAGAATCGCCATGTTCGCCAATAATATATCCATGAACACTCCGTGGATCAATTTCTAGCTTTGTGGCCAACTCTTTTCTAAAACGAGTAGTATCCAAGGTTGTACCAGTTCCGACAATTCGAGATTGATCAAGACCAGAAGTTTCCCAAGCGACATAGGTAAGAATATCCACAGGGTTTGAAGCAATTACAAAAATACCATCAAAACCTGAATCCATAACCTGAGTCACGATTGAGCGCATAATTTTAGCATTTGTATTAACCAAATCTAAACGTGATTGACCTGGTTTTTGATTCACACCAGCCGTAACGACCACAATATCAGCATTTTTACAATCCTTGTAATCTCCAGCTCTCACAATAACATTTTCTTGCCCCCAAGAAACGCCATCTAATAAATCTAAGGCTTCACCCTCAGCTTTATCCTGATTAACATCTATCAAAACCAACTCATTAACAAGTCCTTGATTAATCATTGAATAAGCAATACTTGTTCCAACAAAACCTGTTCCTATAACGACTACTTTTCTGCTTGTAATTTTCATTTTTAGCTCCTTTTCAATTTTTATATATATTTTTATAAAGCCTATCTGTTAAAAAGCCAAAGATAACTAATCATAGTACATAAAATTAAAATGATAGAAATTACAAAACTAATGATGATAAAAGCCAATTTTATCTCCTCCTTCAACCCCTTTTTCTGATGTTTTTTATAAAATCTATAATTATTTTATCTCTATTTTTATAATGTGTAAAATGAATTTATTTTATCATTATTATTAATAAAAATAATAAAAAAACAAAAGCAGTTTGCTCATGTTTTTCTATTTTTATTAATTCTAATGAATTTCGGTTTCTTTTTTTATTTTACTAATTAATTTTTGAATCATAGGGTCTTTTTCTTCATCAAAAGAAACTCCTAGAAACTCTCTATGATAATTACTCCCAAGTTCTTGATAAGGGATATCATCAGTTAAAAATGATTTAGAAATTAAAGAAGAACCTAAGCCTGCTTTGATATGGGAAATAATCATCTCATTGCTATTCATACGAACAATATTTCTTTGAGCAGAAGGAGCGGATTTGAGATATCTTTTGATATAATATCCAATTCCTGAACCAGATTCTCTGGTAAAGAATGTTTCTGAATCCGTATTTCCGGCAAGTACTAATTCATCTAAAAATAAAGGAAATGTTTCGGTTTGATCGCTAATGAGTAATCGCTCAATGATTCCAAAATGTAAATCATGATTTGCAACTAATTCAAATACTTTTTCTGAGTCATACATATTAATTTCTACATCTAAATGTTCCAACTCGTCTTCAAATACTTTAAAGATTCTTGGCATAATACTTAGAGCAGCACTGTGTGAAACCCCAATTTTGAAAGGATGTTTTGCAAGAGATTTTTTTTGTACCTCTGCTTGGTCTTCCTCCCATTTTTTTAGATAGGCAATAGCCTTGGGATAGAATAATATGGCGGCTTCAGTCGGAATGATTTCTTGGTGTTTTCCTCTTAAAAATAATGTTGATTTTAACTCTTCTTCGAGTTTCTTGATTCTCACGGTTACAGTGGGTTGGGAAATAAATAAATATTTTCCAGCTAAGGTAAAACTTTTAGTTTCATAAACGACGATAAAGGTCTCAAATAATGAAAACATGTGATTTTCTCCCTAAAATACAAAAATAAAAAATTATTTTTTTTAATTTATATGATTATAATAATTTATTTTACAAATTAATTCAACTATTATATATTATTAATAGAATCAATTATTTAAGACGAATTAATAAAAAATATAGAAAGAGAAGTTTATGATGTATTCAAAATTCATATCATTTTTAAAACAAATTCCCCTCCCGATATGTGGCTTAATTTTGGGTTTAATATCCTTAGGGAATCTCCTTTACAGTAAAGGTTACCTTATTTTAGGAAATTTTTACGATATGTTAGGTTTATTCCTGATGTTTTTAATTTTGCTCAAGATAGTACTGGCAATGAAACATACAATTTCGACTTTGAATGACCCAATTGTAGCCTCTGTTTCACCAACTTTTACGATGTCTTTAATGGTACTAAGCGTATTTTTAAAACGTTTGTCCGGCTTTAGTCCTCTTGCGAATGTTATTTGGTGGACTGCTTTAATTTTGCATCTTATCTTAATGATGTATTTTATTTATCTTCATGTGCTACCAAAAGAATTAAAAATACATGATGTTTATCCAAGCTGGTTTATTACTTTTGTAGGCATTGGGGTAATATCGGCAACATCACCAGATTTCGGTCTTGAAGTGGGTAAAGTTGTGGTTTGGATAACATTACTCTTTTACTTTATTCTTCTTCCTATTGTTATGCATAGAGTTTTCATTTTACGAAAAATGCACAAATCTTTACTTCCTTTGATTACAATTATCACAGCACCAGGTTCACTTGGTTTAGTAGGATACCTCACTGTTGTAGAAGCAAAATCTAAAATATTCGTTATCTTTTTATTTATTTTATCGCAAGCTATCTATTTTATAACTTTAGGCTTGCTGACAAAACTTTTGAGAAGTGCCTTTTATCCTAGTTATGCTGCCTTTACATTTCCTCTCGTTATTTCTGCAACTGCGGTAAATTTAACAAGTAAACTCAGCGTTTTTCAGTTCCTGAATTTAGAATTATTAGCGAATATGGAAATCCTTATAGCAATTGCAATCGTTACTTATGTGCTCATCAGATACTGTATTTTTTTAGGATCAAAATTAATTCAGATTATGTCTGAAAAATATTCCCCTGAAAGTATATAAAAATAAATCATTGATAAAAATTACCACTAGGTCAATAATCTAGTGGCTTTTTATTTTGCTTTTAAAATGGAGTATATTAAGCTCAATAGAGCCTTAGAAAATGAGACAATAATTTTAAAAAAGCCTATAAAAAAAAGGATACATTGTGTTATAATTAGAACGCTGCGTGCTTTTTTTCTTTAAATAAAGAAGATTTGACTGGTTTTTTGACTTAAATCATTCATTTTTAATGATTAAAAGTATGCAAAAGAATATAGGAGAATAAAAATGACTGTATTATATGATGAAATCATGGTTCGTTATGGTGAACTTTCAACCAAAGGAAAAAATCGTGGTTACTTTATCAATCGTTTGGCAAAAAATATCCGCGAAGTCCTTGCAGATATGCCTGAATTAAAAATTACAGCAGTAAGAGATAGAGCACACATTGAACTTAATGGAGCAGATTATGCTGAAGTTTCAAATCGTTTAACAAAAGTTTTTGGAATCCAAAATTTTTCACCTTCAATCAAAGTTGAAAAATCAATGCCCGTTATCAAAGAAGAAGTTGTGGCACTTTTTAAGGAGATTTATCGCGAAGGGCAGACCTTTAAAATTGCTGCCAGACGAGCTGACCATAACTTTGAACTAGATTCAACAGAATTAAATATTGCTTTAGGAGATGTTGTTTTTGATAATTTCTCTTACGCAAAAGTACAAATGAAAAAGCCTGATATCACATTGCGCGTTGAAATCAGACAAGATGCGACTTATCTTAGTTTTGAAGATATAAAAGGTGCTGGAGGAATGCCAGTCGGAACAGCAGGACGTGGACATCTAATGCTCTCAGGTGGAATTGATTCGCCAGTTGCAGGTTATTTAGCGTTGAAACGCGGAGTTGAGATTGAGGCTGTTCACTTTGCTAGCCCTCCTTACACTTCACCAGGAGCTTTGAAGAAAGCCAAAGACTTAGCGGCTAAATTAACCGTTTTTGGAGGTTCAATTACCTTTATTGAAGTACCATTTACCGAGATTCAAGAAGAAATAAAAGCCAAGGCTCCACAAGCATATTTGATGACAATTACACGCCGTTTTATGATGCGCGTGGTTGATCGGGTTCGTGAAGAACGTGGTGGAAAAGTGATTATTAATGGAGAATCTTTGGGACAAGTTGCTAGCCAAACGCTTGGCTCAATGTCTGCCATTAATGAAGTAACTAATACTCCAGTTATTCGACCAGTAGTAACAATGGATAAAAATGAAATTATTGAAATAGCTGAAAAAATCGATACTTTTAATTTATCAATTCTACCATTTGAAGATTGTTGTACTGTCTTTGCACCACCTTCTCCAAAAACAAATCCAAAACTTGAAAATTGTATTCAATATGAAAAGAGAATGGATGTTGAGGGGATGGTTGACCGTGCGGTCAAAGGAATTATGCTCACAACAATTACTGGTGAAAACTGGGACCAAACTGAAGAAGAAGAGTTTGCTGATTTCTTATAATAAAAAATGCTACTTATAATATTATGAGTAGCATTTTCATTTGATTAGGAAACTACGATTGATAGTCTAAACTTGACAAAGATTGGAAACAAGGATATAATTACCAACGTTATTTATAAACTTAGAAAAAATTAATTGAGTTCATCAGTATAGCAAGACTTATTAGGAATTTTATTTAAAGAAGATGATACTCAATTTATAGGAAAGGATTTTATGTCAGACAGAATAAAGGCTTTAATTGCCTTAGGGATATTTACATTTATGTCAACATTGGATGGTTCAATTGTTAATATTGCTCTACCAACAATGTCAAAGGAGCTTCATGTCTCTACTTCTCAAATCACTTGGGTGGTGACAATCTATTTAATTGTAATTTCAGCGATTGTACTGATTTTTGGCCGTTTAGGCGATTTAATAGGTAAATCACGAATTGCCCGCATTGGTTGGGGGATTTTTATTTTAGGCTCGGCACTTGCTGGGTTAAATTTTGGTTGGGGCTTAGGTTTTCTTCTTTTTGCACGGGTGATTCAGGCTATTGGGGCGTCAATGTTTATGGCAACCGGTTTTGGAATTATTTCAGAAATTTTCCCACCTGAAAGTCGAGCAAGAGCACTTTCCATTTCAGCGATGTTTGTATCGGTTGGCTCAATCGCTGGACCTGCCCTTGGAGGACTGATTTTACAGGTTGCTTCATGGAATTATATCTTTTGGATAAATGTCCCTATCGGAATTTTAGCATGGATTTTTGGAAATCATGCTTTGCCAAAAGAAAAAACCAGTGGAAAATGGTCGGATATTGATTTTAAAGGTGGAACATTAATGACTTCTGTTATTGTTTTACTTTTCTTAGCTCTTAATTTTGGGCAAGCTTTGGGTTGGACCAATCCATTAATTATTATTGGTGCATTGCTTGGCTTTATTCTCTTTGGAATATTTATTTTAACAGAGAAAAAGGTCGCTCAGCCTTTGCTTGATTTAGGAATTTTTAAATCAAAATTATTTTCAATGAGTATTATTATGGCTCTCTTTAATTTTACAGTAGCGATGTTCTCAAGTATTTTGTTACCATTCTACTTACAAGATTTTAGAAATTATGGGCCAGGCTTGGCAGGGATGATTATGATGGCTTATCCTGTTGCTATGCTGATTGCTAGCCCTTTAGCAGGTTCGGCAGCAGATAAAATGGATAAAGAAATTGTTACTTTTGTAGGAATTTCAGGGATTGTTTTGTCACAGCTCGGCTATTTACTGATAAATCCGCATTCTGCTCCATGGCTAGTTGTTGTTATTCTTTTGATTCAAGGAATGTCTATGGGGATTTTCCAAAGTCCGAACAATGCTTTGATTATGGAAACTGTTGACCGTAAGTATTTAGGAATTGCTGGGTCAGTTAATTCTCTTGCCCGTAATATGGCTTTTGTTTTAGGGACATCTTTAGCAACATTGATTTTATTCACAGCGATGTCTAATCAGTTGGGTTATAAGGTAACAACTTATTTGCACAATCAACCAGATGTCTTTTTACACGGTTTCCACGTGGCCTTCTATTTTTCAACATTTCTTGTTTTAGTGACTTGGGTTCTTGGCTTATTCCGTTTGTTGGGACGTAAAAGTAAAATAAAAACAATCTAAATGATTGTTTTTTTTACTGACAGAATTTCTGTCAGTAAAATGTTTACATGTGTAAATTTTCACGTACTAAATATATTGATAATTTAGAAAAGTTTGCTATAATAATTTTTATAACACAAAAATAATTTCTATAAAGGAACAAAATATGTCTAAACTTCTTGTTGTAAAAGGTCACCCACTTACTGCTGATTATTCACTTTCACTCAAAGGTCTTGATGCGTTCGTCAAAGCCTATAAAGCTGCTCATCCAGAAGATGAAATTGAAGAACTAGATGTTTTCAGTGCTGATATTCCAACTTTGAATACTGAATTGGTCAGTGCAATGTTCGCAGGTGAAAATGCTGAACTTACAGCTTCACAAAAAGATAAATTGGCTCGTTTTGCTGGTTTTACAGAACAATTTTTGTCAGCTGATAAAGTAGTCATTGCTAATCCAATGTATAACTTGATGATTCCTGCTGAACTTAAATCTTGGGTTGATACAGTCAATGTTGCCGGTAAAACATTCAAATATACAGCCGAAGGTCCTGTTGGTTTAGCAAATGGCAAAAAAGTCTTGCACTTACAAGCTAATGGTGGAGTTTATGGAGCACAAGATCCAGCAACAATTTACATGTCAGCAATCTTCAATTTTATCGGTAGCGATTTTAGACAAATTGCCGTTGAAGGACATGCTTATGATCCAGAAAAAACAGAAGAACTTCTTGCTGAATTCATTAATAAGGTAGAGTTAGAAGCTCAAACATTCTAAAGAAAAGTCTGTCATTGAACAGACTTTTTATTGAATTTACTGACAGAAATTAGGAGAGTCATATTTTTTCTGTCAGTAAATTGAAAGGATAAAAAATGGTAAAACATCTTTTTAATTCACATATTGATTGGTTAGGGGGAAGAAATTCCATCGGTGACTTACAGGCTGGGGCACTGAATGAAAAAATTTCAATTCCTAAAACTATGGATGGTCCAGGAGTCGGAACTAATCCTGATGAAATGCTACTCGGAGCAGCCAGTACTTGTTATTCGATTACATTAGCTGCCATGCTTGAGCGAAATGATATTCTCCTGGAACATCTGAAAGTAGATGCTAAAGGAGTAGTTGATGTGACAAAAGGAATCTTTACTTATGAAAAAATAACTTATCATGTCGCTATGAAATTGACAAAAGAGTCCGATGAAGTGAAAGCAATTAAACTTGCCAAACGGGCAGAAAGTTCTTGCATGATTTCAAGAGCGATTCAAGGAAATATTGAGTTAGAAACGATTATTAGAATTGAAAAATAAAAAGTTACTGACAGGTCTGTCAGTAACTTTTTATTTTAATTTTTATTTTTCCGACGTTCTAAGAAGTCAAAAAGTAATGTATGATGATTACTTGCAAGTGAATAATCTTCAAGAATGTTAACATTAAGACGCATATCTTTAGCTTCTCGAGCAGTAATTGCTCCAGAGAGTTCATGTTCAAAAATGACTTTACGTTCCAAATAATAGGCCCGCATCATTTCGGTAATGTTGTTAGGCTGAGCCTTATTCATCATCCGTGAAATATGACCACCAGTTGCGACAATTTCAGATGTTCTTAAACGTTCTGATTGTAAGAAATTCAATAGTTGCTCATCAAAGACACCATTTAAATTATCAAGAGCTTGCAAGATAAGTTCGGTATTATTGAAATAAAGTTCAGTAATTTCATCTCGTGTTGTTTCCATTGCCGCCTTTGTTTTCTTGAAATAAAAGTCAACATGTAAGACACGAGAGGTAAGTAAATGAAAAGCACGTAAGGCAATAACATAAACAAATTGGATACTAGAAACCAGTGAATGGACAATACTTGTTTCTAATGAGCGAATATATCGTTGATAAGTTCGGTAAGTATACATTGAAATTTTATTTTCACGCAAGGCAACTTCAAGACCTTCAGATTCAATTCGGATAATCAAAAGTTGCAAATCATTGTAATCAATCGCCATATCTGTTGACTCTTGTTCAATGATTAATTGTTGAATTCGTTCCTGATAAGCATCAATAGCGATATCATAACCCTGAGGGTTTTTAGCCGATTTCATATCGTGATGTAATTCATCAACTACTTCAGATAAAATCGCAATTTTAGAGATATTATTAACTTTAGAAACTTTTTTAACCGCAAAGAAAGGAAGAATGAACATTCCAACTAAGAAACTTAAGCCAGTTACCGCAGCGGCTAGAAAGACGAGAACGGGTTGAACATCTACAGTTCGTGGAACCAAAAGAATCGTTGCGATACTTACTGTTCCTTTAGAACCAGCAAAAGTGAGGAGAAATACATCGTTCCAATAAGCAGAAAATGGTTGTTTTTGTTTAAGGGAGCGAAGCCAATAATAAAAAGCAATGACAACAAATCTGAGTGCAAATAATCCAGCAGTCAAGGCAAGAGCAAGAACAATTAAAAGTGCTGATGAATAAACAGGATCAACTAAAAGTGGAACTACAAGTTGATAAAGTTCAATTCCTAAGAAAAGAAAGACAAAGGAATTTAAAATAAATGTTAAAGTATCCCAAATTGTACTCTTGAGTTTTTCAACTTGAGCATCAAATAAAGTAGTTCTCTTAAGACCGTTTGCTGACATGACTCCAGCAACAACTGCAGCAATGATTCCAGAAACATGTAATTCTTCGGAAATGAGAAAGGCAGCAAGAGGGACAACCAGCTCTAAAAGAAGATAACCAGAAACATCCCGTGCGTCAACATCTTCCAGAAGTCTTAAGACAAGTCCTTTGATGTAAATTAAAGTAAAACCAATAGCAGCTCCACCAAGTGCTGAAATAACCAATTTCATTGTTGCATCTGGGAAAGAGAAATAACCGGTAACTAAAGCAACTAAAGCAATCTGAAAAGAAATAATTCCGGAAGCATCATTGAGCAAACCTTCACCTTGCAAAACACTCATAACCCGACGAGGGAAAGAGAAATTTTTTGATAAAGCTCCAACAGCTACAGCATCAGTAGGAGCGAGACTTGCTCCCAAAGCAAAACAAGCGGCTAAAGGTAATCCCATATAAATCCAATTAGAAATCAAACCCAATCCAAGGGTTGTAATAAAGACAAGAGGGAAAATTAAAACTAAAATAATTTTACTATGTTTTAAAATGTGTTTGACATCAGCTTCCTCGCTCTCTCTAAAAAGAAGAGGAGCAATAATAAATCCTAAGAAATATTCAGGTGCGACATGTAAAACCTCGTCAGCACCAAAAAAGCCCAAAATAAGTCCTAAAACCACTTGAATAAGAGGGAGGGCAAGTTTTGGGAAAACTTTGTTAAGGACATTTGAAAAAACTAATACCAAAAGGAAAACAATGACATAAAAAATAATATGGAGCATAGAGTCCTTTCTGTGTAATTGATTAATGAGCGCCAAAAAGTACAAAGTAGAGCTATCAAAGCTAGCTCTACCGTACCTAATCTACTAATTTATCTCAAACGATTAATTGCTTTTTTCTTTAAAGCAATTTTTTCATTGATTTTTGAGCAGTCTTTTTTACCTAAAAGCGCTTTACAACGTTTGAGTTCCAAATCAGTGAGTTGACGTTTTACACGTTCTTTACGAGCAGCATCAAACTCACCATTTTTAATTAATTCAAGTTTTTGTTCAAGAATTAATTTTTTATTTTTAACTGCATCAATATAATATTTAAGCTCAGAAATATCATCGGCACTTGCATTTTTAGCCAACAAATCCCCTAATTTTTCATCAAGGGTAACAAGCTTATCAGTAAGTAGTTCAAGTTTAGCGTTGAGCTTTTCTTCTTTTTCTTCATCCGAAAGGGCCATGAAAGCTTCAAATTTCTTACTATCATCAAGTTTTTCAGATTCTTCAGGACGTTTATTGATGTACATCTCACGCAATTTATTTAACTTATCTTCAAATTTTTTATCTATCATTTTGATCACCTAAAAACATATTCAGTACAGTTATTATAACATATTGTGGCCTAAAAGAAAGAGCAATGCTCAAATTTTTTTAATAAAAAATTCTGTCCCATTTAGAACAGAATTTTTGTTTTATTAATAAGTCAAAACGAAGTTTTTCTTTTTCCCACGACGAATGACAGTTAAACGATTTTCAATTTTATCTGAATCTGTAAGAACATAATCAAGTGCTTGAACACGTTCACCATTGATATAAATCGCACCATTTGTAATATCTTCACGAGCTTGTCTTTTTGAAGGAGCTATTCCAGCAGAGATTAAAAGTTCAACTAAAGTTAAATCTTCATCATCAGTAACTTGATGTTGTGGAGCTGCTTTAAGACCAGTTAAGATTGATTTAGCATCTAATTGACGCAAATCTCCACCGCCAAATAAGATTTCTGATGTTTTAACTGCTTGTTCATAAGCTGCTTTTCCGTGAACTAAGCTGACAACTTCACGAGCCAAAACTTTTTGGGCCAAACGCTCATGACGAGCTGCTTCAAATTGTTCTTCAATTTCAGCAATCTCTTCTAATGAAAGGAAGGTGAAAATTTTCAACATTTTTACAGCATCTGCATCATCAACATTAAGCCAAAATTGGTACATTTCATAAGGAGATGTTTTATCAGCATCAAGCCAAATTGCATTTCCTTCTGATTTACCGAATTTTTTACCAGTTGAATCTGTAATTAATGGAATAGTAATAACATGACCTTGCTTGTTAGCTTTACGACGTAAAAGCTCTGTTCCAGCAGTCATATTTCCCCATTGATCAGAACCACCAAGTTGTAAAGTAACATTGTGCAATTGGTTCAATTCGTAGAAATCATAACCTTGCATAATTTGGTAAGCAAATTCTGTATAAGAAATTCCACTTTCCATCCGTGATTTTACA
Source organism: Lactococcus sp. SK2-659 (assembly GCF_020218185.2). Lineage (NCBI taxonomy): Bacteria > Bacillati > Bacillota > Bacilli > Lactobacillales > Streptococcaceae > Lactococcus > Lactococcus sp. SK2-659. The sequence goes on from NZ_JAIWQZ020000002.1 coordinate 483,396, forward strand.
GAGTCTTTAGAAATCATGTAGTTAACGGTGAAATGTTTACCCACATCTCTGAGGAAATCAATAAAAGTCAGATTTTCAAACCAGTTGTAGTTATTGGTCATTTCTGCCTTATTTTCACCATTTTCAAAATCCAGGAAACGCTCAAGCTGACTACGGATTTTTCCAGACCATTTTGTTACAGTGTCTTTTGTTTGGAGTGAACGTTCTGAATCTTTGAAAGAAGGATCACCAATCAAACCAGTTGCACCACCAACAAGCGCATAAGGTTTATGTCCAGCCATTTGTAGACGTTTCATTGTCAAAATTAGTACAAGATTACCTAAATGAAGGGAATCAGCGGTAGGGTCATATCCTACATAATAGGAAACCATGTCCTCCGTCAGCGCTTTAGAAAGCGCAGCTTCGTCCGTTGTTTGGAAAACCAAACCACGTGCTTTAAGTTCGTCAAAAATGTTCATAAAAAAATCCTTTCTATAATGATTGAGCTGTCCACTTTGGATAAAAAGTAAAAAAATTAACAGCACTGTTTTACATTATAACAAATTAATAAAAAAAATTCTGAAAGTGGCGAAAAATTATTTTAAATTTGATATAATAAAGGCATGAAAAAATCCTCAATTGACTCGCAAGAAGAAGCACGTGCGCGTTTAAAAGAAAAAATGGAAAATAAGCGGCGGAAACAAAGTAAGCCTCTGTCCAAAAATCCTAAAGATAATGATGAAAAATCGGGTTGGTCAATCACTTTTAAGGTGGTCCGCGGACTAATTGTAATTTTTGGAATAATTTTTGCTTTAGCGGGTGTCTTTGGTGCGGCGACAGGTGTAGGCTATTTTGCTCGATTGGTTGAGCAAACGAAGACACCAGATAAAACGGAAATGCTTGCAAAAATTAATGATATTCATGGCGTTTCTGTCATTAATTATAGTAATGGTCAACCAATTTCGGATATCTCTAGTGATTTGGTGCGTGTTACTGTCAAAAGTGACGAGATTTCTCCTAATGTCAAAAATGCTTTAATTGCAACAGAAGATGATAGCTTTAAAACGAATAAGGGCGTGGTTCCTAAGGCAGTTGTTCGTGGAATTCTTGGTTCAGTAGGTGGTGGCACAAGTTCTGGTGGTTCAACCCTTACCCAACAGTTAATTAAACAACAAGTTTTAGGAGATAGTGTTACCTTCCAACGTAAAGCTAGTGAAATTGTCTATGCTCTTAAACTTAATAGCTACTTGAGTAAAGACCAAATTTTGACTGATTATTTAAATGTCTCACCTTTTGGGCGAAACAATAAAGGACAAAATATTGCAGGGATTCAAGAAGCCGCTCTTGGTATATTTGGAAAATCTGCTAAGGATTTAACAATACCTGAGGCTGCTTTTATTGCTGGGTTGCCACAAAGCCCTATCGTCTATTCTCCTTATGCGGCTGATGGTTCTCTAAAGTCAAAAGAAAACATGAGTTACGGTCTCGAGCGTCAAAAAGAAGTCTTGTTTTATCTTTATCGTGGGGGCTATATTTCAGAAGCTGATTACAAGAAATACAAAGCTTATGATATTTCAACAGAATTTTTACAACCAGGAGTAGCTCAATCACAAGAACATGGTTATTTATATAATGTTGTTTATAATGAAGCAATTACTGATATCTATAATTATTTGATTAAGCGAGATAAAGTTTCGGCAACTGATTTAGGAAATGATAGTACTAAACAACGTTATCGAGAATTAGCTGAACAGTCATTGCAAAACGGTGGTTATACAGTAACTACAACTATTAATCAACAAGTATATGATGCAATGCAAAACGCTGTAACCAATTACAGTGGCTTGATGCAAGACGGTACGGGTCTTATTCAAACTGGTAATGTATTAATGGATAATAAAACAGGGGCTGTTTATGGCTTTATTGGCGGTTTGGATTTTTCACAAAGCCAAGTAAACCATGCCTTTGATACTAAACGTTCACCTGGTTCTTCAATCAAACCAATACTAGCTTATGGACCGGCAATTGACATGGGCTTGATGGGTTCAGCAAGTGTTCTATCTAACTATCCCGCAAAATATTCGAGTGGGCAAGACATCGAACACGTCGGCAATATGGGAACGGAGATGATGCCATTTTCAGAAGCCTTGAATGTTTCTTATAATATTCCTGCTTATTGGACCTACCAAACGATTTTGAATAAAGGAAAATCTGTTGAACCTTACATGACGAAGATGGGATATGATGTTGCAGATTATTCTGTAGAGTCACTTCCTCTTGGAGGAGGAATTGATCCAACGGTAGTTCAACATACGAATGGTTATCAAACTTTAGCCAATGGTGGAAAATATGAACCATGGTATATTGTTGATAGTATCAAAGATGATACAGGAAATGTAATTTATCAACATCAAACTACTGGGGGGACTCAAGTATATTCTGAAGCAACATCTACCATTATGGAATATATGCTTCAAGATGCTATCAAATCTCAAAAAACAAGTAAGTTTTATGGTGAGCTACAAAGCCTTAATTCTTCTCTTGCAACTAATGTTCAATGGGCTGGTAAAACAGGAACAACTGATAATTATACAGACGTTTGGATGATGCTTTCGACACCTTCAGTGACACTTGGTAGTTGGGCTGGTCACGATGACAATTCTGCAATGTCTCAGAATTCAGGTTTTATTAATAACGCAAAATTTACAGCTAATTTGGTGAATGCAATTAATGCTGCCGATCCAAATATTTTCGGACCTGGTCAAAAATTTACTGACCCTAATAGTGATCCAAATGTGACTAAGAGTAAAGTATTAGTTTCTACGGGTGAAAAACCAGGAAAAGTTAATGTTAAATTATCAAATGGTAAGACACAAGAGGTTAATCTCGGTGGAGACACTACGACAAGCTTCTGGGCTACAAAGTCTGGTGCTCCTACAACCACATATGATTTTTCTATTGGTGGTTCGGCAAGTGATATAGCTGCTGGTTGGAAAAAGATATTGCCTAATTATAACTTTGGTCAATAAAATACAAAAAATCACTAGGATAGGTTTCCTAGTGATTTTTTCTTTTGTTTTTTAAATTTAATAGTTTTTAATTTCAGCTACTTTTTCAGTACTAAGTGATGTTACGATATTTCTCAAGAAAGTTTGTGCTTGATTGAAATCATCAATATTGAAAATTGTTTGATGACTGTGAATATAACGAGCAACAACACCAATCGTTGTTGAAGGGACTCCATTATTAGCTAAGTGGGCAGCACCTGCATCAGTTCCACCTTTAGCCATATAAACTTGGGTTTTAACTTTAGCCTTATCAGCAGTTTCAAGCAAGAAATTTTTCATTCCAGGGAGCATAATATGACCTGGGTCAAAGAAACGAAGCGTTGTTCCTTCTCCAAGACGACCGTTGTCATCACCAAACGTATCGCTAGCAGGTGAACAATCAACAGCAAAGAACAAATCAGGCTTGAACATAGTTGTAGAAACTTTGGCTCCACGAAGGCCAACTTCTTCTTGAACATTGGCTCCGATAATCAATGTAGCAGGTAATTCTTTGTCAGCTAAAAATTCAAGAAGTTCAAGAATCATTAAACAACCGTAACGATTGTCCCAAGCTTTAGAAATAATATTTTTACCATTAGCAGAGAGAATTGTTTCAGTTTCTGGAATGATTACATCACCTTGAGCGATTCCGAATTCTGTAGCTTCTGCAGCATTCTCAAAAGCTCCATCAAAGACAATATCAGAAATGGCTGGAATTTGAGGAGTGACACCGGTTCCACGAAGAAGATGTGGAGGAAGCCCACCAGTTACGACAGGAATTTTTTTACCTGTACGTGTGAATAATATAAAACGTTGTCCAGAGACAACTAAAGGATTCCAACCGCCAAGTGGAACGACCCGGAATGTTCCGTCAGCTTTGATTGAGCTGACCATAAACCCAACTTCATCCATGTGGGCTGCAATCATAATACGTGGGGCATTTGCTACTTTTGAAGTTTTAGTGACAAATATACCACCAAGACCATCAAATTCTGGTTGATAACCAAGATCAATCATGCGTGTTTTTAAATAGTCACGAACAGGTCCCTCAAAACCAGAAGTCGCTTGAATTTCTGTCAGTGCTTTTACTTTATCGAATAGTTCCATTTTTCTCCTCCGGAATACTGAAAAATTTACTGACAGATTTGTCAGCAAAAATTTTGATGATTTACACTATAATTATACCAATAAATATGTTAAAATTTCCATATGAAAAAAATACTAAAGTTTGGTTTGGGAATTATTGCGGGTGCAACAGTTGCTCACGTTGCCTATCATGGCTATAAAACTATGGAAGAAGAAGTGATTCATGAACTTACTGACAGAGCTCGACAACATTTTTCAACAAGAAAAATAGACGCTTTTTGGATTTTTGAGGAGCCAACTACGGGTGCTCTTTTTGAGGGAGGACTTGTCAGTGAAAATAAGGCAATCACTTTTGAAATCAATGCTAAAACTTTAGAAGTCTTTGAAAAAAATGAAGAAATTCTGTAAGAAAGCTTAGTATTCATTTAGAAATAAAAGGAGAATGTAGAATGATTATTCCAGAAAATATTGAAAATTTAGCCGAACTTGTAAAAGGACCGGAAAAGACAGTCTTCTTTTTCACGGCTGGTTGGTGCGGAGATTGTAATTTTATTAAGCCAAAAATGCCAGAAATTGAAGTAGAAAATCCAGACTTTAAATTTGTTGAAGTAGACCGTGATGAATATATCGATCTTGCGATTGAATGGGGAATTATGGGAATTCCAAGTTTTGTCGTGATTGAGGATGGTAAAGAAAAAGCTCGTTTAGTAAATAAATTACGTAAAACAAAAGAAGAAGTCAATACTTTCTTAGCGAGTGCGAAATAGTATCATCGCAGGACAAGCATTGATATATTAAGAATTATATTCTATAATAATCAATGTTAAGAAATTAAAAGGGAAAAATAAGAAAATGATTGCAACATACAACACAAATGTCGGTGACGTTTTAATGCTTATCACTGCAAATGATAAGGGAGAAAAAGTAAACTTCGAACGTAAGGGAAAAGTAGCTCGTGTTTTTATTGAAGAAACTGGAGCGACGGTTGCTTGGAATATTTTTGAAGCGAAATCTCTATTGGGTAATTTATCAGGAGATGGTCAAGTCAACTTATCATCTGATGATATTGAAACGTTGAACAAAGAGCTTGGGAAATCAGGATTTAGCGATGTTCTTGTTCACGATGCACAACCCAAATTTGTTGTCGCTGAAATTGTTGAAATGGAAGATCATCCAGATTCAGACCATTTACATATCTGTAAAGTTAATGTTGGTTTTGCCGACCCAGTACAAATTGTTTGTGGTGCTCCAAACGCAGCCCTTGGTTTAAAAACAGTTGCTGCTTTACCTGGTGCTATGATGCCTAATGGCTCATTGATTTTCCCAGGAGCCCTTCGAGGTGTTCAATCTTACGGAATGCTTTGTTCAGCTCGTGAACTTGAATTACCTAATGCTCCTGAGGTTCGTGGAATCATTGAATTATCATCAGATTTATCTGCTGGTAAAGCTTTTGATTCAGAAACAATGTGGCAAGCATAATAATAAAACTGTCAAAATAGTTTATTTTGGCAGTTTTTTTATCTAAAAAAATAAAATAATTTTTTCACAAAGTTCACAAGCGCTTACAAAAGAAAATAGAATGACTTATGCTAAACTGAATAATGTAAAAAGAATTTTACATTTAAAGGAGAATTATTAGCATGAAAATCGTAGTTATCGGTACGAACCACGCAGGTATCGCTACAGCAAATACATTAATTGATCAATATCCAGGCCATGAGATTGTTATGATTGACCGTAACAGTAATATGAGTTACTTGGGGTGTGGAACAGCTATTTGGGTCGGAAGACAAATTGAAAAACCAGATGAGCTGTTTTATGCCAAAGCAGAAGATTTTGAAAAAAAGGGAGTAAAGATATTAACAGAAACAGAAGTTTCAGAAATTGACTTTACTAATAAAATGATTTATGCCAAGTCAAAAACTGGAGAAAAGATTACAGAAAGTTATGATAAACTCGTTCTGGCAACAGGTTCACGTCCAATTATTCCTAACTTGCCAGGAAAAGATCTTAAAGGCATTCATTTTTTAAAACTTTTTCAAGAAGGGCAAGCCATTGACGAAGAGTTTGCTAAGAATGATGTGAAACGGATTGCTGTGATTGGTGCTGGTTATATTGGGACAGAAATTGCTGAAGCTGCCAAACGTCGTGGAAAAGAAGTCCTACTTTTTGATGCAGAAAGTACTTCACTTGCTTCATATTATGATGAAGAGTTTGCTAAAGGGATGGATGAAAATCTTGCCCAACATGGAATTGAACTCCATTTTGGGGAATTAGCTCAAGAGTTTAAGGCAAATGAAAAAGGTCATGTATCACAGATTGTAACTAATAAATCAACTTATGATGTTGACCTCGTTATTAATTGTATTGGATTTACAGCCAATAGTGCACTGGCTGGTGAACATTTAGAAACCTTTAAAAATGGAGCAATCAAAGTGGATAAACATCAACAAAGTAGTGACCCAGATGTCTACGCCGTAGGAGATGTTGCGACAATCTATTCTAATGCTTTACAAGACTTCACCTACATTGCCCTTGCCTCAAACGCTGTTCGTTCAGGGATTGTTGCTGGTCATAATATTGGAGGAAAATCAATAGAATCTGTTGGTGTACAAGGTTCTAATGGAATCTCTATTTTTGGTTACAATATGACTTCTACGGGCTTGTCGGTTAAAGCTGCGAAAAAAATCAGCCTAGAAGTTTCATTTAGTGATTTTGAAGATAAGCAAAAAGCATGGTTCCTTCATGAAAATAATGATAGTGTGAAAATTCGTATCGTTTATGAAACAAATAGTCGCAGAATTATTGGTGCTCAACTTGCTAGCAAGAGTGAAATAATTGCAGGAAATATTAATATGTTTAGTTTAGCTATTCAAGAAAAGAAAACGATTGATGAATTAGCCTTACTTGATTTATTCTTCTTACCACACTTCAATAGTCCATATAATTACATGACCGTTGCAGCTTTAAATGCAAAATAAACCATAAAAATCTATCAATTGATAGATTTTTATTTTTTTTGTGACAAATGCTCTAACTTTTCGTATAAAAAGTTAGGAGGATTTTATTATGAATAAAACCATGTTAATTGGACGCTTAACCAGTGCGCCAGAAATTTCAAAAACAACAAATGATAAATCATATGTCCGTGTGACCTTAGCAGTCAATCGCCGTTTCAAAAATGAAAAAGGAGAACGCGAGGCAGATTTTATTTCAATTATTATTTGGGGAAAATCTGCAGAAACTTTGGTTTCTTACGCAAAAAAAGGAAGTCTTATTTCAATTGAAGGAGAAATTAGAACTAGAAATTATACGGATAAGCAAAATCAAAAACATTATGTCACAGAAATCTTAGGACTGAGTTATGATTTACTTGAAAGTAGGGCAACAATCGCTTTACGGGAAAGCGCTGTAAAGGTTGAAGAAACCTTACTTGATGCGGAAGAACTCCCCTTCTAATTTATTTCATAAAATCTAAATGTTTTCTCTTGACTAAATCTGACCATTGAGATAAAATAAGAATATGTTAGCACTCGTTTAATAAGAGTGCTAAAAAATAAAAAATGGAGGAAAATATAATGTTGAAACCTTTAGAGAATCGCGTAGTTTTACGTGTAAAAGAAGAAGAGGAAAAATCAATGGGTGGAATTGTGTTAACAAGCGCTTCCCAAGAAAAACCTCAAACAGCTGAAGTTGTTGCCGTCGGTGAAGGGAAAACAAATCATCATGGAACACTGATTTCTCCACTCGTAAAAGTAGGGGACACAGTAATTTTTGAAAAATTTGCTGGAACGACCGTAAAAATGGATGGTGAAGAATTCTTGATTCTCAAAGATTCAGACCTTCTTGCAATTGTAGAGTAAAATTATAAAAGCAATCATTTTTTTGGTTGTCTTTTGTCTATCTTAAAATCTATAAAATTAAAAATATATTCTTAAAAAGGAGCTAAAATGTCAAAAGATATTAAATTTTCAAGTGATGCTAGAACAGCGATGATGCGTGGGATTGATATTCTTGCTGATACAGTAAAAACAACCCTTGGACCAAAAGGTCGCAATGTTGTTCTTGAAAAATCATATGGATCACCTTTAATTACAAACGATGGTGTAACGATTGCCAAAGAGATTGAACTTGAAGATCATTTTGAAAATATGGGAGCTAAACTTGTTTCAGAAGTTGCTTCAAAAACAAATGATATCGCAGGTGACGGTACAACAACAGCGACAGTTTTGACACAAGCTATTGTTCGTGAAGGTTTAAAAAATGTTACCGCAGGTGCAAATCCAGTTGGTATTCGCCGAGGAATTGAGCTTGCTGCTGAGACAGCTGTTGCGTCAATTAAAGAGATGGCAATTCCTGTCCACGATAAATCAGCAATTGCGCAAGTAGCTACCGTTTCATCACGTAGTGAAAAAGTGGGTGAGTATATTTCTGATGCAATGGAACGTGTAGGTTCTGACGGAGTTATCACCATTGAAGAATCAAAAGGGATGCAAACTGAACTCGATGTTGTTGAAGGAATGCAATTTGACCGTGGATATTTGAGTCAATATATGGTTTCTAATACAGAAAAAATGGTTGCTGAGTTAGATAATCCTTATATTCTTATTACCGACAAAAAAATCTCAAACATTCAAGAAATTTTACCTCTCCTTGAACAAATCTTGAAAACAAATCGTCCACTTCTTATTGTAGCTGATGATGTTGATGGAGAAGCATTGCCAACGCTTGTTCTTAATAAGATTAAAGGTGTCTTCAATGTTGTAGCTGTAAAAGCACCAGGATTTGGTGATCGTCGTAAAGCTCAATTGGAAGATTTGGCTATCTTGACAGGTGGTACAGTAATTACTGAAGAACTTGGTCTTGATCTTAAAGATGCTACTCTTGAAGCTTTAGGACAAGCAGCTAAAGCAACTGTGGATAAAGACCACACAACAATTGTTGAAGGTGCTGGTTCTGCTGATGCTATTTCTGATCGTGTAGCTATTATTAAAGCGCAAATTGAAAAAACAACTTCTGATTTTGACCGTGAAAAATTACAAGAACGTCTTGCAAAATTAGCTGGTGGTGTTGCAGTTGTTAAAGTTGGTGCTGCAACTGAAACAGAGCTCAAAGCAATGAAACTCTTGATTGAGGATGCACTTAATGCAACACGTGCAGCCGTTGAGGAAGGTATTGTTTCTGGTGGTGGTACAGCACTTGTTAATGCTATTGCTGCTTTGGATAAACTTTCAGAAGAAGGAGATATTCAAACAGGAATTAACATTGTTCGCCGTGCTCTTGAAGAACCAGTTCGTCAAATTGCTGCCAATGCAGGATATGAAGGTTCAGTTATCATTGATAAACTTCGTTCAGAAAAAGTAGGTACAGGATTCAATGCTGCAACTGGTCAATGGGTTAATATGATTGAAGAAGGAATTGTTGACCCTGCGAAAGTAACTCGTTCAGCTCTGCAAAACGCGGCTTCTGTTGCTGGTTTAATTTTGACTACTGAAGCAGTAGTTGCTAATAAGCCAGAACCAGCTGCTCCAGCTATGCCTCCAATGGACCCTAGCATGGGAATGGGTGGTATGATGTAATAAAAAAGAACCCTTAGGGTTCTTTTTTTATTTGCTGATGAGTAACTAAATATCGTAAAGTTGACTAGCATGTTCGTGACTAGTATCAAGGATCTTCAAGTCCTTTTTAGTATCGACATCATGTTGCTGTAAGTAACCATCCATAGTAAGATGAGCAAGTTCTTTGATATTATTATTTAAACTCAAGTGCCCTAGAAAAATTCGTTTTGTCTTATTGCCATGAATACTAAAAGCAGCCTCAGCGCCGTCCTCATTAGATAAGTGGCCTTGGTCACTTAGGATACGTTGCTTTGTCCGCCAAGGATAGGCTCCCATGCGGAGTATCTCAATGTCATGGTTTGATTCCATAAGATAAGCATCTGCATTTTCAATGGTTCCACGCATTCTATCGGATACATAACCTGTATCAGTTAGCATAACAAAACTTTTGTTATCTTTCATGAAACGATAAAACTGTGGTGCGATAGCATCGTGACTCACGCCGAAAGATTCAATATCAATATCACCAAAAGTCATTGTTTTTCCCATTTCAAACAGATGTTTTTGTTCAACAGGGATTTTTCCTAAAGCATTTTTACTATCTAGTTCAGACCAAGTATCTTCATTTGCGTAAAGGTCAATACCATATTTTCTTGCCAAAACACCAATCCCTTTGATATGGTCACTATGTTCATGGGTAATTAATAAAGCATCAATATCATGAATGTCACGGTCAATTTCTGATAGTAAACTTTCTATTTTTTTTCCAGATAGTCCGGCATCAACAAGAATTTTTTTCTTTGGAGTTTCTAAGTAAAAAGAATTTCCTGTTGAACCAGAGGCTAAAATGGAATATTTAAAGCCATTTTGTTCAGTCATACAGTCTATTGTAGCAGAAAAATAGTGGGATTGCCATGAGCTTTTATATTTTATTTGAAAATAAATTTATCAGGAAATTCATTAGCTTAAGAGAGTTTTTTGTGGTAAAAGTCTAGGTTTATTCATAAAAAAGAGTCCACAAATATGTATGGACTCTTTTTAGGGAAAATTATTCATTATCCTCAAATTCAAACTCATCAGTGCCATCATCCCAGTCATCTGCGGCTTCTAAAGAATATGGAAGAGTGAAACTAAAGGTAGTTCCTTTTCCTTCTCCTTCAGAACTTGCAAAAATTGTTCCGCCATGTATTTTAACAATATCATGGACAATAGAGAGGCCTAAACCTGTTCCCCCAACTTTTGAATTTCTTGAAGCATTATCAACTCGGTAGAAACGGTCAAAAATCTTAAGTAAATCAGATTTTGGAATTCCCATTCCTTGGTCACTGATGGAGATTAGAACATCACTTTCTCGTTTTTCAACGGAAATTGTAATAGTTCCACCTTTAGGTGAATACTTAATTGCATTTCCGATGATATTGTCAATGACTTGAGCAATTTTATCGGTATCAATTTCGACCCAGATGGGCTGTTCAGAGTATTTTCTGACTAGAGTGAAATTAGAAGAGATTAAATCGTTTGATTCGGTTTCTAAAATTTGGTCTAAACGGTTAATTTGATAGTCTAAGAAGGCAATTAAATTAATCATTTCTTTATTAAGAACGATTCGGTCTTGATCCATTCTTGATAAAGTCAAAAGGTCGGAAATCATTCGAATCATCCGATTAGTTTCAGTAAGTGAAACATTAATAAAGGATGAAGCTGTTTCTTTATCCTCAATAGCTCCGTCTTCTAGTGCTTCCAAGTAGGCTTTTACTGAGGTGAGCGGAGTTCGGAGTTCATGAGAAACATTGGAAACAAAGAGACGGCGCTCTCGTTCGGCCTTATCTTGTTCAGTCATATCATGTAAAACGGCAATAATTCCTGAGATGAAACCAGATTCACGACGAAAGAGGGCAAATTTAATGTGGAGCGAAATGGATTCATTCCCAGCATCCTGTGTCTCAATAGTTATTTCAGGTTCTTTTTCTAATAAATCATAAAAATTATATTGGTCAGAAATTTTTAAGACTTCAACAATATTTTTTTGCATCAAGAGATCATTATCTGTATTCAAATAGTGCAAAGCTGATTTATTGGCCATAATAATATTTCCGCGCCGGTCGGTGGCAATGACGCCATCAACCATATATGCGAGGATACTATCTAATTGATTACGCTGATTTTCAAGATTGTTCTGTGTGCGAACAATATCTTCACCAAGTTTTAAAATTTCATCGTATAATTCATTGATTTCACTCGTCCCTTTTGGGATTTTATCACGATTTAAATAGCCATTTTTTATGTCATTCATCTGTTTAGAAACATTCACAATCATGCGATGTTGCTGATTGAGAAAGACTAAAACAAAGACGAGTGAAAATAAGTAATAACCAATAAAAGTACTTAAATGAGCAAAATTGTAATCAAAACTGCTCATAAAAAGGATGACAAAAAGAAGTAGGTGTGCAACTACTCCTTTAAAAATCATTGAATTAAAAAATCTAATCATGTGGGTTGCTCATGTAGTAGCCAACCCCGCGGCGTGTTGAAACGTATTGTGGACGGCTTGGTGTATCTTCAACTTTTTCACGTAAACGACGAACAGTAACGTCAACTGTACGAACATCTCCAAAGTAGTCATAACCCCAAACGGTTTCCAAAAGGTTTTCACGAGTGATTACTTCGCCAAGGTGTTGAGCAAGGTAGTAAAGCAATTCAAACTCACGGTGTGTAAGGTCGAGTTGTTTATCATTTTTATAAGCCGCATAGTGTGCTGGATTGATACGGAGGTTTCCGATAATCAATTCTTTTTTGACATTGTCAGTAGATTCAGCAGGCGCGACATTGATACGACGCAAGTTTGCTTTAATACGAGCTAAAAGTTCACGGTTTGAAAATGGTTTTGTGACATAATCGTCAGCACCAAGTTCAAGACCAATTACTTTGTCAAATTCACTATCTTTAGCTGACACCATAATAATTGGAGTGTCAGAAGTTTTACGGATTTCACGTGCAACATCAAGACCATCAAGTTTAGGTAACATCAAATCAAGTAAAATAAGGTCAGGTTGTACTTCTTTAAATGCTTCAAGAGCTTCTTCACCATCAAAAGCTGTAAAGACTTCAAAACCTTCTTTGGTTAAATTAAATTTTACGATATCTGAGATTGGTTTTTCATCATCAACAACAAGAATTTTTTTCATAGTTGTCCTTTCAAGTGGAAAATTTTTTATTGAATGTTACTCGTATTTATTTGAATTAACAAATCAAGTAAGCTGTTTCAGTTATATTATACAATTTTTAGTAAAATTACGCAAAAAGAGACCCTATTATTTTTAGAAAAAAGATAAAATATTTGTTTTTTTGGTATAATAGAGGCTATGAATGGAATTCTAATTTCCCTTGAGGGACCTGATGGAGCAGGAAAAACAACGGTTTTAAAAGAAATTTTACCTGAAATCCAAAAAATGAAGCGTGAAATTGTCCCAACTCGTGAACCAGGTGGTGTTCGAGTAGCGGAAGAAATTCGCCAAATTATTCTTGATCCAAAGAATACAGAGATTGATTCTAAAACTGAGTTAATGCTTTTTGCGGCGGCGCGCCGTTTACATATGCAAGAAAAAATGTTGCCAGCTTTACAAGCAGGTAAGGTTGTCATTGTTGACCGATTTATTGATTCATCTGTCGCCTATCAGGGGTATGGCCGTGATTTGGGTGTCGAAGTTGTTGATTGGCTTAACTATTTTGCAACAGATGGGTTGAAGCCTGATTTGACGCTTTATTTTGATGTTGATACGGATGTTGCCCTTGAGCGAATTATGAAAAATCGAGCTGATGAGGTAAATCGTTTAGATTTGGAAAGAGCTGAGATGCATCGTAAAGTTCGTGAAGGTTATTTGGAGATTGTTGCAAAAGAACCTGAGCGTTTTGTAAAAATAGATGCAAGTCAACCTTTAGAAAAAGTGGTAGCTGATACACTTTCCGTCCTCAAAAAAAGATTTGTCAGTGAATTTTAAAGACAATTTAATCTGTCAGCAAAATTAAGAATGCTAAAAAATACTTACATTTTTCAAAAAATGAGGATGTTAAATAGTTTTTTTAATTTTGTTATTTAGACTAGATTTGGTAAATATTTAGAAAGGTTTCTTGTGGAAATAAAAGATATTCAGCCTCAACTTTATAAGCAGTTCTCAACGATTTTGCAACATGGAAAATTAAGTCATGCTTATTTATTTTCAGGTGGATTTGGTTCTTTTGAATTAGCAATCTGGCTGAGTCAAGCCTTATTTTGTGAGAATCCTGAAAATTCTTTGCCTTGTGGACATTGTCGTTCTTGTCGTCTTGTTGCACAACAAGAATTTACCGACTTACATATCGTTGAACCTGATGGACAAACGATTAAAACAGCACAAATTCGGGAGCTGACACAGGTTTTCAATGAATCTGGTTATGAGGGAAATCAACAGGTGCTTTTAATTAAGGAAGCTGAAAAAATGCATCCTAATGCAGCAAATGCTCTATTGAAATCAATTGAAGAACCAGAAACAGAAATTGTTGTTTTTTTACTGACAGACAATGAAAATATGATTTTACAAACAATAAAATCACGGACACAAATTATTAATTTTCCAAAAAATGTTCGATACTTACAAGATTTTTTGGAAAAGAATGGTATTTTAAAAACACAAGCAGAACTTCTTGCGGAAATCTGTAATTCGACTGACAAAGCATTAGAATTAGCTCAGCAGAGCTGGTTTAACGAAGGACTTCAAAGACTTCAACAATTTGTAAAACTTCTAAAAACATCTGCTGACGAGGCATTCTTGTATTTGAAAGAATTAGTCGAAATTTTTGATGACAAAGAAAAACAAAATCAAGCGTTTGAACTTTTATTACAACTTTTTAATCAAGAAAGAATGAGTCAGGAACTTTTAAAAACATTTCAGGCAATAAAAATGTGGAAAAGCAATGTCCGATTTGAGTCAAGTTTAACTTTTATTGTTTTATGAAACTTGTCAAACTTATCCTTTGATTGAAAAATCTTATATCAGGAGAATATTATGATTTATGAAATAAAATTTGCACATGGCGAATCAAATGTATTTGCAATAAGTGATATAGAACTTGCTCCACAAACAGAAGTTATCCTTCGATCAGATAAGGGAAACTTTTACGGAAAAATTGTACGTGAAATTTCTGAAGAAGCGAATCTTGAAATTCACCACACGATTGTGCGTGAAGTAAATGAGGATGATCTCCAAGTTATAGCAAAACTTGAAGAACGTTCTAAACAAGCCAAAGATAAAGTTCGCCACCTTGTCATTGAACAAGGTTTAGAAATGAAAATTATTGATGTTGCTTATAATTTTGACCAAATGCAACTTTTTATTTCGTTTACGGCAGAGAATCGTGTTGATTTTCGATTACTTTTGCGTGAGTTGGCAACAACTTTTAGAATTAGGATTGAACTTCGCCAAATTGGGCCAAGAGATGCGGCGAAAATTCATGGTGGACTTGGACCTTGTGGGCGTCCTTTGTGCTGTTCTGAGTTTGTTTATGAATTTCCAAATGTTTCAATCAAAATGGCCAAAAATCAAAATCTATCTTTGAAACAAAATAAATTAAACGGTCTTTGCGGTCGTTTGATGTGCTGTTTAACTTATGAAGATAGTTTTTATAAAGAAGCCCAACAACTTTTCCCAGATTTTGGTGAGTTTGTAACTACTTCAGAAGGAAAAGGAAAAGTTGTTGGCTTAAATGTTTTAAAAAATAGAGTGAAAATCCGCTTTGGAGAATATAGCAAGGATTTTGAACTTGCAGAAATTGAGGTGAATCATGGCTGATAAATATGATGTTTTCGACCAACTGGGCGAACTTGAAAATACATTAAATACCACATTAGCGCAAATTTCAGGAATTCGCCAAGTGCTTGAATCATCAATGACTGAAAATGCAACCTTACGCATGGAATTAGAAAAATTGCGTGACCGTTTGGCAGAATTTGAGAAAAAAGAAGTTAAAAAAGAAACGCCTAAAGACCAGCCAAATCCTAACTTGATTCAAATTTTTAATGAAGGTTTTCATGTTTGTCATCTGCATTATGCAGAACGATTGGCTGAAGGGGAATCTTGTTTAGATTGTTTGGAGCTTTTGTATCGCTGATGGAAAATAAATTTAGTATTCAACGGTCATTTAAAGGCCTAAAAACTGCTGGAAGTCTTTATTTGGTTCCAACACCAATTGGCAATATGCAAGATATGACTCTACGTTCTCTTGAAACTTTGAAAACTGTAGATTTGATTTGTTCAGAAGATACGCGAAATACTTTGCGCCTTTTAAATCATTTTGAAATTAAAGTTCCGCAAGAGTCGTTTCATGAACATAATTCCCAAGAAAAAATTCCTAAATTAATTGATTTTTTGAAAAAAGGACAATCTATTGCACAGGTTTCTGATGCTGGAATGCCTTCGATTTCTGACCCAGGCCATGATTTAGTTTTAGCTGCAATTGATGAAGGAATTGATGTTATCGCTCTTCCTGGCGCCTCAGCAGGAATTACTGCCTTGATTGCCTCAGGATTAGTTCCTCAACCTCATATTTTTTATGGCTTCCTTCCTAGAAAAAAAGGGGAGCAACAAAAGTTCTTGAAAAGTAAGCTTTCTTATCCAGAAACACAAATTTTCTATGAAAGTCCTTTTAGAGTTGGGGATACTTTGGCTAACATGCAGGAAATTTATGGAGATAGAGAAGTTGTTTTAGTTCGCGAATTAACGAAGATTTATGAAGAATATCGTCGTGGTAAGATTTCAGAGGTTTTAGAATCTTTAACGGACCAACCAATAAAAGGGGAATGTCTAATTATTGTTTCAGGAGCGGATGAAGTGGCTCAAGAAGTTCAAGAGCCAGAATTGACAGCGCTCGAAGCAGTTAAAGTTTTAGTTGAACAAAGTGTAAAACCCAATGTTGCCATTAAACAAATTGCTAAAGAACGAGGTCTAAATCGTCAAGAATTATATGCAGAATTTCATGACTTATAAGCAAAAAGTTACTGACAGGCAGTCTGTCAGTAACTTTTTTATATTTTTGATTGATTAAAATTTCTGTCAGTAAAATTTAACAGTGTCCGTCAACATTTTCGTTAATCCATTTTTGATTTTCCTCATCAAAAATTCTTAAAGAATGTTGTGAACGTACAAAATCAATGATTTCTTTACGATTTAGCTTTGTTTTACTGACAGCCGAGCCAACAGTAACAATTTCCATTTTTTCGATGAGTGATTGAAGAATTTCGTATTGATTTTCCATAAGTTATCCTTAGTGCAAATTGATAGATTCATTATAACAAAAAAAGATGGTCATCAACCATCTTAAAAAGAGTAAATCCAAGTATTTTTAGCGCCATTTTTTAGAAGACGTTGACTGATACGAATAGCATCTTTTTCATTTTCAGCAAGAGCAACCATGACACCACCTAGCCCTGAACCAGTTAATTTAGCACCAAGTGCACCATTTTTACGAGCGGTTTCGACTAAATTATCTAGACGTGGATGAGAAACTCCCAAATCAGATAATCTTTCGTGAGCTTTATTCATGACATGACCAAATTCTTTGAGTTTGTCTGTCATCAAAAAATCTTTTGAATCGGTCGCTAATTGACCTAAATGATTAATTGAATCTTGTGTTTTTTCTTTTTCTTCAACAAGTTTTTCGCGAACAATATTGATGGCTTGACTCGTAAAGCCGTGAACACCAGTATCGCCAATCACGATAAAACCATGAAGATTGAGTTCAAAGGGTTCAATTGTGCTGTCTTTAATAAACCACAAAGGGTGTTCAGAATTTACAGTTGCCACATCAATTCCAGAAGATTTTCCGTGAGTAATATTTTCTGAAAAGTTGGCATAAAAGAGTAAATCTTTTTGCGGAAGTTCAGCATCAAAGAAATCATAAAAAGCTCTGATAATGGCAGTTGCCAATGAAGCAGAAGCTCCCAAGCCACGTCCTTGAGGAATATTTGAATCAATTTCTAAAGAGAATGGCATTTTTGATGAATGAAATTTAGAGAGTAAGCGCATAATGAGTTGACGAATTCCTTCAAATTCATCTCCCATTAAATCAAGTCTTCTACGAAATTCGTTATTTTCAATGTATTGGCCATATTTTGATGAGGTAATTGTCACTGTAGTTTTAAGAATTGTTACAGGTAAGGCAATTGCTGGCTGACCATATACAACGGAATGTTCTCCAATTAAGATTAGTTTGGAATGGGCAATTCCCGTCCCCATTTTATTGATAGTCATTATTAACAATTCTCCTGCTAGATTAGTTTCTCATTTTGAAAATGTGAACTGCAAATTAGCATATTTTGGTTAAATTAAAGTCTTATCGAAGGAAAAATTCGATAAACTTTTTCCAATATCATAATTATGAATACAAAAACGTACCTGACAATTTTATAAAATTTCCTCTTGAAAATCAAGTTTTTGTTTCTCTTTTGGCTGTAAATTCATCATTTAGTCTGAAAAAATGTATTTTTTAGTGTAAAAAATAACTTATTGAAATGATAGGAGAGAAGAAAGAATCAAATTTTTGATATAATAGTTTCATGAAAAATATTGTTACTGCAAGGGCGCATACAAATATCGCCTTGATTAAATATTGGGGAAAAGCGGATATCGCTCTAAATATTCCAACAACCTCTTCTTTGTCAATGACTCTGGAGCCATTTTATACAACAACCTCTGTTGAATTTACTGACAATGAGTCTGATTCCTTGATTTTGAATTCTGAAGTGGCAGATAGCAGCCGTGTCAGTCAATTTTTGGAAATGATGCGTGGACAATATGGAAATTTCCCTAAAGTAATGATTCAATCAGAAAATCATGTGCCAACAGCTGCTGGTTTGGCCTCAAGTGCTTCAAGTTTTGCTGCTCTGACAGCTGCTATGTTTGGACTTTTAGATTTAGAAAAAGATGATTCAGAAATGTCACGAATAGCCAGACGCGGTTCAGGGTCAGCTTCTCGGTCAATTTTTGGAAATTTTTCAGTTTGGAATAAAGGAGAAGATCATCAATCTTCCTTTGCGGAATCTTTTTACAACGAAGATATTGGTCTTTCAATGATTGTTGCTGAAATCTCTGCTGAAAAGAAAAAAATGTCGTCAACTAAGGGCATGCAATTGGCACAAACTGCACCAACTTACAGTGCTTGGGTTGAAAAATCAGCCATTCAACTGGAAGAAATGAAGCGGGCCATTTTAAATGCTGATATTGAAAAAGTTGGTCTAATTGCTCAGGATAATGCATTAGGTATGCATGAACAAAATCGTCTCTCTAACCAACCTTTTGATTATTTCACGCATGAAACAAGACGAGTGATTGACTTTGTGAATCAGGCCTACCAATCAGGATTGCTTGCTTTTGTGACTATCGATGCCGGCCCAAACGTCAAAATTATTACTGACCACGCGACTGAAAAAATTCTCTTAGCTAAATTACAAGCGGAATTTCCAGGATTAACATTTGATATCGCACGTGCTGGGGGTGCTTATGAATATCTCTGAGAAGAAAATGACAATCAAAGTGCCAGGAAAACTTTTTTTTGCGGGGGAATATTCGGTCACAAAAGAAGGAAATCTCGCCCTTATCACAACAATTGAAACAAATTTTGAAGTAAGAATTTCAGCTACTACAGGGAAATCAATTTTTAAAACAAATGTTGGATTGTCTGATTTTGAATTTTCTTTGTCTAAAATTGAATTTACTAAAGAAAATCCGTGGAATTTTGCACTGACAGCTTTAAAAAATACTTTGTCAGCTGCTGACAGCATTGAAAAAAATTCTGTCAGTAAAATTTTATCTTCATCTCCAGAAATATCTCTTGAGATTGTCAGTGATTTAGGCTTTGGTGAAAATAAAAAAGGCTACGGCTCAAGTGCTTCAGTCGTTTGCGGTCTAGTTAATGCAGTCAATCAGTTTTTTGATTTGCAGTTGTCACTTGAAAAACGTTTTGAAATTGCCGCAAAAACACATTTTGAAGTTCAAGGTTCAGGTTCAATGGGCGATATTGCTGCTATTATGTATGGTGGTTCTGTTTTTTATCAAAATCATAAGCGAGTCATACCTCTCGAAATTCCTTGGGCAACTTTTGTCGTTCAAACAGGAAAAGCGGCAAAAACGAGTGAAAAAATAAAAATAAAGCTTTCTGATGAATTTTATCAAGCTTCAAATGAGCTGGTCATTGAATTGGCAACGGCGATTGATATTCAAGATTTTGCTTTATTCAAAGAAAAGTTATCAGAAAATCAACTTTTGCTTTTGGAGAATATTCCAGAAGGTTATATGACTAAAGAATTAGCTATTGCTTTAAACTTACTCAATAGCTATCCTGAATTTGCTGCTAAAATCTCTGGGGCTGGTTTTGGGGAGAATATTATTTTATTTGCTCAAAATACCCAAGCTATTGCTGAAGTCCAAAATAAATTATCGGAATATGGAATCAATCTTGAAAAATTTAAGGTTGCTCAAAAAAATAACTGAGATAAGTCTGCTAAAAAAGCAGAGTTAGATTTTAATGAATTGAGAAATAACTGATGAAAACTGAAAAAGAAATCCATCAACATCGCAAAGATGAACACTTATCGTTAGCTTATAAATATTGGCGTGAAGAAAAAAATCAGACCTTGGGCCTGACTTTTTCTGATAGTCGAATCATTCCTAATAGTTTGCCAGAATTATCTACTGAAAAAATCAACTTTTCATCAGAAGTATTTGGACAGAATTTTGAATTTCCCTTTTATATTGAAGCTATGACTGGTGGAACAGAGCGAGCAGATAAAATCAATGCTCAATTAGCAGAAATTGCGAAAAATCAACATTTAGCTATGGCGGTCGGCTCTCAATCGATTGCTTTGAAATTTCCAGAATTAGCTGCTGGTTTCAGTGAAGTTCGTAAAATTCACTCTTCTGGTTTTCTTTTTGCCAATATCGGCGCAGGTCATTCTCTAGAAAATGCCAAGCGAGCGGTGGATATGATTGAGGCAAATGCTTTAGAAATCCATGTCAATACAGCGCAAGAATTGCCAATGGATGAAGGAGACCGTGAATTTTATTGGTTAGAAAATATTAATGAAATTGCAAGTCAATTAGAAGTTCCAGTCATTGTCAAAGAGGTCGGTTTTGGAATTTCACAAAAAACCTTTAAAGCACTCGCAAAAACAGCTGTCTCAGGAATAAATATTGGGGGAGCTGGCGGAACTAATTTTGCTTGGATTGAACGTAAACGGAGTAAAAATGGTTTTAACTTGGATGAATTTGGTTTGTCAACGCTTGAGAGTCTTTTAGAAGCTAAAATGGCTGATAATAGAAAAAGTTTGATTGCAACAGGTGGAATTACTTCGGCTCAAGAGA
The DNA here is from genome assembly GCF_020218185.2 of Lactococcus sp. SK2-659. NCBI lineage: Bacteria > Bacillati > Bacillota > Bacilli > Lactobacillales > Streptococcaceae > Lactococcus > Lactococcus sp. SK2-659. The sequence continues at coordinate 504,456 of NZ_JAIWQZ020000002.1, forward strand.
TTTTTAAATCTTTAATTTTAGGGGCTGATTTGTCAAGTTCTGCTGGTTTTATCTTGAAAAATCTTATGCAAACAGGGCCTGAAAAAGTAGAAGAAATTATTGAACAATGGAAACAAGATTTAAAAAAATTATTTGTTTTAACTGGTTCAAAAAATATTGAAGAATGTCGAAAGGTTGAGCTCCTTTACTCGACTAATATGCTTAATTTTATCCAACAAAGAAAATAATAAATTATAAATCAAATCATTTGGCAATGGTTTCAAAAACGACTATAATGAGAATAGAATTAAAAAAATAAACTAACTGAATTCATTCTCAATCTAGTCAAAATACCAAAGTATTAAGACTTCAAAATGGGTTCACATCTTAAAAGGAGAAATTACTATGGCATTTACATTACCTGAACTTCCATACGCGCCAAATGCGCTTGAACCTTTCTTTGATGAAGCAACAATGCGTTTGCATCATGGAAAACATCATCAAACTTATGTGAATAATCTTAATGCAGCAATTGAAAAGCATAATGAACTTGATGACCTTAGCCTTGAAGAATTATTGACAGATTTGTCAGCAATTCCAGAAGACATTCGTACAGCTGTTCGTAACAATGGTGGTGGTCATTTGAACCATAGTCAATTCTGGCTTTGGCTTCGTCCAAACACTGACGGTTCTGAAAACCATGCTGACGGCGAAATTGGGGATGCAATTGCGAAAGAATTTGGTAGTTTTGAAACTTTCAAAACAGAATTTAAAGCTGCAGCCACAGGTCGTTTTGGTTCAGGATGGGCTTGGTTAGTTGTTGATGAAGCTGGAAAATTGAAAGTTGTATCAACTGCAAATCAAGATAATCCAATTTCTGAAGGTTTGACACCAGTTTTAGGACTTGATGTTTGGGAACATGCTTACTATCTTAAATATCACAATGTACGTCCTGATTACATTGAAGCATTCTTTAATCTTGTAAACTGGGATAAAGTTAACGAACTTTATGCTAAAGCAAAATAAAATGATGAATGAGGCTCTCCTTTAAAGGAGAGCCTTTTTTTTATTTTAGAGAAATCTTTTTCAATGTTAGACTATTCTTTTGGAAATTTATCTTATTTTTACAAAAAGATGTTTTAAGGAGATTTTTTTAAACATAAATGTTTATATTTTTGATTAAATAGTGCTAAAATATTATTGTAATCGGTTACATTTTTGTTTTTAAAAAATATGGAAGGTTAAATGCATTAATAAGTGCATAGGAATAGAGGATTATGAAAGATATTGGAAACTCTTCAAACTTTACCGAAGAAGAAGAGCTATTTTTGTTGCGGAATAAACAAGGAAAAATTGTCGGAATTAAAGATTTAAAGCAGGCAAATTTTCAAGAAACAATGAAAGACTGGAAAAAACATTTACCAAAACCCAGTCTTCTATCAATTATCATTTGGGTGGCGGTCGCTTTACTAGGCGGTCTTGCTTGGTCGTTGATTGCTCTGGCTCAAGGAGAGACGATTAATGCGATTTGGTTTGTTATTGCAGCAGTATGTTCTTATTTGATTGGCTATCGTTTTTATGCTTTATATATTCAACGTAAGATTATGCGTCCAAATGATTTACGGGCAACCCCTTCTGAAAGCCATAATGACGGAAAAGAATTCGACCCAACCAATCGAGTTGTTTTATTCGGTCACCATTTTGCTTCAATTGCTGGAGCTGGGCCTTTGGTTGGACCAGTTTTAGCGGCACAAATGGGTTACTTACCAGGGACAATTTGGATTATTTTCGGAGTTATTTTTGCCGGAGGGGTACAAGATATGCTTGTTCTCTGGTATTCTCATCGTCGTCGAGCAAAATCTATTGGGGCAATGGCTCATGATGAAGTTGGCAGATTTGCTGGTGGCTTGACTTCATTTATTGTATTTATCATGACAATGATTGTTCTTGCTGTTCTAGCTTTGATTTGTGTGACGGCGATGGCAAATTCTGCTTGGGCAGTCTTTTCGATTGGGATGACCATTCCAATTGCCTTATTAATGGGAATTTATTTGAAATATATTCGCCCAGGGCACGTGAATGAAATTTCAGCGATTGGTTTTATTCTCCTTTTAGTTGCTATTTTCGGTGGCCGTTGGGTTTCAGAATCTTCATTTGCGCATATTTTTATGCTTTCACCAACTGCTTTAGTTTGGTGGGTCATGGGCTATACTTTTATTGCAGCCATTATCCCCGCTTGGATTTTACTTACGCCACGTGATTACTTATCCATGTTTATGAAAATTGGTACAATTGCTATTTTAGCAATAGCTGTGGTTGGTGTGCGTCCAGATGTTACGATTCCAGCTCTGACTAATTTTGCACATAATACAGATGGTCCTGCTTTTGCTGGTTCCCTCTTTCCCTTCTTATTTGTTACGATTGCCTGTGGAGCCTTGTCTGGTTTCCATGTAATGATGTCTTCTGGAACAACGCCTCATTTGATTGCAAAAGAGTCACAAACGCGAATGATTGGTTATGGTGGGATGCTCTTTGAATCATTTGTTGCTATTATGGCTTTAGTCGCTGCGATTTCTCTTAATCCTGGAATTTATTATTCTATGAATACCCCTCAAGCTAGCATTCAAAAACTCGCAGCTTCAAGTTATCAAGCAGATAAAAGTGCTGAATATAATGCTGCCAAAGCAATTCCAAATGTAGCCATGATGCCTGATGGTTCAAAACTCAGTATTGACTGGGAAGGAACGACTGGTGAAAAAGCACTTGAGCAAGTGGCAAAAGATGTAGGTGAACAATCAATCGTTTCACGGACTGGTGGTGCACCAACTTTAGCCGTTTCAATGTCAAATATTCTACATAAGGTTCCACTTATTGGTGGGACAAATATGATGGGATTCTGGTATCATTTTGCGATTATGTTTGAGGCGCTCTTTATCCTGTCAGCTGTTTCAGCGGCAACAAAATCGACTCGTTATTTACTTAATGATGCCTTGCGTGGCTTCAAAAAATTAGGTCGCTTAGGTGATGATGATTGGTTACCTAGTAAAATTATAACGACAGCAGTGATTGTTGGTGTTTGGGGTGCTTTGCTTTTGATGGGCGTTTCTGATCCGAATGGTGGAATAAAAATCATGTATCCGCTCTTTGGGATTTCTAATCAATTAATTGCGGCGGTAGCTCTGGCTATTGTTTGTGTCATGGTTATCCGTAAAGGTTATCTTAAATGGGTTTGGATTCCAGCACTTCCTTTAGTTTGGGATGTTTGTGTAACTTTTGCGGCCAGTTGGCAAAAAATCTTTTCAAATGATGTCAATATTGGTTACTTTGCTTCTTATTCAGCAGCAAAAGCCCAAGTGGCTTCTGGTAAATTATCTGGTCTAGCATTAACAAATGCGCAAGCAACCATGCGTAATACAATGATTCAAGGAAGTCTGTCAGTCATTTTCTTACTTTGTGTGGCTATATTATTAGTCATCTGTGCCTTTAAAGTTGCTAAAATTTTAAGAACAAATGAAGTTGGTGATAAATTTAGCTCAGAAGAAGTTTTTGAAGAATCAAATCTTTTTGAAACTTCAAGTTTCTGGCCTAGTAAGCTTGAACATAAGGTTTTAAAAAGTAAAGTTAATGAGTAATGGAAAATAAAAGTTACTGACAGAGTTTCTGTCAGTAACTTTTTTATTTATAATTTATTCTCATTTTATTCGAGGTTAGCTGTCAGTAACTTTTAGTAAAATTTTTTAAAAGCTTCGTCTAAATTTTCTTTTGCTAAATCAAGAATTTGATTTTCAGGTAAAATGGCGGTGCCTTCAGCACGAACAATTTCAAAATCTGAAAATCCCATGATTTCTGAAAAAATCATTTTGAGATATTGTGGTGCAAAATCTAGGTTTTGATAAAATTCATGGTCACTATAAATTGACCCACTAGCAAAAAGTAGCAGTGCTTTGTAATCATTAGTCATCAGTCCAGTTGATAATTTACCTTTGTCATCAGGGGAATCAAGGTATCTAAAAGTTTCACGAGCAATGAGAATATTGTCAATGTAATCTTTAAGACGAGATGTAATATTAAAATTATGCAATGGAGAAACAATGACCAAGCGATGATGTGCTTTAAATTGTGTCAGTAATTGCTCAGAAACTTGCGCTATTTTAAGTTCGTCGGCTGATAATTTTTCGTCAGCAATTTTTTTATTCCAAATCTTTAAAAGTTGATTTTGCTCGATTCTTGGTAAGTTGGTATCAAGGTCATAAAGATTAAAAATGGTCAATTCATTCTCAGAAAATTGACTTTTATACTTGGCCAAAAATAATTCTTGAAGTTGATTAGAAAAGTGATTTGGATTGTTAAAATCGGGGTGGGCATTAATTAATAAAGTTTTCAACGATAATTCCTCATTTCTTTTGATAAAATAAGTATAAAGCATAAAGGTGCCAAAATAAGGCACCTTTAAAAATAAAAGGAAAATGTTGATGAAAAAAGCAGAACGATTAAATCAAGAACTTATCTTTTTAGGAAATAAACAGGGATTTCAGCTCAAAGATTTGATGAAGGAATTTCAAATTTCCAAAAGAACAGCTCTGCGAGATGTTGAAGAATTAGAAGCAATGGGTCTGCCTTTTTACACTGAAAACGGGAGATATGGTGGCTATAAGCTGATTAATCAAGGTTTATGGACACCAGTGTATTTTAATGATGAAGAAATTGAAGCCATTTTCTTTGCCTTAGATGCCTTAAAATTATTATCAAGTACACCTTTTGAAAAATCTTATCGACATATTCGGCAAAAATTGTCAGCGACTTTACCTGAAAGTCAACAAGAATATATCAGCAAAATGCTAACAGTAGTCAATTTTTATGGAATTGCACCTGTCAGTAAAGTGACTGATTTAAAATTACTGATGACAGCAATTCTGTCAGAGAAAATTGTCAAAATGACTTATTCACAATATAAAATACAAGAAATTGAGCTTCAAATTTACGAAATATTTTATCGAAATGGCTTATGGATTTGCAGCGCTTATGATGTTAATCATGAAAAATGGGGAACTTATCGTTGTGATTATATGTTTAATGTCGAAATGATTGATGATGGACGTCAAACGAAAAAATTATCTGAATTAAAAAAAATACAAGAAATATATGAAAAAGAATATCATAATATTCCATTTCGCTGCAGGCTGACAGAATTTGGTAAAGAGCTATATCTCAAACATCATTATCCGAATATGCAACTAGAAGAAGTGGCAGGAATTCCTTATATTATCGGTGGTTATCATGCTGACGAGTTAGATTATATGACCCATTATCTCTGTTCTTACGGGAATCAGATGGTCATTGAAGAACCCCAAGAACTTATAGAAAGTTATGTAAAACAACTGACAGAAATGAAGGCGGTTTATCAAGAATAAGTCTGTCACAGGGGCAAAGACAGGTTCCTTAAATGTTTTTTTTCTGATATAATAGAAAAAAGTCCCTTCCATGGATAAATCAGCAAAAACAGAGATTCGTCATTTTTTAAATGAAACGAATAATCCTCAACAAATGAAAGAAAAAAATGAAATTTACAGACTTTAATTTTAAAGATTATATTAACCAAACGTTAGAGAATATCAAATTTGAAAAACCAACTGAAGTACAAGAAAAATTGATTCCAATTGTTCTCTCAGGCCGTGACTTGGTAGGGGAATCAAAAACTGGTTCAGGAAAAACACACACTTTTTTACTCCCAATTTTCCAAAAAATTGATACTGATCTTGATGAAGTGCAAGCAGTCATTACGGCTCCTTCACGTGAATTAGCTACTCAAATTTACAAAGCAGCTCAAGAATTTACAAAAGTTAATGACAAGCTTCGTGTTTCAAACTTTGTCGGTGGGACTGATAAGGCCCGTCAAATCAAAAAATTGGAATCATCACAACCACATGTCGTAATTGGAACACCAGGTCGAATCCATGACTTAATCAAATCTAATGCTTTAATTGTGCATACTGCTAATACTTTTGTTGTCGATGAAGCGGATATGACACTTGACATGGGATTTTTGGCAGATGTTGACCAAATTGCTTCAAGTTTTGGTAAACGCGTGCAAATGCTCGTTTTCTCAGCAACTATTCCTCAAAAACTTCAACCATTTTTGAAAAAATATTTGCATAATCCTGTCATGCAAAAAATCGCCAATAAGACAGTAATTTCAGATACGATTGAAAATTGGCTTGTTTCTACCAAAGGAAGTTCTCATAACCAACTTTTGCTCCAATTGACAAAAGCAACGAATCCTTACATGGCAATGATTTTTGCCAATACCAAAGGTCGTGTTGATGACATTCATCATTTCTTGACAAGTAACGGACTTAAAGTTGCAAAAATTCATGGTGATGTACCACCACGTGAACGTAAACGTATCATGAATTCAATTAAAAATTTAGATTATCAATATGTTGTGGCAACCGATATTGCTGCGCGTGGAATTGATATTGAAGGTGTATCACACATTATCAATGATGAAATTCCAAAAGATTTAACTTTCTTTGTTCACCGAGTGGGTCGTTCTGGCCGTAATGGATTACAAGGAACAGCCATTACACTCTATAGTCCTTCTGATGATTCAAGTATTCGTGAGATTGAAAAAATGGGTGTTACATTCCAACCAAAAGCTATTAAAGATGGTGAAATTGTTGATTCTTATGACCGTGATCGTCGTGAAAAACGGACGAAAAAACAAGATGAAATTTCAACAAAAACCATTGGTGCCCTAAAAAAAGGTAAAAAACACGTTAAACCAGGTTACAAACGTGCAATTAAATGGCAAATTGAAGAAGATAACAAGAAAAAACGCCGTGCTGAGCGTAATAAAAATGCCCGTAAAACACGTGATTCTCGTAAACAAAGTTTCTAATTAATGAAAAAATTTTTTAAGATTATAGGCGCTTTTGTCGGTCTAATTCTTTTGATTTCAGTAATTTGTCTTGCTTTGATTCTCAGCAAATCTACTGACAGAACTGCTGAAAACTCCACAGACATTAAAACAATTTTAGTCCTTGGCTCACGAATAAATCAAAATAAAAAACCAGCCAAGATTACTCAAGAGCGGCTAGATGCAGCACTTTTGCTTGCTAAGAATAATCCGCAAACCAAAATTATTGTGTCTGGAGCAAAAGGAGCTGACGAGCCTGTTAGTGAAGCTTTTAGTATGAAAAATTATCTGATAACTCATCACATTAGTGCTGACAGAATTATTAGTGAAGATAAGGCGGGTGATACCGCGGAAAATATCGCTTATTCCAAAAAATATTTTGATGGAAAAACGGTGATTGTCACTAGCGATTTTCATCTTTACCGAGCCTTGTATCTAGCAAAACAAGAAGGTGTAAAAGTAGAAGGCTTTGCTACAAAGACAAAAGTCAATAATCTTCTTTATTATCCTAATTATTATGGTCATGAAATTCTTGGCTTAATCTATGCTTTCGTTTTTGGAAAAGGCTAAGAAAATTTCAATTATAATAAGGATAAAAGCTGTCAGTAATTTTTACTGACAGCTTTGCTAAAATTTGGCAAATCCTTTCAAACAATGATTCTGTCAGTAAATTTTTTAAAGAATTTGTGGCGGAGCTAAATATTTCCAAATACGGAGAGTAAAAAATGATGTTTCTACCCGAACAAATCAGTAAACTTAACGAGCTTGAAACGCTAGTTTTTGATTTTATCATTAAATCACCTGAAGAAGTCCAACAAATGACGATTCGTGATTTAGCAAGTCAAGCCCATGTTTCAACTTCGACAATTGTCCGACTATGTACAAAACTTGGTTTTGAAGGTTGGTCTGATTTAAAATTTTACCTCAAAAATCAACTCAAAGAAAAAACACCAGAAGAGCAACATTATGATAATATGCTTGAATTCAACATGTTTTTACGTCGAATGAATACAGATAATTATCAGGCAAAACTCAATAATGCTGCACAAATGATTGCTAAAGCTGATTATACCGTGTTTTTAGGCTTAGGAACATCTGGTTCCTTAAGTGAGTATGCCACTAAATATTTTGTAAATACTGGATTACGAAGCTTCGTTATCTCTGACCCGTTTCAAGCTGTTCAAGTTCAGGGAATGGGAAATGTTGTGGCAGTAATCATGTCTGTGTCAGGTGAAACAGAACAAGTTGTTAATAAAGAATTGGAGTTTAAAGCGGGCGGAGCAAAAATTATTTCGATTACAAATAATGAAGATTGCACCGTTGCTAAACTTGCTGATTACCAACTCTCGTACAATCTTGTTAACGAATGGTCCAAACAGTATCCTTTAGGGAATTTGACCACGCAACTCCCAGTACTAGCTATTTTAGAAATTTTAGCTCATAAATCAATTGATTATCATCTTAAAAAATAATAAATTTGTTCCAAAAAGAGAAACAAATATTTCAAAAAGCTACTATTTGATAGTAGCTTTTTTATTTTATGACACAAAAGTCGGTTAAAGCTTGCTGTAAAGCGAAAAATAAACTAATTAGCAAATTATATAAAGCACTTTCAAAAAATAGATAACGCTTGCATTATGAAAATGAAAACGTTATAATTATTTTTATAAAGAACGTTAAATTATAAAACGTTAAGAATAAGGAGAAATAATTATGGCAGATAAAGTTATTGCACTTGCATGTGCAGCCGGTATGTCAACATCACTTTTGGTATCAAAAATGCAAAAAGCAGCAGCAGATAACGGGAAAGATTACGAAATTTTCGCAAAATCAACAGCGGACATTGATAACATGCTTGCCGGAACAGGCTCACCAAAACCTGACGTTCTTCTTTTAGGCCCACAAGTTGCCTTCATGAAAGGTGAAGTTGCTAAAAAAGCTGAAATCGCTGGTGTGCCAATGGACGTTATCAAAATGCAAGATTATGGAATGATGCGCGGAGATAAAGTTCTTGCAGCAGCTGAAAACTTGATGAATTAAGGTTTGAAAATTTCAAACTTGTGAAAGAGCGAAAGCTCTTTTACTATGTAAAAATCTAAGCAAAGAGAAATGGGAAGATAAGAAATGACTGATAAATACGAGAATCCAACAAGTGATGACTACATGGGTGTTGTAATGGGCATTATCATGAGTGGAGGAAATGCCAAAGGTTTAGCCTTCCAAGCCATTCAACAAGCCAAAGCTGGTGAATTTGCCGAAGCTGAAAGTTCATTAAACGAAGCGAGTGAACAACTTCGTGAAGCACATGACGTTCAGACTGACCTTTTGACACGTTTAGCTCAAGGCGAAAAAATTGGTTGGAATCTTTACATGGTTCATGCTCAAGACCACTTAATGAATGCGATTACCTTTAAAGACCTTGCTGTAGAAGTTGTCGGTCAAGAACAACGCCTGCAAGCACTTGAAAACAAATAATATAGCTCCTAGCTTATTAGAAAAGCAAGATTAAAAGTTGCGGAGACGCAACTTTTTTCTAACCAAAAAGTTTAAAGAAGAAAGGAGAGAATGATGAGTTTTTTTGGAAATGTTGACTTTCAAAAATTAACCTACACGGAAAGAACTTGTTATAGTTATTTACGAGATAATGTTGATAAAATTCCTTATATGCGAGTCCGTGATATTGCTCTGGAAGCACATGTTGGAACTTCTAGCGTCATGCGCCTCATTCATAAAATGGGTTATGATTCATATACAGATTTTAAAGAGTACATTATTGATAAAAAAGAATTGGAAAAAGGAAGCTCAAATACGGCAATTCCCTTTTCACTAGATATTTTCTCTAACGATATTGAACAACGTTTGGATAATCTGGCACATCGAGTCATTGAAAGTGACAATATCATTTTTACAGGAGTAGGTTCCAGCGGTTTAATTTGTGATTATGCGGCCAGAAGATTAGCGGGAGTTGGAATTAATACCTTTTCATTTAGTGATGTGACTTATCCAATTGCTTCAAAATTACAAAATACCACCAACACTTTAGTAATTGCTTTATCCATCTCTGGGGAAACGAATGAAATCATTGAAGTACTGACCAGTCTGCGCTCTAATAAAGATGTCTATATTTCATGTATCACACCAAAATTGAATTCAAGTATTGCTGAACTGAGCGATTTTGTCCTTACTTATCGAATTAATGAACACCGAATCAATACGCATTATGATTTGACGAGTCAATTACCAACAGTTTATTTGACCGAGCGTTTAACAGATTTGGTTTATCAATTATCAAATTAAAAAGCCAAATTGGCTTTTTTATCTACTCGACCGTTCCTAATCATTTGATAGATAAAATAAAAAAAATTAAATTGAGATAACAAATATAATTTGCAAGGCTAATTTTCGCAACCTTAAAGGAAACTTATATGACAATTTTGGCACATTAGTCTTCACGAGTGGTACAGAACCAAAGTTTTGGAAAAACAAGAAACCGCTTTCTTTCTTTTGCTCTTTAGTGTTATAATGAAAATGTAAAAAAGATGAACGTGAAACCAGTTCATCAAAAAAAAGTAAAGGAGACTGTTCAACCATGAACAATTTTATTCAAAACAAAATCATGCCTCCAATGATGAAATTTTTGAATACCCGTGCAGTCACGGCAATCAAAAATGGTATGATTTATCCTATTCCATTTATCATTATTGGTTCAGTATTCTTGATTCTTGGTCAATTGCCATTCCAAGCAGGCCAAGACTTCATGAACAAAATCAAATTGGGCCCACTCTTTTTACAAATTAATAATGCTTCATTTGGTATTATGGCCTTGCTTGCCGTATTCGGTATTGCTTACGCGTGGGTTCGCGATGCAGGTTATGAAGGAGTTCCTGCTGGTTTAACTGGTATTATCGTTCACATCTTGTTGCAACCAGACACAATTCATCAAGTAACATCTGTTACTGACCCAACTAAAGTTTCAACTGCTTATCAAGTAGGAGGAGTAATTGACCGAGCTTGGTTAGGTGGGAAAGGGATGGTTCTTTCAATCATCGTCGGACTCTTAGTCGGTTGGATTTACACTGGCTTTATGCGTCGTAACATCACAATTAAAATGCCAGAACAAGTTCCAGAAAACGTTGCGGCATCATTCACTTCACTTGTTCCTGCAGGAGCAATCATTGCCTTAGCTGGTGTTGTTCACGGAATTACAACAATCGGATTCAACACAACTTTCATTGAATTAGTTTATAAATGGATTCAAACTCCATTACAACAGGTAACTGATGGTCCTGTCGGCGTCTTCGTTATTGCCTTTATGCCAGTATTTATCTGGTGGTTCGGTGTTCACGGAGCGACAATCATCGGTGGGATTATGGGACCATTGCTTCAAGCCAACTCTGCTGACAATGCTGCCCTCTATAAAGCAGGACATCTCAGTCTTTCAAACGGAGCCCACATCGTTACACAATCATTCATGGACCAATACTTGACAGTTACTGGTTCTGGTTTGACCATTGGTTTGGTTATCTTCCTCTTAGTGAGTGCAAAATCAGTTCAAGGTAAAACTTTAGGACGTATGGAAATTGGACCTGCAGTGTTCAATATTAATGAACCAATTCTCTTTGGTCTTCCTATTGTCTTAAATCCTATTCTTGCAATTCCATTTATCTTAGCACCATTGATTTCAGGAATCTTGACTTACTTAGTGATTTATCTAGGAATCATTCCACCATTTAACGGAGCTTATGTTCCATGGACAACACCTGCAGTCCTTTCAGGATACCTTGTAGGTGGCTGGCAAGGTATGGTTTGGCAAGTTATTATTCTTGCATTGACATCACTTCTCTACTGGCCATTTGCCAAAGCTTATGACAATATTCTTCTTAAAGAAGAAGCTGAAACAGAAGCTGAAATTAATGCTGCTGAATAATAGCAAATTTTAGATGAGCTCAAGAATTCTTGAGCTTATCTTATTAAAAATGTTAATTCTAAAAATTTAAAAGGAGAAATTATGACTTTAAAAAAAGACTTCCTCTGGGGAGGAGCAGTTGCTGCACATCAACTTGAAGGAGGATGGAATGCCGGCGGAAAGGGAGTTTCTGTTGCTGATGTCATGACAGCAGGGAGCAATGGAGTAGAGAGAAAAATCACAGATGGGGTAATTGAGGGAGAAAATTATCCGAACCATGAAGCTATTGATTTTTATCATCGCTACAAAGAAGATATTGCACTCTTTGATGAATTGGGATTAAATTGTTTTAGAACTTCCATTGCATGGACTCGTATTTTTCCAAATGGAGATGAAGCAGAACCTAATGAAGAAGGATTGCAATTCTATGATGATTTATTTGATGAGTGTTTAAAACATGGGATTGAACCTGTAATTACTCTTTCTCACTTTGAACTTCCTTATCACTTAGTGACAGAATATGGAGGCTTTCGTAATCGTAAACTCATTGATTTCTTTGTCCATTTTTCAGAAGTCGTAATGAATCGTTATAAAGATAAAGTTAAATATTGGATGACTTTCAATGAAATCAACAACCAAGCAAACTATTTGCGTGATTTTGCACCATTTACTAACTCTGGTTTAAAATTCCCAGAAGGAGCAAGCGAAAAAGAACGTGAAGAAATGATGTATCAAGCGGCTCATTATGAGTTGGTTGCTTCTGCCAAAGTTGTCGCTCTGGGACATAAAATCAATCCAGATTTCCAAATTGGATGTATGATTGCCATGTGTCCGATTTATCCTGCAACTTGTAAACCAGAAGATATGATGGCTTCAACCGTTGCTATGCAACGTCGCTATTGGTTTGCAGATGTTCATGTTCGCGGACATTACCCAAGCTATTTAAAAGCTTATTTTGACCGTAAGGAATTTAAACTTGATATTCTTGATGATGATTTGAAAGCATTGGAAGAAGGAAAAGTAGATTATATTGGTTTTTCTTACTACATGAGTTTTGCAATTAAAGACCATGGTAAAGCTCCTACTTTTGATTACAATGAAGATAAGGATTTAGTCAAAAATGAATATGTGAAAGCTTCTGAATGGGGCTGGCAAATTGATCCTTTAGGATTACGTTATGCAATGAATTGGTTCTATGAACGTTATGAAAAACCACTCTTCATTGTTGAAAATGGTTTTGGAGCTGTAGATGAAGTTGAAGCTGATGGAAGTATTCACGACCCTTATCGAGTAGATTATTTAAAAGCTCATATAGAAGCAATGAAAGATGCTGTAGACTATGATGGAGTTGACTTAATGGGTTATACTCCGTGGGGCTTTATTGACCTTGTTTCTGCTGGGACAGGTGAGATGAAAAAACGCTATGGCGTCATATATGTAGATAAGGATAACGAAGGAAATGGGACATTAGAACGTTCGAAAAAAGACTCCTTTACTTGGTATCAAAAAGTTATCGCAACAAATGGTGAAGAACTTTAAAAATAAAAGACACGAAAGTGTCTTTTTATTTTTATTGGAATGTAAAGAAAACACTTCAAAAGCGAAAAAAGTAGTATAAAGGGTACAGTAATGTATTTTATTAATTTTTTCACGAGCTTAGTAGCCTTATATAGTAAAAATATCAGATTATAAGATATTTTATTGTAAAAAACGTTTCCAATATGAAAAGAACAAGGTATAAATTTCTAACTAACTTTTGACAAATTTGTTCATTTTGCTAAAATATCTTTACTGAGTAGTTCATGTGTAACAGAAGGGGGGTTATGCAAGCAAAATATCGGGGACAGCTTGTAGAAGTCTGGAAAATTTCGCATCGACCAATTCGTGAAACATGGGTTAGGCACGCTTTTGAACAAGAACGCCTTTCTTGGAATGAATGGAATAAAAACGTTTTAAATTTTGAGTCAATTTCGGGAGATTTGGCTTTAGTTGGCGATTTTTTGATTCAAAAAGACGGAAGAAGATTTCATGTTGTCAGCAGAGAAAATGTTCAGCGGGATTTGGTCTTTATCGATACTGAAGCAAATTATAAAATTGAAAATTAAAGGGTATGAGATTGCTTGGCTCAAGTTGTCATTTATTGATTTGTTATCAGTAAATGATTATTAAAGCCTATCAGTCTTGATTTAAATGATTTAACCGTAAGTAGAGTGAGCTCATGCTTGCCATAAATTTATTTTTCCGCTATAATAGTTAATGTTGTGGCGGCGTAGTGAAGTGGTAACACATGGCTCTGCAAAAGCTTAATCGTCGGTTCAAATCCGACCGTCGCCTTAATAAAAAAAGATACTTGCTTGGAAAAGCAAGTTTTTTTGTTTTAAATTACACCATTTTTTTAATAGAAATTTGCCTTTTTGATGTGCTTCGGTAATCATACTGACTGGTCTTTTGTGTTAAAATAGGAGCTATGAATATCGAGTCAAAAATTAAAGAGCTTACGGAAAAATTAAATCAGTATGCTTATGAATATTATACTTTAGATGAGCCTTCGGTAGAAGACAGTGAGTACGATCGACTCTATCAAGAATTGGTAAAATTGGAGGCTGAAAATCCACAACTTACTAGAGCGGATTCTCCAACGCACCGAACAGGTGGGGTTATTTTAGACGGATTTGTTAAATTTAGACACCCTTATAATCTCTATAGTTTAGGGGATGTTTTTTCGCGTGAAGAATTAGCAGTTTGGGAAGAACGAGTTCGCAAGGAAATTGCTAATCCAGAGTATATTTGTGAATTAAAAATTGATGGTCTTTCATTGTCTCTTTATTATGAAAATGGTTTGCTTATGACTGCAGCGACTCGGGGCGATGGAACAACGGGTGAAAATATCACAGAAAATGTGAAACGAATCAAAGATGTTCCTTTAAAGCTTAAAGAAGCAATTGATATTGTGGTACGTGGTGAAGCTTATCTTCCACGTAAGAATTTTGCTAAACTGAACAAAGAGCGTGAACTTGAAGGAGCGGCTCCTTTTGCTAATCCAAGAAATGCGGCAGCTGGAACTTTACGTCAACTTGATACAAAAATAGTTGCCAAACGTGGTCTTGCAACTTTCCTTTATCAAGAAGCAAGTCCAGCAACCAATGACACTCAAGAAGAAGTCTTAGAATATTTTGAAGAACTTGGTTTCCAAGTCAATCCTGAACGTAAATTTGCTCGAAATATGGATGAAATTTGGGAATTTATTGAAGAGGCTACCCGTCTGCGTGACGAATTGCCCTATGACATTGACGGGGTTGTTGTAAAAGTTAATAATCTTGCTGAGCAGGAGGAATTAGGTTTTACGGTTAAGGCACCGCGCTGGGCGATTGCTTACAAATTTCCAGCTGAACAAGCAGAAACAGAAATTTTGTCTGTTGACTGGACTGTCGGTCGGACAGGAGTTGTCACCCCAACAGCAAATATGACCCCGGTTCTTTTAGCACAGACAACGGTTGCTCGAGCAACTTTGCACAATGTGGACTATATTGAAGAAAAGGATATCCGTATTGGCGATCATGTCTTGATTTATAAGGCGGGGGATATTATTCCGAAGGTTGGGAAAGTACTTTTGGATAAACGGCCAGAAGGTCTTGAAGTCTTAGAAATTCCAACGAAATGTCCAGAGTGTGGTTCGGAGTTAATTCATTTTGAAGATGAAGTGGCTTTACGCTGTGTTAACCCCTTGTGTCCGGCGCAAATTCGGGAAAAACTAATTCATTTTGCTAGTCGTGATGCTATGAATATTGTGGGCTTAGGTCCGTCAGTCATTTCACAACTTTTTGATAAAAAATTGGTGGCTGATGTTGCTGATTTATATCAATTGACGATTGAAGATTTACTGACATTAGATAAGGTCAAAGAAACTTTGGCTCAAAAAATTGTGTCAGCAATTGCGCAGAGTCGTGAAAATTCGGCGGAAAAATTATTATTTGGTTTAGGAATTCGTCATGTTGGTGGTAAAGCGGCTAAATTACTTTTGGAACGTTTTGCTAATCTTCGAGCGCTTTCTAAAGCAACAGAAGAAGAAATTTCTGAAATTCCGTCTTTAGGTGGGGTCATTGCTACGGCTGTCGTTTCTTATTTTGAAACTGACGGAGCAAAAATTTTACTGGATGAACTTGAAAATGCTGGTTTAAATTTTGATTATTTAGGTGCTGTTAATGTTGAAGGAATATTATCGGGTAAGACAGTTGTCTTAACAGGTAAATTGACGACTTTGAAGCGCTCAGAAGCAAAAGAAAAATTGGAAGCGTTGGGAGCAAATGTTTCTGGTTCTGTTTCTAAGAAAACGGATTTGGTAGTCGCCGGAGAAGAAGCAGGTAGCAAACTGACAAAAGCTCAAGACTTAGGAATTGAAATCTGGTCAGAGCAAGATTTGCTTGATTTATAAACTAATTTGTATTGAATATTACTGACAGACTTTAGTGAGAGCGTAAACTTACTGACAGAAATTTGAACCTTGGTTCAATTGGTGGGGTCACTCTTTTGGGAGTTTGTCAGTAAATTATTTTTTAAGAATGGATGAGAGAAGGTTTCGGAGAAAATGATGAAGGCGAGATTGATTTACAATCCGACATCGGGTCAAGAAATTATAAAAAAACATATTGCAGATATTTTGGATAAATTAGAGCAATATGGTTATGAGGCCAGTGCTTATCAAACCACAGCAGAACAAGATTCCGCAAAAAAAGAGGCGGCAAGAGCAACAGAAGCTGGCTTTGATTTAATCATTGCGGCGGGTGGTGATGGTACTATTAATGAAGTTGTAGCTGGAATTTCTCCTTTTGAGAAACGTCCTCAATTAGCTATTGTTCCAACGGGAACGACAAACGACTTCGCTAGGGCTTTAAAAATTCCAAGAGGAAAACCACTTGAAGCGATTGAAATTATTGGTAAAAATCAGATTCTAAATATTGATGTCGGTCATGCTGTAATCAGAGAAACACAAGATGAACAGTATTTTATTAATATCGCTGCTGGGGGCGGTTTGACAGAACTCACTTACAGTGTTCCCAGTCATTTAAAAACGGCTTTTGGTTATTTGGCCTATTTAGCAAAGGGTGCAGAACTTTTACCTCGTGTGCGTAAAGCACCGGTTCGTGTTGTTCATGATGAAGGCGTATTTGAGGGTGATATTTCAATGTTCTTTGCCGCTCTTACTAATTCAGTTGGTGGCTTTGAAAAGATTGCACCTGATGCTAAATTAGATGATGGACTCTTCACACTGATTTTGGTGAAAACAGATAATCTATTTGAACTCATTGCTTTACTTGCGATTGTAGCTAATGGAAAACATTTGGATGATGTTAATTTGGAATACATTAAAACAAGTAAAATAGAAATTGAAGCCTTAGGCGGTCAAAAAATTCTTCTTAATTTAGATGGAGAATATGGTGGAGATGCTCCAGTTCAATTTGATAATCTCAAAGGTCATTTGGATATGTATGTAAACCTTGATGAAATCAACGATGACCATTACCTTGGAGACGAAGAAACCTTGGCATTAGAAGCAGTTGCGCAAAAATTTGCCGAAGAAGCCAATAAAATTAAAGACGAAGATGAAGAAGATTAAAAAGTTACTGACAGATCTGTCAGTAACTTTTTCTGTCAGTAAAATACGACGGCTCGGAGCATTTTAGTTGAGGCTAAGAGAATTGTCAGCTACATTAATAATTCTGTCAGTAAAATGTGCAACTTGTACAATTAATTTAGGCAAATCACTGATTGAAAATAGAAAACGTTTACAGTAGAATAATATTAAAGAACAAATGTTATTAGAGGAGAAAAAATGACAACACTCAGTTTAGACAAAATCTACAAAAAATATCCCAATGCGACGCAATACGCAGTTGAAGATTTCAACATTGATATCAAAGATAAAGAATTCATTGTATTCGTTGGTCCTTCAGGTTGTGGTAAATCAACAACATTGCGAATGGTCGCTGGTCTTGAAGATATTACCGAAGGCGAATTTAAAATTGACGGTAAAATCATGAATGATGTCGCACCAAAAGATCGTGATATTGCCATGGTTTTCCAAAACTATGCGCTTTATCCACATATGACCGTTTTTGATAACATGGCCTTTGGTTTGAAACTTCGTAAGTTCAAAAAAGATGAAATTAAACGTCGTGTTGAAGAAGCTGGAACAATTCTTGGTCTTTCTGATTTACTTGACCGTAAACCTGCTGACTTATCAGGTGGGCAACGTCAACGGGTAGCAATGGGACGTGCGATTGTTCGTGACGCCAAGGTTTTCCTCATGGATGAACCTTTGTCAAACTTGGATGCTAAACTTCGTGTTTCAATGCGTACAGAAATTGCAAAAATTCACCGTCGAATTGGAGCGACAACAATCTATGTAACCCATGACCAAACTGAAGCGATGACTCTTGCTGACCGTATTGTTATTATGTCATCATCACCAAACTCTGATAAAACAGGGACAGTTGGTCGTGTTGAACAAATCGGAACACCACAAGAGCTTTATAATGAACCTGCTAATAAATTTGTTGCCGGTTTTATCGGTAGTCCTGCGATGAACTTCTTTAATGTCAAAGTTGCTTCTGGAAAATTAACAAATAATGAAGGTTTGAATATGGACCTTCCAGAAGGAAAAGCAAAATTGCTTAAAGAACAAGGGTATGAAGGAAAAGAAGTGATTCTTGGAATTCGTCCAGAAGACATTCAAGCAAGCAATTTGGCACAACAAGCCTATCCAAATCAAACAATTGAAGCTGAAGTTGTCGTTTCTGAACTTCTTGGAGCAGAAACTATGCTTTATCTTAGAGCTGGTTCAACTGAATTTGTTTCTCGTGTTGAAGCGCGTGATTTCCGCAATCCAGGAGAAAAAATTACAGTGGCTTTGAACCTAAACAAATCACATTTCTTTGATGCTCAAACTGAACATCGCATCATTGATTAAAATTTACGCCCTCTTATCTCTAAAGATTCTGTCATTAATTGATAGAATCTTTTTTAGTTTGTAAGTGAAAAAATTACTGATAGGTCTTGTAAATAGAGGCTTTTCAACGATAATGTCAAAGATAATTGACACTAAGCAGCTTCAACTTTTCAGGCTTAAAATGCTAAAATTAACTTAGTCAAAATAATATTATTAGGAAAGCTCTCGTCTTTTTCGATTTAGTACTAAATCACATAAAGAACACCGACACCGCTCTTTATGCCGTAAAAATGTCGAATAAATGCTCTCCTGAGAAGGTTTGAAAAAAATGAAAAAAACAATGGACGGAAACATGGCGGCAGCACATATTGCTTACGCCTTTTCAGAAATTGCCGTAATTTATCCAATTACCCCAAGTTCACCAATGGCAGATTATACTGATGCGTGGTCAGTTGCTGGTCGTAAAAATATCTGGGGCTCAACAGTAAAAATTACAGAACTACAATCAGAAGCCGGTGCAGCAGGTGCCATGCACGGTGTTCTTAAAGCAGGAGGGCTTGCGACAACTTATACCGCTTCGCAAGGGCTCCTTTTAATGCTTCCAAATATGTATAAAATGGCTGGCGAACTTTTGCCAGCAGTTATTCATGTCGCAGCTCGTGCCGTAGCGGCTGGGGCGCTTAATATTTTTGGAGACCAGTCTGATGTGATGTCAGCCAGAACAACTGGGTTTGCCATGTTAGCAGAGTCATCTGTTCAAGAAGTGATGGACCTGTCAGCAGTTGCCCACTTAGCAACACTTGAAGGTTCAGTTCCTTTCTTGAATTTCTTTGACGGTTTTAGAACTTCTCATGAAATTCAAAAAATTGATGTTATTGATTATCAAGATTTATTACCAATGGTTAATCAAGAAAAATTAGCTGATTTTCGTGACCGTGCAATGAACCCTGATCATCCTACAGTTTCAGGGACAAATCAAAATGCAGATATCTATTTTCAACAAAGGGAAACAGTCAATTCTTACTATGAAGCTCTTCCTGAAATCGTTCAAAAGTACATGGGAAAAATCAATAAACTTCGTGGGACAGATTATGATTTAGTCAATTATTATGGCGCACCTGATGCGACAGAAGTCATTGTTTCTATGGGTTCTGTTGCTGGGACAATTGAGCAAACAGTTGATTATTTAAATGGACAAGGCCGAAAAGTTGGTTTTATCAATGTTCACTTATATCGTCCATTTCCATTGGAAAACTTTCTTGAAAAATTACCAAAGACAGTCAAATCAGTAGCGGTCTTAGACCGTACAAAAGAATCTGGTTCAAATGGAGAACCTCTTTTCCTTGACGTTCAATCAGCGCTTTTCAATTCTAATGTTAAACAAGTGATTGGTGGCCGCTATGGAATTGGTGGAAAAGATACTCGTCCAGAACACATCGTCAGTGTTTTTGATGAATTAGTCAAAGCACAACCAAAACGTATGTTTACAATCGGAATTAATGATGATGTTACAAACTTGTCTCTGACAAATTCAAGAGTCCTTGATTTAACACCAGCAGATACATTTCAAGCGAAATTCTGGGGCTTTGGTTCAGATGGAACAGTTGGCGCCAATAAAGCAGCAATCAAAATTATTGGTGACCATACTGATAAATATGTTCAAGCCGCTTTTGAATATGATTCAAAAAAATCAGGTGGATTAACCATTTCACATTTACGTTTTGGTGATTCGCCAATTACTTCTGAATATATGACAGCTACACTTGATTTTGTTGCTTGTCACAATATGACTTATGTACGTAAATATAACTTGACCAAAGGCTTGAAAGCTGGAGGCCTATTTCTATTAAACACAAGTTGGAATCTAGAACAACTTTCAAAAAATCTTCCGAATGAAATGAAGAAATTCATTGCCGAAAATCAAATTCGATTTTATACGATTGATGCCATGAAAATTGCTCATGAAACCGGAATGGAACGCAGAATTAATACGATTATGCAGGTCGCCTTTTTCAAATTGGCTCATGTTATGCCTTTTGATGAAGCCTATGAGATTCTGAAAAAAGATGCTCAAAAATATGCAAAGAAATTACCAACCATTGTTGAACAAAATTTGAATGCAATGGCACTTGCTTTGAACGGCTTGCATGAAGTAAAGATTCCAGAAAGCTGGGCTGAAACTCAAGAGGAAAAAACGAAAGTTCTTACGACAGAAAGTTCTCGTAAAAAATATGTTTTTGAAATTGTAAATAAAACCAATGCCTTTGAAGGTGATGAACTTTCGGTACAAACCTTAGTCGATAACAAAATGACTTTTGGAGATGAACCATTGGGAACAAGTGCTTCTGAAAAAAGGGGAATTGCCTTAGAAATTCCTGAATGGAATGCCCAAGCTTGTATTCAATGTAATGAATGTTCATTTGTTTGTCCTCATGCTGCCATCAGACCATTTTTAGTCGACGAAGACGAATGGAATCAAGCGCCAGAAGGTTTCCATGTTATGGATTATAAAGGAGCTGATGGCTTAAAATATCGGATTCAGGTCTCTGTTGAAGACTGTACAGGTTGTGGATTATGTGTTGAAGCCTGTCCTAAAAAGGGTGAAGCTTTAAAAATGATTCCTTATGAGGGACAAGAAAAAGAATCTGTCAATTGGGCTTTTGCGCAAACCCTTAAAACAAAAGAAAATCCAGCTCGTCCAGGTACAATTGCCGCTAGTCAATTTGAAAAACCACTTTTTGAATTTTCAGGAGCATGCTCAGGCTGTGGTGAAACACCATATATTAAATTATTGACACAAATGTTTGGTGACCGAATGATGATTTCCAATGCAACTGGCTGTTCAGCCATTTATGGTGGAACACAAGCAACACCATATACAACAAATGAGTTTGAACAAGGCCCTGCATGGTCAAACTCACTCTTTGAGGATAATGCGGAATACGGATATGGAATGTGGTTAGCTTCTCAAACCAGACGTCAAAAATTAGCAGCCCAAGTCCTTGAAGCCTTGCCAGAAATGTCAGATGATTTGCAAAAATTGGCGAAAGACTGGGTAGAACACTTAGAAGATTCAGAAGGAACACGAGCAAGAGCCGAAAAAATGAAGGGAATGCTTGCTTCTGAACACTTCAACTCAGCTAAGTTGGATGAAATATATAAACAAAAAGATCAATTTGTAAAACCAACCCAATGGATATTTGGTGGAGATGGTTGGGCCTATGATATTGGTTTTGGCGGTTTAGACCATATTGTAGCTTCAGGTGCTGATGTTAATATCTTAGTTATGGACAATGAAGTCTATGCCAATACTGGGGGACAAGTTTCTAAAGCAACTCCAGCTTCAGCAATTGCACAATTTGCTGCTGGTGGTAAATCTAATACGAAAAAAGATTTAGGAGCGATGCTAATGACCTACGGAGATGTTTATGTGGCTCAGATTGCTTCTGGAGCAAACATGATGCAAACAATCCGCGCCTTTGATGAAGCTGAAAAATTTAAAGGGCCATCAGTCATTATTGCTTATACTCCATGTATTTCACATGGTTTATATGGAGGAATACATTTAGCACTTGATGAAGCAAAAGAAGCCGTGAATTCTGGTTACTGGCAACTTTATCGCTATAATCCTCTTCTTGAAGATTTGGGTAAAAATCCGATGATTCTTGATTTCAAAAAACCTGATTTTAGTAAAGTTAGAGATTTCTTATTGACACAATCTCGTTTTGGTAACCTATTAAAAGTGGATGCTGAGCATGCAGAAAGTTTGTATGCTAAAGCTGCCAAAGATTCTCGTAAACGATTTATGCGTTATGCTAGAACATCAGGAGATTTAGATAAGTATTTAGAACGTGAAGTAAAAGCACTGGCGAAAAAGAATCCTGAATCAGAGGGGGCTATTGTAGCTACTTTGCCAAAAGAACGTAAGAAACGTCCAGTTGATCCTGAGCGTGAAGCAAGACGAGCTGCTCGTAAAGCAGAACGTGAGGCTAAAAAATAATATATTCATTACTAATGAAAAGTTACTGACAGAATTTTTGTCAGTAACTTTTTTTATTCTCGTCAGCTAAAAATTACAGTTTTGCTAATGTAAAAATTACAGATAGATTAAGGGAATAAGAACAAGATGATAAATTTTTATTTAGGAATAAAGCAGTTCACTTAAAATTTTGGTATAATTAGACTAACAATATAAAAGGAGGGGGACTTTTGACCGACTTCAATCAATTTTTTAACCTTGAGTTTTGGCAAAAGATTTTTGAATTGAATGAATCACCTCTGCGAATTGCTATTGCAATATTAGACATTGCAATTATCAGTTTTTTCCTTTATCAAGCGATTAGGTTTGTACAAGGAACAAAATTAATGACGCTTGTTCGTGGTGTGATTATTTTCATTTTTATCAGAATTATTGCCGGACTTATTGGACTTACAACAGTTGAGTGGTTACTCAACCAAGTTATTACCTATGGGGTTATCGCCGGAGTTATCATTTTTCAGCCTGAAATTAGGCGAGCGCTTGAAAGCTTAGGAAGAACAACCACATTATTTACACCAACGAGAAAAAGTAGCCCTGATGGGCATATTTCAGCTTACGAGAAATCTTTTGCTTACATGTCTGAGCGAAAAATTGGCGCTTTGATTGCGATTGAGCAAGGGCAAAATTTAAATGAATTTGTAAGTACAGGGATTCGTTTAGATGCGGATATTACTAGTGAATTACTTATTAATATTTTCATTCCAAATACACCTTTGCACGATGGCGCGGTCATTGTTCAGGGCAACAAAATCGCTGTAACTTCTGCCTATCTTCCTTTGACCGAAAAATCGGGGATTTCAAAACAATTTGGGACTAGACATCGTGCCGCAATTGGACTTTCTGAAGTCTCAGATGCTTTAATTTTAGTGGTTTCCGAAGAAACTGGTGGAATTTCAATTGCTCACAATGGAGAATTTTTCGCGGATATTTCCAAAGAAAAATTCCATGATATTCTAGTGGCCATTTTAGTTCCTAAAGTTGAAAAAAATGAAAAAGGAACAGGAAAGAATAGAAAAAATAAAGCAGGAGGAAAGAAAAATGGCAAATAAATTTTTTAATTCCAAAACATTTTATATCCTTGCCTCTGTTTTCTTTGCGGTTGTCCTTTTCTTTAATGCTAATGCAACATCCATCCGTAATCAGGGAACTAATCAGTCTGGAGAAGTTTACACAGCCACAATTAATAACGTTCCAGTAGAATTAAAATATAATTCTAATAAATATTTCGTTAGTGGTTATAACAGCACTGCGACGGTTCATCTTTCTGGATATAATCGCTTGTCTATCACTAATGAAGAAAATTCGGACACAAGAAATTTCTTTTTAAGTGTTGATTTGACCAAATTAAAAACAGGAAAATTTGATGTACCAATTCGGATTGAACAACTGCCTGGCGGAGTAACGGCAACGATTGAACCTAAAACAATGAATATCACTTTAGAAGACAAAGTGAAGAAAGAGTTTGAAGTAACACCAAAAGCTGATTCAACTCAATTGCCAGAAGGTTTTACAATTGATTCACTTTCAGTGAGTGATGAAAAGGTAAAAGTGACTGCCGGGGAAGAGAGCATCAAAAAAATTCAAGCAATTGAAGCTGCTTTACCAAATGATGTTAATTTAAATGAAAATTATTCAGGCACAGTCACTCTTCATGCCGTAGACAGCACAGGTAAAATTCTTCCAGCACAAATTGAACCTTCAACGACTCATTTAAAAGTTGTAGTAAATAAATTAACTAAAGATGTGCCGGTTAAAGTGACACAAAAAGGAACGCTTGATAAGACTTTATCATCTATTAAGACAAAAGTATCTGATAAAACAGTTACTCTTTCAGGAGAAAAAAGTGCTTTAGAAGCAATCAACGAGGTTGAAGCATCAGTGGATATCTCTGGAGTTGTAAAAGAAACAAAAGTAACTGTTCCTATACGTGCAACAGGAGTAAGTGCTGATCCACAAGAAGTTGAAGTAACATTAACACCTGTAAAAATAAGTGGATAAATTTTCAGAGTCAAATAAAAATAATAAAAATGGAGACAAGAAAAAATGGGTAAATATTTCGGAACAGACGGTGTTCGCGGAGAAGCAAATGTTGAATTAACGCCGGAGATGGCTTTTAAACTTGGACGTTTTGGTGGCTATGTCCTTAGTCAACATGAATTAGGTACACCAAAAGTTTATGTTGGTCGCGATACACGAATTTCTGGACAAATGCTTGCGAGCAGTTTGATTTCAGGACTTTTGTCTGTTGGGATTGAAGTTTATGATTTAGGAGTCATTGCAACACCAGGTGTAGCATATTTAGTTAAAAAAGATGGTGCCTCTGCTGGGGTCATGATTTCAGCCAGCCATAATCCAGCACTTGATAATGGAATTAAATTCTTTGGTGGTGATGGTTATAAATTAGAGGATGAAAAAGAACTTGAAATTGAAGCATTGATTGACGCTGAAGAAGACACATTGCCACGTCCATCTGCTCAAGGCTTAGGAATGCTGCATGACTATATCGAAGGTGTTCGTAAATATCAAGCTTTCTTAAAAACAACAGCAGAAGGTAATTTTGAAGGCTATAAGGTTGTTCTTGATACAGCTAATGGTGCAGCTTATACTTCTGCTCGTGCCGTTTTTGCTGATTTAGAAGCGAATTTGACAGTTATTGGTGAAAATCCTGATGGACTCAATATCAATGTGAAAGTAGGCTCAACTCATCCTGAAGCGATGGCTAAAAAAGTTGTCGAAACAGGAAGTGATCTCGGACTTGCCTTTGACGGTGATGCTGACCGCCTGATTGCCGTTGATGAAAATGGAGAAATTGTTGATGGCGATAAAATTATGTTTATCGTTGGGAAATATCTTCTTGGACAAGGAAAATTGGCTCAAGATACGCTAGTAACAACTGTGATGTCTAATCTTGGATTCCATTTAGCGCTTGAAGAAGCAGGAATTAATTCAGTGATTACAGCGGTTGGTGACCGTTATGTTGTTGAAGAAATGAAGAAAAATAATTACAACTTCGGTGGTGAACAATCGGGTCATATGATTTTCCTTGATTACAACACAACAGGAGATGGTCAACTTTCAGCCATTCAATTGTTGAAAGTAATGCGTGAAACTGGCAAATCTTTATCTGAATTAGCAAGTGAAGTTACGATTTATCCACAAAAATTAGTTAATGTTCGGGTAAAAGATAATGCAGCTAAAAAATCAGCAATGGATGTGCCAGCGATTCAAAAAGTAATTTCAGAAATGGAAACTTCAATGAATGGGAAAGGTCGTATTTTAGTTCGCCCTTCAGGAACTGAACCACTCTTGCGTGTCATGGCTGAAGCGCCAACTCATGAAGAGGTCAATCATGTTGTAGATACCATTGTTGAAGTTGTTGAAGCAGAAATTGGTGTAAAATAAAGAAAAAAGGCAAGAACTGAT
The DNA here is from genome assembly GCF_020218185.2 of Lactococcus sp. SK2-659. Taxonomy (NCBI): domain Bacteria; kingdom Bacillati; phylum Bacillota; class Bacilli; order Lactobacillales; family Streptococcaceae; genus Lactococcus; species Lactococcus sp. SK2-659. The sequence goes on from NZ_JAIWQZ020000002.1 coordinate 530,665, forward strand.
TTTGTTCTTGCTTTTTATTATCAAGTAAAAACTCTCCTTATTGGGAGAGTTTTTTATCTTTTTTGTCGTCTAGCGAATTCTGTGAAACGAAAGCGGTCGACTTGATGTCGAGATTCAGTATACTGAAAAAGAGTATTATCAGCAAGATAAACATGGGATTTGACAGACACGACATGATGGTCTTTGGGATTTAAGTCAAGATATTTAAAGTCATCTTCGCAGGCAAAATCAATCGTGACTTCCTTTTGAGCATAGGCAATGTCAAGCCCTAGAATATCTTCTAAGTAGTCATAGGTTGAAATTTTAGCATGTTCTGGAGTTAAACCTTCGGAATATTTTTCTAAAAATAAATCCCAATCTAAAATTGAAAATTTGCCATCTACTTTGCGCCTTCTGAGAATACTTATGGCGTGTTCCCCAACGGCAAAACCAGTTGTTTCTGACAGTTTAGGGTTAATTTCAAGTCTTTCAAAACGAATGACCTCAGTTTCACTATGGAAACCCATAGAGGTTTGTAGTTCTTTGTATGAAGTTAAGCCAGAGATAGGGAAAAGGAGCCTATCATGAGCGAGGACAATGCTACCATAGCCATGTCGTCTTTGAATAAGCCCTTTCTCTTCTAAAATTTTTAAAGCCTGTCTGACTGTTGAACGACTGCTCTCGTAACTAACAGAGAGCTCATTTTCACTCGGAAGAATATCGTTCGTTTTATAGATATCGTTAAAAATCTTTTTTTCTAAATCTTGCAAAATCACTTCATATTTCTTCATACTTTATATTTTATCACAAAAATAATTGTTACCGCTTGCTGAAAACGTTTTTATATGATACAATGATTTTGTTAACTTGTACGTACAACTTCAAAAGATAGGAGATTCTTATGTTTGGAATAGGAAAAAAGAAAGAATTAAAAGACGATAAAGGGCTATATAATCCAGTTTCTGGAGAAGTTATTGAACTTTCAAAAGTAAACGATCCGGTATTTTCAAAGAAAATAATGGGGGATGGTTTTGCAGTTGAGCCCAAAGAAAATAAAATTTTTGCTCCAGTTTCTGCAAAAGTAACTTTGGTTCAGGGACATGCAATTGGCTTTAAACGTGCTGATGGCTTAGATATTCTTTTACATCTAGGTATTGATACAGTAGCTCTTAAAGGGGCACCATTTAAAATTAAAGTTAAAGTGGATGATATTGTTAATGGTGGTGATGAGCTGGGAACTGTTGATTGGGGGCAAATTGAAGCTGCTGGTTTGGATAAGACAACAATGGTTATTTTTACAAATACTAAAGATGTCCTATCTGGCTTTGAAGTTAAATATGGTTCAGCCAATGCACGTGATGAATTAGGTCAGGCAAGTGTTAAGTAAGTAAAAATATCAACCAATAAATTTATAGCGCAAAGATGACGGGAACTTTGGATATAGATTTTGTGACTATTAAACTCGTCAATTATTATTTTATATTATGAAATGCTTCATAGATAATGAAGCTAAAGGAGAACTTATGGCAAATTATTCACAACTTGCGACTGATATTATCGCAAATGTAGGTGGCGCTGAAAATGTCACAAAAGTTATTCATTGTATTACTCGTCTTCGTTTCACTTTAAAGGACAAGGATAAAGCCGATACAGCGGCAATTGAAGCCTTACCTGGTGTGGCAGGCGCCGTTTATAATTCAAACTTGAATCAATATCAAGTGGTTATTGGACAAGCCGTTGAGGATGTTTATGATGAAGTTGTTGAACAACTTGGTGATTCGGTAGTTGATGATGACGCAACGGCACAAGCAGTCGCTGCAACAGCACCAGCTAATGGTAAAAAACAAAATCCGATTGTTCATGCTTTCCAAGTGGTCATTGGAACAATTACTGGGTCAATGATTCCTATTATTGGTTTACTTGCAGCTGGTGGGATGATTAATGGTTTACTTAGTATCTTTGTTAAGGGAAATCGCTTAATCGAAGTGATTGATCCTGCAAGTTCAACTTATGTCATTATTTCAACACTGGCAATGACGCCCTTTTACTTCTTACCTGTTTTGGTTGGCTTTTCAGCGGCAAAACAATTGGCACCTAAAGATACTGTTTTACAATTTATTGGTGCTGCAGTCGGCGGATTTATGATTAATCCAGGGATTACTAACTTGGTAAATGCGCATGTTGGAACGAATGCGGCAGGTAAAAATGTTGTTGTTGAAGCAGCTGCTCCTGTTGCAAATTTCCTTGGAGTAACTTTTAATACAAGTTATTTTGGAATTCCAGTTGCTTTGCCAAGCTATGCTTATACAATTTTCCCAATCATTGTAGCCGTGGCAATTGCTAAACCACTGAATGCTTGGTTGAAAAAAGTTTTACCACTTGCCTTGCGTCCAATTTTCCAACCAATGATTACTTTCTTTATTACCGCATCAATTGTTTTACTTTTGGTAGGTCCAGTTATTTCTACAATTTCTTCTGGATTGTCATTTGTGATTGATCATATCTTGTCATTGAATTTAGGAATTGCAAGTATTATCGTTGGTGGTTTGTATCAATGTTTGGTTATCTTTGGATTGCACTGGTTGGTTGTTCCACTTATTTCACAAGAATTGGCGGCTACTGGAGCAAGTTCACTCAATATGATTGTTTCTTTCACAATGCTCGCTCAAGGGGTTGGTGCCTTGACTGTCTTCTTTAAATCTAAAAAAGCAGACCTTAAAGGACTTTCTGCTCCAGCAGCAATTTCAGCCTTTTGTGGGGTAACTGAACCGGCAATGTATGGGATTAATTTGAAATATGTGCGTGTCTTTATCATGTCTTCAATTGGTGCCGCGATTGGTGCAGGTGTTGCTGGATTTGGCGGATTACAAATGTTTGGGTTCTCAGGTTCTTTGATTGGTTTCCCTAACTTTATTTCTAATCCTTTGACACATCACGCTCCTGCGGGTAACTTGATGCTTTTCTGGATCGCGACTGCGGTATGTGCGGTTGCAACTTTCCTATTGGTTTGGTTCTTTGGTTATAAAGATACAGATGTAATGGGAGAAGGCGTTGAACAAAAAAATGCATTTAAAGATGCAGTTAAATAATTAATAAACTCAGTTGGAGGCAGTGCTGATAAATTCTGCTTCCTTTAGTTTTATATGAGGGGGAAAAATGACTGAAAAAGATTGGATAATCCAATATGATAAAAAAGAAGTAGGGAAACGTTCTTATGGTCAAGAATCTTTAATGTCATTGGGAAATGGTTATTTAGGGCTTCGAGGTGCGCCTTTATGGTCAACTTGTTCTGACAATCATTATCCTGGCTTGTACGTAGCTGGTGTCTTCAACCGGACGAGTACAGAAGTCGCAGGACATGATGTCATTAATGAAGATATGGTAAATTGGCCAAATCCTCAATTAATAAAAGTATATATTGATGGTGAATTGGTTGATTTTGAAGCGTCAGTTGAAAAGCAAGCTACAATTGATTTTAAAAATGCTTTGCAAATTGAACGTTATCAGGTGAAATTGGCCAAAGGAAATTTGACTTTAGTAACAACAAAGTTTGTAGATCCGATTAATTTTCATGATTTTGGTTTTGTTGGTGAAATTATTGCTGACTTCTCTTGTAAATTAAGAATTGAAACTTTTACTGATGGCTCAGTTTTAAATCAAAATGTTGAACGTTATCGGGCTTTTGATAGTAAAGAATTTGAAGTAACAAAAATTTCCAAAGGACTTTTGGTTGCTAAAACAAGAACAAGTGAAATTGAACTTGCAATTGCTTCTAAATCATTTTTGAATGGATTGGCTTTCCAAAAAATAGATTCTGAGAATGATGAGATTTTAGCAGAAGCAATTGAAATTGATTTGCAAAAAAATCAAGAAGTTCAGTTTGATAAAACGATTGTCATTGCAAGTTCTTATGAAAGTAAAAATCCTGTTGAGTTTGTACTGACAGAGCTGTCAGCAACTTCTGTCAGTAAAATTCAAGAAAATAATGCGAATTATTGGGAAAAAGTTTGGTCAGATGCCGATATTGTTATCGAATCAGATCATGAAGATTTACAAAGAATGGTCAGGATGAACATTTTCCATATTCGTCAAGCGGCACAGCATGGTGCTAATCAGTTTTTAGATGCATCAGTAGGTTCACGTGGCTTGACTGGTGAAGGCTATCGGGGCCATATCTTTTGGGATGAAATTTTTGTTCTTCCTTACTATGCGGCTAATGAGCCAGAAACGGCGCGTGATTTGCTCTTGTACCGAATCAATCGATTGACCGCAGCGCAGGAAAATGCGAAGGTTGATGGAGAAAAAGGAGCTATGTTTCCGTGGCAGTCCGGCTTAATTGGTGATGAACAATCGCAATTTGTTCATTTGAATACAGTAAATAATGAATGGGAACCAGATAATAGCCGGCGTCAAAGACATGTTAGTTTAGCCATTGTATATAATTTATGGATTTACTCACAACTGACAGAAGATGAAAGTATTTTGTCTGACGGTGGTTTAGATTTAATCATTGAAACGACAAAGTTTTGGTTAAATAAAGCCGAATTAGGAGATGACGGCCGTTATCATATTGATGGGGTCATGGGACCTGATGAATATCATGAGGCCTATCCTGGGCAAGAAGGGGGAATCTGTGATAATGCCTATACTAATTTAATGCTCACTTGGCAATTAAATTGGCTGACAGAATTATCAGAAAAAGGATTTGAAATTCCTAAGGAACTACTTGAAAAAGCTCAAAAAGTTCGGAAAAAACTGTATCTAGATATTGATGAAAATGGTGTGATTGCGCAATATGCTAAATATTTTGAGCTTAAGGAAGTGGACTTTGCAGCTTATGAAGCAAAATATGGGGATATTCATCGCATTGACCGTTTGATGAAGGCCGAAGGCATTTCGCCTGACGAATATCAAGTGGCTAAACAGGCTGATACGCTGATGTTAATCTACAATTTGGGTCAGGAGCATGTGACTAAGTTGGTCAAACAATTGGCTTATGAGTTGCCCGAAAATTGGTTGAAAGTCAACCGTGATTATTATCTTGCTAGGACTGTTCACGGTTCAACGACTTCACGTCCGGTTTTTGCTGGGATTGATGTGAAATTAGGGGATTTTGATGAAGCGTTGGATTTCTTGATTACAGCAATTGGCAGTGATTATTATGATATTCAAGGGGGAACAACGGCTGAAGGGGTTCATATTGGGGTCATGGGCGAAACGCTTGAGGTGATTCAAAATGAATTTGCTGGTCTGAGTCTGCGAGATGGCCAATTTGCAATTGCTCCTCATTTACCAAAAAGCTGGACAAAATTGAAATTTAATCAAATTTTTAGAGGAACTAAAGTTGAAATTTTGATTGAAAATGGACAATTATTACTGACAGCGTCGGCGGATTTACTGACCAAAGTTTATGATGATGAGGTTCAATTAAAAGCCGGAGTGCAGACTAAATTTGATTTAAAATAAATGGTTTTACTCTTAATAAAGTTTTGATACAAGGATTTACAATTATTTTTTAATAAAAAAATTACTGACAGAATTTCTGTCAGTAATTTTGGAAAGTCATTGCTTAAAAATATATTTTTAAAATGACAAGAAAGAAGGTAAAAAGATGTTTAAAGCAGTATTGTTTGATTTAGATGGTGTAATTACAGATACCGCAGAGTATCATTTTAGAGCTTGGAAAGCTTTGGCTGAAGAAATTGGCATTAATGGTGTTGACCGCCAATTTAATGAGCAATTAAAAGGGGTCTCACGAGAAGACTCGCTTCAGAAAATTCTAGATTTAGCTGATAAAAAAGTATCAGCTGAGGAATTTAAAGAACTTGCTAAGAGAAAAAATGATAACTATGTGAAAATGATTCAGGATGTGTCGCCAGCCGATGTCTATCCTGGAATTTTACAATTACTCAAAGATTTACGTTCAAATAAAATAAAAATTGCTTTAGCGTCGGCTTCTAAGAATGGTCCATTTTTATTAGAGAGAATGAATTTAACTGGATATTTTGATGCAATTGCTGATCCGGCTGAGGTTGCGGCATCAAAACCAGCACCAGATATTTTTATTGCAGCAGCACATGCAGTGGGTGTTGCACCCTCTGAATCAATTGGGTTAGAGGATTCTCAAGCTGGAATTCAAGCCATCAAAGATTCAGGGGCTTTACCAATTGGTGTAGGGCGCCCAGAAGATTTGGGAGATGATATCGTCATTGTGCCTGATACTTCACATTATACTTTAGAATTTTTGAAAGAAGTTTGGCTTCAAAAGCAAAAATGATTCGTAATTAATAAATCACATAAAACGAATAAAAAATACCACTTTTGAGTGGTATTTTTAATTTTTGATTTGTCTTTCCAACCAATCAGAAGCCCAAGAAACCCAGCGATGTACTGACGGAAGACAATAGGCATCAGAAGGAGCGGTTGTCCGATTAGCCAAAGAGACACCATGAGGTCCAGATTCAAAAAAGTGAGCTTCAAAAGGAACTTGATGTTTTGAGAGTCGATCACAATATTTAAGGCTGTTATAGATAGGAACACCTTCATCATCAGCCGTATGCCAGATAAAGGTTGGAGGAGTTGAGGAAGTGACTTTTTCCGAAATATTATATTCTGAGATATTTTCAATTTCAAAATTAAAATGTGACAAATCACTAGGCCAACCAAAAGTGAAGGAAGTCACTGGATAGCAGAGAATAACTCCTTTTGGTCGATGGATTTGTTCAGAATTACCATACCAAGCGGCCAGATGACCTCCGGCAGAGCAACCAAGTAAGAAAACTTGCTCAGGATTGATTTGCCATTCTTTATGATTTTGATGAATCAGAGAAAAAACAGCTTGAACTTCTTCAAGATTTTGTGATAAAAAGTTATAGTTTGTTCCTTTGTTCATCACGGTGTAATTAAGGAGAAGCACTTGATAACCTTGGGCGAGAAAAGCTAAGGCAAGAGGGTCAGATTCTCTTTGTGAAATATGTTGATAACCACCACCAGGGCAGATAATAATAGCAGGAAAAGTATAATTTTCGTTTTGACGAGGATTTTGGAGCTGATAAAAATCAACCCATGCAGTATCATTTAAAGAAAACGTTGATTTATTCATAAGCTTATTGTACCAAAAAATATTTGAAAGAAATATCAAAGTACCTCGTTGTTTATTTATTACATTAATAAATTTTAAGTTCGTTTAAGAAAACTATCATAGAATTTGATTATGAAGAAAATTATTTATAGTATAGGTCTGATATCCTTGCTTAATTTTGGAACGATTGCTTATGGAGAAACGGCAACCGGGACTTCAGCAAGTTCAGGAGATGCAACAGCTCAAAGCTCAACAGGGACTTCAAGTACCTCAAATTCAGCAAGTTCAGCTAGCAGTAGTTCGCAAAATACAAGTTCCTCTGAAGGAACGAATTCGACAAGTCAAAATCAAACACAAACAAGTACAACTGCTCAAAATCAGACAGATAATGTTGGGCAAAATCAAACGCCTCCGGTAGTAGAAAATCGAGATAGTTCAACAGATAAAAATTCTGGCAGTCAAAAAGAAACTAAAAATTCAACCACAATTATTAATGAAACCGTCAACAATAATGCAAAAGGGAACAATATTCTTTTGATGACATTGACCAGTTTGTCAGCATCAGTCACAATCATTGGGGGAATTATTGCCTTTGTGCGTCATCTGCGTGGTCGTGGCAAGAAGAAAAATCCTGTCAGTAAGGCACAAGTTTCTAAAAATGGGAAAACTCCTTCAAATTCAATGACAGCTGAGCCATCAGTAAGTTCTAAAAAAGCACCAAATGAAGAAAAAGTACTGACAGAAACTCAGCAAATTAATATGCAGGCGGATGAATTGCTCAAAAATCATAAAAAACAACAAAAAGAATATCGTCGCAGAAGAAGATAAAAAGCCATTTAAGGTTTTTTATTTTGCCCGAATTTTTGAAAAACTGTCAGTAAAATTTACTGACAGCTTTTATTTTAAAGACTGTGATAATGAAGGAGATAAACTTTTTCAAGTGGCAATACTGGAATTTTCTAAGGTTTGACTATTTTTAGATTCATCAGTTGCAAACGTTAGATAGTGTCTTAGGGGATGTGTTATAATAAAATCATGAAATTTAACGAAGAAGAAATGTTACAATTTGCACAAAAATTGGGAAGAAAATTAGAGGCTCAAGATGTTATTGTTTTAACTGGCGAGCTTGGGGCTGGAAAAACAACTTTTACCAAAGGCTTGGCTTTGGGCTTAGATATTCATCAAATGGTTAAAAGTCCAACTTATACAATTGTCAGAAGTCTGGAAGGACGTTTGCCGCTCCATCATATGGATGTTTATCGCATTGGTGATGACCCGGATAGTTTTGATTTAGATGATTATTTATTCGGAGATGGGGTTTCGGTCATTGAATGGGGCGAAATGTTAGGTGATGATTTGCCAGAAAATTATCTGGAAGTCATTTTTGATAAGTATTCTAAAGATTTGGTCAACGATCAAGAGCGTGAAATTATTTTGAAACCACATGGAAAAAGATATGAGGAGCTCGTTAATAACTTATGACTACAGAGCTAATTGTTAGAGAAGCAAATGGCGCCGACAGTTCTAGAGTCATTGAATTTCTCAATAAGGTTGGAACAGAAAGTAATTTTTTGACCATTGATGAAGTAGGAATTTTAATCTCTGAAGCAGAAATGACGGACTTTTTAAATCAACAAGCTGAAAAAGATAATAATGCTTATTTTCTTGCATTCGTTGGTGAAGAAATTGCTGGTATTTTGCATTTGACGGCGGATTATCATTATCGAGTACGTCATATTGCGGAACTTTTTATCGCTGTGTCAGAAGATTATCAAGGCTATGGCATTGGGACGATTCTACTAGAAGATGCACTTGAGTGGGTAGAAGAAGTTGGAACAATCAAACGTTTGGAATTAACTGTCCAAGCACGTAATAAAAAGGCACGTCATCTTTATGAAAAGTTTGATTTTGAATTAGAAAATGTCAAAAAATGGGGCGCTCGAGATGAAAATGGTCAATTAATTGATGTTTGCGAATATGTTTTATTTTTTGACTAATAGTTGACCCTTTTGTCAGTAAAATTAAATATAATTAAAGAAAAATTAAAATCTAATTTTTCTTTTTTTGTTGTGAAAAATCAGAATTTTGATATAATGCTAATATGAAGCTTTGGATAAAAACACTTCTCATGCTTGGAAGTATTATTTTAGTAACGGCAATTGCTGCAGGCGGATATACATTAACCGTTCTGAACAGTACAACAAAAGCCTTTAAAATGACTTACACTAATGCTGGGAATAAAAAGACAGAACAAGTCATTCAGGCAACTAAACCTCTAACAATCCTACTTATGGGGGTTGACACAGGAGGCGAAGGGCGTGGAACTTCCGATTCATGGAATGGGAATTCTGACTCACAAATTCTGATGACGCTTAATCCTAAAACGCACACGACAACAATGGTTTCAATTGAACGTGATACGATGACTAACATTTTAGATGCTGACGGAAACATTGTTTCTAAGCAAAAAATGAATGCAGCATATCCCTTAGGTTATAACTCAGGGTCATCTTCTGACGGTTTAAAAAATGCCGTAAGTTATGCCATGAAAACTATTAGTGCTCAGACTGGTATTAATATTGACAGTTTTGCAACAGTCAATTTTGATGGACTAGTTAATATGGTTGATAATGTTGGTGGGATTGATATTAACAATACCACAGGCCAAACTCTCTATATTTCAGATACAGAGCCGCAATATACTGCGAAAGTTCCACCTGGAAAACAACATATTAATGGTGACCAAGCCTTAGTTTATACCCGTGACCGACATCATTTACCAAATGGTGACTATGGTCGGGCAGCTCACCAACGTGAAGTCATTGCAGCACTCATGAAGAAAATTTTAGCCTTAGATAATATCACACGCTATGAACAATTTTTGAATGAAGCCTCAAAAGATTTTAGAACTAATATCCCAATTAATGCCTCAACAATTACTTCATTACTAGGTTATAAAGATTGCTTTAACAAAGTAGTTTCTATTCAATATGAAGGCGTTGGTCAAATGGTTGATGGTGCTTCTTATCAATTTATGCCAACAGATATTTATCTCGCGATGCAAAATATCATGAAGAAATCGCTTGATGAATCAACAGTGACCACTTTGCCAAGCAGTTTGATTACTTATGAATCAGTTTTTGGTTCAGGAACAGCACCTTTTTATTATCTTCCGTCAGCTACTGTAACTGAAAAAGGGAAATCAACGGTGACTTATGGTGTTGATACGCAAGGAAATCTTGTTTCTTTGAATTCTAAAAATTCAGGGAATTATGTTTCGACAAGTGGTGGCTCAGTTCAATCAGATTCAAGTTCGGGCTCCTCTAGCTCAGCAAGTGATTCCACGGCAACATCGAGTTCTGATTCTACTTATCAACAAGATAATACTTACAATGATGGCTATAATAATAGTAATGACAGTACAACATCTAGCTATGGAACAGATGATACAAACACAGGGAACTATGGCTACGGTACAAGTCAATAATTGAAAAAAATAAGAGAATATGATAAACTTGTTTCTGTCAGTAATTTTAGCTTAAAAATTTACTGACAGAAACAATTTGGTCCGATAGCTCAGCTGGATAGAGCATTCGCCTTCTAAGCGAACGGTCGAGGGTTCGAATCCCCCTCGGATCATGGTGCCAAACCTCGCCCCACCTTCGTAGTGGGGCATTTTTTTATATTTTTTTACGAAAAGCAATTTAAAAGATACATATTAAAAAGGATAAACCATTATAAAAAAAGAAAATAAAGTCCTAATAAAAATTGTGCTATAATAGAAAAATGACAAGATACAAAGCCACAATAGCCTATGATGGCACAGATTTTGCAGGTTTTCAAAGCCAAACAAATCAAAGAACCGTTCAAGAAGAAATTGAAAAAGTACTGACGAAGTTAAATTCTTTTGAGCCAGTTATTTTACAAGGATCAGGCCGAACAGATTCTGGAGTTCATGCTTTTGGTCAAGTCATTCATTTTGATTTAAAGGGTAAAGTTCGTGATTTGGAACGTCTGCGATTTGGTTTAGACACTCAAACCCCAGCAGATATTGCAGTAAAAAAAGTGGAACTTGTCCCAGATGATTGGCATGCAAGATATCAAAAGCATGAAAAAACCTATGAGTATTATCTAGAAAATTCAATTACACGGAGTCCATTTCAAAGACATTCTAAAGCCTATTTTCGCTATCCACTTAATTTTGAGCGGATGCAAGAAGCAATGTCAAAGTTGGTTGGAGAACATGATTTTACAGGTTTTACAGCATCGGGTTCATCAGTTGATGACAAAGTAAGAACGATTTATCAGGCAGAAATTATCCGTCTTGACGAAGAAAATTTCAAATTTATTTTTCGTGGCAATGGCTTTTTGTATAAACAAGTGCGAAACATGGTTGGAACAGTCATTAAAATTGGTAATGACCGAATGCCTGTCAGCCAAATAGATAAAATATTGACCTCTAAAAATAGAGATTTTGCAGGACCAACAGCAGCACCTGAAGGTTTATATTTGAAAGAAGTCAAATATGCGGAAAATACTGACATCTAAAAGCTACTGTCAGTAAAATTAATGGAGAGAAGATGCCAAAGAATTTAAATGAAAGCAAAAAAATTCTAACAATTGCAGGTTCAGATATCCTATCCGGAGGCGGGATGCAAGCTGATTTAGCGACTTTTGCAGCCAATGGACTTTATGGCTTTTGTGCCTTAACAAGCATTGTAACTGTCAAAGAAGATAAATTTTTTGTTCATCCAGTAGAAAAAGAACTCTTTCAAGAAGAGTTGGAAAGTTTAAGCGATGTGGACTTTTCAGCCATAAAAATAGGTCTATTACCCAATAAAGAAATACTTGAACTGACCAAAAACTGGCTGACAGCTCTGTCAGTGAAATCTGATACTCCAATTATATTAGACCCAGTCATTGTTTTTAAAGAAAATGCTGACTATTCGGTCAATGAAATGCGTGACCTTTTCATCAGCCAACTCTTTCCTTTGGCGACTGTAATCACCCCGAATCTCAAAGAAGCAGAAATACTGACAGGGCTGTCAGTAAAAAGTAAATCAGAGATGAAAGAAGCAGCCAAACTTTTGCATGATTTTGGAGCAAAAAATGTCGTCATCAAAGGAGGAAATCGCTTTGACCAAAAACAAGCCATTGACCTTGCTTATGATGGAAAAGCTTTTTATGAATTATCAAGCCCGATTATAGAAAATAATAACAACGGAGCAGGTTGTACCTTTGCCTCATCAATTGCGGCCAATATGGCTTATAATCACCCCTTTAAAGATTCAGTCAAGAATGCAAAAGACTTCGTTTATCAAGCCATTCAAAATGCAAATGAATATGGTGTTTTTCAAAATAAAAAATAAATTTCCAAAAGTAAACCAAACTTCTAGGAAAAGTAGGAGATGAAACTCATGGACAACAGAAATATCAAAAAATTAACTTTACTTGCGATTTGGACAGCAGTCACTTTTGTTCTAGGTCGCCTATTTACTTTCCCTATTCCAGGTTCAGCCGGTAATATATTAACCCTTTTGGATGTCGGAATTTATACAGCAGTCTTTCTGTTTGGTAAACGAGAGGCGGCAATAATTGGGGGCTTTGCAGCCTTTCTACTTGATTTGACTGCAGGCTACAGTAACTACATGTTTTTCAGCTTAATTATTCATGGTGGGCAAGGCTATCTCGCAGGATTAACAAGATACAAATGGCTTAACTTTTTGGTCAGTCTTGTCTTTATGGTTGGAGGATATTTTATTGTTGGTGGATTAATGTATGGCTGGGGTTCAGCCATTGCGGGACTTTGGGTAAATATTATTCAAGTTGTGGTTGGCTTTGCTTTAGCAAAAGTCTTAAGCCCGCTCATTGAAAGGACAGGTATTTTAAATGGATTTAGAAAAGCTTAAAAAAGACACACAAGTCATTATCGATGATGTCATCAAACAAACAGAAATTAAAGCTGGTCAAGTCTTTGTTCTTGGTTTATCTTCATCAGAAGTAAATGGTGGTTTAATTGGCCATGCCAGTTCTAGTGAAATCGGTCAGGTCATTGTTTCTGTCATACACAAGACCTTGTCAGACAAAGGAATTTATCTGGCGGTCCAAGCATGTGAACATCTTAATCGTGCCTTACTCATTGAAGAGGAATTAGCCGAAAAAAAAGACTGGGAAATTGTTTCTGTGATTCCGCAACTCCACGCTGGTGGAAGTGGTCAAGTTGCCGCCTACCAACTCTTTAAATCTCCAGTTGAGGTAGAACATATTGTTGCCCAAGCCGGTTTAGATATTGGTGATACAAGTATTGGAATGCACGTAAAACACGTCCAAATTCCCGTCCGTCCAATTTTAAGAGAACTTGGTGGCGCTCATGTAACAGCTCTTAAATCACGTCCTAAACTCATTGGTGGAGAACGTGCGAGGTACAAATAAATGAAAGAGATGTTAATCATGACCCCAGGTCCGACTGAGGTGGCTGAAAATGTTCGATTAGCAAGAGCAAAGGCAACAACGAATCCAGATATTGATTTAGACTTTTATGACTTTTACAAAAAAACTTGTAGTAAACTTGCCCAATTTTTAAAAACTAAAAACGATGTCAGAGTCTTAGCTGGTGAGGGAATTTTAGGATTAGAAGCGGCTTGTGCTTCGTTAACCGAAAAAGGTGACCGCGTACTTGTGCTTGATAATGGTATTTTTGGTCATGGCTTTAGTGATTTCATTAAGCTTTACGGAGGTGAAGCAATTCTACTGGAAAGTGCAGAAAAGGAAGCATTTTCCCTAGGAATTCTAGAAAAATTTTTAGAAAAAGACCATGACTTTAAATATGCAACAGTTGTTCATTGTGATACACCCTCAGGCGTCTTAAATGACCTCTCAAGGATTTGTCCGCTATTAAAAAAATATGGCATTCTAACCGTTGTTGATTCGGTTGCGGCGATGGGTGGTGAAGAGTTGCAAGTCGATGAGTGGCAAATTGATATCGCTCTTGGTGGCTCTCAAAAAGTGATTTCAGCTCCACCAGGCTTAACAATTGCATCGATTTCAACAGAAGCTTATCAAGCGATGACAGAGAGAAAAAGTCCTATCGCAAGTTTTTATTGTAATCTCCTTACTTTTAAAGATTATTATGAAAAAAAGTGGTTTCCATATACCATGCCAATTTCTGATATCTATGGATTAGACCAAGCGATAGATAATCTTCTTGCCGACCAAGAAATTTTGAAACGTCATGCGATGATTGGTCATGCGACAAGACAAGCCATTGAAAATTCTCCTTTGGAACTTTATTTGCGAAATGGCTATTCAAACACCGTTTCTGTTATTAAAGTGCCAGAAGGTCTGAATGATCAAGAAATCTTAAGGAAAATGCGAGAGAACTATCGAGTGATGATCACAGGATCATTTGATCATTTGGCAGGTAAAGTTTTAAGAATCGGGCACATGGGAGAGAATGCGAGACCAAATAAAGTGGCTTACAGTCTATATGCGCTTCAAAAAGTATTAGAAGATTTTGGTATTGCATTTAAAAATAATTTACAAGAAGATTTTTTAGAAGCTCTTAATTGAAAAAGAAGTGAAGCTTTTAGATTCTAATACAAATAAAAAGAAAAAATCTGATATTACAATGGTTCATGAAAAATTAAAAAACAGACTTTTGACAAAAAAGGAAAAATCAGATATAATTATTTTCGGGCACTGGTTTTTTATTATAAAAAATCAGTAACGGTAGGCTCCCCTCTGGGGAGCTGTTTTTGTTTTTCCCAGTTATTTCTGTTTTGTAAAAAGATTAGAGGAGATTTAGATGTCAACTAAGTATATTTTCGTCACTGGTGGTGGTACTTCGTCAATGGGTAAAGGGATCGTAGCGGCATCGCTCGGTCGTTTGCTTAAAAATCGTGGGCTTAAAGTCACTGTCCAAAAATTTGACCCATACCTTAACATCGACCCAGGGACAATGAGCCCTTATCAACATGGTGAAGTCTTTGTTACTGATGATGGTGCTGAAACTGACCTTGACCTTGGTCACTATGAACGTTTCATTGACATCAATTTAAATAAATATTCAAATGTTACTTCCGGTAAAGTTTACAGTGAGATTCTTCGTAAAGAACGTAAGGGAGAATATCTCGGAGCAACTGTCCAAATGGTACCGCATGTGACTAACATGTTGAAAGAAAAAATTAAACGTGCAGCAACAACAACTGATGCAGATATCATTATCACAGAAGTTGGTGGAACAGTTGGCGATATGGAAAGCTTGCCATTTATTGAAGCTTTACGCCAAATGAAAGCCGAAGTTGGTGCTGATAACGTTATGTACATTCACACTGTTCCAATTCTTCACTTGCGTGCTGCTGGAGAATTGAAAACTAAAATCGCCCAAAATGCGACTAAGACACTTCGTGAATATGGTATCCAAGCTAACATGCTCGTATTACGTAGTGAAGTTCCAATCACGACAGAAATGCGTGATAAAATTGCGATGTTCTGTGACGTAGCACCAGAAGCAGTCATTCAATCGCTTGATGTTGAACACTTATACCAAATTCCATTGAACCTTCAAGCACAAAATATGGACCAAATCGTTTGTGACCATTTAAAACTTGATGCACCAAAAGCAGATATGACAGAATGGTCAGCAATGGTTGACCATGTCATGAACCTCAAGAAAAAAGTAAAAATTGCTTTGGTTGGTAAATACGTAGAATTACCAGATGCTTATATTTCAGTGACTGAAGCGCTTAAACATGCAGGTTATTCATCTGATGCCGAAGTTGATATTAACTGGGTTAATGCTAATGATGTAACTGATGAAAATGTTGCTGATCTTGTTGGTGATGCTGCAGGGATTATTGTTCCTGGAGGATTTGGTCATCGTGGCACAGAAGGTAAGATTGCAGCCATTAAATATGCGCGTGAAAATGACGTTCCAATGCTTGGAATCTGTCTTGGAATGCAATTGACAGCAGTTGAATTCGCTCGTAATGTTCTTGGACTTGAAGGTGCTCATTCATTTGAATTAGACCCTGAAACAAAATATCCAGTCATTGACATTATGCGTGACCAAGTTGATGTTGAAGACATGGGTGGAACACTACGTCTTGGACTTTACCCAGCTAAATTGAAAAATGGCTCACGCGCTAAAGCAGCCTACAATGATGCTGAAGTGGTTCAACGTCGCCACCGTCACCGTTATGAATTCAATAACAAATTCCGCGAAGACTTTGAAAAAGCTGGTTTCGTATTCTCAGGCGTTTCACCAGATAACCGTTTGGTTGAAATCGTTGAACTTTCTGATAAAAAATTCTTTGTGGCATGTCAATATCACCCAGAATTGCAATCACGTCCAAACCGTCCAGAAGAACTCTACACAGAATTCATTCGTGTGGCAGTTGAAAATAGTAAATAATATATGCTAAAAAACCTCCGAGATTAGGAGGTTTTTTATTTGCTTTAAATAATCAGAATATTTAAAATATATCTTGTTTTCCTATACTTTTTGTATTATAATAGATTCAATTTAAATCTGAAGAAAAAAGGGGTGAAAAGATGCGTAAAGTAGGTCTAATTGGTTGTGGTCATGTTGGAGCAACGGTGGCTCTTAATATTGTTCAAGGAGGTCTTGTAGATGAATTGGTCATTATAGACAAAAAAAGAGAAAAAGCTGAAGCAGAGGTTCTAGACCTGCTAGATGCCCTTTCTCTTTTACCGTTCTATGTCAAAATTTATGTTGGAGAATATGCTGATTTAGTAAATGCCGATATCATTTTATCGACCTTAGGCCATATTGAACTAATCAAACCTGGCGGAGACCGTTTTACAGAATTAAAAGCAAATATTCCAGAAATTAAAGAAGTTTCTGAGCAATTAAATAGGATTAATTTCAAAGGAATTCTGATTGCAACAACTAATCCAAATGATGTGATTGTCAATCTCTATTCTCAATTACTGAACCTCCCTCAAAGTCATATTATTGGAACGGGAACATATTTAGATACTGCAAGAATGAAAGCACAAGTAAGTAAAGCATTAAAGATTGATGGGCGGGCTATTGAAGGATATGTACTCGGAGAACATGGGAATTCACAATTTACCGCTTGGTCAACGGTCAGGGTTGGGGGACAATCTTTTTTAGAGATTGCTAAAGAAAAAAATCTAGATTTAGAAGACCTAGAAGAAAAAGCGCGTCAAGGAGGCTTTGCTGTCTTTAATACGAAAGGTTATACTAATGTTGCCATAGCTGCAGCAACAGTATCTCTGATGAATATGGTGCTTGCTGATGCTAAGAGTATTGCTATCTGTTCGCATTATGATGAAAAGTTTAAATCCTATATTTCTACCCCTGCTTTGATTGGTAAAGAGGGAGTAGAGGCCCTTGTAAAACTTCCCTTAACTTTTGAAGAAGAAGTAAAGCTCAAACAATCAGTCTGTGAAATTCAGGAAAAAATAGATTATTTTAGCTAAAAAAAGAGCCTGTTCATTTGAACAGACTTTTTTAATCAGCATTAGCCATGCCTTCTTCCTCATCGTCAGTATTTTCTTCAATACTGTCAAGAGTTTCTTCAAAACTATCAAAGGTTTCTTCAAAATCATCAAGTTGATCTTCGACATCATCCAAACGCTCACGAATATCTTGGTTTTGTTGATAAACTTCATTAAGAAGAATTTGAATATCTCCAAGCATTTCGGTTTGGATTTTTTGAATTTGCATATTTGAAGCTTGATCATCCATCATCAAATGGTCAAGTTTTTCATGGAGGGCAGCTACCCCTTTTTCTGATTTAACATTGACTTGGAAGTCATTTTTAGCAGACAAGCGGTCATGGTGTGCAGCACGATTTTGACTCATCATAATCAAAGGGGCTTGCATTGCGGCCGTAATCGATAGAAAAAGGTTGAGGAGAATGAATGGATATTTATCCCACTCGACTCCGAAAATACCAGAGACATTAACAAACATCCAAACGACTAAAATTCCAAGATAAGTTAGAATGAAAGCCCACGAACCGACAAATTCAGTAACTTTATCAGCCACACGTTCACCGATAGTTTCTTGGGTTTGAAGTTGTTCTTCCACGTCATGAATCTCAAAATTTGCCTTAGTTAATTCTTCATTTAGTAAATCATTGACGGTAAAGTTTTTTTGCAGGTCAAGATGAAAAAGGGTATCTAAGACCTCCAAACGGAATTTAACCTGATGTTCATTACAGATGAAATCATGACTGGTTGCTTCTGGGTAATCGCGCATGATAACGGTTTGAAGGCTAGGGTCGAGATTCTCAAGGAAATCTCCTCCTGACCGGCGATGAACACGACCGTTAACAAGACAGACGACTTTATTTTTATTAATTGGAGTTGGAGCCATTTTATAGCATGGTTCAAGCTTGTAAAATCTAATTTCTTATTTTGTGAAATGGGTCAAGTTTTTTGAATTAAAATCAAAAAGTTGGCACAAGAAGAGCGCCAATCTACTCTTGGTCAATTTGACAGAATAAGTAATCATAATAATTGCGGGTTTGGGTCGACCTTTCAAAGCTTGAGCGCTCTCCTTTCATTTAGGTTTTTAAAGGACAGTTTAAATATGTCCATATTAAATTATAAGGTATTTTAAGAAATTTGCAAGCCTCAGGACCAAAATAAAAACTCCTGCAGAGCAAGAGTTTTTATTTTCAAACGCTTTTTAGCGAAAGAACCTGATAAAATATCAGTAATTTAGTTTGCTTTAGCCTCTTTTTCCACAGCTACAGCTTGGAAAAGATATACAAAAAGACCAAAGATAAGCGAGATAATCGTTGTCCAAAGTTCAGGGTCTGGAACGCCAGCAAGAGCAGTTGCAACATAACCTACAACTTGTCCAAGAGCAAGCGACCAAAAAAGTGTGACAATAAGTTTCATATTTACGCTTCTTTCCATTATTTTCTATCCGCCTATAGTATAGTACAAATTATGACAAATTTCAAATTTTATATATAAAGGAGCAGATAAAAATAAGCAGGTACTTATCTCTTTACTATTGGTATTTTCCACTATAGGGGATTAGTTTAGACTCTAAAAAATCATATTCTTCAACTTGTTCAATCTGGGTGAAGAAAGCTCTATTTCGCTCAGTGAGCATTATATTTGCTGGAATAGTATCTTCAAAACGAATAAGATAGGTTGGTTTTTCTAAAGCAATGGCGTAGCCAAGCTCCCAAGCTGTTCCAGAATCAGTATCTTGATGATCGAAATCAACAATTGCAACGATGATATCTGCTTTATTTATCTCATTTACATCATTTTCCATTGTCGCTTTGGCCCATTCAGGGGTAAAAGCTTCAACTTCTTGTGGTAAAGATTCAGGATGTTGACATCTCATTGGGCTAAAAAAGTTTGCTACTGTTTTATTTTTTGAAAGTGCATTTTCTAAAAGTTCAACTTTTTTTATTTGACTTTCACTAAAAAATGGTGCGGCAAGGTAAACGTTAACTGCTTGATTAAACAACTTGTTCAAGTTTCAAATCTCCTAATAATTCTATGGTTTCTTCGGCGGTATCAACAAGAGAAATGGCATCTATGACTTCTTTAGAAATCATTCCTTCCTTAAGTTGCAAGCGCAGTAGGTCAAAAAGAGGTTGATAAAATTTTCGACCAACAAAAATGACTGGGCGGACAGCGGTTTGGTTGATAGACATCTCAGTTAAAAGTTGAAAACTTTCTTCCATTGTCCCAAATCCACCAGCTAAAATGACAAAAGCTTCTCCTAAATCAATGAGTTTACGTTTGCGCTCATCCATTCCACTTGTTAAATAAAGTTGACTGGCATTTTGACGAGGTGGTTCTAAAGGGAGAATTCCATCAGGATAAACGGCAATAACTTTACCTTGATGACGAATGACTGCATCTGAGACCATTCCCATACACCCTTCTTCGGAACCACCATAGACGAGGGTATGGCCTGATTTAGCAAGTAATATTCCTAATTTTTCGCTTGTATCTTTATAGATTGGATTTTTTCCATCTCTTGAAGAAAGAAAGACGGTGACATTCATTAATTATTTTCTCCTTCAATTTCTTTTAATTTTTCTTTGATTTGTTGCAAAACATGAATTTTTGATTGTTCGTCCTCCACAAAATCATATTTATCGCCATCAATTTGGATTTTGGGACAAATATCAAAGTCTTCAAACCAAGTATCATATCTGCTATTTAATTCTTTATAGTAGTCATATAAACTTGGATCGTATTCCAATTGTTCAAATTGACGTCCTCTTTTTTTGATTCTTTCTAGCATTTTATCAAAAGAAACTTTAACATGAATGAGTAAATCAGGCCTTTTTTTGAAAGATAAACTATCAATTTCTTCCAACATATTGTTAAGTAAGTCATCATAAACCTCGACTTCCGTTTCATCTGCTCGTCCTAAATCGGCGTTCAAATGAAAAAGCAGACTATCTTCATAAATCGAGCGGTCTAATACATTATTATTATCAGACAAGGCTCTTTTGATTGAATCAAATCGCTTATTTAAAAAGTATATTTGTAATAAGAAGGCATATTTTTGAGGGTTCTCATAGAATAATGGCAAAACTTTATTATCGTCAACACTCTCATAAAAAGCTTGTGTTTTCAATTCCTCCGCCAACATCTCAGTTAAAGAGCTTTTTCCTGCTCCAATTGTTCCAGCTAATACCAGCACTGTCATTACACCTTTCCCATTCTATTTTTAGTTTTAGTGATTGTTTAATTAAAAATTAGTAATAAATAAACAAGGCTTGCTCATTATAGTGCAAAAAAAAGTTCTCGTCAAATTGCTAATATATAAGCTGTAAATGCTGTTGTTAAAGGATTCTTTTAGTTTTTATAATTTTTTTATTACGATTAATAAAAAGATGAAACATCTTAGCTTTTTGTAATAAAAACGAATTAAAAATAAGAATGAAAGCAGTTTTTAAAATCAAGAAATGTCAAAAATGTTGGACGTTTTCAGCTGCTAGGTTGTTTTTTGATATCATTTCGGTTAAAATGAATTACTTTTGTTTGTGTTTAATAACTAAAATTTGACGCTTTTTTTGTTCTTAGTTTGTCTAAACTTATCCCAAGTTCAAGCTAAAATATAGTATAATAAAATTAATATCTTTTAATTAAGAATACCAGTCGTTTTAGCAAGAAAGGAGGAAAATATGTTTGCACCCTTGAATACAAAAACTGAATATAGTTTTTTAGATAGTGTCGTTAAAGTTGATGACTATTTGGAAACGGCGCACCGTTTAGGTTATCAAACGGTTGGAATTTGCGATGTTGGGAATCTTCATGCTGCTTTTCGTTTTGTCAGAAAAGCTCAAAAATTTAATTTGCAACCCATTATTAGTATTGAGCTAAATTTTGAATGGCGGGGTTTACCAATTGCTTTTTCTTTTATTGCTAAAGATACTGAAGGTTATAAAAACATACTTCGGATTTCGACGCTTCATAACTATGGACGCCGTCAATTTTCTGATATTCAAAATCATTTATCAGGAATCGCCTTGATTATTCCTGAAACTTACGGAAGTTTGAGCGAGCTGACAGAACTTTCGTCAGTAGCTGATGAAGCTTTTATTGGGATTGATCAACTGACAGATAAAGGGGCTAAATTTAATTTACCAACACTTCCTTTTCCTGCTATTCGCTATTTGAATTTTGCTGATAATGAAATTTTAGCAATTTTGCATGCGGTGCGTGATGGAGTTTCTTTTGATGAAAGTTTAACAATCAGTTCTAATGAACTTCTTCAAAGACCAGAAGCTTATGAGACTTACTTCCAGAAATATTTTCCACAGGCTTTGAAAAATCTATCAGCATTAACAGCAAAGATTGCTTATCAGTTCGATGAAAAATTGGAGCTTCCTAGATTCGATAAGAAGAGACAGGCAGTTGAACATTTACGAGAAGAAGCGACTTTAGGTTTGTCAGCTCGACTTGAAGAAAAAAATTTACTGACAGAAGTCTCGTCAGTAAATTTGCAAGATTTGTCAGTTTATCAAGAACGTTTAGAAAAAGAGTTGTCAGTCATTCATCAAATGGGATTTGATGACTATTTCTTGATTGTCGCGGATTTGTTGCGTTATGCCCGTGAACAAGAAATTTATTGTGGAATGGGGCGTGGTTCAGCGGCCGGTTCTTTAGTTGCCTATGTTTTAGGAATTACCCAAGTTGACCCTGTTCAACATAATCTTTTCTTCGAACGTTTTTTGAATCCAGAACGTGTCGCCATGCCCGATATTGATATTGACATGCCAGATGACCGTCGTGCTGAATTATTGGCCTATATGAAAAACAGATATGGTTCAGACCATGTCGCACAAATTGTTACTTTTTCAACCTTGGGTAAAAGACAGGCGCTTAGAGATGTTGGTAAAGCTTTTGGAATGACTGAAGCTGAATTATCCAATTTGACTCGGATGCTTGTGCGTCGTTTTGGAACTTTGGCTGATGAGTATGAAAATAATCAACGTTTTAAAGCTGAAGTGTTAAAAAATGGAAAATTGAAAAGAATTTATGAAGTCGCAAGACGAATTGAGGGAATGCCCCGTCAGACTTCAACACACGCTTCAGGTGTCGTTCTTTCTGAAGAATCTTTGGTGAATTATGTATCATTAAAACCGTCAGAAGATTTGGCTTTGACGCAATATGAGGCGCCAGATGTTGAAGCAATTGGACTTTTGAAAATTGACTTTTTGGGATTACGTAATTTAACAATAATTTCTAGATTACGTGATTTGGTGAAAAGACGTCAAAAAATTGATGTTGATCCACTAAAAATAAATTTGGAAGATGAAGACACATTGGCCCTTTTTCGGGCTGGAAATACCATGGGAATTTTTCAGTTTGAAAATCCACAAATGCGACGTTTTTTAAGAAATCTTGCTCCAAGTAAATTTGATGATATTGTTGATGCAACTTCAATTTTCCGTCCTGGTCCATCACAGTTTATTCCACAATTTGTTGCTCGACGACATGGGAAAGAAATTGTGCCTACCGTGGATGATTCTATTAGTGAAATCTTAAAGCCGACATACGGAATTATGATTTACCAGGAGCAAATTATGCAGGTTGCTCAAGCTTTTGCTGGCTTTTCTCTTGGGAAAGCTGACCTTCTTAGACGAGCAATTTCTAAGAAAAAAGGGTCTGAGTTAGAAAAGTTGCGTGAAGATTTCTTAGATTCAGCAAGCCATAATGGCCATTCTAAAGAAAAAGCAGAAGAAATCTATGACTTAATTGAACGTTTTGCTAATTATGGTTTTAACCGTTCACACGGTTTTGCTTATGGGGCACTTGCTTTTCAAATTGCTTATTTTAAGGCACACTTTCCTGATGAATTTTATGAAATTCAATTACGTGATCGCAAACGTGAAGTAATGATTTTAGATGCGTTAGAAAATGGGTTTGAAATAGAAAAACCAAGCATTAATCTGATGAAAATTGGCGATTTTGTAAAAAATAAAAAGATTCGTTTAGGATTGGCTCACGTTCAAGGAATTTCTCGTGATTTAGCAAAATGGATTGTTGAAAATCAACCCTATAAAGATTTAGCAGACTTTATCGAAAAATTACCTAATAATTTTCATAAAAAAGAAAACATTCTCCCATTGATTCAGATTGGAGCCTTTGATTATGCAGATTCAAATCGAGGGAAATTAGCTTATAATTTGGCTGACCATGCTAATTTATTAAACTATTATAGTGATGATATTTTTATGGCAAGTTCTGGTGGGGGCTTTGCCTATCATGAGGCAGAAGATTATTCAGAAACCGAAAAATACGATTTTGAAAAAAATTTATTAGGAATTGGGGTAACACCACATCCTTTGCAAAATCTAGCTCGCAGATTTGAAGGTAATTTTACACCTCTTGCTCAACTTGTGAAAAATAGACGAATGACTATCTTGGTTGAAATCAACTACATTAGAACGCATCGGACTAAGACGGGGCAAACAATGGCCTTTTTAACAGTATCTGATAGTCGTGAAAATTTTGATGTGACACTTTTTCCAGAGATTTATCGTCAATTTTCAAGTGAGCTTGAACAAGAAAAATTTTGCCTCATCAGTGGAAAAGTAACAGAACGTAATGATGAATTACAGCTGGTTGCTGACCGAATAAGTCCAGCTTTAGAAACGGATAGAAAACTTTGGCTAAATTTAAGAGATGAGAAGTATAATCAAAAAATTTCACAAATTTTGCGTGAATTTCCGGGCTCTCATCAAGTGATTCTTCACTATTCAAATTTAAAAAAAACAATCCAAACAAAAATTTATGTGGAAGAATCGGAGATTTTACAAAAAAGGCTTGAGGGGTATGTTATAGCTGGTATTTATAAATAAAAAACCGTTCATCCGAACGGTTTTTTATCTTATCCCACATAAAGGTAAACAGAGAAGAACATGAGCATTGCAGCCAGTAAAACAAAGAGGTGCCACACCACATGGGCAAAAGGAAATTTAAAGTGATAGATGAGTGCTCCAACAGAATAAACAACGCCACCAGCGACTAAAAGCCAAAAACCTATAGGGTTTAATGTGTTCCATAAAGGATAAATGACGATTAAAATCATCCAACCGAGAACGACGTATAAAACGGTTGATAATTTTGGTGTTTTACCCCATTTCGGTAAGTAGATTGATGTTAAAACAATCCCTAAAATAGAACATATCCAAATAACTGCTAGGACCATCCAACCTAACCAATTGTTTAAAGCAACTAAACAGTAAGGGGTATAAGTTCCAGCAATCAAAAAGAAAATTCCGTTGTGGTCAAAAACTCGAAAGACTTTTACTGCTTTAGTAAAATGTAAACTGTGTGCTAAAGTTGAACATAGAAAAAGAATGACTAACGAAGCTCCATAGATTGTAAAAGCAACCACTTCAAGTGCAGAACCAGATGCGGCACCTTTAATGACAAGAAGAACTAATGCTGCAATTGCTAGACCAGTTCCTGCTCCATGAGTAACTGCATTGAAAATCTCATTGAGAATCTGATAGGTTTTTGAACCTTGTGTTTCTTCCATTTGGTCTCTCCAATTTATTGATTTATTCAGCTTTTGAGCAATTTTTAATTTGTTTTTGGAATCAAAAAAATAATATTATCAACCTTTTTTGCTCTTTCCAACTGAAAATTTGTTATAATATATGATAGCACAAATTGTATAGAAAAGGAATTGGACTGCCGACTTTCTCTTATGAGAAAAATGGGAGTTCAGATAGTAAATATGCCAATAAAAATTGTGACAGATTCATCCATTACGATTGAGCCAGGAATTGCTCGTGAACTTGACATTACTATTGTTCCGTTGTCAGTAACGATCGATGGAACAATGTATTCAGACGACGACTTGAAGTTTGAAGATTTCATGGTCAAGATGGCTGCATCAAAAAACTTGCCTAAAACAAGTCAGCCACCAGTTGGTGTTTTTGCCGAGGTTTATGAAAAAATTGCTGCTGAGGATGATGAGATTATCTCCATTCATTTAACAGAAGCATTGTCAGGAACAGTAGAAGCAGCACGCCAAGGGGGAATGCTTTCAGGTCGTAACGTAACGGTCATTGATAGTGACTTTACTGACCAAGCACAAAAATTCCAAGTGGTTGAAGCAGCGCGCCTAGCAAAAGCAGGAGCATCTAAAGAAGAAATTTTAGAAAAAATTAAATATATTCGAGAAAATACAGAGCTTTTTATCGGATTTTCAACATTAGAAAATTTGGTTAAAGGTGGTCGTGTCAGTCGAATGACAGGACTATTTGGAAGTCTTTTACAAGTTCGCGTCATTGGAACTTTGAAAGACCGCGAATTGAATACTCTTTTACGTGGACGTGGAAGTAAAACTTTCTATAAATGGCTTGAAGAACTTTCAGATTCTATTAGTAGTTCTGGACGTAAAATCCGTGAAATTGGAATTTCTCATGCTCAAGGTTTAGAGTTTTCACAAAAAGCGAAAGAAGTTTTGCAAAAATTTGTTGAAAAACCTATTTCAATTTTAGATACCAACACGACAATTGCCACACACACAGGTCCTGGTGCTTGGGCAATTATGATTGATTATGAATGATAAATCTAAAAATATGATGAAAAATTTTATACGTACATTTGCCGGCTTGTTGCTGGCAATTTTGCTAATTTTAGGATTCTTTTTGCTTGTTTTTCCAAAGGCAGGGGACCGATTTTCAGCTGACAAAAAAGTTTCAAATCTGTCAGCAAAAAATCTGACTTATGCAGCTTTAGGAGATTCACTGACAGAAGGAGTTGGAGATGCCACAGGACAAGGTGGTTTTGTCCCTTTATTTGCCAAAGATATTGAGAATAAGACAGATAGCTCTGTCAGTAGTCAAAATTTTGGGAAAGCTGGAGATACAAGTACTCAAATCTATAATCGTATGATGAAAAGTAAAAAAATTACTGACGGCTTAAAAAAGGCTGATATCATTACGATTACCATTGGAGGAAATGACGTCTTAAAAGTCATTCGTGATAATGTCAGCAAACTCTCATCAATGACAGAAAAAGATTTTACTAAGCCAGAGGAACTTTATCAAGCACGAGTGAAAAAATTATTAGATAAAATTCGTGAAGACAATCCCAAAGCGCAGATTTATGTTCTCGGAATTTACAATCCTTTTTATCTTAATTTTCCTGATCTTACAGTCATGCAGAATGTGATTGATAGCTGGAATACAGCGACTGCTGGCGTTGTAAGTCAAGAAAAGAACACTTATTTTATTCCAATCAATGACTTACTTTATAAGGGTTCAGGAGATAAACAAGCGGTTGAATCTGGCAGTACATCCGATGCAGTTTCCAATAACTTACTTTATACAGAAGACCATTTCCACCCAAATAACGTAGGTTATCAACTTATGGCTGATGCAGTATTTGCAAGTTATAAGGAGGTCAACCAAAAATGACTAAGCGCTTAAAGAAAAAAGCAAAACCAGTTGTTTTTCTAGCTCTTGTTCTTGGTTGTGCATTAATTTTATCAGGAGTTCTTGGTTTGGCGGGGCATTTAAACGAACAAGAATCGTCTAAAACAAAAAAGAAAAGTCAATTGTCAGAAACTAAAAGGAGTTCAACTTCCCCAAAAAATATGGATAATAATATTGAGCAGATGACTTTGGAACAAAAAGTTGGTCAGTTATTTATGACAGGAATGCCAGCAAATAACTATAATCAGGCAACTTTTGATGCGATTGAAAAGTATCAAGTAGGTAGTATTATTTTGACTGGTCGCTCTAATCTCAGTGTCCCAGAAATGAAAGATATTACTGACAAACTACAAGGCTTAGCACCGGCTAATCGCAAACTCTTGATATCCTGTGACCAAGAGGGAGGAAATGTTCAAGTTCTCCAAGGTCAGGGTTTTTCACAGATTCCTGATGGATTAACTCAAGGAAGTTGGACAGCTGATAAATTACAAAAGGAATCACAAACTTGGGGAAGTGAACTTTACGCAGCTGGAGTGAATTTTGACTTAGCACCAGTTGCTGACCAAGTTTTATCTGCCGACTTTGCTCCACAAAATGCTCCAATTGGCTATTGGAGTCGCCAATATGCTTATGATAAAGCAAGTATCATAAGCCATGCTCAAGCATTTACGGAAGGCATGAAAGCAGCCAAGGTTTTGACAACTGCTAAACATTTTCCAGGGCTTGGAGCGGTGACAGGCAATACAGATATCAGTGCAGGTGTTAGAGATGACCAAACGAATTCCAATAGCGAATCTGTTCAAATTTTCAAAGATTTAATCTCTTCTGGGACACCTTCGATTATGACCGCAACCGCTATTTATGATAAAATTGACCCTAATCTTCCCGGTGCTTTTTCATCCAAAATGGTTGATGGTTTACTACGGAAACAATTAGGTTTTGATGGTTTGGTTATTACAGACGATTTATCAAATGCTGTCCAAGTACAGTCATGGACGCCTGGTCAAAGGGCAGTTTTAGCATTGTCAGCAGGAAATGACCTTGTTTTAGCAAATGAGCCTACACAAATTCCAGAAATGATCTCAGAAGTTTTGCAAAAGGCAAAAGCAGACCCAGACTTTGCTAAAAAAATCAGTCAATCAGCCACAAGAGTGATTAAAGTAAAAGAAGAAATGAAACTTGTAGAATAGAGAAGCAAAATGGAAAATAACGAAAATCAAACAAGAAAATCAAAAACAAAAAATTCCACTAAGCCAAAAACTGAAAAAGAAGAAGCTCTTAAAAAACGTCCTATTTGGAAATGGCTCTTTATTATTCTTTTGGCTCTGAATATAGCTGGAGTTGTGTTTATTGCCATTCGCGTGACTAGCCCAAGAGACCAAACGGTTCTCAATCAAAAATCAACTAATAGTTCAGACCAAAAGGTTGCTCAAATTACGAGCACGACTTCGCAGCTCAATGAATTGATAAATAGTTATTTAGAAACCTATCAAACTAAAGAAATGACTTACAAGTTTTATATTTCTAATCAACAAGCAGTTCTTGAAGCATCTTATAAACTTTTTGGAACCAAAATTCCACTTTATATTTATTTTGAACCTCTGGCACTCTCAGATGGTTCAATTAGTCTATCTGTCCAAAATATTTCTGCTGGAAGTTTGAGTTTACCAACTTCGGAAGTTCTGCAAATCGTTAAGGCATACGACTTGCCAGACTTTGTTCAAGTTGAAAGTAAGAAAAATCAAGTGGTCATTAATTTATCCAAAATAAATGTCTCAGGTAATCTTTATATTAAAGCGAATCAAATTGATTTAGCCAAAGGGAATTTTGTCTTTGATTTCATGAAAAAAGCCTGAAAAACGCATTAAAATGGCATTTTGACTTGCAAACTAGGCTAAGATTTGCTAAAATGAAAATTGCCTATGTTTAAGGTAAAAAACAAATGGAGGACATTTCTAAAATGGCTAACAAACAAGATCTTATCGCTGAAGTTGCAGCAAAAACAGGATTGACTAAAAAAGATTCAGAAAAAGCAGTTAATGCTTTTGGTGAAGTTGTAACTGAGTTCCTTGCAAAAGGTGAAAAAGTTCAATTGATCGGTTTTGGTACTTTCGAAACTCGCGAACGCGCAGCTCGTGAAGGACGTAACCCACAAACTGGTGAAGCAATCAAAATCGCTGCTACAGTTGTTCCTGCATTCAAAGCTGGTAAAGCATTGAAAGACGCAGTTAAATAATTATAGCTATTAAGCATTAAACACCGTAATTTTACGGTGTTTTTTTCTTGTCTGTCATTAAAATAAAAAACATATCCCGGGATATGCTTTTTTAGATTTCCTTTGTAAAAAAAGATTCAGTGATAATTTCCCCTAAATTTTCTTCCTTAACAATTCCTGTGTCAGAAAAACCAAGTTTCTTGTAAAAGTGAATGGCATTTTCATTGCTACTTAGTACCCACAGACCAACTTTTGGATAATTCTTTGTTGAAAGTTTTTCTAAGGCGAATTCAAGCATTTTTCGACCTATTTTATGTTTTTTATAGGAGTCGAGTAAGTATATTCCATGAATTTCACCAAAGTTTTCTTCAAAAGAATTATTCCGAAGAGGGCCCCAACCGCAAAAACCAATAATTTTGCCTTCAACAATGGCAACCACTGTATTTGAACAAAGATTATTTTTAAAAATATTAATGCTTGATTCAAGCGTTATGTTTTTTAAGAAACTTTCTGGGAGAAGTCCAGTGTATGTTTCTAACCAGGCTTTATAGTGAACAAAAGCAATTTGCTCATAATCATCTGGGAGTGCTTTTCTTAGTATTACTTTCATTGTCAGACCCTTAATCTTTTTTTATATTATATCATTTATCAAGAATGATATTCAAAAAAATGAAAAAGCCAAATAGTGATGTTTTCTGCCTTGTTTTTTTGTTATACTATTGAATATAAAAAAGTCGGAACGAGAGGAGGGAAAAATGTTAACTAAAAAAAACTATCAGTCACCTTTAGGAGAAATAACGCTTTTAAGTGATGAAACTTATTTATTAGGAGTGTGGTTTAAAGAGCAAAAATACTTTGCGGCCAATTATGATTTAAATCAGGCAAAAGAGGAGAAGAGTCTCCCAATTATTAATGCTATAGAATGGTTGGACGCTTATTTTAAAGGAGAAACCCCTGATTTTAAAAAAATAAAATTGAAACCAGAAGTAACGGAATTTAGAAAAAAAGTACTCAAAATATTAAGTGATGTCCCCTATGGTAGTCTAATTACTTATAAAGAAATATCAAATCTCCTTCAGGTTAATGAAGAGAAAAAAAGAAATATGTCACAGGCGGTTGGTGGAGCAGTTGGACATAATCCACTTTCAATCATTATCCCTTGTCACCGAGTTGTGGGGACCGATGGTTCCATGACAGGATACGCTGGTGGACTAGAGAATAAAAAAGCTCTTTTGACACTTGAGCAAGCACATTTAAAAAAATAATTGGAGTTTTCATTTGGAAATTACTGACGAAACTTGGGAAATCATTAAAAATAATGATAAAAAATTTGATAATAAATTATGGTATGGCGTAGCAACGACAAAAATATTTTGTCGACCTTCCTGCGTCTCTAGACTACCAAAAAGAGAGAATGTAAGTATTTTTCAAGCAGCCGATCAAGCCTTAGAAGAAGGTTATCGTCCTTGCAAAAGATGTCGACCAATGGATAAAATTGTACCAAATCAGGTTTGGGTAGAAGAGATTGATTTACTTTTAAAAAATCATTATGATGAGGATTTGAGTCTTGAGGAGCTTGGACAAAGACTTCATGGTTCTTCGTCTTATCTTCGCCATATTTATAAAAAAATAAAAGGGCTAACTCCACAGCAAGAACTAACAAGAATAAGACTTGAGCAAGCAAGAATACGATTGCTTAAAGGAAATGAAGCAATCTCTGAAATTGCGCGTGCCGTTGGAATGATGAATACTCCTTATTTTATAAAATCTTTTAAAAAGCGCTATGGACTTGCTCCCAATCAATACCGTAAAGCTTATAATATAAATTCCAAAAAATAGGAGAAAAAACTCTTATTTTTTTATCCCTAAAATTGCTTAATTTATCCCAGACTTTTGGTCAGTACTTTTGATAGATTGAGTTAAAATAGCAATATGAAAATAAAAAATATAAAAAAATCCTATGGTAACAATCAAGTGCTAAATGATATCAGTTTTGAATTAAAAGCTGGCGATAAGGTTGCTTTATTAGGTAATAACGGTGCGGGAAAATCAACATTGATGAATATTATTAACGGAAATATCAAGGCTTCTTCAGGAAAAATTGAATATGGCAAAATGAAACCGACTTCCAATAATACTGGTTATATCATGCAAAATATGACCTTACCTCCTGATGCTTTAGTCAGTGAAGTTTTAGCTTTGTTTTCAAATGATGAACAATCTAAAGAATATGGCTTAAAACTGGTCAAAGAATTTAAAATGGAATCCTATTTAAGGCAAAGATTTTCAAATTTATCTGGTGGTCAAAAACAAAAACTCTTTTTAGTATCTGCACTACAAAATAGTCCTGAATATTTCTTTTTGGATGAAATTACAACGGGTCTTGACAGTGAGAGCAGAGGAGAGCTTTTTAAATTTTTATCTTCAAATTTGAAAGTGAAAAATTCAACTTTACTTTTGGTAACCCATTATTTAGAAGAAGCCTTGCAATTATGCGACCGATTTATCATTCTTAAAGATGGAAAAATTATTGCAGATTTACAAAAATCAGATTTAATTCAAGAAGAATTTTCTTTTGTTGAATTTTTAGTAGAAGTTCCAGAATTTGAAGCCTATAAACTAAAAGAAAAACAGTACAAATTACCAAAGGAATTGGCTGAACAAGCCATCATTAAATTCAATAAAGAACTTGTTTTATATCAAAAGACTTACCGTATCAACTTGGAGGAACTATTATCATGAAATTTCTAAAATATTTTACATTTGAACTACGTTTACGCTATCGGAATCCTTCACAAATTTTCTTTGTATTTATCTTTCCCTTATTTTTAATGTTTGCTTTTTCATCAAGTTTTGGAAAAAGCATACCACATTATATTGAAAATAATATTGCATCAATATTATTATACAGTGTTCTATCAGCTAGTTTGACTTCACTGTCAGTACAAATTGCTGACTATCAGTCTGGAAAAATTTATCAATTATTTGTCCAAAGAGGAATAAAAAAATTATTTTATATTATTGCACAAATTGTTAGTTTTATGATTATTATCTTTTGCTCAACGCTTGTTATTCTAGTAGTTGCTCATTATGCTTATGATTATGAGTTTCCTAAGTTGAGTTTATTAATTCTTTTTTATCTAAAACTTTATTTATATTCAATTCCATTTTGTTTATTAGCAATGATTATTGGACTTCTTGCTAAAAACACGGCAACAGCAAGTGCGATTACTATGCCTCTGATGTTTCTTTCCTTCTTCTTTTCAGGAATGATGATTCCGTTAGCACAACTTTCAGGAGGAATTCGTAAGATTGCTGACAATTTTTTCCTCACTCAGTTACTTTCTGATTTAAACCATACATTAACTTACAACTATACAGTCGTTCCAAATTGGTCTAGAATATCTTTAAGTGTCGGATTGATTTGTCTCTTAGCCCTATTAGTTTATCGAAGAAAGGCCTAAATACTTTAGCTTTTGTCAGTTAAATAATTGTTTAAGGGAGTATTTATTTATATAATGAAAAAGTGAAATTAAAAAAACAAATTGACCCTAATATAGAAGAAGCGGAAATTGTCATTGTTGCTCGAAGGCAAGAAGAATTTTCGGCTATTGTAAAAGAATATCATTTAGAAGATTTGTCTTCTATAGATAACGAAAAACTCTATTTGGCAACAAATAAAGGTTTTGAGATTGTTAATATCAGAGAAATTTTATATTTAAAATCAGAAAAAAATTATCTAGATTTCCATATGACGGATGGAGTGATAAGAGTAAGATCTCCTCTCTATTTTTATGAGAAAAAATTAGCTTTGAATTTTATTAAAATATCAAGAAATACTCTGGTTAATTTTGAACAAATAAGGCGCTTGGAAACAGACTTTGTTTACGGAGTATTGCTTTATCTCGGAGATGAAAAGTTGCCTGTCAGTCGTAGATACTTGGCAAATATCAACAAGAAGTTAGAAGAAGGAGCTAAAAAATGAAATATGTAATTTCGGGACTCAAAGGTGCCTTCATTGCTATAGTATGTGGAGTCTTGCTTACTTTGTATTTTGGTGGAGAAATTGATTTTGAATCAATGACTCTAATTCTTGTTTATGGTTTTGTTCAGGGGGCCATGTCTAAATTGATAGATGAATATGTCACAATTGCCTTGCTTGAATTTGTTAGTCAAGCTTTAGCAAGTTATTTGCTGGCTTGGGGTTACTTATTAGTTAATACTTGGCTTTTTGATAGCTCGTGGCAACATCATATTTGGAGTTTTACTATTACTTGGTTGCTCATTTTTATTTTGGTATATCTTTATTCAATCGTCAGAAATCGGAAAATTGTCAAAAGATTTAATAGACAGAAATAGCGAATGCCAAAAGTTTTTTATGGTAATTTAA
This sequence comes from Lactococcus sp. SK2-659, assembly GCF_020218185.2. NCBI lineage: Bacteria > Bacillati > Bacillota > Bacilli > Lactobacillales > Streptococcaceae > Lactococcus > Lactococcus sp. SK2-659. Next base: position 564,267 of record NZ_JAIWQZ020000002.1, read on the forward strand.
TCATCATTCTTATATTTTAGTCAAACTTTTCGGTATTTTTTGTGTTAAAATAAGATTGATTTTTAAATATTAAGGATAAAAAATGATATATTTTGATAATTCTGCTACGACAGCAGTTAATCCAATGGTTTTACGAACTTATACAGATGTTGCAACAAAAATTATGGGAAATCCGTCAAGTCTACATGGTTTGGGGACAACAGCGACGAGATTATTAGAGGCTTCTAGACGACAAATTGCTGAACTGTTGGGAGTCGATTCACAAGAAATATTTTTTACAAGTGGAGGGACTGAAGGAGATAATTGGATTTTAAAGGGGGTTGCTTTTGAAAAGCGTCCTTATGGTAATCACATCATTGTTTCTAATGTAGAGCATCCAGCTGTAAAAAATACAGCAGAATGGTTAAAAACGCAAGGTTTTGAAGTTGATTTTGTACCTGTTGATGGTGATGGTTTTGTTATTGTTTCTGAGCTTGAAAAATTGATTAGAGATGAAACGATTTTAGTTTCAATCATGGCAGTCAATAATGAGGTCGGAACCATTCAACCGATTGGTGAAATTTCTGACCTACTTGCTGATAAGCCAACAATTTCTTTTCATGTAGATGCAGTGCAGGCCATTGGTAAAATTCCATTAGAGGCTTGGTTGACAGAACGGGTAGATTTTGCGGTTTTATCTGCTCATAAATTTCATGGGCCACGTGGTGTGGGAATTGTTGTTGCAAAAAAAGGGAAAAGATTGACTCCGCTTTTACATGGGGGAGGTCAAGAGCATAATTGGCGTTCGACTACAGAAAATTTAGCTGGAATTGCTGCGACTTCTAAAGCTCTTCGTTTAGCTTTAGATGATGATGACTTTAAACGGCAAAAAGTACAAGCAATGAAGCAGGTGATTTTAGAAGAGTTAGAAAAGCACCGAAAAGTACATGTTTTTAGTAAAGTGGAGAATTTTGCTCCTAACATTTTGACCTTTGGGATTCGTGGGGTTCGAGGTGAGGTCGTTGTTCACGCTTTTGAACAACATGAAATCTATATTTCAACAACCTCAGCTTGTTCTTCAAAGAAAAATGCGGCGGCTGGAACTTTAGTTGCGATGAATGTCCCTTCAAAATTAGCAACAAGTGCGGTCAGAATTTCTCTTGATTCAACAAATAATATGGCTGAAGTTGAACAATTTTTGACTGTTTTTCGACAAATTTATCAAGAATTAGAAAAAGTAAGTGGTTAAATATTTTAGAAAAGTGATTTGAAGATAATTTCAAATCACTTTTCTTATCCAAATCTTAAATTGTTCTTATTAAGTTATCATTAAACTTGAAGTGGTATAACTAGATATGGAAAAAAGAACAAGAGATTATAAAAAAAATGGCTCTAAAAAAATGAGTAAACAAGGGAAAGTACTTATTCTAGCTTTATTAGCATTTCTAATTTTCTTTGTTGGCTTTAAAATATATCATAGTAAAGATGTTCAGGCTTCAACGATTAAATTGGTTAATAAATCAAATGAGACTTATGCTTACTCTGGGTCAAAAAAATTAACTGGTCTTCAAAAAATTAATGGGAATAATTATTATTTTGATTCAACAACAGGTGTGATGAAGACAGGTTTGATGACTTTGGATGGTGGAACGGTTTATTTCAGTCCACAAACGGGGAAAATGGTTTATGGATTACAAAAAATTAATGGTTATTATTACTATTTCACAAAAAAGACGGGTAAAGATGATGTGGTTAAAGCTTATGAAGCGGTGGCCAGCCAATTGAAATCTGATAATTCAGTGATTGAAAAAACAATTTCATCAGGAATGAAACTGGTTGGGAAAAGTCCATATGTTTATGGTGGAGGGCGCACCGATGATTCGGTAGCTGCCAATGAATTTGATTGTTCGAGTTTTATTGCTCAAATGTTCCGGTTAGGCGGTCAATCTTTGGTTTATCAATTTGCGGCTTCAACCTCTTTGCTAGCTCAAACTGGCGAGGCTGAAGATTGGTCAGATAAGGCGCGTGGTGATTTATTAATTACGGCTGACGATGCAAGTGAGGATGAGCAACATGCGGCTATCTATCTTGGCGGAGGATTTATTCTACATGACTCAACAAGTACTGATGGAGTGAGCATTAGTCGTTTAAATCAGGTCATCAATAAGAAAGTTTTAGGAACAATGACTTGGGGACAACTTTTTGAGCCAGGACATGTTCGTCGTGAAGTTTAAAATTTACTGACAGAATAAAAAATTTACTGACAAAAATCTGTCAGTAAATTTTTTATTATTTAGTGATTTCAGCATGACGTAAATCAAAAATCATGGCTGAGTTATAAGTTGAAATTCCTTTAAGTTTTGGATTTAATAATAAAGAAACAGATTCAGTGGCTAAGGGATTGACATTAGCGGCCTCATACAGTGCATTCTCAGCATCTTTATAATGAGCATAACGTTTATCAGCTGACAGAACGTCAGGAGCTGTAGTCGCAGCTTGATAGGCTTTATCAAAGTTAGGGTTTTTGACTAATCCATGATTCATTGTACTTCCTGATACAAAATTCATCAAGAAATCAGAGGGTTCATTGTAATCTGCACCCCAACTTGTCAGCAGAATTTGGAAATTATTATTTTGAGCATCTTTTTGACGTTGAGCTGAAGAAACGAGTTTCTCATTAATGGTTAAACCTGGTAAATCTTTTTCGAGATTGCCTTTAAGATAGTCAACCGCTGCCTTGGCAAAGGAATTGTCATTTGCTCCTTCAAGTTCAAGAGTAATTGATGTTTTTCCTAATTCCTTTAGACCTTCTTTGAAAAGTTCAGCGGCTTTTGTGGCATCATATTTATAAGGTTGGGCAGCGTAAGTTGCGAAATCTTCTCCATTTGGTGCTTGATCTAATTTTTTAGGAGTCACTGTATTCGTAATTGAAAAACTTGGCGCCGCAATTTCTAACAAGTTTTTTCTATTTGTCGCTAAGTTTAAAGCTTGACGAATTTTTAAGTTTGAAAGTTCGGGAACTTTACCAGATTGATTGTATTCTAAAACATCAATTCTTGGTGAAGTTAGTGCTTTGTAATCTTTATTTTTCTTATTTGCAGAAACTAATTCTGGAGTGGCCAAATTAGCGACATCAAGTTTTCCAGATTTGAAAAGATTAACAGCGGTGTTAGGATTATTTACAATTTGATAAGTTGCTCCAGAAAGTTTTACATTTTTGGCGTCATAGAATTGATCATTTTTTACAATTGAAAAAGTTTCATTTGAACCAGTCCAATTATTTTTTCCTTTGACAAATTTGAAAGCACCATTATAAAGACTAGTGTCTGAACTTGTTCCATATTTATTTCCCATTTTTTTAACGAAAGCTTCATTTACAGGATAATAAGCTGGGAGTGTCAGCAATTTATTGAAGTAAGGAGTAGGTGTTGCTAAAGTGATGACTAATTTCGTATCAGATTCAGCTTTAATTCCAAGAGTATCAACTGGTTTTTTGCCAGTCATTATTTCGCTGGCATTAGCAACAGGTGTTAAGGCATATGCGTATTGTGAACCAGTTTTTGGGTCAACGGTTCTTTGCCAACCATAAACAAAATCAGCAGCTCTCAATTTAGCACCGTTTGACCACTTTAAACCGTCACGCAAAGTTACATTATAAGTTTTGCCATCTTTTGAAATGTCAATTGATTTTGCCAAATCGTTGACAACTTGTGCTTTGGGATTCCAACGGACAAGTCCAGCATCAACATTGAGAAGAACATCAATGGAATTGACGTCAGCAGCCATGCTAGTGTCAAGGGTTAAAATGTTGCTTGCAAAGCTGTATTTGGCTTCTTGAGCAGAATCTTCAGATTTACTGACAGAATTTCCACAGGCTGTCAGTAAAAGGGCAGCAGAAAGTGAAATTGCAGAGAAAGCAAAAATTTTTGATTTATTCATGAAATTGTTTTTTCCTTATTAAAATTTTCCAAGAGCAAAGCGCTCCCAAAATAACTTTACCCTAAAATAGTGAAATATAAAAATATGTTGTTTGGATTTTAGATAAAAAATACTGACAGGAAAATCAGAAAATTTTGTCAACCTTTTTAGCTGATTTATCTTCTCCAAATTTCTGTCAGTAACTTTTTTACTTTCTGTCAGTAAAAATTATTTATTTTTCAGACTCAAAATCATAAAGAGCCGTTGATAAGTAGCGTTCTCCATTATCAGGAGCAATCGCTAACACTTTTTTACCCTTACCTAATTTTTTAGCTACTTCAAGGGCAGCATAAATGGCTGCGCCCGAAGAAATTCCAACTAAAAATCCTTCTTTTCCTCCAAGATGACGAGCCGTTAAAATGGCATCATCTCCTTTGACCCGAATGATTTCATCATAAGATTTAGTGTCAAGATTCCCAGGAATAAAACCAGCAGAAATACCTTGGATTTTATGTGGGCCAGCAGCCTCACCCGAGAGAATAGCAGATTCATCAGCTTCGACAACATAAGTTTTGATAGTTGGATTTGCTTTTTTGAGGGCATGCGAAACTCCTGTTATCGTTCCACCAGTCCCTGCACCTGCCACAAAGGCATCAAGTCCAGTTGGCCCAAAAGCATCAATAATCTCAGCTCCTGTTGTTTTTTCATGAATTTCAGGATTTGCGGGATTTTCAAATTGCATGGCAAGAAAATAACCTTCTGTTTCTGAGAGTTCTTTTGCCTTAGCAATTGCTGCTTTCATTCCACCGCTAGCGGGTGTTAAAACTAATTGAGCCCCGTAAGCTTGAATCAATTTGCGACGTTCAAGTGAGAATGACTCTGGCATGACAATGACAACTTTGTAACCCAAAGCAGAGCCAACGAAGGCGAGTCCAATTCCTGTATTTCCAGAAGTCGGTTCAACGATTGTTCCACCAGGTTTTAAACGTCCGTCGGCCTCAGCCGCCCGAATCATTGCAAGGGCAATCCGGTCTTTCACAGAACCACCAGGATTGAAAGCTTCAAGTTTGACATAAACATCAGCACTCTCTACTGGAACATGTTGAAGTTTAACAATTGGAGTTTGTCCGATTAATTCAGTAATGTTATCATAAATTTTAGTCATTTTTTCGCTCCTTTTACTTTATTATAGCTCAAATAAAAAGATTTGCCTCCTAATATTATAATCATGGCTCTAAAAAAAATTTATGATGTGAAATTTAAAAAATAATAAAGAAAAGACTTTACAAATCGCCAGAAAATTTTTATACTAGTAAGTAACAATAAAAATACAATTGGCATATTTTAGTCAAAAAATTATCTAATATTAAAGAGGAGACTCGATGAAACAGAAACATAAATTAGCGCTTGGTGCGTCAATTGTTGCTTTGGCAAGTCTTGGTGGGATTAAAGCACAAGCTGCATCTGTTCAAGAAATTATTAACGCTGCGGTACCAGTGGCAAATGACTACGGACTTTATCCATCAGTAATGATTGCCCAAGGGATTTTAGAATCAAGTGGTGGACAAAGTGCCTTAGCAAGCAATTATAATAATATTTTTGGAGTTAAATACACTTCTGGTACACCTGTTTATCTACCAACACAAGAGTATTTGAATGGAACAATGACAAATGTTGTTGAACCCTTCCAAGCTTATAGCTCAGTTTATGACGCATGTGTTGCCCAAGCTAAAATGTTACGTGCTTCATCATATTATTCTGGGGCTTGGCGTGAAAATACAAGTTCTTACCTAGATGCGACAGCTTGGCTTGAAGGACGTTATGCCACAGATCCAACTTATGCTTCTAAATTGAATAGCGTGATTTCTGAACTTGGTTTAAGTGTTTATGACCAAGGAGGAGAAATATCAGGAGGAACTGCTGTTACAACTAGTTCATCAGCCTCAACAAATTCAGCTGGCACATACAAAGTACAAGAGGGTGATTCATTATCAGCAATCGCTGCCCAATATGGTACAACTGTTGATGCACTTGTGTCAGCAAATAGTTTAGAAAATGCGAACGATATCCATGTAGGAGAAGTTTTGCAAGTTGCTGGTGCTAGCGCAACTACAACAAGTACCAATACAACTTCCAATGTATCGTCAAGTTCTACTTATACCGTCAAATCGGGAGATAGTTTATATTCGATTGCGGAACAATATGGAATGACTGTTTCATCACTGATGTCAGCCAATGGAATTTATGATGTTAATTCAATGCTTCAAGTAGGACAAGTATTGCAAGTAACTGTAAGTACTAGTGCAACAACTTCAAACACAACGACTTCAAACAGTTATACAATTCAAAATGGGGACAGCATTTATTCAATTGCCACAGCAAATGGTATGACAGCTGACCAATTAGCAGCCCTCAATGGATTTGGAATTAATGACATGATTCATCCAGGACAAACAATTAGAATCTAAATAAAAAAAGTTACTGACAAAAGAATCAGTAACTTTTTTTTATTGGAAAAAAGGATTATTTTGTTTTTCAGTACCAATACTTGTTTTGGGACCATGACCAGGAAAAACTTGAGTATTTTCATCAAGTGTGAAGAGCTGCGCACGAATTGATTTTAAAAGTTGCGCTTGATTTCCAGTAGGTAAATCCCAGCGTCCTATTGCATTCTTGAAAAGTGCATCTCCACTAAATACAAAAGACTCATTTTCTAATGTAAAAAGCAGACTTACTCCACCAATAGAATGTCCCGGCGTTTCGAGCACTTGAAACTTGAAAGCATCAATATCGTAAAATTGATTAATTTCATAAAAATAATCAGCTTCAGGGCCAGTCACAGCAGTTCCTAGGAAAAAGAGTGATGCATTTAATTTAGGATTTTTCATCCATTCTTTTTCATCTGAATGAAGGTAGATAGGAACATCAGGAAAATGTTTCCTTAGTTCATTCAGTCCCATAATGTGGTCGAAATGAGCGTGTGTCAGTAAAATAGCGGAGATTGTTTTGTCAGTAGTTTTAAGATGTTCAAGAAGTACTGATGAATCACTTCCAGGATCAATAATGAGATGTGAAGTAGAATTGCTCAGGAGATATGTATTCTCCTGAGCAATTTTATTAACAATTTTTTCAATTTTCATTTAGTTACCATTAGCGGAGGATTGACTTATTGTTTGACCAGAACTATTTGTTTTGACAAGAGCAGTTCCTTCTTGACTAACACCCTCAGGCATTGTCCATGTCGCAACAGATGAAGGATCAGGAGTAAGTTGGGTCATCATAGCTGAGAAGACTTTAGTAGCAATCCGAGTACTTGTACCATAAATTGGAGTCATTCGATTTGAATAACCGGTCCAAACAGCCATTGAATACTGAGGAGTATAACCAACAAAGTTTTCATCAGGAGAAACCATTGAGCCAGCAAAACCTGGAACAGAACCATATTTTTCATTAATTTGAGTCATTTCACTATCTGTATAGTTGGATGTACCAGTTTTCCCAGCAGCCGCTAAGCCAGGAACAGCTGCATAAGAACCTACAGATTGAGAAAGTGGTAAAGTTAAAACACTTTGGAGAATATTGGTCATGATGTAGGCTGTTGAAGCTTGCATTGCTCGTGAGCGGACTGGTTTGTATTCAACTGTACGACCATCGGGAAAGACAACTTTGGAAACATAGTAAGGTTTAGTGTAAATCCCACCATTTGAGAAGGCGGCATAAGCAGCAGCCATTTGTTCGGAACTTGCTCCACCGTTTTTCGTGCTAGTATTACTAGAAATAGCATTAGAATATTGCATAGGATCCAAATTAATCCCTAAACCGTTAACAAATTTACTAGAATTATCTAGTCCAACATTGATTAAAGTTTTTACAGCAGGGATGTTACGTGAAAGTGCTAAAGCACTTTTGACAGTCATTGAACCAAAATAAGTATTATCCCAGTTTTTTAAAGGCGTTCCATTTGGATAAGTAGTTGGGGAATCGGAAACATAATTATTAGTTGAAGTATAAATATTATTTTCAAAAGCTGGACCGTAGTCAACAATTGGCTTCATGGTAGAACCCCAATCTCGGTCTGTTTGCACGGCTTGGTTAAAACCAAAAGTAACATTGCTTGGTTGATTACGACCACCAATTTGTGCAATTACAGCACCAGTTTTGACATCAGTAACAGTTGAAGCAACTTGCATTGTATCATCTGGATAAGTGATATAGTTACCAGTGTTAACAATATTATATAGATTTTGTTGAGCTGTTGTATCAAGAGTAGTATAAATTTTAGCTCCCTCAGTCAAAATATCGTCTCCAGCCAAAGTTTTAGCTTGAGCAATTGCCTGTTTGAGGAAATTATCAGCATAACTTGGAATAGTTACACTTTGTTTTAAAGGTTGAAGTCCATCATCGATTGGGGTAGCCAGTGCTTTCTTTTCTTCTTCCGCTGTAATTTTATCATAGCGACGCATTGCACGGATAACCATATCACGACGCCATTTAGCAGAAGTAGGGTTAGTATATGGATTATAAGTATTAGGAGCTTGAGGCATTCCAGCAAGTAGGGCAAGTTGAGCGATTGAAAGCTCAGTTAAATCTTTGCCATAATAGGCTTGGGAAGCAGTTCCCATTCCATAATAACCATTTGCCATATTAACCTTATTAACATAAGCTGTAAAAATTTGCTCCTTAGTCCATTTTTGGTCTAATTTTAAGGCCATCCAAGCTTCTTGAATTTTAACACTCAAAGTTTGGTCTGATTCATCGGTTGAGAAGAATGAAAGCTTAATGAGCTGCATATCAAGTGTAGAACCACCGTTTAAAGAACCACCTTTTAAATTATTAACAAAAGCCCCAGCAATCCGAATGGGGTCAATTCCACGAGTATTGAAGAAACGATGGTCTTCAATAGAAGTAACCGCATTAACCAACATTACTGGAATATTATCAGTTTTAACCAGATTTCTTTGTTCAGCTCCTAAAGTTGCCACTACTTTTTCGCTAGAGTCATAAACTTTAGTAGAAGGTTTAGATTCAAGTTTGTCCAAAGTGAGTGCAGGTGCATCCTTAGCATAATAAACGAAAACGGCGCCCCCAGCGGCTAAGGCTAGGATAATTAAAGAAAAGAAAGCAATTAAAAATAATTTTACTGCCGTCCACATTTTAGATTTGGCGGAACCGCGTTTTGTACGTTTTTTTTGTTTATTTTTCTTAGATTTAGTAGAAATTTTACTGTACCTCACAAAGTTTATTCACAATTTCTAAATAAGGAATTCTAGGAATGTGATTCGTTTCAATTTTATAGCCATTTTCGCGAATATGAGAAAGCGGAATTGACTTTAAACCGCCTTTTTCGTAATAAAAAGTAATCAAACACGAAGATGGAAGAAGATATGTTTCATTTAGCCTTGCAAAGTGCAAGAGGACAAAAGCAATTCCCCCTTGAGCGAGAACATTACTCATGTGAACAATTTGATGCTCATGGAAATTTTTTAGAGGGAAAACAGTTTTTTGCTGTGTTTCTTTTGCTTCAAAGTCGATGTAGTGACCTTTATAGACTCCAGAGTAGTCAGTAGTAGATGCTTGCCTGAAGTAAGCTTCTGTAATTTTTGCACGACTCCTTTGTGGATAATCTACTTTAACGATTTGAATTGGTGTTGGCTTTTTGTGAATAACTGCAAGTCCACGAGAAAGATAATACTCATTTGTTGCATTAATTTCAGCTTCAAAATTCATTCCCCGCTTCCCGAAGGCAACCATCCCTTTGGTTTTTGAGGTGCTTTTTTTAGTTACTGACAGCTCTGTCAGTGATTTTTTTTTCTTAGGAACAGTGCTGTAAGCTCGCGACCTTCCATTAGGATAATTAACCATTCTGTCTTCTACCTTTATAAAATTCTCAGTTAGTTATATAATGTCTATTATAACATAAATTTTACAAGGGGAAAATATTTATGAATTCACTACTAATCATGGGTTATACAAGTTTTGACCTAGGTATTTTCAATGAAAAAGACATAAAAGTATCAATAATAAAAAAAACAATAAGAAGAAAATTAATTAACTTTTTGGAGGAAGGCCTTCGTTGGATTATTTTTACAGGTAATTTGGGTTTTGAATACTGGGCATTAGAAGTAGCAAAGGAACTTCAGACAGATTATGACTTTCAAATTGGGACAATTTTTTCTTTTGAAACACATGGCCAAAATTGGAACGAAAGTAATCAAGTTAAGTTGGCAGCTTTCAAGCAAGTAGATTTTGTGAAATATGCTTTTGAAACTTATGAAAGCCCAAGCCAATTCCGTCAGTACAATGATTTTATACTGGAAAATACCGAAGGAGCTTTTGTTTTTTACGATGAAGAAAATGAGACAAAATTAAAATATATGGTTGAAAAAATGAAACAAAACACTAATTATGAAGTTTATTTGCTTGATTTTGAAGATTTACAAGAAACTTTTGAAGAAATGAATGAGTGATTTCGTAATTTTTAGAAGAAAATAATTACTAAAAATCATAACGTTACTTTTTTTGCGATATTAATTTTGATATAATACTTAGCAGATGTAAATTAGTTTTTATCCAATGAGGAGAAAAATAAACTTACTGATAATTTTAAAAGGATGGGAAATAGGACTGTGATTGATTTATATTTGTCGCCATCATGTACCAGTTGCCGTAAAGCGCGCGCTTGGTTGCAAAGCCATAAGGTTCCCTTTGTAGAGCACAACATTTTGACACAACCGATGACAACAAACGATTTGCGTCATATCTTGACGAAAACGGAAAATGGAACAGAAGATATTATTTCGACACGGTCAAAAGTTTTTCAAAAATTGGCTGTGGATGTTGATAATTTGACTATTAATGAATTATTAGACTTGGTAACAGAATTTCCAAATCTATTAAGACGTCCAATTATTACTGACTCAAAACACCTACAAATTGGCTTTAACGAGGATGAAATACGTGCATTTTTGCCACGTGAATATCGTCGAGCAGAAATGTTAAGTACAATAGATTAAGATTTAGGCAGCAAAATTTACTGACAACAATTCTGTCAGTAAATTTTTGCTGAATTTTATAGATTTTTTAGCCTGAACGGGCAGGAGAAACATGAAAGAAAATTATAATTATCCTCTTGATTTAAGTTGGAGTACTACTGAAATGACAGAAGTGCTCTCTTTTTTCAATCAAGTTGAAAAATTTTATGAAAGCAAAGTTGAAAAAGAAGTTTTTTTAGAATCCTATAATGCTTTCAAAAAGATTGTTCCCTCAAAAATGCAAGAAAAACAGCTTGGACGTGATTTTGAACTAAGCAGTGGTTACTCACTTTATCATGCAGTCAAGGAGGTAAAAGCTAGTGGAAAACGATTTGTCAGTGCTGACAAGGCTTGATTTAGCTAAAGATTGGGTAAGAGATGCTGGAAATTTCTTAAAAGAAAATATAGCTGCTCCGTTAGAAATTACTGAAAAGACTCGCTATGATGACTTAGTGACAAATTTTGACAAAGAAGTCCAAGAACAAATAGTAGCCAATATTCTCCATCATTTCCCGGAAGATAAAATTTTAGCCGAAGAAGACGAAGAAAAAATAAAGTTCGATTCAGAAATTCCGCATCTCTGGGTCTTAGACCCAATTGATGGAACAACAAATTTTATTGTTCAAAAAGATAATTTTGCCGTGATGCTTGCTTATTATGAGTATGGTATTGGTAAATTTGGTCTGATACTAGATGTTATGAAGGATAAACTTTATTGGTGTGATAGCCACAAAGCCTTTTGCAATCAAAAAGAATTGGAACTCAAAGAAAGACCTTTGGCTCAAAGTTTGCTTGGAGTGAATAGTTATATGTATAGATCCAATAGTGGAGGCTTGTTAGATTTAAGCCATCATACTTTAGGGGTTCGTATCATTGGTAGTGCAGGTATCAGCTATGGTCAGCTTCTGGAAGGAAAAATAATTGGGTATTTCAGTAGTCTTCAACCTTGGGATTATGCAGCCGGAAGTATTATTGCTGAAAGAATTGGCTATGTTACATTGACCATATCGGGTGAAAGTCCCCATTTTAACTGTAGAGAGCGAGTATTCACTGCTCCCTCATACTTAATTTCTGAAATACAAAAATACATCAAAAAATAAACAGAGTGAAATATTTCAGAAAAATGGAAGGTACTTTTGTGTTATAATCTAAAAATATAAAATAAAATTTAGAGGAAAAATAGGATTTAAATGATGGATAAAATAATTGTAAAAGGTGGGCAAACAAAACTTCAAGGTGAAGTTGAAATTGAAGGAGCAAAGAACGCCGTTCTTCCTCTTCTTGCAGCAACATTACTCGCTAGTGAGGGTGAAGTTGTCCTTACTAATGTCCCTATTTTAAGCGACGTTTTTATGATGAATAATTTGGTAAATCATCTTGGAACTGCGATTAGCTTTGACCAAGAAGCAAAGAAAATTATTGCTAAATCAAATTCAGAAATAAAAATAACTGCACCATATGAGTATGTCAGCAAAATGCGTGCCTCAATCGTTGTTATGGGACCAATCTTAGCCCGCAACGGACAAGCACGTGTATCAATGCCAGGTGGATGTTCTATTGGATCTCGACCAATTGATTTACATTTACGCGGTTTTGAACAAATGGGAGCAACAATCACTCAAAATGCTGGTTATATTGAAGCTAAGGCTGATAAATTAAAAGGAGCTCATATTTATCTTGATTTTCCATCAGTAGGAGCTACTCAAAATCTTATTCTTGCTGCGACACTAGCTGACGGGACAACAACAATTGAAAATGCAGCACGTGAACCAGAAATTGTTGACTTAGCAAACCTCCTAAATAAAATGGGAGCAAATGTTAAGGGTGCCGGAACAGATACAATTATTATTAAAGGTGTTGAAAAAATGCATGGGGCAAACCATTCAGTTGTTCAAGACCGAATTGAAGCAGGAACTTTCATGGTTGCGGCCGCAATGACACAAGGTGATGTTTTAATCAAAGATGCGATTGCTGAACATAACCGTCCATTGATTTCAAAACTTAGCGAAATGGGTGTTAATTTTACCCAAGAAGAATCTGGTCTTCGAGTTGTTGGGCCTGAAAAACTAAAAGCAACAAGCGTTAAGACTTTACCACACCCAGGATTTCCTACAGATATGCAATCACAAATGACAGCTGCTCAGGCCGTTGCCATGGGAGAATCAGTGATGGTAGAGACAGTATTTGAAAATCGTTTCCAACATTTGGAAGAAATGCGTCGTATGGGATTGGAAGTTGACATTACTAGAAATACAGCTCTTATTCAAGGAAATTCAAATTTACAAGGTGCTGCGGTAAAATCAACAGATTTACGTGCAAGTGCCGCATTGATTCTTTTGGGATTGGTTGCCAAAGGGCAAACAACTGTTAGAAGATTAAGTCATTTAGACCGAGGCTACTATAAATTCCATGAAAAATTAAAAGCTCTGGGAGCTGATATTATTCGTGTAGAAGACGAAGACGGAGAAGGCTAATGTTTAAGAAAACCATAAAATTTTTAGGACTAAGACTCTCTATTATTATTTTTGTTATAGTTCTACTAGTTCTTGCCGCCGTTTTAGGACTTATGGTTGGTTATGGTTTTCTAGGTGGAGGAAATCCTTCCGACGTTTTCAACCATAATTTATGGAAAGAAGTTATGGATAAACTTAGTCCTGCAAAATAATAAAAGACTTGATTCGGAAGAATCAGGCCTTTTATTTTGCTAAGAAATTACATTTTATAAGTCAAAAAAGCTAGTCTTTCTTGAAATATAGCGGATTTTATGCTATTCTTGAAAGGTATGAATTTCTGAGCTCAGGCTCAAAATAAGGAGAAAAAAATGACTGTAAGTTTTGAAAAAACTAGTGATACTAAAGGTACACTCTCATTTTCAATTGACCAAGAAACAATTAAAACTGGGCTTGACAAAGCCTTTAATAAAGTAAAAGCTAACATTAGCGTTCCTGGTTTCCGTAAAGGTAAAATCAGCCGTCAAATGTTTAATAAAATGTACGGTGAAGAAGCACTTTTTGAAGAAGCTTTAAACGCTGTTCTTCCAACTGCTTATGATGCAGCTGTAAAAGAAGCTGGTATCGAACCAGTTGCACAACCAAAAATTGATGTTGCAAAAATGGAAAAAGGTTCTGACTGGGAATTGACTGCAGAAGTTGTTGTAAAACCAACAGTTTCACTTGGTGACTACAAAGACCTTACAGTTGAAGTAGAAGCAACAAAAGAAGTTTCTGACGAAGAAGTTGAAACACGCTTGACTAACTCTCAAAACAATTTAGCTGAACTTGTAGTAAAAGAAACTGCTGCTGAAAATGGTGATACTGTTGTTATTGACTTCGTTGGTTCAGTTGATGGTGTTGAATTTGAAGGTGGAAAAGGTTCTAACCACAGCCTTGAACTTGGTTCAGGTCAATTCATTCCAGGATTTGAAGAACAACTTGTTGGAACTAAAGCTGGTGAAACTGTAGAAGTTAAAGTTACATTCCCAGAGAACTATCAAGCTGAAGACCTTGCTGGTAAAGAAGCACTCTTTGTTACAACTGTTAATGAAGTAAAAGCAAAAGAATTACCAGAACTTGATGATGAACTTGCTAAAGATATTGACGAAGAAGTTGAAACTTTGGATGAGCTTAAAGCTAAATTCCGTAAAGAACTTGAAGAATCAAAAGCAGAAGCTTATGATGATGCTGTAGAAACTGCTGCAATCGAAGCTGCTGTTGCCAATGCTGAAATCAAAGAAATTCCAGAAGAAATGATTCACGAAGAAGTTCATCGCGCTATGAACGAATTTCTTGGTGGAATGCAACAACAAGGAATCTCTCCAGAAATGTACTTCCAAATTACTGGAACTTCTGAAGATGATCTTCATAAACAATATGAAGCAGACGCTGACAAACGTGTGCGTACAAACTTGGTAATCGAAGCAATTGCTGCTGCTGAAAACTTTACAACTTCAGATGAAGAAGTTAAAGCAGAAATTGAAGATCTTGCTGGTCAATACAACATGCCTGTTGAACAAGTTGAAAAACTTCTTCCAGTTGATATGCTTAAACATGATATTGCAATGAAAAAAGCAGTAGAAGTTATTGCAACAACAGCAAAAGTAAAATAATTTCATATAATAATGATAAAAAAATAAGTGTCAGTAACTACTGGTACTTATTTTTTTATCATTAATTCAAATTTTGAGTGAGATTTAGTTCATGGATTTATCATAATATGTGAAAAATCGATCCAATTATGAGTATAAGTTATAAAAAATGTACATCAAAGAACATGACAACCGTGGGGTTTTCCGGAT
>NZ_JAIWQZ020000003.1:0-218058 GCF_020218185.2 Lactococcus sp. SK2-659
TATTTAACGATTTAGAATAAACTCTGATTTAATTGCTAGTTGCTGAATTTCTTTAGAAATAGCCAATTCAAATGCGCAACGTCCTACTTGTTGAAAGTGATTATTTACGGTTGGAATACTGAGAATCTGACCAGATATTAATGATTCTTGGCCAATAATAACAGGTTTAGGTATTTTTTGTTGTTCAAACCAACGCCAAACATTAGCAGCAATATCATCAGAATTTGCAAATATTGCATCAAATTGTGTAAGTTGGGGCCCCAATTTGTAACCGTCTGCTGAAGATACTGCACCCGTTTTTATTTGTTCATCTCTTACTTTTTCTTCGTATATTTCTTTATAGGTTTGGAGAGTAACAGATGTAGTTGGACTTTTATAACGTGCAAAGAGAAACCCAATATTATTACAATTTTGTTCTTGAAGCCATTCTAGAGCTTTTCGATATCCAATTTTTCTTTCTGCATAACTGGCGGCTATTTTTTTACTTTTAGGTTTATGGCATAAAATAATTGGACCATATTTTTGGTATTTATGAACGGTTTGTTCAGAAACTTCCCTTGAGGTAAAAATTAATGCTTCAAATGCTTTTTTTCGGAGTTGTTCTAAGTATTGAATTTCTAGATTTTGGTCATAATTTGAAGGGAGGATGACGATTTTATAACCGGTTTCAAAACTTTTATCCAGAATTCCTTCTAATATTTGCCCAAAAAACGGATGCTTGACGTAGGGGAGGACAACTCCGATATTTTTTGTTGTACCAGCCGATAAATCCTGTGCGATTGCATTGGGAGTATAGTCAAGTTCTTTAGCTAAGTCCAAAATAATTTTACGTGTTTCTTTTGAAACATAGCCATTCCCAGAAAGGGCACGAGAGATGGTAGCTTTTGAATAGCCGCTAAGTTTCGATAAATCGGATAAAGAGGTCATTATATCACCTGTTCGTTAATGGTATTAATAGCTGATATTGCTTCAGCAACACCATGTTCAGTATTTTTTGCTACAACCATTTTAACATGTTTTTTGACCTCGGAGTTAGCATTATCTACGGCGATAGATAGTCCAGCTGATTGGAGAAGTGGAATATCATTATGACCATCACCAATAGCGGCAATTTCCTGAAAGTCTAAATTTTTATTATCAAGTATTGATTGTACAGCGTCGGCTTTTGTTTTATTATTAGATGTAATTTCTAAATACCATTGTCCGCTTTGTTGAACTGAAATATTGGGGATGTTTAGATTATTTAGTTGAGCTTGAAGTTGTAAGAGTTCTTGAGAATCAAAGACAATCATCATTATTTTATATATTTCTGATTGACCATCAAAGGCTTTGATTTTAGGTTCTATACCTGTTATTGCTTTTTGGATAAAGGTTCCTTTGTCTTGTTTGTTAATGTACCAGTGAGCAAGACTGTACCAATTTAAGCTGACATTGGGAAATTCTGTTGAGATGTAATTTAATAGTTGTGAGACGGTTTCTGAAGCTAGGGGATTTTTATCAATAATTTGTAGTCCAAATTGATTTTGGGTGAAGGTTAGGTTCCCGTTAAATGCGATTTGAGGCGTTGTTAGTTGTAATTTTTCTACAATATTGCTCATTTCCAAGGGACTACGGGCTGAAACTAATGTGATTGGAAGGTCACTGTAATAAATAGACCAGTGGTTCGTGTCTGATACACTTCCGTGTGAGTCAAGTAATGTTCCATCCATATCTGTAAAAATGTGTTTAATTTTCATGTGATTAAGCTCCTTTGTTTGATTAAGTCTATTTTAAATTATGGAACGCGTTCCATGTCAAGGATTATTGATTATTTATTTTTAAAATAATTGAATGACTATGCTTAAAGTTGAGCAGTTCCAAAAGAAGTGGTGAAAATGTTATAATTTAGTAAAGCTCGTTTTTATGTGTTTTAAGATAATATTTACTTAGATGAATGGATAAAAGTATAGAAATATGGAAGAGATAGGAAATAAAATGGAGAACAAGGACAGACTTTTACTAATTGATGGGTCATCGGTTGCCTTTCGGGCCTTTTTTGCGCTATATAATCAGATAGATCGCTTTAAAGCGCCAAATGGGTTACATACTAATGCTATTTTTGCATTTCATACAATGCTTTCTTCTTTGATGGAACGGATTGAGCCCACACATGTTTTGATTGCATTTGATGCAGGAAAAACAACTTTTCGTACGGAAATGTTTGCTGACTATAAAGGCGGACGTTCAAAAACACCAGATGAATTTCGTGAGCAATTACCTTTTATCAAGGAAATGATTGAGAAATTGGGAATTCGCCATTATGAGTTAGCTAACTATGAGGCTGATGATATTATTGGGACTTTGGACAAAATGGCGGAAGCCCCAGATGTTAATTTTGATGTTACTATTGTGACGGGTGATAAGGATATGATTCAGCTTGTGGATGGAAATACGCGAGTTGAAATTTCTAAGAAGGGGGTTGCTGAGTTTGAGGAGTTTACACCTGATTATCTTTTAGAAAAAATGGGATTGACTCCAGCTCAATTTATTGATTTAAAAGCATTAATGGGCGATTCTTCTGATAATTACCCTGGCGTGACAAAAGTTGGCGAAAAAACTGGTCTTAAACTTTTGCAAGAGTTTGGGTCACTTGAAAATCTCTATGAAAATGTTGATTCTTTGAAAGCCAGCAAAATGAAAGAAAATCTAATTGCTGACAAAGAAATGGCTTTTTTGTCACAACAATTGGCAACGATAAATACGAAAGCTCCAATTGAAATTGGCTTAGATGATACGCTTTTAAAAGATAAAAAGGTTGATGAACTTAGTCAATTTTATGATGAAATGGGCTTTGCTCAATTCAAAAGTAAATTATTGACTGAGGCTGGTGGAGAAGTTACTGACGAAAAAGTTGTTGACGAAATTGATTTTGAAATAGTTACTGATGGCTCTATCAGTGAAAAGGTAAATGCTGATGATTTCTTCTATTTGGAAACTTTAGGGGAAAATTATCATCGTGAGCAAATTGTGGCTTTTGCCTGGGGAAATGCTGAGAAAATTTATGTTTCTAAAAATATAGATTTACTGACAAAAATGAAGTTCCCCGAAAATACTTATGATTTCAAGAAAAATCGGGTACTTTTGAGTCACTTGGATATCGAATTACCTTTGGTCAAATTTGATGCAATGCTTGCAAAATATCTAATTTCAACAACAGAAGATAATAAAATTTCGACGATTGCAAGACTTTTCAATAGCGGACATTTGGCAACGGATGAAGAAGTTTTTGGCAAAGGGACAAAAATTGCTTTACCTGATGATGCGGTTTTATTTGAACATTTAGCTCGTAAAATTAAAGTGCTTGCCTTGGCCAAAGAAAAAATGATGGCTGAATTGCTTGAAAATGAACAAGAACACCTTTTGGCTGATATGGAATTACCATTAGCAGAAGTTTTAGCAAAAATGGAAATTACAGGGATTGCTGTCAGCCAAAATACGCTGGAAGAAATTGGTGCGGAAAATGAAGAAAAATTGGCTTCTTTGACGCGCGAAATTTATGATTTGGCTGGTGAAGAATTTAATATTAATTCACCAAAACAGTTGGGTGTGATTTTATTTGAAAAATTACAGCTACCGGTTGGAAAGAAAACAAAAACAGGCTATTCAACGGCAGTGGATGTTTTAGAAGATTTAGCTGCTTTATCTCCCGTTGTAGCAAAAATTTTGGAATATCGTCAAATCAATAAAGTACAATCAACTTATGTGAAAGGTCTGATTCCTCAAATTGCTGATGATGGAAAAATTCATACACGTTATGTTCAAGATTTGACTCAAACTGGACGTTTGAGCTCAGTTGACCCGAATTTACAAAATATTCCTGTTCGACTTGAGGAGGGACGAAAAATTCGTAAAGCTTTTGTCCCAAGCAAAGATTCGCTTTTATTGAGTTCTGACTATTCACAAATTGAATTGCGGGTTTTGGCACATATTTCTGGGGATGAACATTTAATTGATGCCTTTAAACATGGAGCTGATATCCATACTTCAACGGCTATGCGTGTTTTCGGCATTGAAAAAGCAGAAGATGTGACTGCTAATGATCGTAGAAATGCTAAAGCAGTCAATTTTGGAGTAGTCTATGGAATTTCCGATTTTGGTTTAGCAAGAAATCTTGGAATTACAAGAAAAGATGCTAAAAATTACATTGAAACTTATTTTGAACGTTATCCTGGGATTAAAACCTATATGGAAAATATTGTTCGTGAGGCACGAGACAAAGGTTTTGTTGAAACAATGAGTCACCGTCGTCGTAAGATTCCAGATATTAATGCTCGTAATTTTAATGTTCGTGGTTTTGCAGAACGGACGGCTATTAACTCACCAATTCAAGGTTCGGCAGCTGATATCTTAAAAATTGCGATGATTAATTTGGATAAAGCTTTGAGTGCTCGTGATTTTAAATCAAAATTATTATTGCAAGTACACGATGAAATTATCCTTGATGTTCCTTTAGAGGAATTAGATGAAATTAAGGCCTTGGTAAAACAAACGATGGAAGAAGCGATTGAACTTGCTGTCCCATTAAAAGTGGATGAAAATACTGGTAAGACTTGGTATGAAGCTAAATAATAAAGATTATTGATAGAATTAAACTGCTCACTTCTTCACGTTTATTGACAAAATAAATAAAAACGATAATTAGCTGGGGCTGATTATCGTTTTTTAACGGGTACTGTTAGAAGGTGGGTTAGGGGCTATGTTATAACACTCATTGCTCATATCTTCGCTGGCTGTGCCCTTTTTCGGATTAGTCGAAAGGCAACCCGCTAAGCCCGAAGGGACTTGATTGCCACTAGAACTTGGCAGTTTACTGCCGTAGAGAGTATGGACAATTCAGCTGACGAAGGGAGCGAAATAGTAATTAGACGGAGAGTCAACAGCACGAAATTTTGTTTCGCCTTACTGGCTGTGTTATAATAAAATTATGGAAAATATCGAATTGAACATGGATGAGAGAATTGATGAAATCGCCAGCAGTGGGGTAAAAATTATTCAAAGCCGAGAGGTTTTTTCTTTTAGCATTGATGCGATTTTGTTAGCTCGTTTTCCGCGCTTACCAAAACGGGGTAAAATTGTAGATTTATGTGCGGGAAATGGAGCTGTCGGACTTTTTGCGAGTTCTAAAACAAATGCTCAAATTATTGAATTAGAGATTCAAGAACGTTTGGCTGATATGGCAACTCGCTCAATTGAACTCAATGGACTTAATGACAGAATGTCTGTCATTAATGATAATCTTAATCGGGCGCTTGACCATCTTCATACTTCAAGTGCAGATTTGATTTTTTGTAATCCACCTTATTTTAAAGTGGATTCAGATGAAAGTCATTTTAATGAAAGTAAGCATTATACTTTGGCCCGTCATGAATTGACGACAAATCTGGATGAAATTTTTTCTGTCAGTAAAAAATTACTCAAAACAAACGGACACATTGCCATGGTTCATAGACCAGAGCGTTTTTTAGAAATTGTAGACAAAATGCGTTCTAATAATTTGCAACCTAAATGGATTCAATTTGTTTATCCTAAGGCAAATCAACCAGCAAATATTTTATTGATTGATGCGATTAAAGACGGCAAAGAAGGGGGCGAAATTTTCTTACCGCCTTTGATTGTTCATAATGATGACGGAACTTACACTGATGAAATTGATGAAATTTATTATGGAAAACATTAAAAAAAGTTACTGACAGAAATTTCTGTCAGTAACTTTTTTATTAAATCGCACTTGCTTGCGCCATTAACTTTTCAATGGCTGCATTTTGCACTTCTTCGAGTGTATTAGTGTCTGTAGCAGCGGGCTCTTTAAGGGTTTCTTTTAGTTTGCCACGCGTTGAGGCTAAAGAAATGTCAAGATCAGCATTTGTTTTTTCTTTTGTATTAGAAATACTACCAGTCAGTTTTCCAGTCATTTCATGAGATTTTTTATCTACAGTTAATTTAATAGAAAGTTTGCTGATATCAATATTTTTACTTTCTTTGATTAATCGCTCTGTTTGTTCTTTAGGAATAGAATAAGTAGCACTCAAATTATTGATTAAATCATTGAGATCAATATCTTTACCAGAAAATTCCATAGTCACTTTATTTCCAGATTTGGTGAAATCAGAATTGGGAATCTCTTTATATTGCTTCTCTAAATCAGCTTCACTCATTTTTGAATTTGATTCAAAAAGTTGCTTAAGCGTTGATTCCCAGTTATCTTTAGAAGATTGAACATTTGAATCAAGCGTTTGCGAATCAATCAGCAAATATGATTTATTGAGACTATCAATCATAGCTCCGTAAATTGTAGCCGTATCTTCGGCAGAACTTGGAATTAAATCTTTATTGTTATCATAAAGTGATTTAATGTCTGAACTACTAATATAAAGCCCTTTTTGTGACATCATAAATCCTAAATCATAATCTTTTTTAGCGACTGTCAATTTTCCATCAAGAACTGCAAGTTGGTTAGTCTTATCAAGTCCAATATTAAAATCGAGTCCAGCACCCTTGTTAAAAATCTTGTTGAATTCAGAATTATCTCCACCACCATGAATTTTGAATTCATTAACATCAACTTTTACTTTTTGAGCATTATAGTCTTTAGAATTATTCAAGGCAACTGTATCTGAAATAAAGGCCTTTTTGGCCTCATCAGAGTTTTTAGTTGAGCAAGCAGAAAGGGAAAAAACTGCAAGTGCAGCAAGTCCCAAGGACATCCAAATTTTCTTTTTCATAAACCTCTCCAATTGTATTTTATTGATATTCTACTATAAAAAATGTAAAAGTTCAACAACATTTAAGAAATGTTAGATTAGGATAAAAAAATACTGATGAAAGTTCTTAGGTTTATCCTAATCTTTTCATCAGTAACTTTTTAATAAATCATATCATAAATTTCAATGGCAACAAGGTCGATATCATCGAACAATGAAGCATCTTTTTGTTTAGGATAACGCAAAGCAAAAGCTTCATCTTCTGGACTGTAACTTACAGTAAGCATTACTTCGCCTTCACGTTCAAAATTATAAGTTTCTTTTGGGTCACCACCTTCAACCAAACGGTTTAAGCGATTCATAATTGCTAACAAATGTGATTTCATTTCTTAAAAATTCCTTTCGGTGTTCTGCAAAGCAAAACTCTGTTTTTATAAAATTGTTTTTTACTTCCAATTGTTTTTCAAAGGGACAGTTCTTAGGATTGACCCCATTAGTCCTGTTCTTTGTCCTTATCTATTTTAACATAACTTTGTAGATTTTTGGCAAGTTTACTGGCTTTTCTGGCAAAATATTTTGCTCGAATTTGTTCTCTTTTAAGTGAACGTTTAACAGTAACTGGCATTTGACGAATGGTATCTTCCATTTTCATTGGAAAACGTTCCGCCTCAATAGACTTAAGGTTATTGTATTCAATAATGGTGTCAATATAGAAGAGATAAACTTTTTTAGCAAAATTTTCCGCTGAAATTTCATAAAGTTTCTTTTCAAATTTATCTTTATCAATGGGATGTAAATCACGAATTGCCTTTTTGGTAACTTCAGCTAAATCATCATCACCAATGAAGAGTTGTCCGAATTCATCGTCATTAATTAATTCAGACAAATAAGGATTTTTAGCAGCTAGGACTCTTGTCCCTGCTGCCATTGCTTCAAGATAAGTCAAGCCTTGGGTTTCTGAAGTAGAAGCAGAAATGAAGAAGTCAGCAGCTTTATAATAATAGGCTGTTTTCTCATTTTCAACTGGGCCTGTGAAGACAACTTTATCAGTAAGTTCAAGTTCTTTAACTAATTCTTTAAGATTTTCGGCATATGGGCCATGACCAACGATTACAAGTTTCACGGGAAACTCTTCTAAAATATCTGGTAATGCATGAATCACTGCTTGGATATTTTTTTCAGCCGCAATCCGTGAGAGACTGAGCAACATGATTTCATTTTCTGCAAGACCAAGCTCGACTCTTAATTTTGCTGTTTCTTCAGGTTTAATGTCATCACGTTTAAAACGGTCAATTTCAATTCCTGTTGGAATGACACGTTTAGGAAGAGTGACACCATAACTATTGACAGTTTCCAAAACCATTTCGCTTGGACAAATAATCGCTTCAGTTCCACGCAGGAAATTACGAATAATGTATTTAACCATACTTGGACGGATTAAGCGTCCTTTGGCGATGTAGTAAACATAATCTTCATACTTAGTATGTAAGGTATGAATGACAGGGATGCGTAATTGAGCAGCAACCATTTTACCTAAAATTCCCATTCCAAATTCAGTTTGCGTATGGATGATATCTAAATCATATTCTTTAGCAATTAAATAAGCAGCAAAAACACCTTTGAGGACAATTTTACGTTCTGCTAAGCTCACAAAAGGAATGGATTGCAGCCGAATAATATTTCGTTCGTGGTCCACATCAGCATTTGGATCTGTTGTTGTAAAAATGAAAACCTCATGCCCTAATTTTTCAAGCTCTAGGGCCAAAGTGCGAATACTTGTTGCTACTCCACTGATTTGTGGAAAGTAACTATCTGTAAAAAGTCCAACTCTCATAAATAAATTCCCGTTTATATTTCTGTAAATTTTTTATTTTTTTACTGACAAAAATTTTAGTAAGAAAATTTTACTGACAGCTTGGTCAGCAACTACTTTTTCTTTCTGTCAGTAATTTTTAAAAATTAAAGTTCTAAAGTTTGCTGATAAGCATCAGCTAATTGTTGGGCAACTTTTTCAATTGTCCGACTTTCAGCTACTTGATAAGCCTCTTTTGTCTTGTCAACCTTTCCATCTAAAACATCCTGAAGTTGATTGACAAAACCTTCAACATCTGTTGCCATACTTACACAAGTTGAATCAAGCCAGCCATGATAAACTGGGATGTCTCGAACGACAGTTTTTTGGTGACTAGCAAGTGCTTCAAGAACAACGATTCCTTCAGTTTCTTCTCGAGAAGGGAAAAAGAAGGCATCTGCAGAAGACATAGCTCCTTCAAAAATATCTCCCTTGATATAACCTGGGAAAAGAACATTTTTCGGATGATTTTTCTTAACAATTCGACGAATCCAACCAGGAATAGTCCAAAGATTTTGATAACCAAACCAAATGAAAGTCACATCGGGCATTCTTTCAGCCACTTTAATAAAATCATCTATCCCTTTACGTTTAAAATAAAGGGCAGCTGTCACGACAACTTTTTGGTCAGCTGTTAGTGAAAAATACTCACGGAAGGCTTTCTCTTTGGCTTCACTTCGAGAATATTTAGTCAAATCAATTCCGTTTGAAATAGGTAAGATTGGACATTTAATTCCGTAAGAACGGAGCAAACTAGCAGAATAATCAGTTGGTGTAATGACTAAATCAGCAGCACGATAAAAGTGCATTAAATATTGTTTAAAGAAAGGAGCAGCAATATTTGAGCCAATAAAGGAATTTTGAAAATCTTCTTTGGTCGAATGACCATGAAAGATTACTTTTTTTCCAGCTTTTTTTGCTTTCTTTAACATTTTCCAACTGCTAAAGCCATAAGTATTTAAATGGAGGATATCATAATCATCCTCAGGATTTTTTGTCCAGTCAATGCCCATTAAATCAAGGGCGCGTTGTTGATGTTTCATTGCACGACCAATTCCTGAATGACTCAAAAATTGTTCGGCTTCTAAGTAAAGTAAAATTTTCATGCTTAACTTTATTTTACCATAAATCAATAAAAGAAAAATGGAAATTTATTATTTTTAAAAATTTCAGACTTTAGTATGAAAAAAGCCTTCTATTTACAGAAGACTTTCATTAAATTATTAAGTTATTAATTAGAAGAAGATGAACTGCTTGTTTCTAAGTCACTGGTTGATTTAGAAAGTTTAACATCTGCTGTATTTGATTTACCATCACGATAATAAGTAACTTTTACTGTATCATTGATATTGTGTGAGTAAAGAGCACTTTGCAAGTCTGTTGAAGAAGTTACTGCTGTATCGCCAACCTTTGTAATTACATCTCCAGCTTTCAAACCAGCTGAGGCAGCAGGAAGTCCAGATTGGACGGAGTAAACAACAACCCCACCTGTTACACTGCTTGGTAATTTCAATTGAGAACTGTCATTTGTTGATAATTGTGAAAGGTCAACCATTCGGATACCTAAAGCAGGGCGTGAAATTTTACCATTCGCTTCAAGTTTATTAATGATATTTACGACATCATTAGAAGGAATCGCAAATCCTAAACCTTCGACAGAAGTAGAACCGTCTTCAGTTGTTGTAATTTTACTTTGAGTAATTCCAATAACTTGCCCTTCAATATTAATCAAAGCCCCTCCAGAGTTACCAGGGTTAATGGCAGCATCTGTTTGAATTGCATTGATATTAGTTGTTTGACCATTTTCTTGGGTCAAAGTCACTTGACGGCTTGTTGCAGATAAAATTCCTTCAGTTGCGGTGTTTGCAAATTGACTACCTAAAGGTGAGCCAACGGCAATGGCAGGTTCACCAATTGTTAATTTACTAGAATCAGCGAATGTCGCCACATCTTTGACATGTTCAGAACTGATTTTAAGAACAGCAAGGTCTGTGTATTCATCATACCCAACCACAGAAGCTTTGACTTTTTGTCCACCAGAAAGCAGAACATCAAGTGAGCTATTACCAGCAATAACGTGGTAGTTAGTTACAACGTAGGCATCACCACCAGATTTTTTGTAGATGACACCAGAGCCTTCACTAGAAAGCTGTAAGCCATCAGTCGATGAACTTGAACCGCTATTTCCACCAAAAATTGAACTGAAGTCACTACTTTGTGAGTTATCTTTTTGATAATTCATAACAGAAACGACAGAATTTGAAACTTTTTTAATTGCAGAGGTAACATCGGTATTGACATTTACCGAAACGTTACTAACCTTTGTACTAGTTGTATTTGAACGACTATTATTTGCCGATTGATTTGTAGTGCTTTGATAGATTGCACTTCCTCCAAGTGCGATGGCTCCGCCCACGACACCTGTTAATAGCAATTTTCCTATATTAGCTTTTGCCATAAATAATTCCTTTCAATTATTACTCTTTATAGCATTTCTATGATGTAATTATATCTACTCTCACTTAATAATACCTTAATAGTAACAAAAATCAAACTAATATAGTTTCTCCACATTTTTGTGGATAATCTAAAAATTAATGAGGATAAGTGGATATTTTAATAAAGTTTTCCACAGAAAAGTGGAAAAAAGTAAAAAAATGTTGATAAATCATGTTTTCATCTTGTTTTCAATGGGGGAAAAGGGTAAAATTATAAAATAAATTTAAGAATTTATAAATGTTTTTATTCCTGAAAGTGTAAAAGTAATCAAAAAACTGGGGAAAAGTTGTTAATTTTTAAGTAATAAAGTTTTAATTTAGAGAGAAAAATAAAAATGAAGATTAAATTAGTAGTTGTTGGAAAACTTAAAGAAAAGTATTTAAAAGATGGAATTGCTGAATATGTTAAACGAATGGGAACGATGCTGCCACTTGAAATTATTGAGCTAGCAGATGAAAAAATTCCAGATAATGCTTCCGAAAAAGAAGCAGAGGCGTTGAAAAAACGTGAAGGTGAGAAAATTTTATCACGGATTCAAGCAGGAGATAAGTTAGCGATTTTAGCCATTCAAGGAAAATTAATGTCATCAGAGGAAGTGGCTGATTTTGTGAAGAAAGCTGAAGTTTACGGAACAGGAAATCTTGTTTTTGTAATTGGAGGTTCTTTAGGACTTTCAAAGGAAGTTTATCAACGAAGTGATTTGCAAATTTCTTTTGGGCGAATGACACTCCCTCATCAACTGATGCGTCTGGTTTTAGTAGAACAAATTTATCGGGCACAAATGATTAATCGAGGTTCGGCTTATCATAAGTAAAAATTTGAAAGGAATGAAATGATTAATATTATAGAAGAGTTTCGCCAACATAAGAATGAAGAAAATGCTGAAAAACAAGCAGCATATTTGCGTCACCAGTTTGAATTTATTGGTTTAAAAACGCCAGAAAGACGTCTTTTGGCAAAAGATTTTCTAAAGGAAAAAAAGGAAGATAAGAAAATTGATTGGAAGCTTGTTTTTGAATTTTGGAATTTGCCTGAGCGTGAATTTCAATATCTGGCTTTAGATTATCTTCATCAAATGAAGAAATGGCTTATTTTTGATGACATGGAAAAGATAAAAAAATTGACTGTCAGTAAATCATGGTGGGATACGGTTGACGCTTTAGATGAATTGGTTGGTCAGCTTTTACTGACAGGTCGTAAACAAGCGACCGAGGATGACTCAACTGCTTATGAACAGGTCAAGTCTCTCGTAAAAGAATGGGCTCAAGCCGAAAATTTTTGGATTCGACGTATTGCAATTGACTGTCAATTAAGCTTTAAAAATCAAACAGATTTAGAATTACTTTCATATAATATTGAAAAAAATCTTTTAGGTAGTTCTTTTGCTGATGAATTTTTTATTACGAAAGCAATAGGTTGGGCTTTGCGAGATTTGGCAAAAACAAATTCTGCTTGGGTCATAAAATTTATTGAAGAACATGAAAATAAAATGGCGAAACTTTCAATTCGAGAAGCAAGTAAACATCTCTAAAGCTTGATTTGACAGAGTTTTCAAACTATGATAGAATAAGAAGAATGTTCGAAAATGAACTTAAATTTGAATAAAACTTATAAAGGAGACAGAAATGTCAGGCTTATCTCTTATTTTTATCGTTGTTGTTATGGGTGGGATGATGTTCTTCATGAACCGTCAACAAAAGAAACAACAATCTAAACGCCAAGAACAATTGGATGCAATGCAACCAGGTTCAGAAATCGTAACAATTGGTGGATTGCACGGAATTCTTTCAAGCATTGATTCAGCAAAAGGAACAATTGAACTTGATTGTGAAGGTGTGATTTTGACTTTCGACCGTGCAGCCGTAAAAACTGTAAAAAGTGGTGTAACACCAGAAACAACTGTTGTTGAAGAAACACCGGCCGAAACAAAAGTGGAAAGCCCAATTGAAGAAAACTAATCTCTTTTCTACATTTAATGAGAAAATAGATTTAATTTATTTTCCTGTCAGTTACTGACAGGATTTTTTTATAAAATATTTTACTGACAGATTTATCTGTCAGTTGATTTTAGCAAATAGAATAACTTATGATTACTGACCAATAAAATTTGAGATACAAATCTATATTAAAATATGGTAAAATGGAAAAGTAATACTGTCTTTTTTGAAAAAACAGTAGAGAAAGTTTTTGAATAAATTGATAAAGAAAAAAATAAGAAGAAGAGAATTTCTTTCTTAGAGTCTTTGGGTAAATAAAACTTTAATAACCAAAGAGCATAATGGTGAATTTATGATAAATATTTTTTGCATAAAATTCTCATGTGAGGTACTATGTTTAATAACTTAAAAAATAAAGAGCAAGAAAAATTACTTCCAGAGCATATCGGAATTATCATGGATGGTAATGGACGATGGGCTAAGCAGAAAGGGAAACCACGAATCTTTGGACACAAAGCAGGAATGGATTCGTTAAAAGATGTTGCTGTTCATGGTGCGAGACGTGGCATAAAAGTGATGACTGTTTATGCTTTTTCCACAGAAAATTGGACAAGACCAGTTGATGAAGTGAAATTCATCATGAGTTTACCTATCGATTTTTATAGCAAATATGTTCCAGTTTTAAAAGAAGAAAATATACAGATTCGGATGATTGGTGAACGCGAAGGTTTGCCAAAAGCAACGTTAGATTCAATTGACCGTGCGGCTCAAGAAACTTCTGAAAATGACGGAATGATTTTGAATTTTGCAATGAATTATGGTGGCCGTCGTGATATTATTTTAGCCATTCAAGAGCTTGCTAAAAGTGGTCAGGATTTAAGTTTACTGACAGAAGAAGAGTTGTCAAAACATCTACAAACTGCTGTTTTGCCTGAAAATCTTCGGGATCCAGACTTGATTATCAGAACATCTGGTGAACAAAGAATGTCTAATTTCTTGACTTGGCAGTCAGCTTATAGTGAATTATATTTTGCGCAAACTGCTTGGCCAGATTTCGATGATAAAGAATTGGACAAAGCTATTTCTGCTTTTCAAAAGCGTGACCGCAGATATGGAGGAGTCAAATAATGATGCAACGAATTATCACAGGAGTGGTTGCGGGAGGAATCTTTTTAGCCCTCTTGCTTCTTGGAGGAGCTTACTTTCAAATTTTAGTTGCTTTGCTTGTTATTATTGCAATGCAAGAGCTATTTAGAATGTATAAATTACAAGTTTTTTCATTTGAAGGAATTTTAGCGACTTTAGCTGCTTTGTCACTTGCTTTGCCAGTCGGTAAACATTGGTTAGGTCTAAATGCTGACGGGGGAGTGATGCTCTTTACACTCTTTTTATTCATGATGTTAACAGGAATGGTCCTTTCAAACGGGAAATATTCTTTTGTTGATGTTGGTTTTCCTTTTCTTTCGGCTTTCTATGTAGGGATTGGTTTTCAAAATTTACTGACAGCACGTCAAACAAGTGTTTATATTGTCTTTTTAGCTCTATTTATCGTTTGGGCGACAGATATCGGGGCCTATGCTTTTGGCCGCTCGCTTAAAGACCGCTTTCCACAAAAACTTTTGCCATCTGTTTCACCAAATAAAACAGTGGTCGGTTCAGTTGGAGGAATTGTTTCAGCCGTTGTTGTTGCCTTAGTCATGTATTTCTTATTTACTAAGGAATTGCCGCAAATTGGCTTTGTGAAACTTGTTATCTTTACAATTATCTTTTCAGTGGTTGGTCAGATTGGTGACCTTGTGGAATCAAGTATTAAACGTCATTTTGGCGTAAAAGATTCAGGTAAAATTTTACCAGGTCATGGTGGAATTCTTGACCGCTTTGACAATTTAATTTTTGTTTTCCCGATTATGCATCTACTTGGACTATTCTAATTTTAAGGAGGAAGTCGATTGATAGAAACACTGATTACTTTTATTATTATCTTTGGTATTATTGTCGCTATCCATGAATATGGCCATCTTTGGTGGGCAAAACGTTCAGGAATTTTAGTGCGTGAATATGCCGTTGGGATGGGCCCGAAAATTTTTGCTCACCAAGCAAAAGATGGGACACTTTACACGATAAGAATTCTTCCACTCGGTGGCTATGTTCGTTTGGCTGGTTGGGGTGATGACAAGACTGAAATCAAAAAAGGACAAGCTGCAAGTCTTGTTGTCAGTAAATCTGAAGTAGTAAATCCAGAAGCTGAAAATTCTGTCAGTAATATCGTCAGAAGAATTAATCTGTCAGAACATGTTGAATTAGAAGAAGCAATTCCGATGTTGATTACTGAATATGATTTTGAAAAAGAACTTTTCATTGAAGGAGAAGTTTTTGGGGAAATCAAACGTTATTCTGTTGATCATGATGCAACAATCATTGAAGAAGATGGAACAGAAGTTCGGATTGCACCACTCGATGTTCAATATCAATCAGCCGGTGTCTTTCATAAAATGTTGACAAACTTCGGTGGTCCTTTGAATAACTTTATTTTAGGAATCATCGCTTTTATCGTTCTAACCTTTGTGCAAGGAGGCGTTCCTTCAACTACTAATGCTATTGGCCAAGTTGAAAAAGGAACACCCGCTTACAATGCAGGCTTAAAAGCTGGTGATAAAATTGAAGCAGTCAATGGAACTAAAACGGCAGATTGGAACAATGTTGTTACTGAAATTTCAGGTTCTAAAGGAAAAGAATTAAAACTTGAAGTTAGCCGTTCAGGCAAATCGGAAACCTTATCAGTTACACCTAAAAAAATGGACGGAAGTTACCGTGTTGGCATTATGCAATCAATGAAAACAGGTTTCTTTGATAAGATTACAGGTGGCTTTGTTCAAGCAGGCCAATCAGCTACAGCAATCTTTAAAGCTTTAGGAAGTTTGATTGCACGACCGAGTCTTGATAAACTTGGTGGTCCAGTTGCTATTTATCAACTCAGTGGCCAAGCCGCGAGAGCAGGTTTGCCGACGATTATTAATCTTTTAGCTATGCTTTCAATTAATTTAGGGATTGTCAATCTTTTTCCTATTCCAGTACTTGATGGTGGAAAAATTGTCCTAAATATTATTGAAGCAATTCGTGGCAAAGCACTCTCACAAGAAAAGGAATCAATCATCACAATGGTAGGAGTTGTCTTCATGCTTGTGCTCTTTGTAGCAGTAACATGGAATGATATTCTCCGAGCCTTTGTAAATTAATATATCTATTCGTCTTCTATTTCAAAAGGAAAGAAGCTGAACCAAACTCATAAAGGAAATTTTAAAATTATGAAACAATCAAAAATGCTTATACCAACCCTTCGGGAAATGCCTTCTGATGCCCAGGTTATCAGCCATGCTTTACTTATGCGCGCAGGATATGTTCGTCAAGTTTCAGCAGGAATTTATGCTTACTTGCCATTAGCAAACCGCGTACTTGAAAAGTTGAAAAATATCATGCGTGAAGAGTTTGACGAAATTGGTGCAGTAGAACTTCTTGCTCCAAGTCTTTTGACAGCTGACCTTTGGCGTGAATCTGGCCGTTATGACACATATGGTGAGGATTTATATAAATTAAAAAACCGTGATAATTCTGATTTTATTTTAGGACCAACACATGAAGAAACAATGACTTCTCTTGTCCGTGATGAAATTACTTCTTATAAAAAATTACCACTTAATGTTTACCAAATTGCTCCAAAATTCCGTGATGAAAAACGTCCACGTTATGGACTATTGCGCGGTCGTGAGTTCTTGATGAAAGATGGTTATAGCTACCATGCTGACCAAGATTCATTGGACGAGACTTATAATGATTACAAAAAAGCCTACGAAAAAATCTTTGAACGTGCTGGCTTAAATTTTAAACCAATTATTGCTGATGCTGGTGCAATGGGTGGTAAAGATAGCCAAGAATTTATTGCTATTACAGATGATAGAATCAATCTTGAAAAATGGCTCGTTTTGAGTAAAAATATTACATCAATCGAAGAAATTCCAGAATCTGTCCTTTCAGAAATCAAAGAAGAACTTGGCAAATGGTTGATTGCCGGTGAAGATACGATTGTCTACGCTGAAGGTGGCGATTATGCGGCAAATATTGAAATGGCCAGCAGTCAATTTGAACCAAATGTAGCTTATACTGAAGAACTTGAACTTGAAAAAGTAGCAACACCAAGTGCTAAAACAATTGATGAAGTTTCAAAATTCCTTGAAATTGATGAAGAACAAACAGTTAAAACATTGGTTTATCACGCAGATGATGAATTAGTGGTTATTTTGTTAAATGGTAATGACCAACTCAACGAAGTCAAATTGACCAATTATCTTGGAGCATCATTTATTGAAGCTGCCAGTGAAGCAGAAGTTGAAGAAAAATTTGGAGCGCATTTTGGTTCACTTGGACCAATCGGACTTGAAAATGTCAAGATTATTGCTGACCGCAAAGTTGAACAAATTAAAAATGCTGTAGTTGGAGCTAACGTTGATGGTTTCCATTATAAAAATGCTAACTTTGGCCGTGATTTTGAAGTTGAAGAGTTTGTTGATTTACGTACAGTTAATGAAGGTGAAATTTCACCAGATGGCCGTGGAACTTTGAAATTTGCGCGTGGTATCGAAATTGGACATATCTTTAAATTAGGAACTCGCTATACAGAAGCGATGAATGCCAATATTCTTGATGCGAATGGTCGTTCAATTCCAATGCTCATGGGTTGTTACGGAATCGGTGTAAGTCGTTTGCTTTCAGCTATTTTGGAACAATTTGCTCGTATCTATGTTGAAAAAACGCCAAGAGAAGAATTTAAATTTAGCTGGTCAATTAATTTCCCTAAAGAATTAGCACCATTTGATATTCACCTTGTTCCAGTTAATGTTAAAGATGAAGCAGCAATGGAATTGACTTCTGAACTTGAAGAAAAATTGCGTGGCAAAGGTTATCAAGTCTTAGTAGATGACCGCAATGAACGTGCAGGTGTTAAATTTGCTGACAGCGATTTGATTGGTTTGCCAGTTCGTGTGACAATCGGTAAAAAAGCTGCTGAGGGTGTTGTTGAAGTTAAAATTCGTGCGACAGGTGAAGTTGTTGAAATTAATAAAGATGAACTTGTCAATACCATTGAAATTTTAAGTAAATAATAAAAGAGATTTACTATGAAAATTGTTATTGTTGGAAGCTC
Organism: Lactococcus sp. SK2-659; assembly: GCF_020218185.2. NCBI lineage: Bacteria > Bacillati > Bacillota > Bacilli > Lactobacillales > Streptococcaceae > Lactococcus > Lactococcus sp. SK2-659. Next base: position 18,226 of record NZ_JAIWQZ020000003.1, read on the forward strand.
CCACGCCGGAATTTGTGCTGGATTACGGGCGCTTGAAGAATACCCAGAAGCCGAAATTACACTTTATGATAAGCGTAATCAGGTTTCTTTTGTTTCTCAAGGAATTATTTCTTATCTGGCGGGTCAAAAATCTGTCCTTAATCAATCTAGTTATTCTTCGGTAGAAGAACTAAAAGCTGCTGGTTTAAACATGCAAATGGAAACGGTGGTTGAAGAGATTGATACCAAAAATAAACGGCTATTTTATCGGAGAGTCAATTCCAAAAAGAAGAAACTCGCTCTCTATGATAAATTGATTTTTGCTACGGGTTCTTATCCGGCAATGACCTCTGTTCCTTTTGATAAAAAAAGCAAACTTTACTTTTTAAAAAGTATGGATGATGCAATAAAAACAGATGAATTTCTGAAAACAGCCAAAAATATTGCAGTAATTGGTGGTGGAATGACCGGAGTTGAAGTTGCTCGGATTGCCCAAGAAAGAGGAATTCAGACAACACTCATTCATCGCAATAAAAATCTTTTAAACGATTATCTTGATGAACCAGCAAGTCATTTATTGGAAAGTTGGATGAATGCAGAGGGAACGCGTCTTCTATTAAATACAGAAGTGACAGAAATTGGGTTTGACGAAGAAAATACAATCATTCAAACAGCAAATGGTCAGAAAATTCCTGTTGATGGAGTAATCTTTACGATTGGTTTTCGGCCTAATTCTTATCTTCTGAATCAACAAGTTGAGTTAGGAGATAGCGGAGCGGTTATTGTTGATGAATACATGCAAACCTCTTGTCCAGATGTTTTTGCTGTCGGAGATGTTTCAACGACTTATGTTAATTTGTTGGAAAAAAGCTATTATCTGCCACATGCTTCGGATGCTGTTCGCGATGGTGAAATTGCGGCGATTAATTTACTTGCTCCTCGCAAAAAAATTAATAGTAGTCAGGGAACTTATCATGTTCCAATGAATAATTTAGTGATGGCTATGACTGGGATTACAATAAGACAGGCAGTTGATGCTGGTTATGATGCAGATGCGGTTCATTTACTAAATGAACACTTAGACGGACATTCACCAAGTAATATTTGGATGATTTATGAGAGACGTACTCATCAAATTCTTGGTTTACAATGTATTGGAAAAACGAGCGATATGGCAGAGTACGTCAATATTTTCTCACTTGCTATTCAACAAGAATTAAAAATTGAGGATATTGAGTTCACAGACTTTTATTTTGAACATGGTTACAAAGATCCTCGTGGTCTCAATCGCATATTAGCTCGACTAGTAAGGGAGAATGAAAGGTAGATTGTGTGGAAACGACTAATAAAGAGATAGTTTATTGTCAAAAAGTGCTTCACTTACTTGAGGATTTGCAGAAAGTTCAACAAAGCATTGAATCTTTTGCTGAACACTCTGATAAGCAAAAAATTCATACTCATCAAACTCTATCATTGATTTTAAAATTAGCAGTTCTTCTTATTATTTTAGGAGTAGGAATATTTTTAAAGTTGTCATTAGTTCTTTTGTTGGTGATTTCAGTTGTCTATTTATTCATTTTTTGTCTTTTGTTCAGATATGATTCCAAAAAATTTAAAGAAAAATTAGCTTTAGAGGGTGAAAGTTCTCTAAAAATGAAATCTTTAAATGCTGATTTGAACAAACTTAAAGAAGATGAAGAAAAAATTCAGACAGAATTAAATCATTTTCGACGAATTCCCACACAATTTAAAACAATAGAAGCTGTCAGTCATATGATTCGCTATATGAAACGTGGCGAAGCACAGACAGTAGAAGAAGCACTCTATTTTTGGGAAATGGATGAAGAAAATCGCTCAACTGGTAAATAGTTTTACTGACAGCTCTGTCAGTAACTATTAATTTTAAAATAAAATAACTGACAGTTTTGTCAGTTATTTTATTCTTAAAAAAGTATGAAAAGCAACATTTTTTTATGCTATAATGAGAAATGAAATTCTATTTGCTAAGGATAGAAAAAATAAGATAAAGGGTCAAAAAACATGGAAAATCTGTTTGAAAAATTGATGGAACAAATCAAAATGCCACCAAATTTGCGTCGTTCTAGCCAATTTGAGCATGCTGATATTGAAAATGTTGAAGTGCACACGGCAAGTAAGCTCTGGCACTTTCAGTTAATTTTTGATGAGATTTTACCAATTGATACATATAAATTACTGACAGAACTGACGGAAACTGCTTTTTCGACAATTGCTCGTACAGAAATTTCTGTCAGCAGTCGAAATCAAAATATTGATGAGCAAAATCTTAATGATTATTATCAATTTGCACTTACACTTCCAGAATTATGCGATTCTGCTTTTTCAAGTATTTTTAAGAAATATCATCTTGAAAAGGAAGAAGAAAAAATTCACTTAATGGTGGAAGATAATCCGCAAATGGATTTTTTTGTGGAAAAATATTTTCCAATTCTAGAGGAAAAATTTAAGTCTTTCGGTTTTGGAGAATTAAGAATAACCCCTCTAGTTGACCAGGAGCTGACAGAAACGCAAGCAGCTGCTCACGCTGAAAAAGTTGCGGCTCGCTTGGCGGCTCAAACTGCAGAACAAGCCCAAATTTCTGAAATCAAAAAACAACGTTCAGAAGAACGGGAAAGCAAAAATACCAGAGAAGCAAAACCAGAATTTGTGGAAACAGCACTTTCTGACGGTATTTTCTTTGGCCGAAAAATCAGCGGACAAAGTCCAATTACCAGCATGTCTTTTATTGCTGGAGAAGGTTTTGGCGTTATTTTTGAGGGGCTTGTTTTTGAAGCCGCACACCGTGAGTTTACGGGAAAAGAATCAGGCAAAGTCAACCATATTTTAGAATTAAAAATGGCTGATGAAACTTCAACTTTTATGATTTCAAAATGGGGGCGTAAGGATGAAGAAATTGCCCAATTTGATCAAATTGTCAATACTGTCAAAGCTATGAATGAAAAAATTATAGCTGACCGTACTGATGGAGAAGATAATTTTACTGACAGCTTATCTGATGCTCTTTGGTTGCGTGTACAAGGAAATATTGAACATGACAAATACAAAGATGATTTGGTGATGACCGCTAATGCGGTTGTGGAAATTAAACCTAAACCAACCATTGACCGTGTTGCTCTTCAAATCAAAGCTGTAAAATCAGATAAAATTCAATTAGGTCGCGAAATCAAAAATAATGAACCCGTCACTCCGATGCGTTCTGTCAGTGAATTTTCGACTAACGGACCAGTTGTTTTTGAAGGATATGTCTTTAAAGGCGAACTCCGTGAAATTAAATCACGTAAAACAGGAAATATTAGTTACCTTCTTGAATTTGAGATGACTGATTACACTTCAAGTTTTTATGTTCAGAAATGGCTACGTGGCGAAGAAGAAATTCAGCTAGCCAAACAAATTAAAGCGGGACTATGGTGTCGCGTCCGCGGGAATGTTCAACGGGACAATTTCAAAAATGATTTAGTCCTACAATTGACCGATTTGATTGAAATTCCGACACAAAATGTTCGTGAAGACAAATCAGATGAAAAACGTGTTGAATTTCACGCGCATACTAATATGAGTCAAATGGATGCCATTCCTTCTGCTTCTAGTTTGGTTGCTCAGGCTGCTAAATGGGGACATAAAGCTATTGCAATTACTGACCATGGTGGTTTGCAATCTTTCCCTGAGGCTCACTCGGCTGGAAAGAAGAATGGCATCAAGATTATCTATGGCGTCGAAGCCAATCTTGTTGAAGATAAAATTCCGATTGTTTACAATGAAACTGACGTTGATATGTATGAATCAACTTATGTTGTATTCGACGTAGAAACAACAGGACTTTCAGCAGTTCATAATGATTTGATTCAGATTGCGGCAACAAAAATGCACAAAGGAAATCCAATTGATGAATTTGATGAATTTATCAATCCAGGATATCGTTTGAGCGAATTTACAACAGAATTAACCGGAATTACAGATGACCATGTCAAAAATGCCAAACCATTATATGAAGTTCTAACAAAATTCCAAAAGTTTTGTGAAGGAACAATTCTTGTTGCCCACAATGCAACATTTGACGTGGGCTTCATGAATATGAATTATTCACGAAATGGTCTTCCGATTATCACGCAACCAGTGGTTGATACCCTTGAATTTGCCCGTAATCTCTACCCAGAAATGAAACGTTTTGGTTTGGGTCAATTGACTAAGAAATTCCAAATCGGACTTGAACATCACCATATGGCCAACTTTGATGCGGAAGCAACCGGACGTTTGCTCTTTGTATTTTTGGAAGAATTGCGTACTAGAAATACAGGATGGACAAGTCTTTTAGAACTTAATGACAAATTGGTCAGTGAAGATTCTTATAAAAAAGTTCGTCCAAAACACGTGACTTTATATGCTAAGACACAAGAAGGTTTAAAAAATCTCTTTAAAATTGTTAGTTTTGGGAATGTTAAATATTATGCTGGTCTTCCTCGGGTTCCACGTTCGGTTTTAGAAGCCAACCGCGAAGGATTGTTGGTCGGTTCGGCCTGCGAAATTGGTGAAGTTTTTGATGCAGCAATCAATAAAACATTTGAAGAAACGCTTGAAATCGCCAAGTTTTATGATTTTATCGAAGTATTTCCACCAGCTCTTTATCGTTCACTTGTTGTTGGTGGTTCTTTCAAATCAGAAAAAGAATTGGAACAAACGCTTAAAGATTTGATAAAAATTGGTAAGACTTTAGGCAAGCCAGTTCTGGCCACAGGTAATTTACATTATTTGAACCCAGAAGATGCTATTTATCGAGAAATTATTGTTCGCTCACTTGGTCTTGGAGCTGAAATTAACTGGACTCAAGGACATGGGGAACATGCCAAACCTCTTCCATTACCCGAAGCTCATTTTAGAACAACTGATGAAATGCTTGAAGCCTTTAGTTTTCTTGATGAGAAGACCGCGCGTGAAATTGTCATTGACAATACGCAAAAATTGGCCGATGAATTTGATGTATTGACTCCAGTTCGGGATGATTTATATACACCTAAGATGGTTTTTGATGGAGGAGAGACCTCCGAAGAACGGATTGTTCGCTTAACTTATGAAAAAGCACATGAGTGGTATGGTAATCCATTGCCAGATATTATTGACGCACGACTTGAAAAAGAACTTCGATCGATTTTAGGAAATGGTTTCTCAGTTGTTTATATTATTTCACAAGAACTTGTAAAACGTTCTAATGACCGAGGCTATATCGTTGGTTCACGGGGTTCTGTTGGTTCATCACTTGTTGCGACAATGATTGGGATTACCGAAGTAAATCCTTTGGCTCCACATTATCGTTGCCCAGAATGTCAATATTTTGAATGCTATGATGATGGATCTTTCGGTTCTGGTTATGACATGCCAGATAAAAATTGCCCTAAATGTGATCATAAACTCATCAAAGATGGGCATGATATTCCTTTTGAAACTTTCTTAGGTTTCAAGGGAGACAAAGTTCCCGATATCGATTTGAACTTCTCTGGGGATGATCAACCCCTTGCTCACTTGGACGTTCGAGATATCTTTGGTGAAGATTATGCCTTTCGAGCAGGAACAATTGGTACGGTTGCTGAAAAAACAGCCTTTGGTTTTGTCAAAGGATATGAACGTGATTATGATCAATTTTATGGAAATGCAGAAATTGACCGCTTAGCTGCTGGCTCAACTGGTGTTAAACGAACAACAGGACAGCACCCAGGTGGGATTATCGTTATTCCAAATTATATGGATGTTTATGATTTTTCTCCTGTTCAATTTCCGGCCGATGATGTTAATGCCGAATGGCAAACGACTCACTTTGACTTCCATGCGATTCATGACAATATCTTAAAACTTGACATCCTTGGACATGATGACCCCACGATGATTCGAAAATTACAAAGTCTCTCTGGTATTGTTCCTCAAGATATTCCAATGGATGACCCAGGAGTGATGAAGCTTTTCACTGGGACAGAATCTTTGGGCTTGACCGAAGAACAGTTAGGGGTAAAATTAGGAACTTTGGGAATCCCTGAAATGGGAACTTTCACCTCGATGAACATGATTGCCGAAGCCAAACCTAAAAACTTCGCAGATCTACTCCAAATTTCTGGACTTTCACACGGGACGGACGTTTGGTCAGGAAATGCTCAAGATTTAATTCGTTCAGGGATTGCCGACTTATCAAGCGTTATTGGCTGTCGGGATGATATCATGGTTTATCTTATTCATAAGGGGCTAGAAAACGGTCTTGCTTTTACAATTATGGAACGGGTGCGTAAGGGAATGTGGAATAAAATTCCCGCCGAAGAACGTGAAAAATATGTAGAAGCTATGCGAGAACATGATGTTCCTGAATGGTACATTGAGTCTTGTTCAAAGATTAAATACATGTTCCCTAAAGCCCATGCGGCAGCCTATATTATGATGGCTTTACGGGTAGCTTATTTCAAAGTTCATCATCCAATATTGTATTATTGTGCATGGTTCTCTATTAGAGCAACTGCCTTTGATATTGGGGTAATGGGAGCAGGTCTTGAAGCAGTCAAAGCCAAAATGAAAGAAATTAAAGATAAAGGTTTTGATGCAACAAATGTTGAAACTAACCTTTATACGACTTTAGAGCTTTGTAATGAAATGTTAGAGCGTGGTTTTACTTTTGGTAAAATTGACCTTTATCGCTCAGAGGCTACTGAGTTTGTTATTGATGGTGATACTTTAATTCCGCCATTTGTAACAATGGACGGATTAGGTGAAAACGTAGCAAAACAAATCGTTGCAGCGCGTGCTGAAGGTGAATTTTTAAGTAAAATGGAACTTCGTAAGCGTGGTGGTGTTTCACAAACAATTATTGAAAACATGACCAATATGGGTGTTCTTGAAGGAATGCCTGATGATAATCAATTAAGTCTATTTGATGATTTCTTTTGATAAATCTAATATTAAAAATAGAGAAAAGGAGGCTTTAAGCCTCCTTTTTTTTATTATTAATAAAAATAAAAAAATTTTTTCCGAGATTTCGGAAAAGGCCTTTTTGGGTATTTTGATTTGATATAATCAGTTTAGAAAACAAGAAATGATTCATGAATCATGAGTGTCGCTCACTCAGAATGATATAAGGAGGATTAAAAATCTTGGAAGAAAAAACTTCGCTATAACAGCGATGCAAACTCTCTACTGACTTGCATCGCATTTCAAAAAGGAGAGCAAAATTATGTCAAATTTTAAAAAAATCTGATCCTTTCAAGTCTAGCAATTCTACTTGTGCGGGTGGAGGTTTTGGACTTGGCCAATCTATACACAATAATATTTCATCGCAAAAAGTTGAAGCAAAGAATATAAGTCAAAGAATATAAGTCAAAGAATAAGTTATTCTGGCGATATTGATTTGATGGCTGTAAGTCAACCGGCTAAGCCGGTAACAGCTACTGGTCAGATTTGTCAAACCTTTATTAATCGCTTTAATAATGATATTGTTTTAGATTCAAAAACTGGTCAATTTGTGATTAATCAAAAATTATTACCAGTAAATGCAACAAATATTGAATTAGGGACACTCAATACATTAGTTGCACAATCTAATTCTCAGTTGAAACAAATCGTGCAAAAATCTCCAAAATCTCATACTGTCCAAGTTGGAAATTCTGTTGTTGTGGCTAATAGTATCACAGATGCTCAACGGGCTTCTCAACAAAACGATTTAACGACTACATCGAGCTATCATTATGGTTCAACTTACCTGCACGTTTACTGGTATGGATTTAGAATAGGGCTGAATAGGTCAGATGTCCAATTGGCTGTGGGAGCAGGCTTGGTTATTGCTGGGGTTTATGTTCCTGTTAGAGCTGCACAAGCAGCTTTAGGAGTTCTTGGACTAACTGTAGGTAGATTTATACCAGGTGGTGTTGTCTTTAATTCATCACCACAGTTTGCACCACTTATGGGGTCTAGAGCAGTAGTATGGGGTACAATGGCAATGAAAATAAATGGCTACAAAATTATAATGACTTCTATGGTAGTCGTAGCGGTTATTTTGCAAATATTTTTTCACTTAAATCCTATTGCCAGCATCATAATCAAAGTGCTTCTCGGAGTTGTGATTTTTAGTGCAATTAGTAGAATCATTTTAGATAATAAAAATAAAGATAAATAAGGATGATAAATAATTTAATAAAAATAATAGGTGTTTCATCTTTCTTATTGCTTTTGACACTGATACTGTTGATTATAGGTCTCGTAATGTTTATTCGTTTAAAAAAGGATAAAAGAGGGAGTTGAGGTCGGTTTGGTATCGGAAAAAGGTATAAAACATTTGATTTTAATAAGAGGTTAAAGGTTGAATTATGATAATCCTAAGAAATAAAAGTCGAAAGATTTTCGGCTTTTTTGTTACATTAACTGATTATTTGCGTATAGTCTAGTATGATACCAAAAATGGCAAAAGAATTAATTCAAAGAGCAATTGATAGAGGTGCATCAGATATTTATCTGATTGCTTCAAAAGAAAAGTATAAACTTTATTTTCGACAAATGACAGCGCGTGTTCTGATAGAAGAAATTGGGTTAGAAGTTGGCTTAGCACTACTTACTCACTTTAAGTTTCTAGCTGGGATGAATACAGGAGAACGCAGACGAGTTCAATTGGGAGCTTGTTGGTATGAAATAGAGGAAAGTAATGCAAAACGTTTGCGTCTTTCAACAGTGGGGGATTTCGAGGGTAATGAATCCTTAGTAATACGTCTCTTGCATGATCAAAACAAAGAACTTGATTTTTGGTTTGATGAAGAGCTAGAGAATTATGATTGTAAAAGAGGATTGCATCTCTTTGCCGGTCCAGTAGGCTCGGGCAAAACATCTTTAATGTTTGATTTAGCTCGTCGTCATTTTACAGATTTACAAGTTATCACTATTGAAGAACCCGTTGAGTTGATTGATTCCGATTTTATTCAGTTACAAGTCAACGAAGTCATTGGTAATAGTTATGATGAATTAATTAAATTATCACTGAGGCATCGCCCAGATTTGTTAATCGTTGGTGAAATTCGTGATAAATTGACCGCTCAAGCAGTTTTACGGGCTAGTTTGACAGGTTATACAGTGTTTTCAACCGTTCATGCCGCTTCTGTTAGAGGTGTCATTCAGAGATTATCAGAGCTGGGTTTAAGTCATTGGGAAATAAAAAATGCTTTATCAAGTGTTGTTTATCAGCGTTTAATAGCTGGGAAAGGAGTATTAGACATTGCCAAAAACGAATTTGAGTCTTGGTCATCAGAAAATTGGAATAAAAAAATTGATCAGCTACTTACAAATGGATATCTCACACCTACTGAAGCCAAGAGGGAAAAAATTAAGACTGATTAAACAAGCCAAACTTATCCAACTGATGGGAAATCTTTTGAATAGTGGATTTAATTTAGGAGAAGTGATAAATTTCTTATCTTTATCAAAACTTGTGGAAAAAGAATTTACATTGAAAATGAAAGAAGGTCTCGCTTCTGGTCAAGCTTTATCAGAGCTTTTAGAAAGTCTTTCATTTTCTAAAAATGTGGTGACACAACTTGCTTTGGTAGAAGTGCATGGTAACTTGTCAGGGACGATGCAATTGGTTGAACTTCATCTAAAAAAACAGCTTAAAGTTAAAAATAAATTAGTGGAAGTTGCTACTTATCCAATATTGTTATTAATTTTTCTGGTTGGAATTATGTGGGGCTTAAAAAATTATTTACTACCACAACTCAATAGTGGCAGTAACTTTGCTACTCTATTGATTAATCATTTACCCTTAGTATTTTTTTCGTTTGGAGCTTTTATATTTTTACTGACAGCTTTGTCAGTAACTCTTTTTAAACGAAAATCAGCAATAATGAATTTTACATTTCTTGTTAAATTACCTCTGGTTCATTCTTTTATCCGTTTATATTTAACAGCTTACTTTGCAAGAGAATGGGGAAATCTAATTGCTCAAGGTGTCGAATTACGTCAAATTATTAACTTGATGAAAAAACAAAAAAGTCGAATTTTTTCAGAAGTTGGCAAGAATCTTGATTTAGAATTGAATGCTGGTCGGTCTTTTGAACAAGCTGTCAGTAAACTTGCGCTTTTTTTACCCGAGCTCTCATTAATGATTGAATATGGAGCTATTAAAGATAAATTAGGCTTAGAGCTTTCGCTTTATGCGGATGAATGTTGGGAACAATTTTTTACAAAGATAGATCGTTTAATGCAATTAATCCAACCTCTTGTTTTTATTTTTGTAGCATTGATGATTATTTTGCTATATGCAGCCATGTTACTCCCCATCTATTCAAATATGGGTTCGGGAATATAGAAAGGATGAAAAAATGGAAAGAACAAAGAAGTTTATTTTAAAGAAAATACAAAAAATATTTTTATTCGTTAAAATTTGTGAAAAAAAATACCGTCAGAAAGAGCTAAAAGCTTTTACTTTGATAGAGATGTTAATTGTACTAGCTATTATTAGTATTTTGATATTACTATTTGTTCCAAATTTAATTAAAGAAAAATCACAAGTTCAAAAAACTGGAGAAGCGGCAGTTGTGAAAGTAGTAGAAAATCAAGCCCAACTTTATGAATTAGATCATGATGATGAGAAGCCGACTCTGTCAGAATTGCTCAGCGCTGGGATGATTACTCAAAAACAAATTTCTGCTTACGATAATTACTATGATCAGAATAAAAATGAAGAACGAAATTTTAATGACTAGAGCATTTACTTTACTAGAGTCTCTTCTAGTTTTGTTGATTATTTCTTTTATCACAACTCTTTTTTCTTCAGAAATAATACAAACAGTCCATCTTTTTAAGGGAGAATTGTTTGTTCTTCAATTTGAAAATTTCTATAAAAGGAGTCAAGAAGAGGCTGCACTGCTTCAAAAATCTGAAAGTTTAGTTGCTAAAAATCAAGAATTAATCTGTGAAGATAGAAGTATCACAATTCCAAAGGAGGTAGCAGTTAAAGATTTTACAGTTAAATTTGATGATAAGGGAGAGAATTCTAGCTTACAAAAACTCACAATTTTTTTACCTTACGAAAAAAAGTTCATCACTTATCAATTGGAGATAGGCAGTGGAAAATTTAAAAAGAAAATCAGTTAAGGCATATTTGCTTTTGGAAAGTTTAATTAGTATAGCTCTACTCGCTTTTCTAGTCAGCTTTATCTTAAGTTCTCTTGTGCAAGTAAGACAAAAAGATACGGAAGAAAATCAAAAGATTGAAGCTTTAAACGTGGCACAAATGGCGATTGAAAGTCACTTAACAGAATTATCAATCAACGGTTCAGATATAAAGATAAAAGAAAACCAAAATTTACTGATTATTAGTAATCATGGAAAGGAAATTATGCGACTTGAACTTCAAAGTTAAAGCATTTACCTTGTTGGAGTGTTTGGTGGCACTTCTTGCAATTTCTGGTTCAGTCCTTGTTATCTCAGGTTTAACAAAGATGTTGAAAGAACAAGTGGAGATTAGTCAAAGTGATAGCATAAAAGATTGGCAAATTTTCTGTCAGCAAATGCGTTTTGAACTCTCAGGAACAAAATTAGATAGGGTAGAACAGAATTTTCTGTATGTAACTAAAGATAAAAAACTAAGGTTTGGTTTTATGAGTGATGATTTCCGGAAGACTGATGACAAAGGTCAGGGTTATCAGCCAATGCTTTATGATATAAAAGCGGCTAAGATTCAAGCTACTAAAAATTTAATAACCATAAGAATTGATTTTAATCAAGGAGGTGAAAGAACATTTATCTATCAATTTCCAGAAGATACGTAAGAGGAGGAATACTTCTATATACGCTAGTCTTATTATTGATGTTTTCAATGTTTCTTCAGTTCTATTTGGAAAGGCAAATAGATGATGCTCGACAATTAAGAAGTGAAAAGGAGCAGTTAACAGCTGAATTAATGGTGTCAGTAGCTTTAAAGACTGATTTAAAATCTCAAGGTCAAATTCATTTTGATTCAGGGGATTTGTCCTACAATTTACTGACAGACTCGTCAGCTAGTTCAAAAATTACTGACCATTCAAGTGATGAAAATACCTATCAATTTAGTATCCATCTAAAAGATGGCACAAGCTTTCAAATAAAAAATTAAAAAAATAACGTTAACTGGTTGACATTATTTTTTCTTTGCTATATAATTAACCAGTAAACTAATTATGGAGGACGAAATACGATGAGTTTAGCAAATCAAATCGACCAGTTTCTTGGGACAATCATGCAATTTGCAGAAAATAAGCATGAAATATTACTTGGTAAGTGTGAAAGTGATGTGAAACTAACGAGCACACAAGAACATATTTTAATGCTTTTGGCAGAACAAATATCGACAAATGCTAAAATTGCCGAAAAACTAAAGATTTCTCCAGCAGCAGTAACTAAAGCTCTAAAGAAATTACAAGGGCAAGAACTAATTAAATCAAGTCGAGCCACAAATGACGAACGCGTGGTCCTTTGGAGCTTGACTGAAAAAGCGGTTCCGGTTGCTAAGGAGCATGCTACTCATCACGAGAAAACTCTGAGTACTTACCAGGAATTAGGGAACAAATTTACTGACGAAGAACAAGAAGTGATAAGTAAATTCTTATCAGCACTTACGGAGGAATTTCAATGAAAAAGATATTGATGTTACTTGCTATTCCAGCAGTTTTACTCTTGGCAGGTTGTCAAAAATCAGCCAGTAAGCCAGAAGTTGTCACGACTTTTGAGCCAATGTATGAGTTTACGAAGGCAATTGTTGGTGACAAAGTCGATGTCGAAAATATCGTCCCTGCTAATCAGGAAGTTCATGAATTTGAACCAAGTGCAAAGCAAGTTGCGACAATGACAAATGCTGAAGCTATTGTTTACAATTCTAATGATCTTGAAAAATGGGCCAAAAAAGTAAATAATAAAGGGATTAAAATCGAAGCCAGCAAGGATGTTGATAAGATATCTGGTGACCCTCATACTTGGATTAGTCCAAAGCAAGCAATTATTGAAGTTAATACCATTGCCTCTGAGCTTGGGAAAAAATTCCCAGATGATAAAGCAACTTTTGAAAAAAATGCAGCGAGTTATGTCGCTAAATTGAAGAAGCTAGACAGTGAATTTGATACTTTGAAAGATGCTAAACAAAAAACATTTATTACACAACATGAAGCTTTTGCTTATCTAAGTCGTGATTATGGTTTGAAAGAAATTGCGATTGCTGGATTGGATCCAGAAGTAGAACCTTCAGCATCAACGCTAGCTAATTTAAAAGTTGAAATGGAAAAAGCAGGACTAAAAAATGTTTATTTTGAAGGAAATGCTAACAGTAAAATTGCTGAGACTTTAGCAAAATCAGTAGGGGCGAACCTTATTGGTATCAATACTGTTGAAGGATTATCTGACGAGCAGAAAAAAAATGGTGACAATTATCTCACACTGATGCAAGATAATTTGACTGCTTTAAAGAAAACTATCAAGTGAGTTTAAGGAAAAATTAAGATGAAGGATTTATAATGAATTTCTTCCAAAAAATCTTTTCATAAAACTCCTTGAAACTCTCGTTCTCATGAACGGGAGTTTCGTGTTTTTGAAATAAAAATAGATTAGTAAGAAAAACATCGAAATAAGAATTACTATTAGAGATATAAAGAGAAAAAATGAGATATATCAATGTTGAAAACTTGACTTTCTATTATGATAGAGAGCCAGTTTTAGAAAATATCAGCTATCATGTTGATTCCGGTGAATTTGTCACATTAACAGGTGAGAATGGTGCTGCCAAATCAACTCTTATAAAAACAACTTTGGGAATTTTAAAACCTAAAAAAGGTAAAATAAAAATTTCTCCCAAAAATAACCGAGGAGAAAAATTAAGAATTGCTTATCTTCCTCAGCAAGTTGCAAGTTTTAATGCTGGTTTTCCAAGTTCGGTTCATGAATTTGTTATGAGCGGACGCTATCCGAGACAAGGTTGGTTTAAAAAAATGACAGCTCACGACTCAGAACACGTTAAGGCAGCCCTTGACTCAGTAGGAATGTGGGACTACAGAAATAAGCGAATTGGTGAACTTTCTGGAGGGCAAAAGCAAAGAATTGCTATTGCAAGAATGTTTGCTAGTGATCCTGACTTATTTATTCTTGATGAGCCAACAACAGGAATGGATGATGTATCAAGTAGTGACTTTTATGAATTGATGCACCATGCGGCTCATAAACATGGAAAATCTGTTTTAATGGTCACTCATGATCCGGAAGAAGTGAAAGATTATGCTGACCGAAATATCCATTTATTGAAAGATAAAAATGGGAAATTTGCTTGCTTTGATTTGCATACAGAGCGCGATAGAGTAGCTCAAGAAAACCAACAAGAATTAAAGGAGGAAGCTGATGTTTGAATTATTTCAGTATGATTTTATGCGAAACGCTCTTTTAGCAGCAACCGCTATTTCAATATTTTCTCCTTTGCTTGGTGTATTTCTTGTACTACGTAGACAGAGTTTAATGTCAGATACATTATCACATGTATCATTAGCCGGTGTCGCTTTTGGGGTTCTCTTAAGTTGGAATCCAACGATTACAACTTTAATTACAGTTGTAATTGCGGCTGTTTTTCTAGAGTATTTAAGAACAATTTATCATAACTATATGGAAATTGCGACGGCCATTTTGATGTCAGCAGGACTTGCCATTGCCCTTTTGATTTTGAATTCCTCAAAAGGAGCAACAAGTGTTAGTTTGGAGCAATATTTATTTGGCTCAATTATCACAATTTCCTTATCGCAAGTGATTATGCTTTTTGTTTTAGCAGCAGTTGTTTTACTTGGATTTATTTTCTTTTTACGTCCGCTTTACGTGATGACTTTTGATGAAGATACAGCTTTTGTTGATGGACTTCCTGTTCGATGGATTTCGATTGCTTTTAATATTGTCACGGGGGTTGCTATTGCCTTGATGATTCCTGCAGCGGGGGCTTTACTTGTTTCGGCAATTATGGTTTTACCTGCTTCAATTGCGATGCGTCTAGGCAAATCTTTTAAAGCTGTGTTGTTTATCTCGGTTATTGTAAGTTTTATTGGTTTAAATGCTGGCTTGATTGCCTCTTACTATATGGATGCTCCAGCATCTGCCGCAATTACTTTAATTTTCATCGTCCTTTTCTTGGTAACTTCAAGTTTAAAACGATTGATTCGAGCCTAAGAAATAAATAAAAAGAAGTGGTAAAAATCACTTCTTTTTATTTTGTTTTATTAAAAATGTCAAGGAAGCTAGTACTAATTGCTGAAATTTCTAAAATATTATTTTCAAATGGATGAGGAATAATAATTTTATCAGCATGAAGCATCATTCTCTCCTGTGATTTTTGACCATACAAAGCATCACCAATGATAGGATGATTTAATGAAGATAAATGGACACGTATTTGGTGAGTTCTTCCAGTATCTAAGGTACATTTAACAAGAGTTTTGTCAGTAAATTTTTTGATAATCTCAACATGAGTCACTGCTTTTTGACCCTTTGTAGAAAGGATTCGTTTATTTTTATCATGGCGATTTTGACCAATGGCCCGATCAATGGTAAATTGATTTTCTGGGAAATGACCTTTGACTAGTGCCAAGTATTCACGATGAATTTTATTTTCTTCAAACATTTTACCAAGAATAGGGAGAACAAATTGATTTTTTGCAAATAAAACAGCACCAGATGTTGCTTGGTCCAGGCGATGGACAACAAAAACTTCTTGATTGATTGCCGCTGCAACATGATTTTGTAAGGCTAATTCATCAGCCGTATTTCCGTGGGTCTTCATTCCTTCAGGTTTATTAACAACAATCAAATGTTCGTCTTCATAAAGGATGTCAGCTAAATTTGCTGAACCGAATTTTAGAGATAAATTAGAGAAATCCTCATTATCAAAAATAAGAGTGATTTTATCTCCAGCATGGACGAGCTGATTTTCGTTAATAAGCTTGTTATTGACTAAGCAATGTTTTTTCATTCTTAGAAAGTGTCTTTGTTTACGAGGAATGAACCAAGTTTTTTCGAGTAAATCAGAGACAGACTGTTCTATAAAATTTTCGGGTAAAATGAAGTTATATTCCATATTCACATTATACTATAAGTTTTTATTTGGCCCAAAAATATAAGAAACTGAAAGGGTGACAGCATCGGGATTATCAAGAGAATTACTTTTCAATTAACTCTAGGTTTGTTATAATCAAAGTATCTTCTTAAAAATACGTAATAAAGATAACTCAAAATGTAAAAAATAATAAATATTATGAGTGAATTATAGAAAGAGAAAAAAATGCTAACAAAAAAATTTAAAGAAACATTAAAATATGAAGGTTCAGTTTCCCTCACTTCATGGGGAGCAGAGAAAAGTCCTCATGTTACAGGAACATGGATTTCTTATTTACAGCTTACCAGTGATGAACGAATATTGGCACCAGCAGCAGGGATGCATTATTTAGAAGAAGATATTAAAGTGAATGATACAATTTATCTGATGCTTGGGGTTAGAGAAGTCGAAGGTAAAAATGGCTATCAAGGGATTGGCTTTAGGGTGAGTGCTAAAGCAAAACTTATTTCAAATGGTCCAGAATTTGAAATGATGAAAGAAAAGTATCCATTTTTGCGAGCAGTTCTTGAACTTACTCCGGTGGAAGTAGAACAACTATTATAAAGATAATATTTCATCTTAGAAGGTTTATTTATAAAATTAAATGAGGTTTGAATAATTATAAAATGATTTATTAATCATTTTTTTAATATAATAGTTATTAAGGGGTGAAAAATATGAAATTTTATGATATTGAATTTTTAAAATCGCAAGCTGGACTTAGTGATTATCTTCGATATATCTTTATTTTTGGGAGTCTTGTAGTTCTTGTTATTGTATTTGCTATATATATTAAGCATAGAATTAAAACGAAATATAGAGATCTTAGTATTATTTTATTATTATTTATTATTTTAGAGATTGGTATACAATATTCAAATTATCAAATTAATCAATCTAAGCATACTCAATCTTCACAGATGGTTGGATTTATTGAAAGAGTCGCTAAAAACGAAAGAACGAATAAAAATAATATTTTTGTTAATTCCACGCAATTAGCTGATGGTGTGATTGTAAAGATAAAAGGTGATTATTATAAAGTTAACCTTAGTGCTGATCAACAGTCATACACCCTTACTAAAAGTTACTTGATTAATCCCGAAAAATAAAAAATTAGGAGTTAAAATGCAATTATACAGCCCAATAATACTAAAATTTGCTTTAGGTATTATTTGTTTAATTATTCAAATAAATTTAATGGGGAAAGGTAATCTTGCCCCCTCATCAGCAATGGATCAAGTTCAAAATTATGTTTTAGGGGGAATTATTGGTGGAGTCATCTATAATGATTCTATTACGGTTTTACAATTTGTCTTGGTTCTAATCATATGGACACTGTTAGTATTAATTTTAAAATTTGCAAAGGAGCACAATCGCTATGTAAAATTAATCGTTGATGGTAAACCATTGACTCTGATTCAAGATGGAAAAGTGAGAGTAAATGAATGTCTCAGAAATGGAATCTCTGCTAATGAATTAATGTTTAAATTACGTTCCAATGGTATCTATGAGATACATAATGTTAAAAGAGCTATTTTAGAACAAAATGGTCAATTGACATTGATTGAATTTGGTGGTGAAAATATTAAATATCCAATTATTGTTGATGGACAAGCTAATTTTGATGTTCTCGAATTAATTGATAAAGATGAAAATTGGCTTGAACAACAAATTAATCTGCAAGGATATAACCAAATTAAGGAAATATATTTAGGAGAATACTTATCAGGTGAACTTAAACTTTACGGATATACAAAATAATATTAGAAAGCGAATACTCTTGTTTTAATTTAGAGTTAGTTAGCTAAATTATAAATAGAATTTTGGTGCTAGAAGTGAAACAATTGAAAAATCTAGAGAAACCTTTATAATAAAACATAAATCCCTTTCGTTTTACAAACTTACATTGTAAGCCAAAGGGATTTTTGGTAAAATAATCAGAACTGAAAAAATGAAATCTAAATACCTTACAAAGATGTAAGGCAAAAAAAGCAGAAAAGTATTAAAATAAGGTATTGCTGTATTCATTTGAGTAAGTAAAGAAATAAAAAGCATCTGAGGAACGATATATGTCTGAAAATAATAATTTCAGTCGGCGTAATAAAAAGGAATCTAAAAAAAATAGTTTAAAAATTCCTAATTTACGCCCTAAAAAACAAAAAAAGCTTGAAGAAGAAATAGAAAAACCGGCTAAAACGAAGTTCGGTAAATTCATGAAACCAATTAAACGGTTCTGGAAACGTTATAATCTGACAAAAATCACAATTATTTTTGTCTTAGTAGCCATTGTTTCGACAGGTTCATATCTTTTTTACTTAGCTAAAACAGCTAATGTTAAAGTACTGCAAAGTTCTATTTCGGCACAAACAGTCATTTATGACAAAGATAATAATGAAGCTGGAAATCTTTATGGTCAAAAAGGAACACCGGTCAAGATTGACCAAATTTCCAAAAACATTACAAATGCTGTTGTGGCAACTGAAGATAGAACTTTCTATAAAAATCATGGTGTCAATTTGAAACGTTTTGCTCTAGCAGCCGTTACTCTTGGGCGTTTTGGTGGTGGTTCAACAATCACTCAGCAATTGGCCAAAAATGCTTATTTGACTCAAGAACAAACGATTGACCGTAAAGCGCGTGAGTTTTTCTTGGCACTTGAAATCAATAAACATTATAGTAAAGATGAGATTCTTGATATGTATCTGAATAATTCTTACTTTGGTAATGGTGTTTGGGGAATTCAGGATGCAGCTTTGAAATACTTTGGTGTTCCAGCAAGCGAAGTAACTGTTGATGAAGCAGCAAGTCTTGCGGGAATGTTAAAAGGGCCAGAAATTTATAATCCTCTTTACGAAAAAGGAAAATATGCGACTGACCGACGTAATACAGTTTTGCAAAATATGGTTAATGCTGGCTATTTGGAGCAGTCACAGGCAGATACTTTTATGAAAGTTGACTTACAAGCTCAATTGCAAGACAATTATCAATCTAAAAGTAGTCAATATAAATATCCAAGCTATTATAATGCTGTAATTTCTGAAGCGGAACGCAAGTATGGTCTGACATTACAAGAAATCATGAATAATGGTTACAAGATATATACGGGCATGGACCAAAATATGCAATCCGGCTTGCAAAAGACTTATTCTGACCCAAGTTTCTTCCCACAAGCATCTGATGGAACTTATGCCCAATCTGCTTCGATTGCTATTGACCCTAAAACGGGAGCTGTCAATGCTCTTGTCGGAAATGTTAATACAGAAGGTTCAAATAGCTTTACTGATTATAACTATGCTACAATGTCTAAACGTTCTCCTGGTTCAGTTATTAAACCTCTTATTGTTTACGCTCCAGCAATTGAAGCGGGGTGGTCAATTGATAAAACGGTTGATGATTCACCAGCAGATTATAATGGCTGGAAACCAACCGATTTTGATAATCAATGGCGTGGACAAATCCCAATGTATACTGCTTTAGCAAATTCATATAATATTCCAGCTATTAATACATATCAAGCGATTGGACCAAAAGTCGGAAATGCTTTAGGGCGTGAGTTTGGTTTAGATTTAAGTAGTAAAAATGATGTTTTACCGACGGCACTCGGAGCTGGAGTTGAAACGAATCCATGGCAAATTGCTCAGGCTTATCAAGTTTTCGCAAATGGTGGAGTGATGAATGATGCGCATTTGATTACTAAAATTGAAAATGCTGCAGGACAAGTTGTAAAAACAGCAAAGGTAACCAAAAAACGGGTTATTAGTAAAGATACAGCTGACAAAATGACTCAAATGATGCTGGGGACTTATACTAATGGTTCTGCTTGGAAAGCTTCACCTAAGTCTTATACACTTGCTGGTAAGACAGGAACCAATGAAGACCAAGACCAATGGGTAGTAGGTTATACACCGGATGTGGTTATGGCTCTCTGGGTTGGTTATGCGGATGGGAAATATAAACTGACAGGTTCATCAGAAGGCCAAACCTCAGTCATTTTCCGTCAGGAAGCTAGTTATATGTTGCCTTATACTAAAGGAACGGCATTTACAGTTGAAAATCCTTATGCGGAAGCAGGTGTTGCCGCACAAGAACCTTATTGGACTCAACAAAGACAATATCAAGATGATATTGTGGACCAAGAACAAGCAGAAGCACACACGACTGGAAATACACCAGAAAGCTCTAGTTCTAGCTCTTCATCGTCTTCAGATTCTGGTGGTTTGGACCTTGGAAAAGTAGGTAAAGATATTGGAGATGCAGCTAAAAATGCTTGGGATAAAGTTAAAGGGATTTTTGGCAACTAAAACTGAAAAAAGAGGTAGAAATATGGTAGAATTAGAGGTAAAGCGTAGTAGTTTTAAGACAAGAAAATTTTAAAGAATAAAGATAGAAATCGAGAAGAAAAATGAAGCGTTACGTCACAGGTTTTAATGGATTACGGACGATTGGTGTTTTAACAGTTATTCTATATCACCTCTGGCCAAACCATGTTCAGGGTGGTTTTCTTGGTGTTGTTTTATTCTTTGTTCTCTCGGGCTATTTGGTGACGGATTCGCTCCTTCGCGAGTATGAAAAAAATAAGAAGATTAATATTTGGAAGTTTTGGGGAAGAAGATTAAAGCGTCTCTATCCATTACTAGTTGCAATTTTTCTTCTTGTGACACCTTATATCATCATTTTTCAACCTAATTTGTGGGCGGGATTACGTTCTAATTTCCTTTCTGCTGTATTTTCGGTTCAAAACTGGTGGCAAATTTCGCAAGGAAGTTCATATTTTGCTGATATTGCGGGTGCTTCACCTTTCAAACATATTTATTATTTATCAATCGAGGGGCAATTCTTCATCCTTTGGCCTTTGCTGTTGATTGTTTTGCTAAAATTTGTTAAAAAAAGAGGTCGGATTTTTGTCATTGCGAATGTTTTGGCCTTGATTTCGGCAATTTGGATGGCAATTCTTTTCGTTCCTGGGGCAGACCCAACGCGGGTTTATTATGGAACGGATACGCGTTTCTTTAGCTTGATGATGGGGGCTAGTCTTGCTTTCATTTGGCCTTTGAATAAACTTTCACATAAGGTTAATAAACGAGCGGTTAAAATTGCTTGGCAGTTGACTATTGGATTATCTTTGCTTTTGCTGCTTGCTTATATCTTTATGCCTGCTCAAGGGACATTTACTTATTATGGCGGAATGTGGCTAGCAAGTTTGGCCAGTGTGATAATGGTTGCTTTGGTGGCACATCCAAGTCTTCCGACTAACAAGCTATTTTCAAATCCTGTTTTTGAATATATTGGTTCACGTTCTTACGGAATTTACTTGTGGCAACTTCCTGTTTTTGCTTTCGCTGAAGCTAAGGTACTTGCTCCTACCGCTTGGTATAATTTAATTTGGCAATTGGCGCTCATTCTTATTCTGACGGAACTTTCATATCGTTTGATTGAGCTGCCAACGCAGCGCTTTGATTATAGTAATATTTTAGGAATCCTTCAAAATTTTGTTCGAGAAAAAGGTTGGAAACTTAAAAAGAATATTTTACCGATGCTCATTTCAGGGCTTGCTCTGATAAGTTTAGGTTTCATTATTTTTTCACCGCCTTCACCCCATGACCAACGAGTGATTGAAGAAAAAATAATGGCCCAACAGGTTGCACTACAAAAGAAACAATTGGCTGAGGCAAACAACAAAGTGCCGATGTCCTTAAAGGCGGTAGCAGAAAAGTATAAGGTTCAACCTGTAGTTGCTGAAAAAGCTTCTCAAATGAATGTTCTAGCCCTTGGAGATTCGGTTATGGTTGCTGCTTCTACAAATCTTCAAGAAGTTTTTCCACATATGTATATTGATGCAGCAGTTGGAAGACAAGCAGAGTCACTGGCGACAGACTTAACGAATGCTAAATCAAAAATGCCTAATCCTGATGCTTACTTAATTGGTCTAGGAACAAACGGAACAATTAAAGAAGCAGAAATTGACGCAGCGATGAAAGTTGCTGGAGATAAACCTGTTTATTGGTTGAATGTTCACGCAGACCGTGTTTGGGCAAAACCTAATAATAATTTGCTGACGAAAATGGCAAAGAAATATAAAAATTTGAAAATTATTGATTGGAATAAAAAAGCATCTGGTCAAAGTTCATGGTTCTACAGTGATAATATTCATCCTAAAGGAACAGGGGCCGAAAAATACGCCGCTTTAGTAGCTAATAGTCTGACCAATATGGAAAAATAGTTTGCGCTTCTAAATAATTTTTGATAGAATAAGAGATAATATGTTAAGAAAAGCTGGATTAGCGTGCACCATATGTGGTTCACGAAATTATACCCTCAATCTTTCGTCAGTTGCGAAAGAAAAACGAGTTGAAGTTAAAAAGTTTTGTCGTACTTGTGGCAAACACACATTACACAAAGAAACGCGTTAAATCGTATTTACTTTAATAGGGTTTAAACACGTCGAACTGGCATTCTGTCAGTAAACTTTTATAAGAAATGGACTCTGTCAGTAAATTTGTGGCAGTGATAGGAAAAGATTATGTTTAAATTTATTGGTAGCATTATTGAAGAAATGAAATTAACCACTTGGCCAAGCAGAAAACAATCTGTTCGTGATTTTTTTATGGTCATTGAATATACAGCTTTCTTCTTGGTGTTCATCATAATTTTCGATTGGGTAACTCAACATGGAATTACATTTAGTGTTGACCATTTGGTACCATTTCTTAAATAATCTATAAATCTGTCATTTATGACAGATTTTTCTTTTCTAATTTTATTAAAAGTCCTTTTAATTCAAGATAAATATGATATAATAATATTATCTGATAAGGGCTTGGCCCTTTTTCTTGTACCCAAATTACTGACAGAATTTCTGTTAGCTGGGATTTTAACTGATTAAGTAAAAAAAATAAATACAGAGGTATTTCAAATGGAAGATAATAATTTAGTAAGTTTTGACCAAGGTTGGTTCGTTATTCAAACCTATGCAGGGTATGAACGTAAAGTTAAAGAAGATTTGCTTGAGCGTGCTGAACTTTATAACATGGCTGACAAAATTTTGCGTGTCGAAATTCCAACTGAGACAATTCGTACAGAAGTTAACGGCAAAATGAAAGAAGTTGAAGAAAACTTATTCCCAGGTTATGTTTTGGTTGAAATGAATATGACTGATGAAGCATGGTTTATTGTCCGTAATACACCAAATGTTACTGGATTCGTTGGTTCACACGGGAATAGGTCAAAACCTACACCACTTTTTGAACAAGAAATTCAAGATATTTTGGTTGGCATGGGCAAAGTTGTTCGTGAAATTGACTTTGATGTTTTTGTTGGAAAACGTGTTCGTATTGTTGATGGTGCCTTTTCAGGATTTGAAGCTCCAATCACAGAAATCAATGGCGACAAATTGACTCTGACTGTTGATATGTTTGGTCGTGCAACTCCAGTTGAATTGGACATGCACCAAATTGAAGATATTCAAGCTTAATTAAGTATTATAATAAAAAAAGCCACGAGAATTCGTGGCTTTTTGCGAGTTTACAGAATATTTGTTATAATTATAAAAAATGTGATTGGGGAATAAATATCATGGTAACTTTTTATCAGTCAACACGTGATAAATCAAATAAAAAAACAGCGTCGCAAGCTATTTTACAAGGTTTGGCAGAAGATGGTGGACTTTTTGTTCCCGTTGACTTTCCAAAAGTTGATTTAGACTTTGAAAAATTAAAAAACGCTTCGTATCAAGAAATTGCTGAACTTGTTTTGAAAGCATTTTTTGATGATTTTTCTGCTGACGAAATTAAATCAATGGTGACAAAAGCATACGGAGAAAAATTCGATAGTCCGGAAATTGCACCGCTTAAAAGACTTGGGAATCACTATATTCTTGAACTTTTTCATGGTGAAACGATTGCTTTTAAAGACATGGCACTCTCTATCTTACCTCATTTAATGACCCAAGCGGCTAAGAAAAATGGTGTGACTAATGAAATTGTTATCTTGACTGCAACTTCTGGGGATACAGGAAAAGCCGCAATGGCTGGTTTTGCTGATGTGCCCCAAACAAAAATTATTGTTTTTTATCCCAAAGGTGGTGTCAGCCATATTCAAGAGCAACAAATGCTGACTCAAAAAGGGGAAAATGTTCATGTTGTTGGAATTGATGGAAACTTTGACCAAGCTCAAACAGCAGTAAAAGAAATGTTTAATAACAAAGTTTTACATGATCAACTTTTGAAAAATAATAAACAATTTTCGTCAGCAAATTCAATGAATATTGGACGTTTGATTCCACAAGTTGCTTATTATATTTATGCTTACGCACAACTTGTCAAAACTGGTCAAATTACTGACGGAGAAGAAATTAATTTTTCAGTTCCAACAGGGAATTTTGGAAATATCTTAGCGGCTTATTATGCTAAAAAATTGGGCTTGCCCGTTCATCAGCTCATCTGCGCTTCAAATAAAAATAATGTGCTGACAGACTTTTTCAAAACAGGACTTTATGATAAAAATCGTGAGTTTTATGTGACAAGTTCACCTTCAATGGATATTTTGGTCTCTTCAAATCTTGAACGTTTAATTTTTGAATTAACTGACGAAAATGATAAAGTAACTTCAGATTTACTGATAGCCTTATCAGTAGAAGGGCATTATCAAATTTCTAAAGAAATGATTACTAAACTTCAGGGATTTGTGGCCGACTGGGCATCAGAAGATGAAATTTCAAAAGAAATTCAAGAAACTTTTGAAAATGAAAAATATGTTCTGGACCCTCATACAGCAGTAGCAAATTATGTCTATCATCAAATTCAACCCAAAGAAAAAACAGTTGTGGTCAGCACGGCAAGTCCTTATAAGTTTCCAAAAGTTGTTTTAGAGGGGCTTGAAGATGATAAAACAAAGCTGTCAGTAAATAGAGACGATTTTGCTGCTGTTAAATCACTTGAAAAATTGAGTGGGATTCCATTACCAAAAGCAGTCATCGGACTTGAAGAAGCAGAAGTTCTACATCATACCGTTATTCCAGCCGCTGAAATGCAAAAAGAAGTAGAAAAATATCTTGGCTTAAAATGAAAACAAATAGAGAAATATTAAAATTCGCATTTCCAGCGATTATTGAAAATTTCTTACAAATGCTTGTAGGGGTGAGTGACACAATGATTGTCGCTCACCTTAGTCTTTCTGCCGTAGCAGCTGTTTCTTTGGCTAATAATCTCATCACGGTCTATCAGGCGATTTTTATCGCTTTGGGAACAATTGTTTCAAGTTTATTTGCCAAAGTGCTTATTGCAAAGAAGGTAGAGGAAAATCCAAAAAGATTAATTAATTCTGCTACCAAACTGACTTTTTTAATTGGTCTCGCCTTGGGGATTGTTTCAGTTGTGGGAGCACGACCTATTCTCTATTTACTTGGTGCTCGTCAGCGGGTTTTAGAGCTTTCCATTATTTATCTTAGTTTAGTAGGTGGCTTGATTGTCCTTTTGGCTTTAATGACGACTTTTGGAGCCTTTCTACGGGCTGATGGAAATACCAAGACACCGATGTGGGCAAGTTTTTTTGCCAGTCTTCTAAATTTGATACTGTCAGTTGTCTTTATTTTTGTTTTCCATTTAGGAGTGTTGGGAACAGCACTTGGAGCGGTTATTGCTAGATTTATTGGGGTGCTTTTCCTCTATTATAAGTTAAAAGATAAGCGACCCGATTTTCAATTTTATAAAGAAAAATTGGACCATCAATTGATTAAATTAAGTTTACCAGCAACTGGAGAGCGTTTGTCAATGCGTTTGGGCGATTTGCTCATCATGATGATTATTGTCAGATTAGGCGAACGTGTATTTGCAGGAAATGCAATTGGTGAAAGCATTACACAATTTAATTATATGCCCGTTTTCGGAATGGCAACCGTAACAGTGATTTTGGTAGCACAAGCAGCAGCTGAAAATAGTATTGAAAATGTTAAAGCTTATATCAAAAAGACCTACTGGTTAGCGACGATTATGATGTTTGTGATTGGTTTGGCCCTTTTACTGACAGCCAATATTCTAAATCAATTTTTCACTACCGACAGAATTGCCATGAATGCAAGTACCACTGTTATTTTGTTTTCATTTTTAGCGACTTTTTTCGTCACAGGAGCAACAACTTATACAGCAGCTTTTCAGGGAATAGGAAACACAAAACTTCCTTTTTATGCCACAACGCTAGGGATGTTTGGCATTCGCTTGCTTTTAGGAGCATTTTTAGCCTTAGGATTAAAATTAGGGCTAGAGGGAGTTTGGTTAGCAGTTTTACTTGATAATCTCTTTAGATTTATTTTTCTCAAAATCAAGTTTAATCGAAGCCTCACAAGCAAAATTTAAAATAAAAAAATACTGACAGCTTTTCTGTCAGTAATTTTTTTATTGTTTTTTCAATAAATCGCGAATTTCTTGGAGAGTTTCCAATTCTTCGTTTTTTTGTTCTTCGACAGTTTCTTCTTTTTTAGGGAAGAGTTTGTTGATGAATTTGATAAGAATGAAAATAACAAAGGCTGTAATGATGAAATTAATGACATCATTTAAGAAAGCACCGTAAGTGAATTTTGTTTTTCCAACAGTTACTGACAAATGAGCAAGAGCAGTACTTTGAACAAACATTCCGATTAACGGATTAATCAAGTTATCAACTAAAGATTTAACTAAAGCAGTAAAAGCTGCCCCGATGATAACCCCAACGGCTAAGTCCAATACGTTCCCACGTAAAATAAAGTTTTTAAATTCCTTTAACATAAATCCTCCTATATAATAGATTATAAATCCTTTAAACAAATTATATCAAAAAGTTTAAAGATGACAAAGTAAGCTTTCTTGTCATTTTTAGTAAATTCCTTCATTCCCCAAAAAAGATTTAGAAAGAATGAAAAAAAGTCTAAAAAGTCCTTGACAAGCCACATCTCCTTTGATAGAATAGACAAGTGCTGTTAAAAACAGTATGTAGCGACGAAACGAGAGGTTGCGACACACCCGAAGGTATTGCCATACCTAACGTGTCGGTTTTCCCGTGGAGCTAGCCTATTGAATACAATAGACGAGAGGAGAAAAAATGGCAACTAAAAAAATTCGCATTCGCTTAAAAGCATACGAACATCGTATCCTTGATGCAGCTGCAGAAAAAATCGTAGAAACTGCTAAACGTACAAACGCAGAAGTAAGTGGTCCAATTCCACTTCCAACTGACCGTAGCGTCTACACTGTTATCCGCGCGACTCACAAATACAAAGACTCACGCGAACAATTCGAAATGCGTACACACAAACGCTTGATCGACATCATCGAACCAACACAAAAAACTGTTGATTCACTTATGAAACTCGATTTGCCAAGTGGTGTAAACATCGAAATTAAACTCTAATTAAGAAAGGTAATTCTCATGTCAAAAGGAATCTTAGGGAAAAAAGTGGGAATGACTCAAATCTTCACAGAAAACGGTGAATTAATTCCTGTTACTGTGATCGAAGCGACTCCTAACACAGTTCTTCAAGTAAAATCTGTTGAAACAGATGGTTACGAAGCAACTCAAGTTGGTTTCGATACACTTCGTGAAGTTTTGACCAACAAACCTGCCAAAGGTCATGCTGCTAAAGCTAATACGACTCCTAAGCGCTTCGTTCGTGAATTCAAAGGACTCGAAGGCGCTGAAGTAGGAGCAGAAATCACTGTTGATACATTTGCAGCCGGAGATGTTGTTGATGTTACCGGAACTTCTAAAGGTAAAGGTTTCCAAGGCCCAATCAAACGTCATGGTCAATCACGTGGTCCTATGGCCCACGGTTCACGTTACCACCGTCGTCCTGGTTCAATGGGTCCTGTTGCAGCTAACAAAGTTCCAAAAGGTAAAAAACTTGCTGGACGTATGGGTAACAAACGCGTTACTGTACAAAACCTTGTTATCGCACAAGTGCTTCCTGAAAAGAACGTTATCCTTGTAAAAGGTAATGTCCCAGGTGCTAAGAAATCATTGATTGTTGTTAAATCAGCAATCAAAGCTAAATAAGAAGGAAAGGAGATAGAAATCTATAATGGCAAAAGTATCATTATTTAAACAAGATGGTTCACAAGCTGGTGAAGTTACACTTAACGACTCAGTATTTGGTATCGAACCAAACGAATCAGTCGTATTCGACGTTGTAATCTCACAACGCGCTAGCCTTCGCCAAGGAACACACGCACACAAAAATCGTTCTGCTGTGTCTGGTGGTGGTAAAAAACCATGGCGTCAAAAAGGTACAGGTCGTGCTCGTCAAGGTTCTACCCGCTCTCCACAATGGCGTGGTGGTGGTACTGTCTTCGGTCCAAACCCACGTAGCTACGCTTACAAACTTCCACAAAAAGTTCGTCAATTGGCGCTTAAATCAGTTTACTCAACAAAAGTTGCTGATGGTAAATTAATCGCTGTTGACACACTTGACTTTACAGCTCCAAAAACTGCTGAATTTGCAAAAGTAATCTCAGCACTTTCAATCGAACGTAAAGTTCTTGTGGTTCTTCCAAACGAAGGTAACGAATTTGCAGAACTCTCTGCACGTAATCTTGCAAACGTGAAAGTTACAACTGCTAATTCAGCATCTGTACTTGACATCGTTTCTGCTGACAAACTCCTTGTGGTTCAATCAGCATTGACACAAATTGAGGAGGTTCTTGCATAATGTCACTTTATGATATCATCCGTAAACCTATCATTACTGAAGCTTCTATGGCTGCAATGGATCAAAAGAAATATACTTTCGAAGTAGATTCACGTGCGCATAAACTTCTCATCAAACAAGCTGTTGAAGCTGTCTTTGGTGTAAAAGTTGCCTCAGTAAATACTATCAGCGTTAAACCAAAATCTAAACGAGTTGGTAAATACACTGGTACTAAATCAGGCTACAAAAAAGCTATCGTTACTTTGACTGAAGATTCTAAAACAATCGAAATCTTCGGCGAAGACGCAGAATAATAGAGGAGGAAAATCGTGGGAATTAAAGTTTACAAACCTACCACAAACGGTCGCCGTAACATGACTGGTAGCGACTTCGCTGAAATCACTACAAGTACTCCTGAAAAGAGCTTGCTTGTAAGCATGAGCAAAACAGCTGGTCGTAATAACACTGGTCGTATCACAGTTCGTCACCACGGTGGTGGTCACAAACGTAAATATCGTGTAATCGACTTCAAACGTACAACTGACAACGTTGTTGCTAAAGTTGCTACAATTGAATACGATCCAAACCGTACTGCAAACATCGCATTGATCGTTTACTCTAACGGTGTTAAATCATACATCTTGGCTCCTAAAGGCCTTGAAGTTGGAATGACAGTTGTATCTGGCCCTGAAGCCGACATCAAAGTTGGTAACGCATTGCCACTTGCTAACATTCCAGTTGGTACATTGATCCACAACATTGAATTGAAACCTGGTAAAGGCGGACAATTGGTTCGTTCAGCTGGTGCTTCAGCTCAAGTACTCGGTTCAGAAGGTAAATATACACTCGTTCGTCTTCAATCAGGCGAAGTTCGTATGATCCTTTCAACTTGCCGTGCTACAATCGGTGTTGTAGGTAATGAACAACAAAGCTTAATCAACCTTGGTAAAGCAGGACGTACACGTCACATGGGTATCCGCCCAACAGTACGTGGTTCTGTAATGAACCCTAACGATCACCCACACGGTGGTGGTGAAGGTCGTCAACCAGTTGGTCGCAAGTCTCCAATGACTCCATGGGGTAAACCAGCTCTTGGTCTCAAGACTCGCAACAAGAAAGCAAAATCAAGCAAACTTATCGTTCGTCGTATCAACGACTAATAAGTCGCTTTATTTTCACAAGAGCCTTCTCGGCGTCTTGTTAAATTTGATAAAACTTATTGTCAAATTTAATGAGATGTCGAAAGTGCATCTATAAATTCCGCCAACTCCGCCTTAGTAGCGGTAGTGGTACAAATATTTAAAGGAGAAACTCGCAAAATGGGTCGTAGTCTTAAAAAAGGACCTTTCGTCGATGAGCATTTGATGAAAAAAGTTGAAGCTCAAGTCAACGCCGAAAGAAAATCTGTGATCAAAACTTGGTCACGCCGTTCTACAATCTTTCCGAACTTTGTAGGACTTACAATTGCTGTTTACGATGGTCGCAAACACGTACCAGTTTACGTTCAAGAAGATATGGTTGGACACAAACTTGGTGAATTCGCACCAACTCGTACTTATCGTGGTCACGCTGCTGACGACAAGAAAACACGTCGCTAATAGGAGGAGAAAAAAATGGCAGAAATTACTTCAGCTAAAGCAACTGCAAAAACAGTTCGCGTTTCACCTCGTAAGACTCGTCTTGTTATCGATCTTATCCGCGGGAAACGTGTTGCAGATGCAATTGCAATCTTGAAATTTACACCGACTAAAGCTGCTGTAGAAGTTGAAA
The DNA here is from genome assembly GCF_020218185.2 of Lactococcus sp. SK2-659. Taxonomy (NCBI): domain Bacteria; kingdom Bacillati; phylum Bacillota; class Bacilli; order Lactobacillales; family Streptococcaceae; genus Lactococcus; species Lactococcus sp. SK2-659. The sequence continues at coordinate 48,765 of NZ_JAIWQZ020000003.1, forward strand.
ACGTACTTAATAGTGCTATCGCTAATGCAGAAAATAACTTTGGTCTTGAAAAAGCTAACTTGGTAGTAAGCGAAACATTTATTAATGAAGGTCCAACAATGAAACGTTTCCGTCCACGTGCCAAAGGTTCAGCTTCACCAATTAACAAACGCACAGCTCACATCACTGTAGTTGTAGCTGAGAAAGAATAAGGAGGTAAAAACGTGGGTCAAAAAGTACATCCAATAGGAATGCGTGTTGGCGTTATTCGCGATTGGGATGCCAAATGGTATGCTGAAAAAGAATATGCGGATTACCTTCACGAAGACTTGGCAATTCGTCAACTTATCCAAACTAAACTTGCTGATGCTTCAGTATCATTGATTGAAACTGAACGTGCAATTAACAAAGTTATCGTAACTTTGCACACTGCTAAACCAGGTATGGTTATCGGTAAATCAGGAGCTAACGTTGATGCACTCCGTGCAGAACTCAACAAACTTACTGGTAAACAAGTTCACATCAACATCGTTGAAATCAAAAAACCTGATTTGGACGCTCATCTTGTTGGTGAAGGAATTGCTAAACAACTTGAAGCACGTATTGCTTTCCGTCGTGCTCAAAAACAAGCAATCCAACGTGCTATGCGCGCTGGTGCAAAAGGGATCAAAACTCAAGTTTCTGGTCGTTTGAATGGTGCTGATATTGCCCGTGCTGAAGGATATTCAGAAGGTACAGTTCCACTCCACACACTCCGTGCGGACATCGACTATGCTTGGGAAGAAGCAGACACAACTTATGGTAAACTCGGCGTTAAAGTTTGGATCTACCGTGGTGAAGTTCTCCCTACTAAAAAATCTGTGAAAGGAGAAAAATAATCCATGTTAGTACCAAAACGTGTAAAACACCGTCGTGAATTCCGCGGTAAAATGCGTGGTTATGCTAAAGGTGGCGATACTATTTCTTTCGGTGAATATGGTCTTCAAGCGACTACATCTCACTGGATTACTAACCGCCAAATCGAAGCAGCTCGTATTGCTATGACTCGTTACATGAAACGTAACGGTCAAGTTTGGATTAAAATTTTCCCTCACAAATCATACACAGCCAAAGCTATTGGTGTGCGTATGGGTTCAGGGAAAGGTGCTCCTGAAGGTTGGGTTGCTCCAGTTAAACGTGGCGTTGTCATGTTTGAATTGGGCGGCGTTGATGAAGCGACTGCACGCGAAGCGTTGCGTCTTGCTTCACACAAACTTCCTGTTAAAACTAAATTTGTGAAACGAGGTGAAGCGTAATGAAATTGAGCGAAACTAAATCACTTCTTAAAGATTTGCGCGCTTTGTCAGTTGAAGAATTGACAACTCGTGAAGCTGAATTGAAGAAAGAATTGTTTGATCTTCGTTTCCAAGCTGCTGCTGGTCGTCTCGAAAACACAGCTAAGCTTGATGAAGTCAAGAAAACTATTGCACGTGTAAAAACTGTGCAAGCTGAATTGAACAAATAATAGGTCAGGAGAAACTATAAATGGAACGCAAACAACGTAAAGTTTATCAAGGCCGCGTGGTTTCAGACAAAATGGATAAAACTATCACAGTTGTCGTAGAAACTAAGCGTAACCACCCTGTCTATGGTAAACGCATTAACTATTCTAAAAAATATAAAGCTCACGACGAAAACAACTCTGCAAAAACTGGCGACATCGTTCGTATCATGGAAACTCGTCCTTTGTCTAAAGACAAACATTTCCGTCTTGTAGAAATCGTTGAAGAAGCAGTTATTATCTAAGCAAAACTAGGAGGAATATAGCATGATTCAAACAGAATCTCGTTTGAAAGTTGCAGATAACTCAGGTGCTAAAGAACTTTTGACTATCCGTGTTCTCGGTGGTTCATCACGTAAGTTCGCTGGTATCGGTGATATCGTTGTAGCTACAGTTAAATCAGCTGCCCCTGGTGGAGCAGTTAAAAAAGGTGAAGTTGTGAAAGCAGTCATCGTTCGTACTAAATCTGGTGCGAAACGTCCTGACGGTTCATACATCAAATTTGATGAAAATGCAGCAGTGCTCATCCGTGACGATAAAACTCCTCGCGGAACACGTATCTTTGGCCCAGTTGCCCGCGAACTCCGCGAAGGTGGCTACATGAAGATCGTTTCACTTGCTCCAGAAGTACTCTAATCAAGCATTATAGAGATATGGTTTTGTCGGAAAAATTTTTTGACAGAATCATATTTTACTGTTATTATTAACAGAATAGTCCCCTAGTAACAAAATATTAGGGTGCCCATCGGGCGTAAGAAAGGAATTAAACATGTTTGTAAAAACTGGTGATACAGTTAAAGTTATCGCAGGTAAAGACCGCGGTACTACTGGTAAAGTAATCAAAGCTTTGCCAAAAGTAAATAAAGTTGTCGTTGAAGGTGTTGCTATCATGAAGAAACACCAAAAACCAAACTCAGAAAACCCAAGTGGTGCTATTCTTGAAATCGAAGCTCCTATCCACGTTTCTAACGTACAAGTGCTCGACAAAAATGGTGTTGCTGGTCGTGTAGGTTACAAAGTTGTTGACGATAAAAAAGTTCGTTTCAACAAAAAATCTGGCGAAATTTTAGACTAAGGCGGAAAGGAGAAATAATATGACTAATCGTTTGAAAGAAAAATATACTAACGAAGTAGTACCAGCGTTGACTGAACAATTCAACTACACTTCAATCATGGCTGTACCAAAAGTTGATAAAATCGTTATCAACATGGGTGTTGGAGATGCTGTAAACAACTCTAAAAACCTTGATAAAGCTGTTGCTGAATTGGCTTTGATCTCTGGTCAAAAACCATTGATTACTAAAGCTAAAAAATCAGTTGCTGCTTTCCGTCTTCGTGAAGGTATGCCAATCGGTGCGAAAGTAACTCTTCGTGGCGAACGTATGTTCGAATTCTTGGACAAATTGGTTACTGTTTCACTCCCACGTGTACGTGACTTCCACGGTGTTTCAAACAAAGCGTTTGACGGTCGCGGTAACTACACACTTGGTGTGAAAGAACAATTGATTTTCCCAGAAATCAACTATGATGATGTTGATAAAGTTCGTGGTATGGATATTGTTATCGTAACAACTGCTAACACTGACGAAGAATCACGTGAATTGCTTGCTAAACTCGGCATGCCGTTCGCTAAATAAGATAGGGAGAATACATAAATGGCTAAGAAATCTATGGTTGTTAAAAACCAACGCCCTGCAAAATTCTCAACACAAGCTTATACTCGTTGCGAACGTTGCGGACGTCCACATTCAGTTTACCGCAAATTTAAACTTTGCCGTATCTGTCTTCGCGAATTGGCTTACAAAGGTCAATTGCCAGGCGTTAAAAAAGCTTCATGGTAATTTGTTAATTATCGTGTAACGAATAAAAATTACTGACAGAATTTCTGTCAGTAATTTTTTTTGTATCTTAGAATTCTATGATATGGGAGCGTTTTCAAAAATAGTGAAATAAATGTAATAATTTGCTATAATAGCTAAAGAATAGGAGAAATTTATGGAAAAGATATTTGTTAAAATTAAAAGGTATGCAACAGTTTCTGTAATTTTTTTAGGAGCTTTAGCGACTTTAACAGCTTGCGGTAGCGGAAGTAAAGAAAGTGAAAAAGCTGAGCATACTAGTTCGTCACAAAGTATAAAAAATAAGGAAAGTCTCCCAAGCAGTAGTTCACAATCTTCAAGTATAAGTACGAGTTCAAGTTCGGACATAAGTCCAAGTTCAACTAGTCAGTATGAGGCTGCTAATAGTTCACAAATTCTTGCAGGTGACTATTCTTCTTTAAACGGAACATGGCAAACTACTGACGGAGGTGGTAAAGCTGTTCTGAAAAATGGTACCATCATTTTTAGTTCAGAATATCAAAGAGTTATATCTGGACCACAATCAAAGAATGGGATTATTATGGCCGGTGCTGTGAATCTTGGGAAATACATGGGGTTCATGTTTGCTGCGGCTAACAGCTCGCCAACTTTTGCAAACTCTTCACAAACGGATAAAACAGATAGGACAAAAGATAGATTTGCAATAACTTCAAATGATGAGGGTATGGAAATATTTGATACTAACCCAACGTCATTTTTTTACAAGATAAGTAATGATACAACAAGTCCGAATTCGTAAGCCAGGATGAAAGTTGCTGACAGAAATTCTGTCAGTATTTTTTTATAGAAAAATCATGACACACCCGAAAACATTGTAAAGAAAAGTGTTGACATGGTGCGGAACTTCTGCTATACTAATTAAGTTCGGTCTTTTTATGAAAAAGACCTCATTAATTTGAAAGTGGGATTTGAACAAGCCCAAACTACAAATAAGGAGAAATTACACTATGGTAATGACTGACCCAATCGCAGATTTCTTGACTCGTATTCGTAATGGTAACATGCGTAAATTCGATGTTGTTGAAGCACCTGCATCAAAAATCAAACGTCAAATCGCTGAAATCCTCAAAGCTGAAGGTTACGTGAAAGACGTTGAATACGTTGAAGATAACAAACAAGGCGTAATCCGCGTTTTCCTTAAATACGGTAAAAACGGTGAAAAAGTTATCACTAACTTGAAACGTATTTCAAAACCAGGTCTTCGTGTTTACGTGAAATCTGATGATGTTCCTAAAGTTCTTAACGGACTTGGTACAGCAATCATCTCAACATCTACTGGTGTAGTAACTGATAAAGTTGCTCGTGAAACAAATGTTGGTGGTGAAGTAATTGCCTACATCTGGTAATTAGTTCGGAGAGACTTCATTGATGGAGTTGATCTAAATGTTTAATGTCGACTTTTTGATGATATTAAACTGACGAGCGAATTTTTCGTAAGTCAAAATTACTGACAGAAATAATTTTATGGCTGTCAGTAAAATAAAAGTTCTTTTAAATCAAATTTTGATTTAAAACCCGTGAAAACAGATTGAATTAAATCTGATAATTTAACAGGAGAAAAAAATGTCACGTATTGGTAACAAAGTCATCGTTATCCCTGCAGGCGTATCTGTAGAAGTAAACGGTGCAACTGTCACTGTCAAAGGACCTAAAGGTGAACTCGTTCGTTCATTCAACGAAAACATCACACTTGATATCGCTGAAAACGAAATCACTGTAAAACGTCCAAACGACACTAAAGAAATGAAAATGCTCCACGGAACTACTCGTGCCCTTCTTGCTAACATGGTAGAAGGTGTTTCAACTGGTTTCTCTAAAGCACTTGAAATGATCGGGGTTGGGTACCGTGCACAATTACAAGGAACTAAACTTGTATTGTCAGTTGGTAAATCTCACCAAGACGAAGTTGAAGCACCAGAAAACATCAAATTTGTTGTTGCAACTCCAACTTCTATCGTTGTTGAAGGTATCAGCAAAGAAGCCGTTGGTCAAACAGCAGCTTACATCCGTAGCCGTCGTTCTCCAGAACCTTATAAAGGTAAAGGGATCCGTTACGTTGGTGAATACGTTCGTCGTAAAGAAGGTAAAACTGGTAAATAATTTTTGTCAAAATAATGTTCACTTGAACATTTATTTAGCAAAAAATGTTATCCGTAATTGGTGGTTTGACTTGTCAAATTGCCAGTATTTTGTCAATGCTAACTTTGTTAGACAGACAAAAACTCCCCGCTTGCTGACAGCATTCTAGTAATTCTGTCAGTAAGAAAATCGATGGCAAAAACTATCGAAATTTAAAATAATATAGAGGTAGAATTGTGATTTCTAAACCAGATAAAAACAAACTCCGCCAAAAACGTCACACACGTGTACGCGGTAAAATTTCAGGAACATCTGAAACTCCACGTTTGAACGTTTTCCGTTCAAACACAAACATTTATGCACAAGTCATTGATGACGTAACTGGTACAACACTTGCATCAGCTTCATCACTTAAATTGACTGGTACTAAAACTGAACAAGCCGCAGAAGTTGGTAAACTCGTTGCTGAAGCTGCAAAAGCTAAAGGCGTTGAAGAAGTTGTCTTCGACCGCGGTGGTTACCTCTATCACGGACGTGTTGCAGCACTCGCTACAGCAGCTCGTGAAGCTGGATTGAAATTCTAAGGAAAGGGGTAATTAAACATGGCAGAAAACAGAAGAAATGATCGCGAACAAAGCGAATTTGAAGAACGCGTAGTTTCAATTAACCGCGTTACTAAAGTTGTTAAAGGTGGACGTCGTCTTCGCTTTGCAGCACTTGTTGTTGTTGGTGACCGTAACGGTCGCGTAGGTTTCGGTACTGGTAAAGCTCAAGAAGTTCCTGAAGCTATCCGTAAAGCAATCGAAGCAGCTAAGAAAAACCTTATTACAGTTCCTATGGTAGGTACTACACTTCCTCACGAAGCACTTGGTGTCTTCGGTGGTGGTAAAATCCTCCTTAAACCAGCTGTAGAAGGTGCTGGAGTTGCCGCAGGTGGTGCCGTTCGTGCCGTCCTCGAACTCGCTGGTGTTGCTGACGTAACATCAAAATCACTTGGTTCAAACACACCAATCAACGTTGTTCGTGCAACTGTTGATGGATTGAATCAATTGAAACGTGCTGAAGAAGTTGCTGCATTACGCGGTAAATCTGTATCAGATTTCGCCTAAGGAGGAAAAAATGGCTCAAATTAAAATTACATTGGTAAACTCACCAATCGGCCGTATCCCTGCTCAACGCAAAACTGTTAAAGCACTCGGTCTTGGTAAACTCAACAGCTCAGTAGTAAAAGAAGGTTCACCTGCTATTCTTGGTATGGTAAACTCTATTTCTCACTTGGTAAAAGTTGAAGAAGCATAATTAATATTAAAAAAAACAATTCTGTCTTTACTGACAGGATTGTTTTTTTACTGACAGAAATCTAGAGTACTTAAAAAAAGATTATTTGCTATTTTTTAGAATAATAAAATATATTTGCAAACGACGAAATGGCTTGTAATTCCAATCGAAAAATAGTAAAATAATAGAAGTCTGATATCAGGCAAATAAATATATTAACGTATCGGCGAGTTTGTTTTTCACGTTCCTTACATGGAAAATAGGCGACAGCAAGGTACAAAATAAGGAGAAAAAAATGGAACTTCATTCATTGAAAGCTGCTGAAGGCAGTCGTAAAGTACGTAACCGCGTAGGTCGTGGTACATCATCAGGTAACGGTAAAACATCTGGACGTGGACAAAAAGGTCAAAAATCTCGTTCAGGTGGTGGAGTACGTCCTGGTTTTGAAGGTGGACAAACAGAATTGTTCCGTCGCATGCCAAAACGTGGTTTCTTGAATGTTAACCGTAAAGAATACGCTATTGTCAACCTTGAAACTTTGAACCGTCTTGAAGATGGAGCAACTGTTTCAGCTGAAACCCTCGTAGCTGCTAAAATCATCAAGGACGTTAAATCAGGTGTTAAAGTTCTTGCTAACGGTGAATTGACAGCTAAAAAACTTACAGTTAAAGTTGCTAAAGTATCTGCTGCTGCTAAAGCTGCAATCGAAGCTGCTGGTGGTTCTGTAGAAGAAGCTTAATTTTTACACTACAATTGGCGGTTGAATTTTCAACCGCTTATTGTCTATTTACAATTAAAACGCTTTAAGGAGATTTTATGTTTTTTAAGACGCTTAAGGAAGCCTTTAAGGTCAAGGACGTCCGAGCAAGAATTCTCTTTACGATTTTCATCCTTTTTGTTTTCCGCTTAGGTGCTCATATTACGGTACCTGGCGTCAACGTTCAAAACTTGACAGAAGTAAGTAATCTTCCTTTCTTGAACATGATGAACTTGGTTTCTGGTAATGCAATGCAAAACTATTCACTTTTTGCAATGGGGGTTTCGCCTTATATTACTGCTTCAATCATTGTTCAATTGTTGCAAATGGACATTTTACCAAAATTTGTTGAGTGGTCAAAACAAGGGGAAATTGGACGTCGTAAACTGAATCAAGCGACACGTTACATTACCTTAGTGCTTGCTATGGCACAATCTATCGGGATTACTGCTGGTTTCCAAGCTATGAGCTCGTTAAATATTGTGCAAAATCCAAATTGGCAAAGCTATTTGATGATTGGTGCAATTTTGACCACTGGTTCAATGGTTGTCACTTGGATGGGTGAACAAATTAATGAAAAAGGATTTGGTTCAGGTGTTTCAGTAATTATCTTTGCTGGGATTGTATCTAGTATCCCATCGGCGGTCAAATCTGTTTATGATGAAAAATTCTTAAACGTTCGACCTTCAGAAATTCCAATGTCTTGGTTATTTGTCATTGGTCTAGTATTGTCAGCAATTATCATTATTTATGTAACAACTTTTGTTCAACAAGCAGAACGTAAAGTACCTATTCAATATACTAAATTGACTCAAGGTGCACCAACAAGTTCTTATTTGCCACTTCGTGTCAATCCAGCTGGGGTTATCCCAGTTATCTTTGCTGGTTCAATTACAACTGCTCCAGCTACGATTTTGCAATTCTTGCAACGTTCGCAAGGAAGTAATGTAGGTTGGTTGTCAACTTTACAAGACGCCTTGTCATATACGACTTGGACAGGAATGCTCTTCTACGCATTATTGATTGTGCTCTTTACATTCTTCTACTCATTCGTTCAGGTCAATCCTGAAAAGATGGCTGAAAACCTTCAAAAACAAGGTTCTTACATTCCATCTGTTCGTCCGGGTAAAGGAACCGAAAAGTATGTATCACGTCTCTTAATGCGTCTTGCAACGGTAGGTGCGCTCTTCCTTGGTTTGATTTCAATCATTCCAATTGCCGCCCAAAACGTTTGGGGACTTCCAAAAATTGTCGCTCTTGGAGGAACATCACTCTTAATCTTGATTCAAGTTGCTATACAAGCAGTGAAACAACTTGAAGGATATTTACTCAAACGTAAATATGCAGGATTTATGGATAATCCACTTGAAACAAAATAAAATCTTGTCATTAGACAAGGTTTTTCTTTATTTTTTAGCAAAAATACGCTAAAATAGTGTAGGTAAAATCACAGAGAACATCTGCAATTTACTGACAGTTCTGTCAGTAATTTATAAATTAAAATCAGGAGAAAACAAAATGAATTTATTAATCATGGGACTTCCAGGAGCTGGTAAAGGAACTCAAGCTGAGTTCATCGTTAAAAATTATGGAGTAAATCACATTTCAACAGGTGACATGTTCCGTGCCGCAATGAAAAACGAAACTGAAATGGGTAAACTTGCTAAATCTTTCATCGATAAAGGTGAACTCGTACCTGATGAAGTAACGAACGGAATTGTTAAAGAACGTTTAGCACAAGATGATATCAAAGCTTCAGGCTTCTTGCTTGATGGATATCCACGTACGATTGACCAAGCTCATGCACTTGATACAATGCTTGAAGAACTTGGAATTAAACTTGATGCCGTTGTAAATATCGTTGTTAACCCAGATATTTTGGTTGACCGTTTAAGTGGTCGTTACATCTGCCGTAACTGTGGTGCAACTTATCATAAAATCTTCAATCCAACTAAAGTTGAAGGCGTTTGTGACGTTTGTGGTAGTCATGACCTTTATCAACGTGCGGATGATGTTCCAGAAACAGTTAAAAATCGTTTGGATGTCAATATTAAAGAATCAGCTCCAATTATTGAACACTATACTGAACTTGGACTTGTTAAAAACATTGAAGGTGAACAAGAAATTAGCCAAGTAACAGAAGATATTAAAAAAGTTTTAGGATAATAAAAATAAAAACCTCTGTCAGAGGTTTTTTTAGTAAAATAGCAAGATTAGAATACAAAATTTTACTGACAAGCTCTCTGTCAGTAAAATTATAAAAATGAAACACCCGAAAACATTGCCATGAATAGCTTTGAAAGCGAGTAATAAATTAAACATGTACTCAAGCTAGAAAAATAAAGGCTTTTCTAAAAGAAAGACTTGCATTTGTTGCTGAAAAATGCTAAAATACATAAGTCCGACTTTTTAGATATATATAGTATATATCTTTCGGGAAATTTCTAAGGAGGTACTTTTGCTTGGCAAAAGATGATGTAATTGAAGTAGACGGCAAAGTCGTTGACACCATGCCGAATGCGATGTTCACGGTTGAACTCGAAAATGGTCACCAAGTCTTGGCGACGATTTCAGGAAAAATTCGAAAGAATTATATCCGTATCTTGCCTGGAGACAAGGTTCAAGTTGAACTCTCACCATACGATTTGACACGCGGACGAATTACTTACCGATTTAAGTAATCCGGACATTCATTGAGTGCATGATGCACAGTAACCATAGAAAGGAAGACACAATGAAAGTAAGACCATCAGTTAAACCAATCTGCGAATACTGTAAAGTTATTCGTCGTAACGGTCGTGTAATGGTAATTTGCCCTGCCAATCCAAAACACAAACAACGTCAGGGATAGAAAGGAAATAGAAAAATATGGCTCGTTTTGCTGGAGTTGATATTCCAAACGAAAAACGCATTGTTATTTCATTAACATACGTATTCGGTGTTGGACTTCAAACATCTAAAAAAGTACTTGCAGCTGCAGGTGTCTCAGAAGATATCCGTACAAAAGATTTGACATCAGATCAAGAAGATGCAATCCGTCGTGAACTCGATGGCTTGAAACTCGAAGGAGACCTTCGTCGTGAAGTGTCACTTAACATCAAACGTTTGATGGAAATTGGTTCTTACCGTGGTATGCGTCACCGTCGTGGACTTCCTACACGTGGACAAAACACTAAGAACAACGCTCGTACACGTAAAGGTCCTGCTAAATCAATCGCAGGTAAGAAAAAATAATTAAATAGAAAGGAGTTAAAATGGCAAAAATTACACGTAAACGTCGTGTTAAAAAGAATATTGAATCTGGAATTGTTCATATCCAATCAACATTCAACAACACAATCGTTATGATCACAGACGTTCATGGTAACGCCCTTGCTTGGTCATCAGCTGGTGCACTTGGTTTTAAAGGTTCTAAAAAATCTACACCTTTCGCCGCTCAAATGGCTTCAGAAGCTGCTGCTAAAGCTGCTCAAGAGCAAGGTTTGAAAACTGTATCTGTTACAGTTAAAGGTCCTGGTTCAGGTCGCGAATCAGCTATCCGCGCACTCGCTGCAGCTGGTCTTAATGTAACATCTATCAGTGATGTGACTCCTGTACCTCACAATGGTGCACGTCCTCCAAAACGTCGTCGTGTATAATTAGTTGCTCTTGTCACTAATCACTTTTCGCTTAGAGGAGAACATACATGATTGAGTTTGAAAAACCAAAAATTACTAAATTTGACGAATCAGAAAATTACGGTAAATTCGTTGTTGAACCACTTGAACGTGGTTATGGTACAACTTTAGGTAACTCTCTGCGTCGCGTCCTTTTGTCATCACTTCCTGGTGCTGCTGTGACTTCAATTCAAATTGAAGGTGTTCAACACGAATTCGCAACAATCCCTGGCGTACGTGAAGATGTCATCCAAATCGTTCTTGCGGTTAAAGGAATTGCCATCAAATCATACGTAGAGTCTGAAAAACAAATCGAACTTGACGTAACTGGTCCTATGGATGTTACTGCTGGTGATATCTTAACTGATAGCGACATTGAAATTGTCAACAAAGACCATTACTTGTTCTCTATTGCTGAAGGTCACTCAATGCGTGCTGTAATGACTGTTAAAAAAGGATACGGCTATGTTCCGGCTGACGAAAATAAAGTCGATGGAGCGCCAATTGGCACAATTGCTGTAGACTCAATTTACACACCAGTAAGTAAAGTAAATTATCAAGTAGAACCTGCCCGTGTAGGTGGAGATTCTAGCTACGATAAATTAACACTTGAAATTACTACAAACGGTACTATCGTTTCTGACGAAGCTTTGTCACTCTCAGCTAAAATCTTGACAGACCACTTGAACTTGTTCGTTGATCTTTCAGAAGTTGCAGCTGAAGCCGAAACACTTGTTGTTAAAGATGAAGTTAAAACAGAACGTGTGCTCGATAAAATTATTGAAGAAATGGACTTCTCAGTTCGTGCTTACAATGGTTTGAAACGCGCAGGTATTAACACTGTTGCTGATATTGTTGAAATGAGCGAAGCTGACATGATTAAAGTCAAAAACCTCGGTCACAAATCAGTAGAAGAAGTCAAAGTTAAATTGACTGAATTGGGACTTTCCCTTAAAAAAAGAAAATAATAATATAGGAGGAAACAAATGAGCAATCGTAAACTCGGACGTACATCTTCACAACGTAAAGCTATGCTTCGTGATTTGACTACAGATTTGATCATCAACGAAACTATCGTTACAACTGAAGCTCGCGCTAAAGAAGTTCGTCGTACAGTAGAAAAAATGATTACGCTTGGTAAAAAAGGTGACCTTTCAGCTCGTCGTGCAGCAGCTGCTTACGTACGTAATGAAATCGCAATTAAAGATTTCAACGAAGAAACTGAAACTTTCCCAACTGCCCTTCAAAAATTATTCAACGACCTTGCTAAACGCTACGAAGGACGTAACGGTGGTTACACTCGTATCCTTAAAGTAGAACCACGTCGTGGTGATGCTGCGCCTATGGCAATCATTGAATTGGTTTAATTGTATTAAATCTTGAAGTAATAATAAAATACTAAATTGAGTGTTATGATGTTGGCGGGGGTTTCTGTGGGTGCATGTGTTGAGTTGTGATTGACTCTCTTTCGCATCAGCCTTGCTTATAGTCTAGCTCTGTCTGATTAGATTAAATTTCTAATCTAGTCAGGCCACTCAATTTATTTATTTTAGCCGTTGTAGCTCAGTCGGTAGAGCAGCACCATGGTAAGGTGAAGGTCGACAGTTCGATTCTGTTCAATGGCATATTTTTTTACAGTAGATATATTTAAATATGAGAAGTCTTATTTTATAAAATAAGACTTTTTATTGACTTTAAAAGCTTTAAAAAGCGAATAATGTCCACGGTTAAATACATTTGTTTACAAAAACGGCTCCTAATAAAATGAATGATTATAATATGCACGCACCTATTAATGATATGCAAATTGCCGAGGATATTCATCTTACTTTCAATCACATGATGATGTCAATTTTTCATAGAATAGTTGTGAACAAAAAATGAGAAAAGCAATTTTCGTTGACTTTGATGGAACAATCAATATTCGGAAGACAAAAAGTACTTTCAAAATTTGAATATTGGTAAAAAGTGGCAGACTTTTTTTACTTTGCAAGCCATTTTCCTTATATTACTGGCTTGTCCAACCATTTCTACAGAATGTTAAGAAGAAATTAAATGCTTATGAAAACTATTTTGGACAAAAATAATAATATTTTCTTGATGTAAATCAATGTTTTATAGTCTTTTTAAACTTATAATAAGACTATAAATATTGATGCATAATTGCAGGAGGAAAGTATAAATGTCAAAAATAGTAATGAAATTAGATGAATTGAGCTGTCCATCATGTATGGCTAAGATTGAAGGAGCTTTAAATACAACAAATGGAGTAGAAACGGCAAAGGTGCTGTTCAACGCTTCAAAAGTCAAGGCAGAATTTGATGACAATCAGGTAACTGCTACTGACTTAGTTAGTAAAGTTGAGGGGCTTGGCTATGTTGTCCAAAAGAGTAAAGTCACGGAAATTTAAAGCTATGATGTGCTAACTATTTTTTATCTAAGATTCGTGTCAGACACTCTGAAATATGATAAAATGGTAGAAGAATAAAATCCTTAATCAAATAAAACAGCGGATTATCCGCTGTTTTGTTACATTTTAATAAATTTTACGTATGAATAAGTGGAGGGAAAATGGCGAAGAAAAAATCATCATTTATTTGTCAAAATTGTGGCTATAAGTCTGCAAAATACTTAGGACGTTGTCCAAACTGTGGCGAATGGTCTTCTTTTGTTGAAGAAGTTGAAGTCCAAGAAGTTAAAAATCAACGTGTTTCAATGACTGGCGAACGTTCAAAACCATTGAAGCTAGATGAAGTTGAATTATTTGATACTCCTCGGATTGAAACGGACTTAGATGAATTTAATCGTGTATTAGGAGGGGGTGTTGTTCCTGGTTCATTAGTTTTGATTGGGGGAGACCCTGGGATAGGTAAATCAACTTTACTTTTACAGGTTTCTACTCAATTGGCTTCTAGAGGTCGTGTGCTGTATGTGAGTGGTGAAGAATCAGCCCAACAAATTAAACTAAGAGCTGAGCGTTTAGGAGATATTGACCGTGACTTTTATCTCTATGCTGAAACAAATATGCAGTCGATTCGTGCAGAAGTTGAGCGCTTAAAACCTAACTTCTTAATTATTGATTCCATTCAAACAATCATGACACCAGAAATTCAATCAACTCAAGGCTCTGTAAGTCAAGTTCGTGAAGTGACTGGAGAATTGATGCAAATTGCTAAAACGAATGATATTGCGACCTTTATTGTTGGTCATGTGACTAAAGAAGGTCAGCTGGCTGGGCCAAGGATGTTGGAGCACATGGTTGATACGGTGCTGTATTTTGAAGGAGAACGAAATAATACATTTAGAATTCTTCGTGCTGTAAAAAACCGTTTTGGTTCAACTAATGAAATTGGAATTTTTGAGATGCAGGGTCATGGCTTGGTCGAAGTGACTAATCCCTCAGAGGTCTTTTTAGAAGAACGCTTAGAGGGCTCGACTGGATCTGCGATTGTTTGTGCACTTGAGGGAACACGGCCCATATTAGTTGAAATACAAGCACTGACGACACCGACAATGTTTGGAAATGCTAAAAGGACTACCTCAGGCCTAGATTTTAACCGTGTAAGTTTAATTATGGCGGTGCTTGAGAAGAGAACAGGGCTCTTGATGCAAAATCAAGATGCCTACCTCAAATCTTCAGGGGGAGTAAAATTGGATGAGCCAGCCATTGACCTCGCGGTTGCGGTTGCTGTGGCTTCAAGTTATAAAGAACTTCCAACAGATGCGCGTGAATGTTTTATTGGTGAAATTGGTTTAACGGGTGAAATTCGTCGGGTGACCCGAATTGAACAAAGATTAAATGAAGCTGCAAAACTAGGGTTTAAAAAAGTATATGCTCCTAAAAATTCAATTGTAGGGATTGATATTCCTGAACAGATTCAAGTGATTGGAGTAACAACTTTAACTGAATGTTTAAAACTAGTCTTTGGCTAATATAAAAATAAGGCTATTTCATTAATGAAATAGCCTTTGCTTTTTATGAATGACTCATCTTATAAGAATAATAAGCTAATAGAACTAATAGACTAGAGCCGATTAATGTAAAATCACCTAACCATAAACTTAAAAGTGAAGAAATAAAGGCTCCCACAACAAATGATAAAGCAAGAGATAAGAAGATGAGTGAATTTTTTAAGTCCTTTGTGTTTTTAGAAACTATATATTGTCCTAGATTTGTTCCAAAAGCTTTGATATTACCTGTGGACATGATATTAGCATAAGGAAGTCCTCTGACTCGAGTAAAGGTATCACCTTGAATAACCATAAAAAAGGAGAGAATTCCAACAAAAAGTGAGGCTGATAAATGTAAAAAAGTAGCGAAGGCGAGAGAAATGAGTAAAATACCAATCATTTGTATGAAGAGAAGGGATTCAATTTCACTTTTATTATTTTGGGTTTTATATTTGGTGAATAAGGTCTTGAAAAGTGCACCTAGTGCAAAAAATAAAATTGGAATAATAAATTGAAAAGCTTTCTCCAAATTTCCATGGGCTAAATTAATTCCAGTCTGAATCAAATTCCCAGTTTGGAGACTAGCGAAACGGCCGTCAAAATGAAAAAAGGTAAAGGCATCAACAAAGCCTGTATTCATAGCAAGTAATAGAGCAACAAGTAAACTTTCTTTAGAATGGACTGCGGATTTAAGCATAATTTTTTCCTTCATAATCTGTAAAAGATAAGGTCATTATAGCACAATGATCATCTAATGTACTCTATTTAAAATAAAAAATTAAATGATCGCTAATAAGGGATACAAGTTATAAAATAATAAATATAGCATGAGAAATTAAATAGATTTCTTGTGTTTGGATAAGCAATATTAAAGGAGCGTGTGGTATAATTGACACAGGGCTTTCTTGTAAGCCTATCCATTTTCTAAAAGGAGGAAAAGATATGCGTCGTTGGATTATTCATCTTGTTATGACTGTCATCGGAGCATCGCTAGGTGTTGCTGTTGTACCATCAATTTTAAAGGTATTTGGTTGGGACACAGGGATTTTGCAGAACGAAGCTGTTGACGGTGTGATTGGTGCAATTATTTTTATTATTCTTTCATTTATATTTGCCGGTTCAATGCTTAATGGGTTGAAAAAAATAGATTCTAGAATTTCCAAAATGAATATGTCAAAAATGGTCTTCAATATTATTGGGATTGTTCTTGGTCTTCTAGTTGGGGTTATTGGAAGTATTCCATTAAGATTTTTAAATGTTCCTATTTTAAGTAATATCATTTCATTCATACTTGTTTTGGTGATGATTTATTTGGGATATGTTTTATTTGATCGACGAGGAGACGAAATTGCTAGAGTGCTTTTTCGTAAACGCCGTGAAGCAATGGCAACTGAACCAGCAGAAGTTGCTGAGGAAGTTGTCAGTGAATCTAAGAGTAATAATAGTATTTTATTGGATACAAGTTCAATCATTGATGGTAGGATTTTAGATGTAATTAAAACAGGGTTTATTTCAGATAAAATTATTGTTCCTAATTTTGTGATTTTAGAATTACAATTAATTTCTGATAGTTCAGACCCACTGAAAAGGGCTAAAGGACGTCGGGGCTTGGATTTGGTTAATGAATTGACTAAATTTGATCAAGTTGAAATTTCTCAAGTTGATTTTCCAGATGTTCGAGAAGTTGATACTAAACTTCTTAAATATGCAAGTTCTACTGGCTCAAAATTAGTGACGAATGATTTTAATCTTAATAAAGTTGCTGAAATTCAGGGTGTTCAAGTTCTTAACATTAATGACCTTGCTAATGCTGTGAAAACACAACTTGTTGTGGGCGAACATATTAACGTACAAATTATTCGTGCTGGTTCTGAACGTCAACAAGGCGTGGCTTATTTACCAGATGGAACAATGATTGTCATTGAAGATACTGCAAAATTGATTGATAAAACAGTTACTGTTGAAGTTGCTAAGGTGCTACAAACAAGTGCTGGTCGAATGATTTTTGCTGATTTAGTAAAAAAATAAAGAAGAAAACCGATAAATTATCGGTTTTCTTCTTAAATGAATTTTGAGTATTTAGGAGTTTAATATGTATTTAAAACGTTTTATTCAATTGTTTGTAGTTTTTTTAATTTCTTTAGCTGTTTTTGCTTTGATATTAGAAATGAATTTTGGAAATTATTGGTTAAGATTTGTTTTAGGACTTATCATTGCTTATGTTTTTCTTACTTTACCACTTGTTCTCTTAACAATTTTTAAAACTAATAAAAAGGCTAATGTTGTTGGTACGAATGCTGTAGAAAATGAACTTGCTTATCTTTTAAAAGACTTTCCAGGCTACCTTGCTTTAAGTGTGACTGATGAAAATTCAAAGAGTTCAACAACGATTATGAGTTTTATTCAAGCTCAAAAAACGGAAAATATTTTCTACATGGTTGCGGATAAAAAAGCTTCAAAGATTAGTGATCTAAAAAGAAATTCACAAGTGAGTTTTACGACTTGGTTTGATAAGTTGGAAAAAGGAGGGCGTTTGACTTCAAATCGGGTTCATGCAGAAATCTTAGAAGAGGCTAAAGCTCAAGAAATTGTGAAAAAAGAAGGATTAATCCTATCTCTTCATGAAAATGCGGAGAATATGTCAATTATTGCTTTAAGGATTGAATCGGCCCTTTATGAAAATTTTAAAGGTCAAACTAAAGTTATTAATTTTGAAAAATAATTTATTAAAACTGCTTTTTAGCAGTTTTTTTATTTTAATAAAAGTGGGAAATATTGATATTTTAGCTATATTGTATTACTATATAGATGTAGTTAGTATTACTAAATAGTGGGGGAAAAAATGAATCAAATTACAGAAATGTTGAAAGGAGTTCTTGAGGGGTGTGTTTTAGAAATCATTGGTCAAGGGGAAACTTATGGTTATGAAATTACTCAAAAACTGCGAGAACTTGGTTTTGAAGATGTTGTAGAAGGAACGGTATATACGATTACGATGCGTCTTGAAAAGAAAGGGTATGTTGAGATTAGAAAAAAGCCTTCAAAACTTGGTCCCGCTCGAAAATGGTATCGTTTAAATGAGGTAGGGCAAATTGAGCGAGGAAATTTTTGGAAAAAATGGGCTTTTATTTCAGAAAAAATGGAGTTTTTACGTCATCAAAATTTATGGAGTGAGCAGAAGGGAGAAAATCATGGTGGAGCATAGAAATATTGTTGATCGAATGATTGGTCTTGAAGAAAAAAGAGAATTTCGCGAATTTGAAAATCATGCTCAGAAACTTGGAGAGAATTATTATGAAGATTATAAGGAATTAAAAAAATATATATGGCACTCTGGGGTAACGAAATGGGCAGATTTCAAATTTATTTTTGGACAAGTTCTTGATTTACTTGAAGAAGCTAAAATCCAAGACAAAGAATTAACTGATTTAATTGGTTCAGATGTTGCGGCATTTATTGATGAGATGGTGGATGATACGAGTTGGGAAAAAAAGAAAAAAAATAAACTTAATAAGGAGCTGAAAAATGGTTTTAGATAAAATTAGTGACCTTCTTGCTGAAAAAAAAGACTGGCAAGAAATGCAAAATCGAGCTAAAAAATTACCTAAAGATTTTTATCAGGCTTATCGTTCAATTCAAAAATATATGTTCAAAATGGGGGCAACAGATTGGCATATTTTTAAGGATATTATTGAATTATTTGAGTTGGCAGTAGTTGATGGGCGAAGTCCAGCTGAGGTTCTGGGCAATGATGTTGCAACTTTTGCGGACGAATTATTAAGTGATAATAAAGAGGACTGGCGAAATAAGTATCGTCAAGAATTGAATGATTATTTTGCTCAAAAGTAATCAATAGCTTTTACTGATAAGTCTGTCAGTAAAATTGAAAATTTATCAATAAAAAAAGTTACTGACAGGTTTGTTAGTAACTTTTGTTTTTTTTAAAATTCCATGACCATATTGTACCAAGTTTCTCCACCGAATTTTGACTCGGAAAGTCCTTCGTCAGTAAAGCCGTGTTTTTCATAATAGGGAACTAAATAATCATGGCAAGTAAGACTGATTCCCAAACGTTTTTTCGATTTGGCTTCTTTTTCAAGTAAAAGGAGTAAGTTTGTCGCAATTCCTAAGCCTTGATAATCAGGGTCAACGGTTAAACTGATGATTTTTTGGAAACCACCTGTTTTGGGATTGGCTTTGGTACGTTCAAAAGATTCATCATCCAAGTAACGACCTTCTGTAACAGGACCAGAAACGTAACCTACGACAGTTCCTTCACTATTTCTTGCTGCGATAAAGCTATCAGGAATTAAGTTAATTCTTTCGATCATTGACTCTACAGAGAGGGCTTCATTTTCTGAGAAAGTAGCTCTTTCAATACGGATGACATCATCTATATCATTTGGCATAATTTGAGTATAAGTAATTTCATTCATACAATTAATTCTAACATAGACTGTTCAGAAAGGAAATCAATAATCATCGTTAGTAATTAAAAGAATAAATAGTTTGTCGTTTAAAGGATATGAAGTGGTTTAAAAATCTAAAATCTTTAATAAAATAAAGTTTAACTAAATGTTTACTTAAGATTTACAAAAAATTTACATTGAGTTTTGGAGAATGGGATAAAATGAAAGGGTAGTAATCAAACCAATGGAGGTTTTATGAACACAAGCGGAAAAAAATTCCTAGGAATTTTAATTGGAATTTCAGCTCTTTTATTAATTATTGCGTCTTTGGGGGATTTGCAAATTTCTAAAATGGTTATGGATCAAAATTCAATTTTTGGTAATCTTTTTCAGATATTTGGAATGTTTCCGTCAGCGCTTATCCCTTTTATTTCAGCGGAAATTATCTTCATTTATGGTCTAAGACAAGATAATCAACTGACAAAATGGATTTTAGCGATTTCTGGACTTGGCTTTGCTTATTGGTCAGCATGGGGCTGGGTTGATGGTTGGATGTTTTACGGTGTGACCACACTTAATAACATCAAAAATCATCAGCCACTGGGTGCGGCAAATAACAGTATTGGAGCCACAGCGACTTATTCTTTTGGACTTGAAGCACTTTTTACATTTATTATCCTGGTCATCGGAACATTTTTGATTTATAGATGGCTGAGCAAGAAAACTTACGAAGAATTAAGTCAATTGATTATTGTGGCGATTGCTGGGATTGCTGTCGTTTATGTCAGCAACTCAATTGTCAATACGATGAAAGTTAACTGGGGGCGTTTTCGCCCTTATGAGGTTAAGGAAATTGTTTCCTCTACCAAAGGAACGTTCACTAATTGGTGGCATTTGAACGGTCAAACAGGTCATCAATCATTCCCGTCAGGTCATACAATCGCAGCGGCTGCAGCACTCTTTTTACCATTTTTTGCTGACAGAAAAAATCTTAAAGGCCAAAAGATTTTGGCTTACAGCGGATTTATTTTCACACTTTTAATGATGGCTGCTCGGGTCCGAATTGGTGCACATTTCTTATCGGATACTACGATGTCATTAATTATCGCGTCTTTAGTTACTTTTGTTGCCACAAAGGCAATTGGTTACTCATTTATTGAGGAAGAATTTCTCAAATAGAAAATTATAAATGATTACTACAAAAATAACATTCTTTGGGGTGTTATTTTGATTTTGGTTGTAAATTCTTTGTTTTCTGGAGAGATTGTCTTATACTAATGCTAAGAAAATCAATTTTTGAAAGGAATAAAAAGATGAAAACAAGTGATGCTTTGATTGTAATTGATATGCAAAATGAGGTATGTGCTGGGATTTATCGGCGAGAAGAATTAATTGAGCAAATTAATCAACGAATTATTACTTATCGAAAGGCTAAAAAACCGATTATTTTTATCCAGCATAATGATGATGAACTGATAAAAGAAAGTTTTGGTTGGCAAATGATTCCAGAATTGCTGACAGCATCTACTGACAAGTATGTTGAAAAAACGCATGCCAATGGTTTCTATCAAACGGAACTGCAAAAACTACTGACAGACTTGTCAGTAAAATCGATTGAATTTTGCGGTGCTCAAACTGAATTTTGTGTTAACACGACGCTTGTTTTTGCTCATGGTCTGGGCTATCAAAATTGGATGCAAAGAGGGGCAAGTTCAACTTTCGATAGTAAATGGCTGTCAGCAAAAGAAATCGTTGATTTTTATGAAAACCATCTTTGGGATGAACGATTTCTTCAATTCTTAGATTAAATTTGTCAATGATAGATTACAAATAAATTTTAGGTCGGCATGCTTTCTTAATTTGTGGTAAAATAGAGGTGATTGTTAGAGTAGTTTAGGCTATTTAAAACCAAGAACGATTCATTTCTTACAGAAAAGAAGTGAACGAATTAATGAGGAGAATTGGATTAATATGAATAAAAAAATCCGCGTCCGTTACGCACCATCACCAACAGGACTTTTGCATATCGGGAATGCTCGTACAGCCCTTTTTAACTATCTTTTTGCCCGTCATCACGGGGGAGATTTTATCATCCGTATTGAAGATACAGACCGTGAACGTCACGTAGAAGATGGTGAGCGTTCACAACTTGAAAACCTTCGTTGGTTGGGAATGGATTGGGATGAAAGTCCTGAAACACATGAAAACTACCGTCAATCAGAACGTTTGCCTTTATATCAAAAATATATTGACCAATTGTTGACTGAAGGAAAAGCTTATTATTCTTATAAAACGCCAGAAGAACTTGAAGCTGACCATGCGAAACAAGAAGCGGCAGGAATTGCTCCACACTATATTAACGAATATGCTGGCATGAGTGATGATGAAAAAGCAGCTTATATCGCGGAGCGCAAAGCGCAAAATATTGAACCGGTTGTTCGTATTTCTGTTGATGAAAAAGCAATTTATAAATGGAATGATATTGTTAAAGGCGACATTGAATTTGAAGGTAAAAACATCGGTGGAGATTGGGTAATCCAAAAACGTGATGGTTACCCAACTTACAATTTTGCTGTTGTTGTTGATGACCATGATATGCAAATCTCACATGTTATCCGTGGAGATGACCATATTGCCAATACGCCAAAACAATTAGTTGTTTACGATGCTTTGGGTTGGGAAGCACCACAATTTGGTCACATGACTTTGATTATTAATTCTGAAACTGGGAAAAAATTATCAAAACGTGACACAAATACACTTCAGTTTATTGAAGACTACCGTAAAAAAGGTTACATGTCTGATGCCATTTTCAACTTTATTGCACTTTTGGGCTGGAATCCTGGTGGAGAAAAAGAAATTTTCTCTCGTGAAGAATTAATTGAACTTTTTGATGAACATCGTTTGTCTAAATCACCAGCAGCCTTTGACCAAAAGAAATTGGACTGGTTGGATAATGAATACATCAAAAATGCTGATTTTGCTAAAGTATTTGAATTGACAAAACCATTCCTTGTTGCTGCTAATCGCTTTGATGAACGTGCTGAGGAACTGGTTAAACTTTATCAACCACAAATGAAATCAGCAGATGAAATTGTTGAATTAACAGACCTTTTCTATGGAGATTTCCCAGAATTGACTGATGAAGCTCGTGAAATGTTGGCTGCTGAAACAACACCATTAGCTTTGAGTACTTTCCGTGCAAAATTGGCTGAACTTCCTGAAAATGATTTTACAGTGGAAAATATTTTCCCACTCTTTAAAGCGACTCAAAAAGAAACTGGCGTAAAAGGTAAAATGCTTTGGATGCCAATTCGTATTGCAGCTTCAGGTTCAATGCATGGTCCAGAATTACCAGAAACAATTGCACTTCTTGGAAAAGAAAAAGTATTGGCTCATTTGGACGCTGCTTTAAATAAATAAATTAATCAAAAAATGACTGACAGAAAAAAGCGTAGCTTTTGAGTATTCTGTCAGTAATTTTTATTTATAAAAAGATTGCTGTCAGTAAAATAAAAACTCGTCATTGACGAGTTTTTTAATTATTTGAATTGGTCAGCAGCTGGAATATGGCTGTCATGGAAATATTGTTCTGACAGTTTTTTAAGTGTGCCGTTATCATAAAGTTTTTTGAGTTCAACATTCAAATCTTTTTGCAATTTGCTTTGGCTGTTATCAAGAATAAAGTAATCATAAGTCTTAAATTCTGGTTGTTTATCCAAGTCTGTTGGAACAGTATCCACTAAACCTGTGATTGCATGTTCTTTAATCAAATTTTCTGCGGGTGCTTTAGAAGCAAATAAGAAATCAATTTGTCCACTAGAAACAGCAGATAAACGGTCGGCTAAAGGACGTTGGCTGTATTTAACATTAATTTTTTTGTCTGGATGATTTTTGTTCCAGCTTTCAAACATATCACCATAGTTGGTTCCAGCAGGAATTTCTGTCGTTTTACCAGCAAGTTGAGAGATTTTTGTAATATTTTCTTTAGATGTTGAGAAAATCGCATCAATTCCTTGGCGAACAGGATAGCTAAAGAGATATTTTTCAGAACGTGCTTTTGTCTTACCAAAATTATTTGCCGCAATTTGTGCACGGCCACCGTCTAAAGCAGCTAAAATCGCACTATCTTCATAGACTTTAAAGTCGAATTTATAATCCTTCATGTCTTTGTCAGCAGCTTTTAAAATATCATATTCAAAACCAGTCATTTTGCCATTTTCGCTGTATTCATAAGGGACAGAAGCGGCAGAAGTTGCAACAGTTACGGTTGTTACTTTATCTGTTGATTTAGAAGATGAATTATCTTTTGACGAGCAAGCAGCAAGTAAGCCAATTGAGGCAATTCCAACTGTTGCAAGAGTCAACAATTTTATTTTTTTCATATCAATTTCTCCTCAGAAATTTTGTCAGCTCAGTTTTTATTTTAAATTTGGAAGCAGGTTACGAGTGAGCTGACTTTTAATATAGACATAATATTAACATAATCTTAAAAAAACCACCATAAAAAAGATTTATGACGGTTTTTTAACTTTTATATGGTTCCGTTAGCGAAAATTTCAAAAATTTTCTTATCAAAATGCTCAGTTTCCCAAGTACATTCTGGGTGCCATTGGACAGCAAGCACATGTTTTTCTTTATTTTCAATCGCTTCAACTAAGCCATCGTTTCCATGAGCAATGGCCGTCAAGCCTTGGCCCAAATCTTTAATGACTTGATGATGGAAAGAATTAACCATATAATTTTCAGGCAAGAAGCCCAAGGCACTTTCTTTTTCAACACTAATATGATGAGTTGGAATTTCTTGTGGTGTTGGACTTTGGAGATGTTTTATCTGACTTGAAGTTTGACTCAAGTCTTGATAAAGACTTCCGCCAAAATAAACATTGAGTAACTGTAGGCCACGACAAATGCCCAAAATAGGTTTATTTGCTTCTAGAGCAGCTTTGATTGTGGCAAGCTCAAAACGGTCACGAATCGGATCAGTTGTTCCTAATTTAGCATTAGGCTCCTCACCATAAAGATAGGGACTGACATCTGCCCCACCAGTCAGTACAATTTTATCTACCAATGTCAGATAATTTTTTATATTTTCGGTTTTGTCAACAGGAAGAACAATCACAGTATGGCCTAAATCCTGAAAAACATCAATAAATGATTGACGAGTATAGCTTACTTTGTTCCACCAAAAAGGGGATTGTTCAACTGTATTGTAAGGAGTTCCAAGAATTCCAATAATTGCCATTTTATTTTTTCACACTTTCAATAGGAATAATGAGTTTAGATTGAGATAAATCAATCTCGTAAGTCACTTTACGATTATCACGAACCGTATGTTCAAAGTCAGTACTATAGAGTATGATCCGAAGTTTATCCGCTTTTTCTAAATGATAAATCGTTGGTTGTAGTTCAAATTTGAGCGTAAACCATTCGTCAGCATTTAAATCACTGACCGTCAGCAAATCTTGATTTTGGAGATTGGTAAATCCTTTAGTGACCAACTGATAAGGACTCTCGACAAGAGGAAGTTCAGCCAAATCATCTAACATAAAGTTTCGGCCACGGTCAAGAACTTTAAAATCTTTTACTCTTGCTTTATCTTCCAGCCGTTTTTTGGGACCAAAATCAAGAATTTGAGCAGATAAGAGTCCTTTACTATCATTTAATTTTAGTCTGATTTCTAGTTCAATTGGACCATTAATTGTTAACTCAGAAGGAAGTTCTAAATCAATGACAGCTTCGTTAGCTTTATTTTCAAATAAATCTTTTTTAAAGACGTTGAAATCTTTAGAATACTTTTTGAAGCTTTCATCATCATAGTGGTTATCAAATTGAGCAAAAGAAACCGCCGTTTTCCCAAGGGGGAGTTTGAGCTGGTCATCGCCCCCAAATTTACTGACAGCTGACCAAACTTGTTCTTTAGAATTTTCCTGTAAAATAACGGGTGGAAGATTTAAATTTAAATCTCTATCTAATAATTTGGCAGAGAAATAAGCATTGATTGTCTCAGAAAAATCAATGGATTGCCAAGAATTCATATAAATATGAGCCCCACGATGTAGAAAGGCATGCTTGGCATGACCTTCTGGCAGAGCCTGCCAAAAATTATAAGCTTGTTCGGGTGTAACATTCCAGTCTTGTAAACCGTGAACAATTAGGACGTCAGCTTTAACTTGGTCAGAATTGATTAAATAATTTCGGTCATGCCAAAATTGATTGTAATCACCAGACTTACGGTCTAAAGCAGTGGTCATTTCTGCTAAGCGTTTTTCGTATTCAGCATTTCCTTTTAAATAATCAGCACCATCAAGATTTCGTGAGTAAGTCAGTGCAGCAAGCACATCTAAATCTTCACCAGGAAAGCCACCAGGAGAACGGACAAGACCATTTTCACGATAGTAATTATACCAAGAAGAAATTCCAGCTTCAGCTAAGATGACTTCAAGTCCATCGACTCCAGTAGTAGCAGCACCATAAGCCATCGTTCCTAAATATGACTTTCCAGTCATGGCTACTTTTCCGTTTGCCCAAGTGGCCTTAATTTCATGCGTCTTTTTACGAGAAGTATAGGCACGAGTTCGGCCATTTAACCAATCAATGACAGCAGTCATACTATAAATTTGCTGATAATCGCCTGAAGTTTGGAAGCCATTTGAGCCACGCGTTCCAACACCAGCCACATAAATAGAAGCAAAACCACGCGTCAAAAAGTAGTCATTTAAAGAGTAAGTCCAACCATGAGTAAAGTGATAAGGTGCTTTATCCACAATAGGAAGTTCTTTGGTTTCAGACGCACGTTTTTGTGGAAGCTTTCCTTGGACATGGATTTTGTGACTGTCTTTTTTTTCCAAATCAACATTCATTTCATGAAGCGCTAAATCATTAGCTTTCTCATTGATTCCCAAATGATAAGGACTTGCGGTCATCACAACTGGAAGTTTTTCTGTGCTTTTTGGACGAATAATTTGAATTTTAATTAAGTCATTTTTTCCTTTTTGCTCAGTATCAACTGGACTTTCAACCCAAATGACCTCACGTTCAAGGAGCGAAGAATCAAAAGTTGCCAATGATTTGTCATTGAAAAAGTGATAGTGATTATCCAAAGGAAGAAGGCCTTCTGAAACCCAATGTTCAACAAGAATCATCCCGCTTTTACGACGGCTACAAAGTAAATAGTAAAAAGCAGAGATGATAGTTTCAGTTGTCATTTCAACATCACTTTGTGGAAGATTAAGTTTTTTAGCAAATTCAGTTGCTTTTCCTATTTCAAAATCAAAATTTGGAACAAAGTCAAGAAGTTGCAAAGCAATATTCCAGAAAATTTCCCAATCTAATTCAATAGAGGATTTTAAGAATTCAATGACATCTAGCTCAGTATTTGCTTGTAAAACAGTCATATCAGTAGGACTTTGAATGAGAAAATCTTTTAAAATTTTCTTTTCATCCCAAAAAACAGACCAACGAAACCCGAGCTGATCAAGTTCTGCTAGTTGTTCATCAAAATTTTTATCAACAATTGAAAAATGATTAAAGCGCATCTTAAGTCCTCCATAAAAAGCATGATAATTCTTTTAATTATAGCAAATTTTCAGTAAATAATCAGACTAAAAGGGTCTAATTTCCAATGAATATTTGAAGCAAGCGCGCTTTTCTGATATAATAGCTGAGGTTATTATATTAAAATCAAATTTTGGAGGGTTCCATAAAAAATGGATGTTACATGGACAGTGAAATATATCACTGAATTTATCGGAACTGCACTACTCATCATCATGGGTAATGGTGCGGTTGCCAACGTCGAACTTAAAGGTACAAAAGCTCACGCACAATCTTGGATGATTATTGGTTGGGGTTATGGACTTGGTGTAATGCTACCAGCAGTTGCATTAGGTAATGTTACTTCACAAATTAATCCAGCTTTCACACTTGGACTTGCAGCCTCAGGACTTTTTCCCTGGGCACATGTTGCTCAATATATTATTGCGCAAGTTTTAGGTGCGATGTTTGGGCAATTATTGATTGTTATGGTTTATCGCCCATACTATCTTAAAACACAAAATCCAAATGCTATTCTTGGAACTTTCTCAACAATTGATAATGTTGATGATAACGATGAAAAAACGCGTTTCGGAGCTACAGTTAATGGTTTCTTAAATGAGTTTCTTGGTTCATTTGTCTTGTTCTTTGGTGCAGTTTCGGCAACTAACATCTTCTTTGGTAGCCAATCAATTTCTTGGATGACAGACTACTTGAAAAAACAAGGAGCAGATATTACATCATCAGATATTATGAACCAAATTTGGGTTCAAGCATCAGGAGCTTCTGCTTCTAAAATGATTGCTCATTTGTTCTTAGGATTCCTTGTTATGGGACTTGTAGTCGCTCTTGGTGGTCCAACAGGTCCTGGTTTGAATCCAGCGCGTGACTTTGGTCCACGTTTGGTTCACAGCCTCTTGCCAAAATCAGTTTTGGGTGAAGCTAAAGGTTCATCTAAATGGTGGTATGCATGGGTTCCAGTTGTAGCACCAATTCTTGCAGCACTTGCAGCAGTTGCATTGGCTAAAATGATTTACAAATTTTAATTATTAAAATAAAAATTACTGACAGAATTTCTGTCAGTATTTTTTTTTATTTAATCATAAGAGCAATGACCAGTCCAAAGAGATTCCAAAGGAGATGGACGCTCATGTTAAGATAAAAATTGCGATATTTAGCATAAAGACTGGTAAGCACAAGACTCATTAAACCGTAAGTTAACCAGCTGTAGAG
This sequence comes from Lactococcus sp. SK2-659, assembly GCF_020218185.2. Lineage (NCBI taxonomy): Bacteria > Bacillati > Bacillota > Bacilli > Lactobacillales > Streptococcaceae > Lactococcus > Lactococcus sp. SK2-659. The sequence goes on from NZ_JAIWQZ020000003.1 coordinate 77,063, forward strand.
GTCAGTAGGACCATGCATGTAAGCAAAAAGGAGCAATGCCGTTAAAAAAGCAAAATATTTTTGATTTTTGAAAATGACCTCAAAAATTCCTACCCGATAAACAAGTTCTTCTAAAAAACCAGCAGCAAGTGTTTGGGTCGCAAAGACAGCAATTGGAATCACTTTTTGTAGCTCGTTTAGTGAATCTTGATTACTGGTTGTTGGACTTTGATTGATAATTTGAGCAAAAATTCCTGTCAGAATAGAGACTAGAAAAAGCAAAGCAAAACCAATTATTATTTTTAAAGGAGGAAAATATTTCCAACTTATTTTAGGGATGAGTTCAGCTTTACGAGCAATCAGATAAGAAGAAATAATCGTAAGTAAAAAGATAATGAAAAAGATGACGGTATCTAAGGTTGTGAAATGGTGCTGATAAGCAAAAATGGTTGTCGCAAGCATTGGTAAGTTAGATAAAATAAAGAGTACCAACCAAACTGATTTGTGATAAGCAAAAATTAATCCAACAATCGATAATACGAGAGCTGTCATTAAAAATGGTAAATGAAAAATACTGACAGATAGGGCTGAAAAAAGTAGCGCCAAAATAATCACAATTGCCCAACGATATTTGGCTAATGATTGAAGTTTTTCTATATTAAACATGTCAATATTATAGCATAGTAATAGCTGTCAGCAGAAAAAAATATTTCATTTTTGTTGATAACTTTTGTTAATCTGAACTTGAATAAATTGTAGTAAAATAGAGCTACCTCAAAAATGTGCATATCTGGCAACCACAATAAAAGGTCAGTCTAACTTTGTTCGTACCTAGATATGTACTTAAAACTATCCTTAAAAATGCTCATGGTTAACGACTATGAGTTTTTTTATTGAGATTTTAAAATTACATAATTAATGTAGAAAGAAAAAGTAAAAGATATAAATCGTTGATAATTTCCTTGAAATTTGCGAAAATAAGAGATAGTTATTTGTAAATGTAATCAATGGAGGCTAAAATGAGCGAGATTATAAATCATATTACCGCTTTTCAACCAGTCTATCGTGTGCTTAACCGTGAAGAAAATTTAGATTTCTACCGTGAAGTGCTTGGCTTTAAGGTCTTGGTAGAAGAAGGCGCAATGGTATGGCTTGGTGGGCATGAAGCGAAAAAAGATCGGTTTCAATTAGAAGAATCACCAGGTTTTCGTCCTGTTGAAGGATTGAAAAAACACGGGCAAACGGTGATCAAAGCTAATTCATCTGAGATTGAGCAATTAATTGTTCGTAACTTGGACAAGATTTCTAAGGTCTATAAAGGAAAAAATGGCTTTGCTTTTTCAGCGCTTTCGCCTGAATCAGAACTTTTTTGGGTAGCATCAGATTTACTGACAGATTTATCATCACTGACAGAAATTGATAAATCAGAAATTGAGCTTGAGAAAGATAAAACTTTTAAAGGTTTGTCAGATTTTGAAATTATAGCAATGGATTTGAATGTTGCTGACCAATCAATTATTGAATTTTATGAATCAGTTTTTGGTCTTAAAGCAATCAATAACCAAATTGAATTTCCTTTTGTAACTTTGACTTTTAGTGTTGAAGAAAGCGAAGATTTAGCTGCAGGAACCGATGAAGTACTTGACCTTGAGTTTTTAGTGTTCATGATTGATAAAGATTTTGATTTGAAAGATTTTGCTCATCAATTTTCTGATGTAGACGGAACATATTTGGATGGCTCAGCTAAAACTTTTTCATTAGAAGTTCCTGACCATGCAGAACTTTGGTTTGTAAAATAATAATTTTAAAAAAACTTGTTAATTTTTGACAAGTTTTTTTACTCAAAGTAAATCAGAAACGAAGGTTGAAACATGAAAAATCAACAAGAATTTTTAAACATAATCGAAGATTATATTGAGCGTGACGTTTTCCCAGGTGTCAATTTCGCAATTATTGAAGGAGAAAAAGTCGAGGAGTATCTTTTAGGAAATTCAGCAATTTATCCTGAAACAATCAAGCTCACTCAGGGAAAAAAATGGGATTTAGCTTCTTTGACAAAAGTAGTGGGCACCGGAACAGCCGTCATTAATCTTGTCCTAGCAGGAAAGTTAGAAATTGATGCCCCTCTTCAAAAATATTATTCTAAATTTACTGACAGAAGCGTCAGCTTGCGGCAATTACTGACACACACTTCTGGTATTGATCCTTTCATAAAAAATAGAGATAAGCTAAACGCAAAAGAACTGACAGAAGCAATTAATCAGATTAAAGTTACTGACAATAAGACCTTCAAATATACAGATATTAATTTTATTTTACTAGGTTTTTTATTAGAAGAATATTATGGAGAAAGTCTGGATAAAATCTTTTACAAACAAGTATTTGAAGACTGGAAAATGAATGACACAAGTTTTGGACCAGTAGAAAATGCAGTCCCAACAAGTCAAAATATCCCAGTAGGATCAGTTCATGACCCTAAAGCTCAAGTTTTAAAAAATCATTGTGGCTCAGCTGGTTTATTTTCAACGATGTCTGATTTGATTTTATTCAGTCAAGCTTACTTTCAAGAAGAAAAATATTTAAAGCTGACAAAAAATTATGCTGACGGAGATAAAAAAAGAAGTTTGGCTTGGGACTTACTCGGGCCAAATGATGATTGGTTGCTTCATACTGGCTATACCGGAACTTTTCTATTAATTAACCCTCGTATCAAAAAAGCAGTTGTTTTCTTATCGAACCGTGTCCATTTAAAAGATAATCGAGAAAAATGGATTGAAGAACGTGACTTCTTGATAAAATTTTTAATCAGCCATTTGACCTTAGATTAAGACTAAAATAAAAAGAACTGTACTGTTTAGTTTACAGTTCTTTTTTAGTTATTGCTGACAGACTAAAAAAATAAATGGCTGGACTCAAATAGTTTACATTTAGATTTTTTTGACCTATAATTTACTTGAAAAGTAATTTATTTACTTACGGCGAAAGGAGAAATTAGTATATAAAGTAGTTTCAAAGTAGTTGGTAGTTGATAGATTTAAGATCAAGGAGAATATCATGACAAAAATAAATGCATCAGATGCAATGTTAAAAGTTATTGAAGATTGGGGTGTCAAAAATATTTACGGTTTACCCGGTGGGTCAATTGATTCGACAATGAACGCATTATATAACCGAAGAGACACATTAAATTACATTCAAGTTCGTCACGAAGAAGTGGGTGCTTTAGCAGCCGTTGGGGAAGCAAAAGTAACCGGAGAAATCGGAGTAACCTTTGGTTCAGCAGGACCAGGAGCCGTTCACTTGTTAAATGGATTATATGATGCTCAATATGACCATGTTCCAGTACTTGCCTTGGTTGGTCAAGTTCCAACGAGTGCAATGAACACTAATTATTTCCAAGAATTAAATGAAAATCCAATGTTTGCTGACGTTAGTGTCTATAACAGAACAGTAATGACCGCAGAACAAATGCCAGCAGTAGTTGATGAAGCGATTCGTCAAGCCTATGCCAAACGTGGTGTTGCTGTCATTACCATTCCCAAAGATTTAGGTTGGCAAGAAATTGAAGATAATTATGTTTCTAGCGCTAATCTATATCAAAAACCTTTGCCACTAGAACCTGCGACTGAAAAAATCCAAGAAGCTTGGAAAATACTAAAAGAAGCAAAACGTCCTTTGATTTATATTGGTCAAGGAACAAGAGGAGCCCGCAAGGAAATCTTAGAACTTTCTAAAATGCTTCATGCTCCAATTTTGAGTTCTGCTTTAGGAAAAGGAATTGTTCCTGACAATGCCCCTGCTTACATGGGGTCAGCTGGTCGAGTTGCCTCTAAACCCGGGGTAGAAATTGCGTCTAACACAGATGCTGTTTTGTTCTTAGGTTCAGATATGCCATTCCAAAGTTTCTTTATTCCTAAAGATGCTAAATACATACAAGTTGATATTGACGGAACTAAATTTGGACGTCGTCATCAAGTAGATTTAGCTATTTTGGCAGATGCCAAACTGACAATTAAGAAATTAATGGAAGTGGGAGAACAACTTCCAGAAACAAATTGGTATCGCGCAGCACTAGCAGACAAAGAAAATTGGGTAGAGTGGCTTGAAAAACGTTCAGTTATTGACAGCTCACCTTTGGAAGTAGAACCTGTCTTTAAAGCCATTAATGACATGGCAACTGATGACGCCATCTTCCAAGTTGATGTAGGAAATGTCACAATTGACGGAATGAGACTTCTTGATACAAGTAAGGAACAAAAATTCACAACAAGTGGCTGGTATGCGACAATGGGTTATGCTCTACCTGCAGCAATTGGTGCGAAAGCGCAATATCCAGACCGTCAAGTTTGGTCAATTTCTGGTGACGGAGCTTGGGCAATGGTGATGCCTGATATTCTTACTCAGGTCAAATATAACTTACCAATTATCAATGTTGTTTTGACCAATAAGAGCCTTGGATTTATCGAAGCAGAACAAGATGATGCCAAACAACCACACTCAGGAATTGATTTGATAGGTGCTAATTTTGGCGCTTCTGCAGCGGCTTTGGGTGCTTTAGGTTTTGATGTTAATAATTTGTCAGAATTAAAAGAAGCTTTTGCAAAAGCTAAAGAAGCGAATCGTCCAACGGTCATCAATGTTAACATCTTTGACCATCGTCCATTACCTGTTGAACAATTGCAACTTGATTCTGCTGAATTTGAAAAAGAATATCAAACTCAAGGATTGATTCCATTTAGCAAATTGATTCAAGAATAAAAATAAATAATTTATACAAAAAAGACATTAGAGTTCTAATGTCTTTTTTGTATAGATTAAAATAAAAGAATAAATTAGAATAAAATTAGTTTTTGTTAGATAGGGATTATAAAAAAATAAAGTCAAATCATAGTATTATTAGTCACTATATATGAATTTATAGGTTTTATTCATTGTCTTAGCGAATGTACTTTTATAAATACTAAAGCAAAACAATGTATTTCGATTTGAAAAATAAGAACAATATGAGATAATAATTATGTAAAATGAGTTTATGGTTGTGAAAATAATAAAATTATAAATCAAAAAGATTTAATCTAAAACTCAAATATGAAGCATGGATAAAAAATAGAAAGGAGTAGAATTCTACCAAAATAATTTCGATAAATATGAAATTCGCAAGAAAGGAATGATAGATGATAAAAAAATGGACGGTTTGTTTAAGTATAATAATCTTAGTTCTAAACTTTGTTCCAAACTTACTGCAAGGTCATCAAGTATTTGCAGAAAATCAAAAAATTTATAAAGATAAAGTTGAGCTTATTAATGATGAATCATTCAATATCTCATATAGTATGCGAGCTTTAGAAAATCAATACGAATGGGAAATTGATTATAGAATAAATAAAACAGAAAATGATAAAGAATTAAAGTTAAAGTTTTCTTTTGAAGGGGATCAGCCTATTGAAATAGAGGAAAATGAAAGCTGGACACTTAAAGAAAAAAACACAATAATTTCAGATTTTGAAAAAGAAAATGAAGGAAAGATTGTACTTAGAGCTAACAACTCTATTTCATTGTTAAACTTAGAAATTCAGGCAGATGCTAAACTTATTGAAAACAATCAAGAAGTCATCAGTGAAGATATTTTAGCGAAGAATGAATCAACAATTTTTAGCTTATATATTCCAGAAAATAATAAAGCAGATTCAAAAGAGAAGGATAATAAAAATACAGAAAAAGTATTAAATAACGAGTCAAGTCAAGAAGAAACTGTTAGTCAATTAAAAAAAGATTCACAATTAGCATTTTCTTACCCTTCAAACTTTGGGATAAAGGCTAGTTTTAATGATTTAGCGCAAAATTATGAAAATATTTCTCCTGAATATAGACAAGATGAGACAGGAATTTCTCCAAATCATTCTTGGATACCTACGGGAAATACAACAGTGGTCAATCATCAAGGCTGGAATTCTTTTTCTTCACAGTGGGATGGAGTCAATAGTTGGAATGGAGAAGCAACAAATTTAGAAAATTCGTATATTGAATACGCTGGAGTTAATAATCCGGTCGATTTTGCCTTAAGAAAATATGCAAAAGAAACAGAAACACCAGGCTTATACGATGTTTATTTAAATGTTCGAGGAAATGTTCAAAACCCAATAAAACCAGTTGATATTGTTTTGGTAATTGATATGTCAGGCTCGATGCAAGGGGCAAAAGAAACTGCTGTTCGGCAAGGAGTGAGTGATTTTTTATCAACGATTCAAAACACTGCTTATGCAGATTATGTCAATGTTGGAATTGTTGGATATTCTAGTCCCGGGAATTATGTAACGGGAGCTAGTGGATATATCACGGTACCGATAGATAAAGTATCATCAGAAAACCATGTTAAATCAATTAATCAAGCATTAGCACCACAATTTTCAGGCGGAACTTTTACTCAATTGGGACTTCGCAAGGGAACTGAGATGCTTGAACAGGACTCCAGTGATAATCAAAAAATGATGATTTTGATGACTGATGGGGTTCCGACGTTTAGTTACAAAGTAAATTCTGCCTCAAAAGTTGATAATGTCATTTATGGTCAAAGCTTTGCTGAAAGCCGAGATGAACCAGGAAACACTTCTAAGATTCAAAGCCCATATTCTGTTAAAGATATAAATGGTGGAAGTAATATCGAAATTCGGGACACTTGGGCCGCAACATTAGGAGAGGCAGAAATTTCTAAACAAAAGATTTCAGAAATTCATACACTTGGAATTCAACTTGGGAATGATGGAAGCTATCTGAGTCAAGAAGAAGTCAAAAGTCAGACCAGTCTAATAGCTACGACAGGATTATACCAAGATGCAAATAGTGCAAATGATATTACTGATTATTTAAAAAATCAAGCAAATGTCGTTCTAAGTCGATTTAACACAATTACAAATGGATTGATTCTCGACCCACTAGGTGCTCAGTTCGAATATAAGGATACAAAGTTTGAAATTACCAGTGTCGGAGAAGACTCAATTGATAATTTACCAACAGGTAAGATAAACGAAAAAGGATTAGAAATTTCAAATCTTAATATTGGGAAAAATCAAGAAGCTCAAATTCATTATCAGGTTCGGTTAAATACTGAAACCGATGATTTTAAAACTAATTATTGGTATCAAATGAATGGAGAAACGACGTTGACTCCAAACGGTAGTAACCCAGATAATAAAGTAAATTTTGGAGTACCATCAGCAAAATCATCAGGAATAAATCTTACCCTTGAAAAACAATGGTTAGCTAATTCAGAAAATATACCTGAGAATGTTGAGCTGCTTATAGGCCGAAGAAGTGCTCAAATATCATCTGATTGGACCAAGACTGTTACGCTTCAGGAGGGTGATGAATGGCGGAGTCAGTTAGAAAATTTACCTAAGTATTCTATTTTGGGCGAAGAATTCATTTATGAAATAAAAGATGAGATTGTTCCTAATAGCGAAATATATGATTGGATAACAATTGGGGAAGACAAAACTACAATTGCTAACATAGAGAAGTTTAGATTACAGCTAATCAAAACATCTAACCATGATAATGAACCATTGTCAGAGGTGGAATTTGTACTTAAAAATAGTCAAGGAGAAGAAATTGACAAGGCAGTAACGAACGAAAAAGGTGAAATTTTATTTGATAAGACCCGTTTAAATTACGGAGAAGAATATCAACTCCACGAAATAAAATCGCCCGGTCACTCACTGGAAGGACCATGGAAAATAAAAACTGAGCTTGAAAATGGGCAGCCTATAATAAAAGTTGATGGAGAGCAAATCGCTTTAGATGAACACTATAATAAATTCATGATTAGTCTCAATATCACTAATGATATAAATATAGAGGAATTTAGAAACTCTGTTACAATTGATAAAAGAGCAGTTGATTCAGAAGAAAAACTTGATGGAGCAGTTTTTAATTTATATCAGATAGAATCAGTAGATGATGAATTGACCCAACTTACGCCCCTTGAAATCACAAATAATCTATTACCCGGTCTATACGCCTTGCAAGAAAGTGTTAGCCCAAATGGATATTACAGAGATGATGAAGTTCACTTTTTCCGAGTCAAATTTAATGGAAGCATTGTTGCTATTGGTAGTGAGGGTATAGATATTCCATTTTTAGATGAAAATGAAAGTGGAAAAAATGGATTAGTATTGAATGAAGAAGAAAATGGTGATTTGCATCTCACACTAATTTTTTATAATCAGGCCGTTCCGCCCTTGCAGTTAGAAGTTGATAAGATAGATGATGACTTTACCTCCCCTTTAGCTGGAGTAAGTTTTGAATTGACTCGCTTAGGTAGGAAGTCTACTGATTCGGACTCCGTAAAAAGAATCAATAGTTTTGATAGAATACTAAAAACATTTAATAATGACTTTACAGGAGAAACAATAGCCTTAAAATCTAATTCAGATGGCAAGCTAACTGTTATTGACAATGAAAATAATGGTCAAGAAAGTACATCTCCAATTAGCTTAGAGTATGATACTCAATATAAATTGGTTAAAAAAAGTTCGATTGGATTATTTCCAAATTTTGGAGAAACCTCCCAATGGATAATCACAACACCAAATATGGACGAACTTAAAGAACATGAAGAAGATAATAACATTGAAATTGATGGTGGAGATTTACTTGAAACCCCAGATGAATCAATACTAGAAAGTATCAATCAAACGCCAAGTACACTTGGTGTCGTTTCGCTTATTAAAACAAAGAACCCAGAATTCAAAGCATTAGAGAGTACTGATTCTCAGGTCGAAAAAGTAAAAAGTGACTCATCTTTCCAAGAAAAAATCTCAGCATATTTAATTTCTTTTGAGATTCATTCTAATATTACTCATCGTTTTACAATAAAAAAAGTTGATGGAGAAAGTAATAGACCAATGGACACCCAATTTGCTTTAAGGTGGGTTGAGAAGTTTGAACCGACTCAAGATTTTGACAGCCTTGAGCGTTTAAATCTTGACACTTTGGACTTGTCAGGGAATGATATTTCAACGAGTAGTAAGACTTCTATTGATGCCAAAGCAGGAGCCACTCTTTCTACTGAAAAGGGTTCTAGAACCTTAGACCATATGGCTAGAGGTAATCTTTATATCATAAGTGAAGAGGAGGTGCCTACAGGTTATCAAAAGACTAACACTGTTATTGTGGCATACATGGATAAGGCACAAGGATATGCAGATAAAGCTACCATTCATATTAGATTAGCCAAACGTTCGGCAACTCATCCAGAAATCCTAGAGTTTGGAAGTTTAGAAGACTTTAAAGAATATAAAGGAGATTTGGAAGATGAAATTGGGATAGTATTTGCAAATTACAAAATGGCTGAAGGAGGAAGTGAAGAAAAAGAGAAAGAAAAAGAAAAAGAAGAAAATAATGAGATGCAGAATAAGCAAGAAACAAATAAACCGAACATAGAACTCCCTGCTCTTGGAGCAATCGGTGTAGGAGGAGTTGGGTTACTACTTATCATCTCAGCTTACTTATTGAAAAAGTATCGTGGAAAGTAGAAAATATATTTGTAAATAATGATGATTAAAAAATACTGACAGCTAGTCGGTATTTTTAATATTTGTTATAATAAGATTATCAGTCAAAACCATGACACCGAATAAGTAGTAAAAAGAGGAGGATATTCTTTACTAAAACAGCTCTTATTTTAAAAATTGATAAGAACGAGGAAGATTCTAGCAAAAAAATGGTAATTATGGTATAATATACGCAAAATTTTGAAATAATTGATTCGAGGAAAAATATAAAAATATGAGTAGAATGATGCCGGCACGAGTGCGAAGTGAGGGAATCGCCCTCTATGCGAAAGGCTTCTTAAATGACCCAATTGAAACTGATTTTAAACTAACAGCAGAAATTGATGGTGAAGAGGTAAGTTATGACCTAGATGGTGCGCAAGATAGTTGTACTTGTGCAGCCTTTCAACAAAACCACCGCTATTGCAAACATATTGCAGCGATAGAAGAGTATCTAAAAAATCAAGATAAAGGAAGTCAGGAAACAAAAGACAAAGAAATCAAAGGAGCTGAACGAGCGCTTTTTGGTGAAAATGTTGCTTTTTTAGATGCTGTAAATGGTGAGACACAATTAAATTTCAATACAGACCAATACTCTATCGAAGTTCAAATTGAGGATAATAGTCAGCTTTATGATTATTTTTCAATGGATTATTTTTTGTATTTTGATTTAAAATTAAGAAGTAAAAATTTGGGCCGCTCATACGTTATTAAAGATATTCCTTATTTTCTACGTGCTTTAAAAAATTATAGTCAGTATTCTTTGGGTTCTCTACACTATATTGACCTCTTTTTTGATAATTTTGATGAAGCAAGTCAAGAATTTTTAACTTTTCTTTTAAAAATTGATAGTAAATCCGATGAAGCACTTACCAAATCCTTATATATTAAAAATGGTCGTTATCTTAATATTCCATTTTTATTCCTTGAAGAAGCAATGGACTTAGTTTCAGCTTTAGAGAATTATCAACTTCAGATTACAGGTAGAACGGTCAATTATTTTACATTTATAGCCCTTGATAATGATTCGGAGATTTTTAAATTTAAGGTTGAAAGTCAGCAAGATTATATCGAGTTGAAACTCTACAGTGAGGATTATCATAATTTTTATGATTATTCACTTCTTTATGCCAATAATGTATTTTATAAACTCAATCAAGAACAACGGCGTCTGCTCCTTGTTTTAGATAAGCAATTTGCTAAAAAATCACAAATTAAATTTTCATATGCTGATAAGGATAAATTAGCTCAGGCTCTTCAACAATTATCAACTTTGGGAGAGATTGAAGCGCCAGACCATTTTGTTGTCAGACCTTTTGATGCTAAATTTACTTTTGATTTGTTGGAAGATCAGACCATTAGTTTGGCAATGACTTTTGATTATGGAAGTTTCTCAATAGATAGTTTCCACGATTTAGAAACCCTAGAATTTTCAAGAGATTTGCGTAAAGAGCAAAAGATTTTTGCGCTGATGGAACGTTTGCAGTTTGCTAAGGCTTTTAATTCGTCATTAAATATTCCAGAAAATTTATCAGAGAATTTCTTTTTGAAAATCTTACCTGCTTTTCAAAAACTTGGTCAGATTGAACTGTCGCCAACTTTAAGAAATATGAGAATGGATGAAGTTCCTGAAATTCATATTGATAGTCAGGGAGGGCTCTTAGATATTTCCTTTGATATCCCTCAGGTTGAAGATGGTGAATTTGCAAATGTTATTGCAAAATTACAAGAAAATGCTGAATTTTATATCAGTGAAAGTGGGAAATTTTATCATTTTAATGAAAAATTTGACCGCTTGAAAGCTGCATTAAATGAACTTGACGACCAATTTGTTATTCAAGGAAGCAGTTTGCATGTTAATATTAATCGAAGTTTTCAAATTTCTAAAATATTTGAAAATATTGGTGGAGCTTCCTTCTCTGAAAAATTTAAATCACTCTATCAACACTTGACGCATCCTGAAGAGTTTCCTTACGAGAAACCAGAACATATTAAGGCTTCCTTGCGTTCTTATCAGGAAACGGGTGTTCGCTGGATGAGTATGCTCTCTCATTATAATTTGGGAGGAATTCTTGCTGATGACATGGGATTAGGTAAAACGGTTCAAGCGATTACTTTTATTCTTTCTAATCTGAAAAAAGATGAGAGTGTTCTAATTACCGCACCAGCTAGTCTTACTTATAACTGGGCAAGTGAATTTGAGAAATTTACTGATGAGATTGATTTTGCTGTTATTGACGGGACAAAAGCCGAGCGAAGTAAAGAAATTCAAGAAAAACATCAAATTTATATCACAAGTTATGGTAGCTTCTTGAAAGATTTTGAAGACTATCAGGATAAAAAATTGAATTACTTACTTTTGGATGAAGCTCAAGTTGTCAAAAATTATAGTAGTAAAACCAATAAATCACTATCTGCTCTGAATGTTGAACATACCTTTGCCCTTTCAGGAACACCACTAGAAAATCGAATTGAAGAAATTTGGGCCATTTTCCAAGTGGTGATGCCAGGCTTTTTACCAAAACGTGAAAAATTCAATAAGATGGAACCATCTGTTATCTCAAGATTGATTCAGCCTTTCATTATGCGTCGTAAAAAAGAAGATGTGCTTGAAGAACTTCCAGAAAAAATGGAAATTACGGTCTATAACCAATTAGCTGATGATCAAAAAGTAATCTATTTAGCACAACTCGAATTGATGCAAAAACAAGTTTTAGAAATGGATAGTGCGGCTTTATCACGTTCAAGAATTGAAATTCTGGCAGGAATTACACGACTTAGACAAATTTGTAATACACCAGCATTATTTATGGATGACTATAAAGGAAGTTCTGGGAAACTTGAACGTTTACGAGAATTATTGGCGCAAATTAAAGATTCAGGCCATCGTCCTTTGATTTTCTCTCAATTTACAAAAGTTTTTCCACATATTGAAAAGTTGATGGAAGAACAAGAAATGACCGCTTATAAACTGACTGGTTCTACTCCAATTAAAGACCGACTTTCAATGGTTCAAGCCTTCAATGCTGGTAGTCGTGATGCTTTCTTAGTTTCATTAAAAGCCGGTGGGGTTGGTCTTAATTTAACCAGTGCTGATGTCGTCATTTTGGTTGACTTGTGGTGGAACCCAGCTGTTGAAGAACAGGCTATTGCGCGTGCCCATCGGATGGGACAAAAAAATACGGTAGAAGTCATTCGCTTGATTACCAAAGGTACAATTGAAGAAAAAATTATGGAAATCCAAGAGCGTAAAAAGGATTTAATTGCTAATGTTTTAGAAGGCGATACAGTGGATAAAGTCCTTAGTGAAGCAGAAATTCGTGAAATTCTTGGAGTATAGCTTTAAAAAACTTAGAAATTAAGCTATAATGGATATTGAAACGGTTATCTTAGAATCTAAATCTTGATTTGATATTTTATCTAGTAGAAGAAAAATTCTATAAAAGCTAGGAAAGACAAGAGTTTTCAATGTTCTTTGATAAACTTTCATCATCTTCATAAAGAATTAAAATGTAATTAATAGATTAAACAAACTATAAAAAAGTAGGGCAAAACATGGTAGAAAGAAGAGTGGTATTTCCAGTTATTGGTGATGACGAAGCACTTCAAAAAGATACTCGGGTAATTTTTACTAACCAGCAGTTGCTGACAAGAAATCCCAGCCTTCAGGATGAAGCTTCAATTGAAAATAATAAGCCAAAAACTGATGCCAAGAGACCTGAGAGTTTCAAACCTTATAAAGCTAAAACAAGCTTTAGCACACAGCATCGTCCGCTAAACTCTAATCATGACGGCGTAAGTTCCTATGATAAAATGCCTAAGAAAACTAGCGTTGACGAGTCAAAAGAACGGGCAAAACGTGCAGCAGCAACACTTCCAAAGCCTCCTAAACAGTATGTTTCACCATTGGAGCGGGACAAGGAGGATATCACAGTTCGTCGTTCAACATCCGCAATTTTGAATAAGCGACCTTCAGCTAATGATAACCCAATTCGGGATATGAAAAATCAAGGAATGAACGTTTCTGATGCAGTCGCTAAAGGCGGAATGAAGAAGGCAGTTCCACATGGAGCCGCTGCTAATGACACACAAAAAGGAAGTTATTTTGAAAATAAGCGGAAAAATATCTTTGACCGTGGAATCGTTTAATTTTCAAATTTAAATGAAAAAACTGACAGAGAAGTTAAATTTTATTATGGTAAAATTTACTTTGGAGATATCACTTGTCAGTTATTTTGTGTGTCTTTGAGCTCATAAAAATTTAAGTAAATAAAAAAATAATTGTAAGAAAAGAAGGGAAATTTCTGTCAGTGATTGATAAAGAAATAGAATTACTGACAGAAAATTTTATCATGGAAAAAACATATCATTTTACCGGTATTAAAGGTTCAGGCATGAGTGCACTTGCGCTAATGTTACATCAAATGGGAAAGAAAGTTCAAGGTTCGGACTCAACAGATTACTTTTTCACACAACGTGGTCTTGAACAAGCTAACGTACCACTTTTGCCTTTTGACGAAAAAAATATTAAGCCCGAATTTGAATTGATTGCTGGAAATGCTTTTCGCGATGATAACAATGTTGAAATTGCATTTGCCCATAAAAATGGATTTCCATTCAAACGTTACCATGAATTTTTGGGACATTTCATGGAAGATTTTACTAGCATCGGAGTTGCAGGTGCACATGGTAAAACTTCAACAACTGGAATGTTAGCTCACGTGATGTCTAATATCGTGGACACTTCTTACTTGATTGGTGACGGAACTGGTCGTGGGATTGAGGGAAGTGAATATTTTGTCTTTGAATCTGATGAATATGAACGTCATTTCATGCCTTATCATCCTGAATATACAATTATGACAAATATTGACTTTGACCATCCTGACTACTTTGAAGGAATTGAAGATGTCACCTCAGCTTTCCAAGATTACGCAAATAATATTAAAAAAGGTATTTTTGCTTACGGGGAAGATGTTAACTTACGTAAATTGACTGCCAAAGCACCTATTTACTATTATGGTTTTGAGGCTAATGACGATTATCGTGCCGAAAATTTGGTCAGAAGTACACGTGGCTCATCTTTTGATGCTTATTTCCGCGGTGAAAAAATTGGTCATTTTGTCGTTCCAGCTTATGGTAAACACAATGTATTGAATGCCTTGTCAGTTGTAGCCGTTTGTCATAATCTTGGGTTGGATATGACGGAAGTTGCAGACCACTTATTGACTTTCCGAGGAGTGAAACGTCGTTTCACTGAGAAAAAAGTAGGTGAGACAGTCATTATTGATGATTTTGCTCATCATCCAACTGAAATCGAAGCAACATTGGATGCTGCTCGTCAAAAATATCCTGATCGTGAAATCGTTGCTGTTTTCCAACCTCATACTTTTACTAGAACAATTGCATTTGCTGACGAATTTGCAGAGGTGCTTGACCATGCGGATACCGTTTACCTTGCTCAAATTTACGGTTCAGCACGTGAAGTAGACCATCATGAAATTACGGCACAAGATTTAGCTGACAAAGTTCGTAAACCAGCCAAAGTAATTGATCTTGACAATGTTTCGCCATTGTTGGACCATGACCGTGGGGTTTACGTTTTTATGGGAGCAGGAAATATTCAAAAATATGAACTTGCTTTTGAAAAGTTACTTAGCCAAGTCTCAACTAACTTACAATAAAATAAAAAAAGTACTGACAGCTTTTTGGTCAGTACTTTTTTTGTTATATTCAATTTTTGTCAGTAAAAAAAATTCAAGTCACGGGAGTGCGACTTGAATCAAAGGGGTTTATGAAGAAATTATTTAGGGAGTAATATGAGTATAAATGTAAACGCTTAAACGAACCTTAATTTGTTTAAAAATTATCCTAATAAAATATACTTTATTTCCGCAGTAAGAATATTTGCCGCTTTTTCGGACGCACAAATAACGAGCAGAGTATCTGCTCCGGCAATTGTACCTAAAATATCTGTCCGACTATCACGTTCGTCATCTAAAGCATTCGCCAACACATCGGCCTCACCCAATTTTGTCCGAATAACCACTAAAGCTCCGACAGATTTTGCTGAAATAACAAAATTATAAAAATACAACTGTAAATCAGAATTAATTTTGGAATTGCCAGAAGTCAAAAATGAGTAAAAACTCTCTCCTTTATCCCGTTTTTTTATAATATTTAATTTTCTGATATCTCTTGATAAAGTAGCTTGTGTTACCTCTACACCGCGTTCTAATAATAGAGATTGAAGCTCTTCTTGAGTCGATATTTTATTATTTGTCACAATTTCTTTAATAATTTCTAATCTTTTATCTCTTTTCATAGCATAATTATACCATATAATGGACTATATATTGACAAAATTAGTGTTTTTTCTGTATAATTAATGAATGGATGAAAAACAATTAGTAAGCCAAGCACTGTCTGCTGCAATCGATGGTGTTCTTGGAGTAGAACAAATCGCGGCTATTATCGAAAAACCTAAATCGTCAGATTTAGGAGATTTAGCATTCCCAGCTTTTCAATTGGCCAAAACTCTCCGAAAATCTCCACAAATCATTGCTGGAGAAATTGCTGAGAAGATAGATACAAAAGGCTTTGAGAAAGTTATCGCAGTAGGACCATATGTTAACTTTTTCTTTGATAAAAATGCAACTGCCTCAGAAGTAATTCGAGAAGTTTTGACTGAAGGTGAACATTACGGTGATGCAAATATTGGTCAAGGAGGAAATGTTCCGATTGACATGTCTGCGCCAAATATTGCTAAACCTTTTTCAATTGGACATTTACGTTCAACTGTTATCGGGGATTCAATCGCCAAAATTTACGAAAAATTGGGTTATCAGCCAATCAAAATCAATCACTTGGGCGACTGGGGTAAACAATTTGGTCTTTTGATTACAGCTTACAAGAAATATGGTGATGAAGCTACAATTACAGCTAATCCGATTGATGAACTCTTGAAACTTTATGTCAAAATCAATGCTGAAGCTAAAGAAGATCCAGAAGTTGATGAAGAAGGACGTCAATGGTTCCTTAAAATGGAACAAGGCGACGAGGAAGCACTTCGCATTTGGAAATGGTTCTCAGATGTTTCTTTGATTGAATTTAACCGTATTTACGGAAAACTTGGTGTAAGTTTTGACCACTTCATGGGTGAAAGTTTCTATAGTGATAAAATGGATGCCATTGTTGAAGATTTAGAAAGTAAAAATCTTTTACACGAATCAAAAGGTGCTTTGATTGTTGACCTTGAAAAATATAACCTCAATCCAGCTTTGATTAAGAAAACAGATGGTGCAACACTCTATATTACACGTGACCTTGCCACAGCAGCTTACCGTAAAAAAACTTTCAATTTTGTGAAATCTCTTTATGTTGTTGGTGGCGAGCAAACCAATCACTTTAAACAATTAAAAGCAGTTTTGAAAGAAGCTGGTTATGATTGGTCTGACGATATGGTGCATGTTCCATTTGGTATGGTAACTCAAGGTGGGAAAAAATTCTCAACTCGTAAAGGGCATGTCGTGAAATTGGAAATGGCACTTGACGAAGCAGTTGATCGTGCTGAAAAACAAATTGAAGCCAAAAATCCTAATTTGGAAAATAAAGAAGAAGTTGCCAAACAAGTTGGGGTTGGTGCTGTTAAATTTTATGACTTAAAAACTGATAGAAATAACGGTTATGACTTTGACTTGGACGAAATGGTTTCATTTGAAGGGGAAACAGGCCCTTATGTTCAATATGCACATGCTCGTATTCAATCAATTTTACGTAAAGCAAACCGTAAGGTAGATATTAATAATATTTCTCTCGCAGTTTCTGACGCTGAAGCTTGGGAAATTGTTAAAGCATTAAAAGAATTCCCAAATGTTGTTAAACGTGCTGCAGATAATTATGAACCATCTGTTATTGCTAAATATGCAATTTCGCTTGCGCAAGCTTTTAACAAATATTATGCTCATGTTCGCATTTTAGAAGATGATGCTCAATTGGATGGCCGTTTGGCTTTGATTAGCGCTACTTCAATCGTCTTGAAAGAAGCATTGCGTCTTCTTGGAGTTGCTGCACCTGAAAATATGTAAAAAATAAATTTTTCACTTAATCTCTTATCAAAAAGATTTAATTCTTTAGGATAAGAGATTTTTTTGTTGCCTTTTTAAAATACTTTTGTAAAATAAGCTTTTTTAATAAAAGCCTAAGAATCGCATGATAACAAAAGAAATGAATAAACGTGAAATTGTCAGAATATAAAAAAACATGTATAAATGAATAAACCTTTGTAAAGTGTAGCATAAGTGCTTGACAAAAAATATGCATAGATGTATAATTTCCTTGTAAACGATTCCAATAATACCGAATCGAAATCAGAAAGGATACTCCAAAATGAACAATGGAATTAATGTTAACTCAGAAATTGGGAAATTAAAATCAGTCCTCCTCCATCGCCCAGGTGCGGAAGTTGAAAATATTACCCCAGACACAATGAAACAACTTTTATTTGATGATATTCCATATCTCAAAATTGCTCAAAAAGAGCATGATTTCTTTGCTCAAACTTTGCGTGATAATGGTGCAGAAACTGTTTATATCGAAAATCTTGCAACAGAAGTTTTTGAAAAATCATCTGAAACAAAAGAAGAATTCTTAAGTCACTTATTACACGAAGCGGGTTACCGTCCAGGACGCACATATGATGGTTTGACTGAATATTTGACTTCAATGTCAACAAAAGATATGGTCGACAAAATCTATGCTGGCATTCGTAAAAATGAATTGGATATCAAACGTACAGCACTTAGCGATATGGCAGGATCTGATGCAGAAAATTATTTCTACCTCAATCCATTACCAAATGCCTACTTCACACGTGACCCACAAGCTTCAATGGGTGTCGGAATGACCATTAATAAAATGACCTTCCCAGCTCGTCAACCTGAAAGCTTGATTACAGAGTATGTTATGGCTAATCACCCACGTTTCAAAGATACTCCAATCTGGCGTGATCGTAACCATACCACTCGTATCGAAGGTGGTGATGAATTAATTCTTAACAAAACAACAGTAGCTATCGGGGTTTCAGAACGTACTTCATCTAAAACAATTCAAAATCTTGCTAAAGAGTTGTTTGCAAACCCACTTTCAACATTTGACACTGTACTTGCGGTTGAAATTCCTCATAACCATGCAATGATGCATTTGGATACAGTATTTACAATGATTAACCATGATCAATTTACTGTCTTCCCAGGAATTATGGATGGTGCTGGTAATATCAATGTCTTCATTCTTCGTCCTGGTAAAGATGACGAAGTTGAAATTGAACATTTGACTGACCTTAAAGCAGCACTCAAGAAAGTCTTGAATCTTTCAGAACTTGACTTAATTGAATGTGGTGCAGGTGATCCAATTGCCGCTCCTCGCGAACAATGGAATGATGGATCAAATACACTTGCTATCGCACCCGGCGAAATCGTTACTTACGACCGTAACTATGTAACTGTTGAGTTATTGAAAGAGCATGGAATCAAAGTTCATGAAATCCTTTCAAGCGAACTTGGTCGTGGCCGTGGTGGTGCCCGTTGTATGTCACAACCACTTTGGCGTGAAGATTTGTAATCTTAAAGATTTAAAAATATCTTCGTAAGTTCATTGATAACTTAGGAAGAGATACTTTAAACTTATAATTTCATAGATTCATTTGATAATTAATTATTTAGGAAAGAGTGAATCACTAGCTTATTAATGTAATTTAAAAAATTCATTAAATATAATAAAAATAGAAAAAGGAAGAAAAAATAATGACATCACCACTTATTACAAAAGCAGAAGTAAACTCAGTATTCCAAGGTCGCAGCTTACTTGCTGAAAAAGATTTCACACCAGCTGAAATTAACTACCTTGTTGATTTTGGTCTTCATTTGAAAGCATTGAAACAACAAAATATTCCTCACCACTACCTTGAAGGTAAAAATATTGCCTTGCTCTTTGCAAAAACTTCAACTCGTACACGTGCTGCCTTTACAACTGCTGCAATTGACCTTGGGGCTCATCCAGAATACCTTGGAGCTAACGATATTCAATTGGGAATTAAAGAATCAACAGAAGATACAGCTCGCGTGCTTGGTTCAATGTTTGATGCTATCGAACGTCGTGGATTCTCTCAAAAAGAAGTTGAAGATTTGGCAAAATACTCTGGTGTTCCAGTTTGGAATGGTTTGACAGATGATTGGCATCCAACACAAATGATTGCAGACTTTATGACTGTTAAAGAAAACTTTGGACATCTTAAAGGTTTGACATTAGTCTACGTAGGTGATGGTCGTAACAACATGGCAAACTCACTTATCGTAACTGGTTCTATGCTTGGTGTGAATGTTCATATTGTTGCTCCAGATTCACTTCATCCTACTAAAGAAGTTATGGACATTGCAAATAAATTTGCTGAAAAATCAGGTGCTAAACCTCTTGCAACTTCAAATATTGAAGAAGGTGTTAAAGGCGCAAACATTATTTACTCAGACGTTTGGGTATCAATGGGAGAATCTAACTGGGAAGAACGTGTTAAACTTTTGACTCCATACCGTATCACAATGGATATGCTTAAAATGACTGGAAATGCTGACAATGGTCAATTGATCTTTATGCACTGCTTACCAGCATTCCATGATACTGAAACTGAATATGGTAAAGAAATCAAAGAAAAATATGGTTTGACAGAAATGGAAGTGACTGACGAAGTATTCCGTTCTAAATATGCTCGACAATTTGAAGAAGCAGAAAATCGTATGCACTCTATCAAAGCAATCATGGCTGCAACTTTGGGTAATTTATTTATCCCAGCAGTTCCTGAAGATTTTAAATAATTAAAATAGATAATTTGTCAGTTTACTGACAGAGCTGTCAGTAAACTGATAGATTTTGATTTAAGTCGTTGAAAGCAGTCTAAGATAAAATTAGACTGTTTTGGCGGTTGAAATCACTGAAAGGATTGATATGGACGCAGAAAATAAAAAAGGAATTGGCCTTGCTGCTTTAGTTGCGATTATTGTTTCTGGAGCGATTGGTGGTGGGGTATTCAATCTCTCTAACGATTTAGCAACAAATGCATCACCTGGTGGTGTTATCATTTCATGGATCGTTATTGGTTTTGGTATTTTAATGTTGGTTTTATCACTAAATCATTTGGTGGTAAATAAACCTGAACTTTCAGGTGTATCAGATTATGCACGTGCTGGTTTTGGTAATATGGTTGGTTTCATCTCAGGTTGGGGTTATTGGTTATCTGCATGGGCAGGTAACATTGCCTTTGCTGTTTTGATGATGACTTCCGTTGACTATTTCTTCCCCGGCGTATTTCAAGCTAAGAATGGTTCTTTGACCATTCTGTCAGTAATTGTTGTTTCAATTGTTTCGTGGGGATTGACCTTACTCGTTATGCGAGGTGTTGAAGGGGCTGCTGCTATTAATGCAATTGTCCTCATCGCAAAATTGATTCCATTGTTTGTTTTTGTAATTGCTGGAATAGTAACATTTAAAGCTGGAGTATTCAGCGCTCACTTCTGGCAAAATTTCGTTGCGAATACAAATGCTGATGGTGTCATCAAGAGTTTAACTTGGTCAAATATGACTGGCGGAGATTTATTCAGTCAAGTCAAAGGTTCACTTATGGTTATGATTTGGGTCTTTGTCGGTATTGAAGGTGCTGCTATGATGGGTGACCGTGCAAAACGTAAATCAGATGCCGGTAAAGCTTCAATTCTTGGTTTGATTGCCTTGTTAGTAATTTATATCTTGCTCTCATTATTACCATTTGGTTTTATGAGTCAACAAGAGTTAGCAAACACAGGACAACCTGGTTTAGTTCATATTTTGAACGCCATGGTTGGTGGTTGGGGTGGCTCACTAATGGCCATTGGTCTGGTGATTTCACTTCTTGGTGCTTGGTTATCATGGACAATGCTTCCAGTTGAGGCAACACAACAATTGTCAGAACAAAAATTACTTCCTAGTTGGTTTGGTAAACTTAATGACAAAGGTGCACCTAAAAACTCACTTTTGTTGACACAATTAATTGTTCAAATCTTCTTGATTGTTACTTATTTTGTAGCTGATGCTTACAATGTCTTTGTTTACCTTTGTACTGCTGTTATCATGATTTGTTACGCCTTAGTTGGTTTATACCTCTTTAAATTAGGGATTCAAGAAAAGAAAACAAGTAACATTATTATTGGTTTCATCGCAGCTGCTTTCCAAATTTTAGCATTGTACTATTCAGGTTGGCAATTTGTTTGGCTTTCATTAATTCTCTATGCTGTTGGTTTCATTCTTTATGCTTTGGGCAAAAAAGAATATGGCACTAAAATGTCCACAGCAGAATTAATTGCAACTTTTGTTTTAACAGTTTTAGGAATCCTTGCTGTTTTTGGAGTATATGGAAACTGGCTTGGCTTGCAAGATGCACTTGGAATTGATGGTAATACATTACTTGTTGCTGTTGTTCCACTGATTGTAGTGACATTTATTGTTTACTTCGTCGTTCGTAGCGATATTAACAAAAAAGAAATAAAAAATTAAGCGAAGGGGTACAGAAATGGTAAAACGTATTGTTGTAGCCCTTGGTGGGAATGCTATTCTGTCGAAAGACCCATCAGCGAAGGCTCAAAAAGAAGCACTTGAAGTTACAGCTGAACAATTGATGCCATTAATTAAAGATAATGACTGCCAAATGGTTGTGACTCATGGAAATGGACCACAGGTTGGAAACTTACTTTTACAACAGCTAGGTTCAGATAGTGAAAAAAATCCAGCTATGCCATTGGATACAGTTGGAGCAATGACCCAAGGTGAGATTGGTTTTTGGACCGTTCAAGCATTTACAAGAGCAATGGCAAATAATGGCTTGGAGCGTTATCCAGTTATTTCAGCAGTGACTCAAACATTGGTTGATGAAAATGATCCAGCTTTTAAAAACGCTAGTAAACCAATTGGTCCTTTTTACACAGAAGAACAATTGCCAGAAATTAAAAAGCAATTTCCTGATTGGGAATTAATGGAAGACGCTGGTCGCGGATATCGCCGAGTTGTTCCAAGTCCTAAACCACTTGAAATTATTGAAGCCAAAGCTTTTGGACCAATCTTAGAATCTGGTAGTCTATTGATTGCTTCTGGCGGTGGTGGAATTCCCGTCATTAAAGATGGTAATGGTTATAAAGGTGTTGAAGCCGTAATTGATAAAGATTTCTCTGCAGCTAAACTGGCTGAAATGGTTGGAGCAGACGAGCTTTTGATTTTAACAAGCGGTGGTGACGTATATTTGAACTATGGGAAAGAAAACCAAGTTCATTTGGAAACAGTCAAAGTTTCTGAAATGCGCAAATATGTTGACGAAGAACGTTTTGCAAAAGGTTCAATGGGACCAAAAGTCGAAGCAGCTGTCAGTTTTGTTGAACGAACAGGTAAGACTGCTACAATTACTAGCCTTGACAATGTTGAAAATTTTGTCAAATCTGGTAGTGGAACAAGAATTGTTCCTTAAATAAGAAAAAAGATAGAGGAGAAATAATTTCATGGTAAGACGTATGGTCGTAGCCCTAGGTGGTAACGCTATTTTAACAGATGACCCAACAGCAAAAGCGCAAGAAAAAGCACTTGAAACAACAGCAGAACAATTAATTCCTCTTATTAGAAATAATGATGTGGAAATGGTTGTCACTCATGGTAACGGACCACAAGTCGGAAATCTTTTATTGCAACAATTAGCAGCGGATAGTCCTAAAAATCCAGCTATGCCAATTGATACAGCTGTTGCAATGACTCAAGGACAAATTGGTTTCTGGATGGGGCAAGCATTTACAAGAGCTTTGATAAAAAATAATATGGAACGTGTTCCAGTCATCTCTGTAGTGACTCGTACAGTTGTTGATAAAGATGACCAAGCTTTTGAAAAACCTACTAAACCAATTGGTCCATTCTACGACGAAAAAGGATTGGCAGAAATGAAAGCTCAATACCCCGACTGGGTATTTGTTGAAGATTCTGGCCGCGGCTATCGAAGAGTAGTTCCAAGTCCTAAACCAACACGTATCGTTGAAGCCGAAGCGATTAAGCCACTAATCTCATCAAGTGTTTTGGTGACTGTATCTGGTGGTGGTGGAATTCCTGTCATTGAAACTAAGGATGGTTATGAAGGGGTTGAAGCTGTTATTGATAAAGACTTTTCAGCAGCGAAAGTAGCTGAACTTGTTGAAGCAGATAATCTTTTGATTTTGACTGCGGTAGATAATGTTTTTGTTAATTTCAATAAACCTAATCAGAAAAAACTAGAAACAGTAACAATGGCAGAAATGAAAGCTTATATTGAAGAAGGTCAATTTGCTGCAGGTTCAATGCTTCCGAAAGTCGAAGCAGCAATGGAATTTGTTGCTCGTACAGGGCGTCCTGCAACAATTACTTCTTTGGAAAATCTTGAAGACTTCCTCAACAATGATTCAGGAACAAAGATTATTCCTTAAAGATAAAAATGCTACATTTTTGATGTAGCATTTTTTTATAAATGTAGTCTAAAAATCGATAAACTTTCCGATATTTTATCAATAATTATTGTACAATTAACATGTAAACGATTTATATTGATAAAGTTACTGACAAGATGTAAGTATCAGCGATAAATATTAAGGTAAAATGATTACTAAATCTGTCAGTAAAAAAATAAAGAGAGGAAGACAAATTTAAATGATTTTTTCTTAAAAAAATATTTAAATTTGCAAATAAAACTTATGGAACTTGTACAATTTGGTTGTGAAGACTGGCTCAATGTTTGGGAAAAATCTGCAACGATTGATATTGCTCAGTCAACCATTGATTCGTTATCTTTGGAAGAAGTTTTGGCCTTCGAAGAAGATAATGGCGAAGCTTTTATGTTACAGATGATGAAAGAAAAATTCAGTTATGGTTGGATTGAGGGTTCACCAGCTTTTAAATCAGAAGTGGCAAAACTTTATAAAAGAGTGCCAGAGGATAATATTTTATCTACAAATGGAGCTACCGGAGCAAATTTCCTTACAATTTTAGGATTAATTGGTCAAGGTGATCATGTGATTGCTCAATATCCTTCTTATCAACAACTGTATGATTGGCCTAAAACATTAGGTGCCCAAGTTGATTATTGGCATATCAAAGAAGAAAATAATTGGTTGCCACAAATTGAAGAATTACGTCGTTTAGTAAAAAGTAATACAAAACTTATTTGTTTAAACAATGCGGCCCAACCAACCGGAGCAATCATGAGTCCTAAATTTTTGTCAGAAGTGGTTGAAATTGCACGCAGTGTTGATGCTTATATTCTTTGTGATGAAGTTTATCTTCCACTGGATGAAGAAACGCCTTATTCACCTATTGCTGATTTATATGAAAAAGGAATATCAACTAACTCTATTTCTAAAACTTATTCTGTACCAGGAATTCGTGTGGGTTGGGTAGCCACTCAAGACCGTGACCTTTGTAATGAATTTAGAAAAATCCGGGATTATACCTTGATTTGTACCGGGGTATTTGATGACGCCGTAGCGGCTTTAGTATTGAAACATAAAGATAAAGTACTTGAACGCGCTCGTAAAATTGTCAAAGGTAATTTATCAATTTTGAAAGAATGGGTGGAAAATGAACCTTTAGTCTCAATGGTTTATCCCAATGCAGTCTCTGTAAGTTTTGTTAAATTTGAAGAACTTGATCCAACAAAAACTGAAGATTTTGCAATCCAACTTCTTCGTGAAAAGGGTGTCCTAATTATTCCTGGAAACCGTTTTGATTTACCAGGCTATGGTAGGATTGGGTATTGTACAGATGAAACAACCTTACGTCAAGGCCTTAAACTCTTATCTGAATTTTTGAGAGAATATCAGGTTTGATATATTCTTTATAAAATACATTTCTGTTTTACTAAAGTGTATAAAAAGTGTATAATAAAGAACTGATAGTATAATTATAATTGAAGAATATAAAATAGTCTCTATATTCAAGAGACTCTTTTATATTTATAAATGATATTATACAAATTTAATTATAGGAAATTTATGATTAAATAGTAGAAAGTGAGTAAATGGAAAACAAGAAAACAAAAGGGATTAGCCTTTTTGCACTATTAGCAATTATTATTTCTGGAGCAATTGGAGGTGGAGTCTTCAATCTTGCTAATGACCTCGCCAATGGTTCAACACCCGGTGGAGTCATGATTTCATGGCTCTTTATTGGTTTTGGGATTTTCATGCTTGTCTTGAGTTTTAATCGACTGATTACAATTAGACCCAAACTTTCCGGAGTCTCCGACTATGCTCGAGAAGGGTTTGGAGACTTTATCGGTTTTCTATCAGGATGGGGTTACTGGATTTCAGCTTGGACTGGAACAATTGGTTTTGCAGTTTTAATGATGACATCTGCTGACTATTTCTTCCCTGGCAAATTTGCTAATTCCAATGGTTCGTTGACTGTTTTATCAGTAATTATTGTTTCAATAATCTCATGGATATTAATGTTTCTAGTTGACCGAGGAGTAGAAACTGCCGCCCTTGTAAATGCGGTTGTTATGATTGCAAAGCTCATTCCTTTAGTTGTATTTTCAATCACAGGGATTATCCTATTTAAAGCTGATGTATTCACTCAACATTTTTGGCAAACTTTCACAAGCAATCTAGCTGCGGATGGGTCAGTCAAAAGCCTAGTTTGGCATGCGATGACTGCTGGTGGACTCCTTGATCAAATTAAAGGCTCGCTGATGGTCATGGTCTGGGTATTTGTTGGGATTGAAGGCGCAGCGATGATGGGAAATCGGGCAAAGAAAAAATCGGATACAGCTAAAGCGACAATTATTGGTCTAGCAGTTTTGCTTGTCATTTATGTCCTTTTATCATTACTTCCTTATGGTTATATGGACCAGGCAAGTTTGGCAAATGTTAAAGCACCAGGCTTAGTTTATATTCTTAACGAGATGGTCGGTGGCTGGGGCGGAAGTCTGATGGCAATTGGACTAATGATTTCCTTATTAGGAGCTTGGCTTTCGTGGACAATGTTACCAGTTGAGGCGACACAACAATTGGCAGAGCAAAAACTATTGCCAAGTTGGTTTGGTAAGCTGAATAAATATCATGCGCCAAGTAATTCTTTGCTTATTACTCAGCTGATGATTCAAATCTTTATTATCATTACATATTTTGTAGCCAATGCTTATAATGTCTTTATTTATATGGCAACAGCTGTAATTATGATTTGTTATGCTTTGGTTGGAGCTTATCTTCTTAAAATTGGGATTAAAGAAGGTTCAATTAAAAATATATTAATAGGATTTTTCACCTTTGCTTTTCAAGCTCTGGCCCTTTATCTTTCAGGTTGGCAATATGTTTGGTTGGCGATGATTCTTTATACGATTGGTTTCATTTTATTTATTAAAGCGAAAAAAGAAAGTCGACAAGCAATATCAGTCAAGGAATGGGCAGGAATGTTCATTGTGGCCTTACTAGGAGTTTTAGCAATTCTGGTCTTGATTTGTGGCGCAAAATCAGGAACAGCTTTAGATCTTCGGGGATTACTAGGCTACTAAACAAAATATAAAAATAAGTTGTCTTATATAAATTAATTTTATCGGTATTTTTCTAAAAGTGAATAAAGGAGAGAATTGATGAGAACTTTTTCAGAAGTTAAGGAATTATTAGCTGATCTTGAAATTCCTTATAATATAGTAGAACATCCAGCAAGTCATTCAACTGAGGAGTCGGATAACTACATTAAAGATTATGAAGGTTGTCGTTCCAAAACTTTAATCTTAGCCAATAAAAAGTCTACCCAGTTCTATATGATAATTATGGATGATGCTAAACAGGTTGATATGAATCGCTTGGGAGAAATTATTGGAGTGAAGAGACTTCACTTTGTCTCGGAAGAACGACTAGAAGATATGCTTGGATTAAACTCCGGAATTGTTTCTCTTTTTGGACTTGTTGGTAAACATTATGATAATATGCATATTTATTTTGACCAACAAATGCTAGATGACTATCAAATTCAAACTTTTCATCCTAATGATAATACCAAAACTATTTTCTTTGCGATGGATGCTTGTTTTACAATTTTGAAGTCGCAGGGCTATGATTATCAAATTATTGATTTATAAATTAAAACTCTTACTTGTTAAGAGTTTTTTTGTAATCAATCTATTGAGTCTGAAAACTAATTCTTGTATAATAGCAATATGTTAACTTTCCCACTCATCAATGACACTTCGCGAAAAATCATTCATATTGATATGGATGCCTTTTTTGCTTCTGTTGAAGTGCGTGATAATCCGAGTTTAAAAGGTAAGCCGGTTGTTATTGCCAGAAATCCATTACAGACAGGTGGACGTGGCGTGGTTTCAACTTGTTCTTATGAAGCGCGTGCTTTTGGAATACATTCGGCAATGAGTGCTAAAGAAGCTTATGATCTTTGCCCACAAGCTATTTTTATTTCAGGAAACTATGAAAAATACACAAAAGTAAGTAAACAAGTTCGTGAAATCTTTAAACGTTACACTGATGATATTGAAGCAGCTTCAATTGATGAGGCCTATTTAGATGTAACAGAAAATAAAATCGGTGCTCAATCAGCAATTAAAATTGCTAAGTTGATTCAGCATGATATATTTGTTGAGTTAGGTTTAACCTGTTCTGCAGGAGTTTCTTATAATAAATTTTTAGCGAAAATTGCATCTGATTATGAAAAGCCCCATGGCTTAACCTTAATTATGCCAGAAGAAGCATTAGAATTTTTAGCAAAATTACCGGTGGAAAAATTTCATGGTGTTGGAAAAGCGACAGTTCCTAAATTGCACGCACTAGGTTTCTTTAATGGGGGAGATTTACAAAAAGCAGACCCAGTTGATTTAGCTGAAAGATTCGGAGTTTATGGTTGGGAGCTTTATCAAAAGGCCAATGGAATACATAACTCGAAAGTCAAAAATTACCGTGAGCGAAAGTCAGTTGGAAAAGAACGAACTTATGGTAAACTATTATATCTTCCGGATGATATTAAAGCAGAGTTGAGTAAAATTTCTGGTAAAGTTTCCGACTCATTAAAGAGTCATCAATTAAAAGGAAGTATTGTCATTTTAAAATTGAGATATTCTGATTTTACAACATTGACAAAAAGAAAATCTTTAGCAGAAAAGTTAGAAAGTCCAGAAGAAATTGCAGAAGTAGCACAAGAGATATTTGAAGAACTTGAATATGATGAAAGTTTAGGAGTAAGGCTTTTAGGGGTTACGGTGACAGAATTTGGTGTCCCAAAAGCAACATTAGATATGCAATAGTTAGAAACGGGATGAAGGCAATTTCAGCTCGCTTTTTTGTGATTAGATAATAAATGGTACCAAGTGAACAAGCAATTTGAAGGAGCAGCATTTCGTTTAAGAAAGTTAGAGAAAATGAAGCGGTAAAAAACCATAAAAAATCACCGCTGCCAACTCTTAAATTGAATTTTTCAGCTAAGACGGCTAAAATAAGCCAAAAATAGAAAAGGGGAGAAAGAGGAAATATTAAAATAAAACTGAGTGCAAAAATAAACCAGATAACAAAAGGAAAACTGTGCTGACGATAATCAAAAGCAGATAAAATTAGTGAAAGAATAATCAGTAAAAATTGACTAGGTTTAAGATAATTTACCCAAGCTAAAACAAAAATTAAAGCTGATGAGAACTCCAAAAAAACATATAAATATGGAATTTTACTTTTACAATAACGGCAATGTGAGCCAGAACATATTTGAGAAAAAATAGGAATTAGATCACGATAGGCTAAAAGTTGCTGACAAGAATCACAATGTGAGCGTCCAAAAATAATCGATTTTCTTAGTGGAATACGGTCAACTATTAAGCCAAAAAATGAGCCAAAAATACTTCCAATTACAAATATAAATAAAATGTCCATACTAATCTATACGAAATAAATGAAGAATTGTAACTTTAAATATAGCGAAAAAAGAAAATAAGTAAATCATTTGAGAAAAAAATCTCATTGGTTTATAATATATTTATAGAAAAGTTAATATTAAGTCTCTTTATGACATTTAATATTTAAAAAATGGAGGTTAGTTATGTCAAATGAACACACACAAGAAGTTTTAAATCAAACAGTTGCTGATTTATCAAAAGCATCAGCACTTGTTCATCAAATCCACTGGTATTTGCGTGGTCCAGGTTTTCTTTACCTACACCCAAAAATGGATGAATTAAAAGATCAATTGGATGAACATTTGGACGAATTTGCAGAACGTCTAATCACTATTGGTGGTTCTCCAGTTTCAACTTTAGCAGAATTTGATAAAAATTCTAAAATTGAAATGACTCCCGCCGTTTGGGGAAAATCTAATTCAGAACGTGTAAAAGAATTGATTGTTGCTTACAAATATTTGACTCAACTCTTCAAAGATGGCATTAAAATTGCTGGTGATGATGGTGATGATGTGACAGTTGACTTATATACGACTGCTCTTGGAGATATTGAAAAAACACTTTGGATGATTGAAGCTGAAGTAGGTTAATTACTTTATAAATAAAAAACTCTCTGTCAGTTAATGATAGAGAGTTTTTTATTTGAAATTTACTAATAAGACGATTAGTAATTAGATACCAGATTTAGTTTTACCATTCCAAGAATTCAAACCACTTTTAAGGATATAAACTTCAGGAATGCCAGCTTTTTTTAGTTTTTTAGCAACTTTTGCTCCGCCAACAGGACGACCATTTTCATAAATGAGTACAGGTTTATGTTTACTTAAGGCATTTAAACTTTGGTCAATTTGTCCAGCAGGAAGATTACGTGCACCAAGAATATGTTTAATACGAAAATCTTTTGCTTCACGAATATCAATTAATTGAGAAGTAGGCATTAAACGAGCAAACTCAGCTTCTTCAACAAGTTTAGCATTACGACGAAGATTCCAACGAGGATAGACAAACATTCCGATAATTACTAAAACAAGAATGATATCAATGATAATAATAACCAAAATTATTCTCCTTTAAATTTAAGAGCAAGACTTGCGGCACCGATAATTCCAGCGTCATTTCCAAGGACAGCAAGTTTGATTTTACTTGAGTTACGAACAGTTGAAAAGGCATATTTAGTGAAATATTTTTCAACTTTTTCACGTAAGAATTCTCCAGCAGCAGAAACACCACCACCGATGACGATTGAAGCAGGGTTCAAAGTAGAACCAAGGTTTGCACAAGCAAAACCGAGATAATAAGCAAATTTATCAACAACGGATAAGCTGAAGTGATCTCCTTCTTGAGCTGCAAAGAAGATATCTTTGGAAGTCACCTCATCACCATTATCAATTGCTGCTTTAATAGTAGAATCACCTTCATATTCTTCAGCAAATTTACGAGCTAAACGAACGATACCTGTTGCAGAAGTTACTGTTTCCAAGCAACCGCGATTTCCACAAGTACATTCAAAACCATCAGGGTCAACACAAATGTGGCCAATTTCGCCACCAGCTCCGGCAACACCATGAACAAGCTCACCTGAAGCGATAATTCCGCCACCAACACCAGTTCCAAGAGTAATGAAAACAACATCTGGATTATTTTCACCTGCCCCTACCCAACGTTCACCAAGAGCAGCAACGTTAGCATCGTTATCCAAAATGAATGGAAGGCCAACACCTTCAGAGATTGGTTTACCTACTTCTTGAGTATCTGCCCAGTTTAAGTTAAAAGCAGCTTTTACGGTACTTTCAGAAATATTTACTGAACCCGGTGTTCCCATTCCAATTCCAAGAAATTCAGATTTGTCCAAGTTATAAAGGCTTAAACGGTGGTTGATTGATTCAATAATATCAGGGACGATATGTTTTCCATCTTCTAAAATATTTGTCGGAATAGACCATTTATCTTGAACCTCACCATCGAGTGTCAAAATTCCAAATTTAATTGAAGTTCCACCAAGGTCGATACCGATAATTTTACTTGCAGTCATGTTTTTTTCTCCAATCTGACAATAAAAAAAGAATCATTTTTTATTGGTCGTAGATTTTTTCTTTTCAATTCTCTCTTCACGTGCCAAAATCAAGCGAGCAGTCAAATAGTCATGGTCGCTTTTTTGAAATATTCCTGATTCAAGCATTTTTCCTAATTCAATTTGCATAAAAGCAATCGCATCCAAACGATCTGGAAAAAGATTGATGTATCCATATTTTTTCAGCATTTCTTGCACGTCATAGAGAGTTTTCATTACTACATTTTACCGTATTTGATAAAGGCTTTCAAGTCCAAGCTATATGTAAAAGAGAGTGAATAGCGCAGAATTTGCTTATAAAATGGTATAATACAATATAATTTGAAAACGTAACTAAAAAGATATTTAATGGTAATGATGCTTTTGGAATAAGATTGTAGTTAAAATTTACTTGTTGAGGGTAAAAAATGAATAGAATTTTGATTGATGCGGACTTTTATGCAGTAAATCGCTTGGAGCGATTTGTTCTTGAAAATGAAAAAGAACTTGGGATAAAAGACGAGATCGATGCAACAATGGTATTCTATAATCATCAGCATGTCTATAAATTTCTTCAAATTTACCTTAATGAAGTTAAGACTTGTTTTATAAAAATTGCACAAAAAGAAGAGTTCGAAATACTGAAAAAAATACAGAAGTTAGAAAGTAAGGCATTTTTTCTTATCTATACTGATAATCCTGACTTAAAAAAAGAATTATTGAACTTTACTACCTCTCCGTTATGGACTCAAATGACTGTGGCCAGTGACTCTGATACTGAAGTTAGAGAAATGATTAAGAAAGTGTTGCTCTACTGTTTTACAAATGAGCTAAATATTGTCGAAATCAGTGGTTATCCAATTTCGATAGATTCTCTTTTATATATTGAAGCGGACAAAACACATCGAAATTATCTTAGAGCCATCACAAAAGATAATGAATGTTTAGTTCGTGGTACGATTTCTGATGTAAAAAAGAAAATTCCCAATTTACTTGCACTTGGGCGCGGTTTACTCGTTGATACAAATAAAATTCGTCGAATTGAAAAAGACGGGTTGACGCTATGTTTCGAACAAAGCTTGAAAAAAGTCAAAGCACCGGCGGTTTGCAAAAAAGAGTTAAAGGAACTCAAAAAACAATCAAAACGAATAAAATAATCACTCTTTTTTAGGGTGATTTTTGTTTTTTCCTGATAAAAACGCAATTTCATCACAGAAAACTCAATTTCGTCACAAAAATAATGAAATTATGCAAAAAAAGATTGTATGCAAAAATGAAAAGGTTTACAATCGAAATATAAGATTTAATATTGATTTAAAACTATTAAACAAATGCAATCAACTAAAAGCTCATACATAATCAAAGTGAGGAAGGAGGGACAAAAAATTTTGTTGCAGTAGAATTTTAAAAAAGTTCTACAAAAGATTAGAAATCTTTAGAAAGGAAGTAGAAAAATGAAAACTAAAAAATTACTTGTTTCAACACTTATCCTTGCGACTCTCGGTGGAACATTCCTTCAAGTCAGTCCTGTATTCGCTGTTAATCGTTCAACTTATTCTCAAGGTTCAACAAATGACAAAAAGTATGGTATGGGAGCTTATGCGGCCTACTGGAACAACTATGGAAATCATTGGGCTGAAGTAGTATATGTACACCGCTATGGAGGGGCTTTAGCGGGAGCTTATGCCAATCAACAAGCTTATGCCTGGTTAAATACTCGCTGGGGAGAAAGAGTGATTTTCTTCCATGGTAATAATACAGTTCAAACCAAACATTGGTGAGTGAAATGAAAAAAATAAAGTATATTTTTTTGACTGTGACCATTGCACTAGTCACAGTCTTTTATATTATCAACATAAAAGGAAAAGATCAGCAAATCATTTCAGAAAGATTGCCAAAGGCTGTTCTTATTGCAAATAATGAGAATCAAAACCCAGAAACCATTCCTAGCCCTCAAGAAGTCGTCAAAGAAATAGACGATTATGCAAGAAAACATAATGTCTTTATCGTTATGGATATTGTCACACCTGCCGGCTCTGAAGACTTCAAGCCAACTTATATAACTTTTGGGACAGGGAAACTTGCAAGTAATATGATTTTATTTCCAAAAGCGAATCGGGCAAACAATGACTTATTGGGTATGGGTGCAACTTACAATATTCTAAAAGGGCATGGAAGTGCCGAGGAATTAAGTCAATATTTAAATCAAAAATTTCATGTAACGGCATCTTATTTTCCCACTATGTCACTCATTGGGGAGTACTATAATATCTATGGTAATCCACAGGCTGTAACCTTATTGATAAGTATCTTTCTGGCTTTTGTCGGCTTAGCTATTTTTGTAAGAATCTCAGAGTTACGAAAATCAGGAATAGAGCTTTTGTCTGGAAAGACCTTGTTGAATACTGTATTTTCAGATAGTATTTGTGATATAAAGTTTATCTCAATTTTGACGATTATTGCTATGATAGGGACTTCTAGTTACTTGCTCATAACTGGTCTAAGCAACTTGTCACTTCATATTTTTGCTTTATTTTCTATCTTCTTTTCTTCTCTGATATTTGTGCTATTGTCATGCTTAGTAAGTGCAATAATCATGATTATCCTCTCTCGGAGTCAGCTTAATTCACTTATCAAAGGGAAACTACCGACAATAGCGTTGATGGTTCTTGTGGTTTTGATGCAATTTGCTGTGAGTCTTGTCCTTGTCACAAGTCTATCAGGAATTCACTATAATCAAATTGAATTAAAAAAACAGGAAGCCGACTTAGATAAATGGAAAGAAGAAAAAGATTATTATACGTTTCCCTATGCCTCTATTAATTTGCAAGTGAGTAATCAAGAAGCAAAATCATGGTGGAACTTTTATAATATTGAAGTAACGAAAGATGATGCGATATTCGTTAGACATGATTTATTTGCTGGACCAGAAGAAAGTAGCCAAGACCAACTTTTCGTTACACCAAGTTATCTGAAAGCACAACATATCAAGACTAAAGAAGACTTTTCTAATCTTAAACTTGGAGAATACGCTCTTTTGATACCGAAAAATCAAATGAAAAACCGTCAAAAACTTATCACTAAATATAATAAATCATTGACGGAAACCACACAAAACGGTAAAAAAGAGACTAAGATGAAGGCAAAATACGTTGAAGAAGTACCAAATGGTGAAAAACGTTTTATTTATAATGTCGCTTATGAGAAAATGACAACGCAGCAAGAAATCTCTGACCCAATTATTATTGTGATAACACCGAAATCATCAGGAGAAGAAACTGGTCTATCGTGGGCAGGGGATAATGATTATTTCTTTGTGAAAGGTAAAGAACAAACGATTAATAGGCTGAAAAAGTTGGGATTATACGATAAGGTTCATTATTTAGTTAATGCCTATGGACAGTATGAAGCACAGACAAATCTTGTAAAAGAGAGTTTAAATATGGCAATCATGTCAGCCATTATAACGATTATTGTCATTAGTTTTTTCTATATTTTACTGCATGTCCTTTACTTTACTCATTTCAGAAGAACAATTGTAATAAAATTTATTTCTGGAATGCCCAACTTGAGAATTCATCGTCGGTTCATTTTTGTAGAGTTAGGATTACTTTTGATTTTATTACCAACATTGACAATAATCAGCAATGAGTTTTTATATTCTCTTTTTGTTGTAAGTGCTTTGTGGTTTATTTCGCTCATTATCCTACTTGTTCAAATGAAAAATTTTGAAAATGGACAAATAAATAGTTTGAAAGGAGAATAGATGTTTGAATTAACTAATATTACTAAAGAATTTTTACATAGAAAGGTTTTTGATAACTTTAAATTAACCTTTGAAGCTGGGAAAGTTTATGCCATTATCGGTCAATCAGGTTCTGGTAAAACAACCTTACTGAATATGATTGCTAAACTTGAATCCTACGAGGGAAGTATTCTTTATGAGGGAAAAGAATTATCAAAAATCAAGAAACATTCCTATTTTCTAAATGATTTGTCTTATCTTTTTCAAAATTTTGGATTGATTGAAAATGAAACGATTGATAAAAATTTGGATTTGGGATTGATTAATCAAAAGTTATCCAAGAAAACTAAACAAGAAAAAAAGCTTGAAACTTTGGCACAAGTTAATGTAGCCTATTTAAAACTCAATCAAAAAATTTATGAATTGTCAGGTGGTGAGGCACAGCGTGTGGCACTTGCTAAAGCGATTTTGAAGGATTCACCGGTTATTTTGGCAGATGAGCCAACAGCAGCACTAGATTCTGAGAATAGTGAAGAAGTGATGAAATTACTTTTGAGTCTGAAAAATAAAAATCGGATTATTATTATTGCTACGCATAATCCTGTGATTTGGGAAATGGCGGATGAGGTTGTTGAATTGTCTAGATGAGGTAATATATTGGGGGGATTTTTACTTTTTACAATGAAAATATCAATTTCATCACAAAAAAATTGATTTCGTCACAAAAATGATGAAATTGTGCAAAAAAATATTGTAAACGAAAATAAAAAGGCTTACGATTAAAGTATGAATAATGATAGAAATAAATCTTGAAAGAGAGGGAGGACCAATGGAAAATTAATAAAGTTCAATATCAACTCAAAGATATATCGTGCAAAAAGAAAGTGGGTAATTTTTTAATTAAAAATATAACATCAAGTAAGTTATAATTTAAAGACTAGCTCTTAGATTAGTAACTTACAGACTAAGAAAAGAGGATTTAGTTATGAATGCGAAAAAAATTATTATTGGCACACTTGTTGTCAGTGTATTATTTGCAACTGGATTTGCTGTAAAAGCAGATGGTGCATTAGCACCTAATGTTGATGTGTCTAAAAATGGAAAAGTTAATTTGAATATACCTAAAAAGGCAGATAAAATTATTATGAATACGAAAAAGCAAGTTAAATATGTTGTGAAGGGAGCCGTGAAGCTAGAGAGTACAAGTGGTGGTAATTTGACAGCGCCTGTAACGGTGGATAGTCAAGTAACTACTGATAGTGGAGACAATACAAAAGGAGTGACAACTTATACTGCTGATTTATCTCAAGCTCAAGTTATTAGTAATGATAAAGCAAGTTCAGATAATAATTTGGCTATAAACATATTGGGGAATTTTTTTGGCACTAAGGTATCTGCTACAACTTATGATACTTCAACAACATCTAAATGGGATTCAACATATGGCGTAAAGATTAAAGAAGAAATTTACTGGACAGTAACGGGTTCACATAATGATAATAAGTTGAATATTTATAAAGTTACGGGCGGCTACACGATTGCTGATTCGTCAATTCAGGTAACCTCATCTAGTATAAGAGTACA
The DNA here is from genome assembly GCF_020218185.2 of Lactococcus sp. SK2-659. NCBI lineage: Bacteria > Bacillati > Bacillota > Bacilli > Lactobacillales > Streptococcaceae > Lactococcus > Lactococcus sp. SK2-659. The sequence continues at coordinate 113,950 of NZ_JAIWQZ020000003.1, forward strand.
ACAAAAATATCATCCGTCGCAAGACCATACATGGGGAAAAGGCACCTCAGCGTCTTGGAGTGTATCAACAGGTTATACAGCTGTTTCGAATACTCCTGGTTCAAGAGGGGAAGTAGGTTATACAGTTAATTTAAAAAGAGGAACTCATTCTAAATGGTCAGTAACCCTTAATAATTTAGTATTTTCTTATTAATTTAGTTAGGAGATAGATATGAAAAAATATATAGTATTTACATTTATTTTAGGGTTGCTCAGCTTCTTTCTTCCTTTTTTTCCAGCGACTAATAATCACTTTGAGAATACTCAACTTTTGGGCTTTCAATATGTTGTTAAATATGGTTTGCGGCTCTATTTCGTTGTTTTGATTGTACTATTGGTTAATTATTTTACAATAAATGAGCGGTATGTAAGATATAAAAAAGTCATTCCGCTTTTAATCACAATTGCTATATTTGGAGCTTATGGTGGTCTCGCATTTAGACAATTTTTGATTGGTGGAATACAAAGAGGACTGATGGTGCTAGGAGATTATAGTTTTGGATATTTTATCAGTTTCGCTTTGTTTTTAATTTTTAATGTTTTGGTTTGTATTGATGCCTATAAAAAGGGAGATTAAAATGTGGGTAAGAAAAATAAAAATTTGGCAAGTATTTCTTGCATTCATCATTTGGATAGGAACCATGTTTCTTCCTGCAACGGTAAATCAGGCTAAATTGAATACGAATTTTGACTATAAAAAAAGTCGAGAAAATTTCTTTTATTTTCTTTTTCATCAAGTCCCTTTTTATAGTTTCATTTTGGGATTGGTGTTGCTTATATCACTTTTTCTCATTTATAGGAAAATAAATTTTAGTGTCTATTTTTCTTTTGCTAGTCTTATTTTTTACATTAGTTTCTTAGTTATAGCTTTTCCGTCTATGATTATTTTTAATCATCGTTTATCTGAGAATACTTTTGGGGCTGAACTTTCTATCTTTTTAACCTTTTATGGAGCTGGATATATTATTGCTGTTCTATTGGGTTTAGTTGCTTTTCTTTTACTATTTCTCTACAGTTTAAGAATAAAAGAATGTTAACAACATAATCATTTTTGCTGATTTTATTAATTATAAAAAAATAAAGAACTCCTTAGAAATTTTTCTTTGGGGTTTTCATTTTGGAAGTAAAAAAATCTTTGTTAGGCTTGTAAACGTGTGCATTTACAGCTTTTAGAAAAGTGTGCTATAATGGGTTAGATATATACGAAAGTAAGGTATGATAAAATTGACTAAATTACGCGAAGATATTAGAAACGTCGCTATTATTGCCCACGTTGACCATGGTAAAACTACATTGGTTGACGAACTCTTAAAACAATCTCAAACGTTGGATGCTCGTAAAGAATTAGCTGAACGTGCGATGGACTCAAATGCACTTGAGCAAGAACGTGGGATTACTATCCTTGCCAAAAATACAGCAGTTGAATATAACGGAACTCGTATCAACATCTTGGACACACCAGGTCACGCGGACTTCGGTGGAGAAGTTGAACGTATTATGAAAATGGTTGATGGAGTTGTCCTCGTTGTCGATGCTTATGAAGGAACAATGCCTCAAACACGTTTTGTTTTGAAAAAAGCTTTGGAACAAAACTTGACTCCAATCGTTGTTGTTAATAAGATTGACAAACCATCTGCTCGTCCAGCTGAAGTTGTTGATGAAGTTCTTGAGCTTTTCATCGAACTTGGTGCTGATGACGAACAATTGGATTTCCCAGTTGTTTATGCTTCAGCAATCAATGGTTCTTCATCAATGTCTGATAATCCAGCTGATCAAGAACACACAATGGCAAATATTTTTGATACAATCATCGACCATATCCCTGGCCCAGTTGATAACTCTGATGAACCTTTGCAATTCCAAGTTTCACTTTTGGACTACAATGACTATGTTGGACGTATTGGTATTGGACGTGTTTTCCGTGGAACAATCAAAGTTGGGGACAGCGTTACTTTGTCTAAACTTGATGGTTCGACTAAAAACTTCCGCGTTACTAAACTTTTTGGTTTCTTCGGTCTTGACCGTCAAGAAATCCAAGAAGCAAAAGCTGGTGATTTGATTGCTTTGTCTGGTATGGAAGATATCTTCGTTGGGGAAACTGTTACACCTTCAGACCACGTTGAACCATTGCCAATCTTGCACATTGATGAACCTACTTTGCAAATGACTTTCCTTGCTAACAACTCACCTTTCGCTGGTCGCGAAGGAAAATGGGTAACATCACGTAAAGTTGAAGAACGTTTGGTTTCTGAATTGCAAACTGACGTTTCACTTCGTGTTGAAAACACTGAATCTCCTGATAAATGGGTTGTTTCTGGTCGTGGTGAATTGCACTTGTCAATTCTTATTGAAACAATGCGCCGTGAAGGATATGAACTTCAAGTTTCACGTCCTGAAGTTATCATCAAAGAAATTGATGGTGTTGCTTGCGAACCATTTGAACGTGTTCAAATCGACACTCCTGAAGAATACCAAGGTTCAATCATCCAAGCCCTCTCTGAACGTAAAGGTGATATGCTTGATATGCAAATCACTGGTAACGGTCAAGCGCGTTTGATTTTCCTTGTTCCTGCACGTGGTTTGATTGGATTCACAACAGAATTCATGTCAATGACTCGTGGATACGGAATCATGAACCATACTTTCGACCAATATCTTCCAGCTGTTAAGGGAGAAATCGGTGGACGTCACCGTGGTTCTTTGATTTCTATGGATTCAGGTCAAGTTACTTCTTACGCAATGGGTTACGTTCAAGAACGTGGACAACTTTTTGTTGATGCAGGTACTGAAGTTTATGGTGGGATGATTGTTGGTGAACACAGTCGTGATAATGATTTGACTGTAAATATCACTAAAATGAAACAACAAACAAACGTTCGTTCTTCAAATAAAGACTCTACATCTGTTTTGAACACACCAAAAATTCTTTCACTTGAAGAATCTTTGGAATTCCTTGGAGATGATGATTACTTGGAAGTAACTCCAGAATCAATCCGCTTGCGTAAACAAATTTTGGATAAAGCAATGCGTGAAAAATCAACTAAGAAGAAAAAATGAGTTTAATCAAATAGAGAAACTTGATTTTCAATTATTGAAAGTTTGATGATGAATAAATTAATTTTTCGTTAGTTCTTGTCATAACTTGGAAAGGAGAAAAATGTTCTATATTATCTTGTTGATTTTAGTTGCCTTTGCGTATATTTTCATGATGCCCAAAGACGTTCGGCGGAGTATGGACATTTTCTTCTTTGCTGGTGTTGGAGTTCTAGTTCTTGCTTTTGCTGTGGCACAGGCGGTAAGTCATCGGTCATTACTTTTAGAAATTATCGGTATTGTGGCGATGCTTGTCGTAACGGTCAGAGCTTGGATGGAATTGGAAAAGTTGGACAGTCGAAAAAGAAAAAAATAAATGATTGATTGATTAATAATCAAGCAATGAATAAAACTGTCAAAGTTTGGCAGTTTTATTTTGATTTTGTAGAAATGGAGAAAAAACATGGATATGGAAAAAGTGGCTCAAGGTTTTGAGCTAGTTGTTGCAAATATTATGTTACTATCTGAGAAATTGGATACAGATTTTTATGATGCTTTTGTAGAACAAAATGCTGCTTTTTTAGATGATACTGACCAAGGAATTGTTGAATTGTCAGTAAATAATGACAAACTTCGTCAGTTAAATTTATCAAATAAGGAGTGGCAAAAACTTTTTCAATTTGTTTTGTTGAAAGGGTCACAAGTCGCACCACTTCAGCCCAATCATGCAATGACTCCAGATGCAATTGGTTTAATTTTTAATTTCATTATTGAACATCTTAATAAAAATTCTGAACTTCGTTTAATTGAATTTGGGTCTGGTATGGGTAATCTTGCTGAAACGCTTTTGGTTAATCTTAATAAAAAGGTTGATTATGTAGGCTTTGAAGTTGATGATTTACTTTTAGATTTGTCTGCTTCAATGGCTGAAATTATGGGGAGTCAGGCTGAGTTCATGCAAATTGATGCAGTACAAAAGCGTTTGATGGAACCTGCTGACGTTGTTGTCAGTGATTTACCAATTGGTTTTTATCCAGATGATGAAGTTGCAAAGAATTTTGAAGTTACGACTACTGACGGACATACTTTTGCTCATCATCTTTTGATTGAGCAATCATTTAATTATTTAAAAGAGGGTTCTTTTGCCATTTTCCTAGCTCCAGAAGATTTACTGACAAGTCCTCAAGGACCTCTATTAAAGGAGTGGATTAGTAAACATGGGAGTGTGATGGCTGTCATCACTTTACCAAAATCACTTTTTAATGCTGATGCTAAGGCGATTTATGTTTTGAAAAAGGGGCCGGCTGCACATGCAACTTTTGCTCACCCTTTGTCTTCACTGACAGACAGAGAAAGTTTAGAAGTCTTTATGGAAGAATTTACAAAAATTGTAAAATTATAAGATTGAAATTACTGACAGGTTCTGTCAGTAATTTTTTTGGTTAAAATGTATGAAAATGATTGAATTTGAAAACGTTTTTTATTTTAAAAACTACATCTTGAATTAAGCTCGTGAATCATGACCGAAAAACACAAAAGGAATTGTAATTGTGTTATAATTTAACCGTATTTCAAATTCAAGGAAGGTTTATTAAACATGACCAAAACATTAGCAGTTAACGCTGGTTCATCATCTATGAAATGGCAAATGTATGAAATGCCAGAAGAAAAAGTTCTTGCCAAGGGATTAATCGAACGAATTGGTTTGAAAGATTCGATTGTGACCGTCAAATTTGGTGAGCAAAAAGAAGAACGCGTTTTTGACATTCCAAATCATACAGAAGCAGTAGAAGTTTTACTTGAAGATTTAAAACGATTGAAAATAGTAGAGGAATTTACTGAAATTACAGGTGTAGGACATCGTGTGGTTGCTGGAGGTGAAATTTTCCAAAAATCAACAGTTGTTACACCAGAAGTGTTGCAACAAGTTAAAGATTTGTCAGCTCTTGCTCCTTTGCATAATCCAGCAAATGCTGCAGGAATTGAAGCTTTTTTGAACTTACTGCCTGATGCAACTTCAGTAGTAGTTTTTGATACAGCTTTCCATACAACGATGCCTGAAAAAGCATTCCGTTATCCATTGCCTAAAAAATATTATACAGATTATGCTGTCCGTAAATATGGGGCTCATGGAACTTCACACATGTATGTTTCACAAGAAGCTGCAAAATTACTTGGAAAACCAATTGAAGAAACTAAAATTATCACTGCTCATATCGGGAATGGCGCATCACTGACAGCAGTAAAAGGTGGGAAATCAATTGATACTTCGATGGGATTCACACCACTTGCTGGAGTGATGATGGGAACACGTACAGGTGAAATGGACCCTTCTGTTTTTCCATACCTTATTGAAAATGACTCTGAGTTAAAAGATGCTCAAGATGTTGTTGATATGATGAACAAAGAATCTGGTCTCTATGGTGTATCTGGTATTTCATCAGATATGCGTGATATCATTGCTGCTAAAGATACAGATACTGATGCAAAACTTGCATTCGAGATGTATGTTGACCGAATTCAAAAATTTATTGGTCAATATTTGGCCGTTTTGAATGGGGCTGATGCTCTTGTCTTCACCGCTGGTATTGGTGAAAATTCGGTTCCTGTTCGTGAAGCAATTCTTTCTGGATTGACTTGGTTTGGAATTGAAGTTGACCCTGAGAAAAATGTCTTTGGCGTCGAGGGAGAAATTTCAACACCTCATTCACGCGTAAAAGTTTTTGTGATTCCAACTGACGAAGAGCTTGTAATTGCTCGTGATGTTGAAGCACTTAAAAAATAATTAATTAAAAGATTTTGTTCTAAAACAAAATCTTTTTTATTTTTAAAATGACATAAAATGATAAGTTCTGGGAATCCTTGAGGGAGGAGAAATGAAATCAGACATAAAATATGATATAATTTTAAGAATAAAACGCATACATTAAGGAGAGTAAGTATGGAAAAAACGCTCGCTGTCAATGCAGGCTCCTCGTCATTAAAATGGCAACTTTACGAAATGCCGGAAGAAACCGTGATTGCTAAAGGAATTTTTGAACGTATTGGTTTGTCTGGCTCAATCTCAACAACTAAATTTAACAATGAAGAACACGTTAGAAAACAAGAAATTGTTGACCATCGTCAAGCTGTTTTGTTATTAATGGATGAATTAATTCACTTTAAATTAATTCATGAATTCCGCGAAATCACAGGAATTGGCCATCGTGTTGTTGCAGGTGGGGAATTTTTCAAAACTTCTACGGTTATTAGTCCTGAGGTTTTGGCTGAGATTAAAAATCTTTCAACTTTGGCTCCTTTGCATAATCCTGCTAATGTTTTAGGGATTGAAGCTTTTCAACGGCTATTACCAGATGCACTTGCAGTTGCAGTTTTCGACACTGCTTTTCACAGTACTTTGCCAGAAAAGGCTTATCGTTATCCTATTCCAACAAAATATTATGAAGATTATTCAATCAGAAAATATGGAGCACATGGAACGTCACACATGTATGTCGCCCAAGAAGCGGCAAAAGTTTTAGGAAAACCATTGGAAGATTTGAAGCTAATTACGGCTCATATCGGAAATGGAGCTTCAATTACAGCAATTGAAGCTGGAAAATCTGTTGATACTTCAATGGGATTTACACCACTTGCTGGTGTAATGATGGGAACACGTGCAGGTGAAATGGACGCCTCAGTCATTCCTTATATGTTAGAGAGCGACCCAAGCCTTAGAAATGCTCAAGATGTGATTGACATTCTCAATAAAGAATCTGGAGTTCTTGGGGTGTCAGAACTCTCAAGTGATATGCGTGATCTTTCAGAAGCTGTGGCTAAAGGAAATCCTAAAGCGATTCTTGCTTATGAAATGTATGTTGACCGTCTCAAGAAATTTATTGCCCAATATTTTGGAGTGTTAAATGGGGCTGATGCTCTTATTTTCACGGCTGGTGTTGGTGAAAATGATACAGCTGTTCGGACTGATGTAGTTAATGGACTTTCTTGGTTTGGCATGGAAATTGATGAAAGTAAAAATGTTCGTGGAGCATTTGGTATTATTTCTAAACCAGAGTCTAAAGTGAAAGTACTTGTTGTGCCAACAAACGAAGAATTGGTTATTGCTCGTGATGTTGAAGCTGCTAAATAATTAGATAAAATTTACTGACAGAAATTTGTCAGTAAATTTTTTTATTTATGAAAAAGCTGTCAGTAAAGTTTTGACAAATGGTTTGTCTTCTATAAAAGAAAGCGTTATAATTAGAGTAAATGGAGGGAAGGTTATGGAGGATTTACCAAAAGTTACAAAAGCTGAAATGTTGCCAGGAGTGCGTTTACGTTTGGAATTTGATAATGGACAAGTTCGATATTATCCTGTTCATGAGCAAATTGATTTGCTGATGAATCCTTTTGATGTGAGTAAGTTAAAAAAGACGTATGGCGCAAATTTGTTTCTTGGGGGAATGGTTTCATGGATTGGAAATGAGATTAAGATTGAACCTAATGGAGATTTGTTACTTAATAAATCGGTGATTCCTGCTGAAATTCTTTGGAAACACAGTCTTAAACATGTTGACAGTCTGGACCCGGAAAAATTGAAAGAGTTAGAAGAAATCAAGCACCCAATTTGGCAAGGTTTTAAAAGTCTTAATTTAATCTTTTGGATTGCGGGGATTCTTTTTGTGATTTATTTACTTATTCAGTTGTTGGGACATCTGGGTTTATTGACATCATGATAGTTTCTAAAAAGGCTTTGATTAGTCTTTTTTTCGTGAGCATTTTATGGTAAAATAGAGAAAATATAATAGAATAGGTGCAATATGGCTGAAATTAAATATAAACGCGTACTGTTAAAACTTTCGGGAGAGGCCCTCTCAGGCGAAAAAGGTTTCGGATTTGACCCTGAAACAGCAAAAGCTGTCGCTGAAGAACTCAAAGAAGTCCATGATTTGGGCGCAGAACTTGCGATTGTTTGCGGTGGTGGTAATGTTTGGCGTGGAGTTACTGGTGAGAAAGCCGGAATGGAGCGTGCTCAGGCAGATTACATGGGAATGCTTGCAACAATTCAAAATGGATTGTTCATTCAAAGCGCTCTTGAAAATATTGGGGTTGACACACGAGTGATGACAGCCATTGAGATGAAAGCTGTTGCTGAACCTTATATTCGTCGTCGTGCTGAACGCCATTTAGAAAAGGGACGTGTTGTCATTTTTGCTGGGGGAACTGGTTCGCCTTACTTTTCAACTGATACAACCTCTGCATTACGTGCTGCGGAAATTAATGCTGATGTCATTTTAATGGCTAAAAATGGTGTTGATGGTGTTTATAATGCTGACCCTAAATTAGTTGCTGATGCTATTAAATTTGAACATTTGACACATATGGATGTTATTACCAAAGGCTTGCAAGTAATGGACAGTACGGCTTCAACAATGTCAATGGATAATCATATTCCACTTGTTGTTTTCAACATGAATGAAGCTGGAAATATTACACGTGTCGTTCGTGGTGAAGAAATCGGAACAACGGTTGAATAAGATTTACTTACAAAAAAGTTGTCAGTAAATTTATTCATTAAAAAATTACTGATGGAAATACTAGCATATTCGTAAACGCTGAAGCGTCAACGACTATCCTATGATGGAAATACTAGCATAACTGTAATCATTAAAATACTAACGCTTAACTCTGACAAAGTTTATGTCAGTAAAATAAATAGAAGAATTAAAAGTAGAAAAAGGAAATAAAATGGCAAACGAAATTGTTACAACAGCTCAAGACCGGATGAAACAATCATTAGGAAGTTTACAACGTGATTTAGGACATATCCGAGCTGGTCGTGCCAACGCAAGTCTTCTTGACCGTGTTCAAGTTGTTTACTACGGCGCACCAACACCACTCAATCAATTAGCGTCAATCACAATTCCAGAAGCGCGCGTATTGATGGTTACTCCTTTTGATAAATCAATCTTGAAAGATATTGAAAAAGCATTGTATGAATCAGATCTTGGGATTACACCAGCAAATGATGGTTCTGTGATTCGTTTAGTTATCCCAATGCTGACAGAAGAACGCCGTCGCGAACTTGTCAAAGAAATGGGTAAATATATTGAATCAGCAAAAGTAGCAATCCGTAATATCCGTCGTGATGCAATGGACACTGCTAAGAAATCAGAAAAAGCAAAAGAAATCACTGAAGATGATCTTAAAGATCTTGAAAACAACATTCAAAAAGTGACTGATGACGCGGTTAAAGAAGCAGACCGTCTTGCATCAATTAAAGAAAAAGAATTGTTGGATATCTAAGTAGAACAATCTAACAAATAAAGTAATCTGTAAAAGCATTAACGGCTCCATTGAGCCGTTTTTACATCAAAAATCTGTCAGGATGGATAAATTTGAGAGAACTAATCAAACTTAGAGAGCAACCGTCTTATCTCAAAGAAGCAATTCGATTTTTTCAGGAAAAATGGGGAAATACGGACAGTAACCCTGTATATGATGACTGTTTGAAGCATAGTTTAGAGAGTAACAAAAAGATTCCTCAGTGGTATCTGATTGTTGATGAAGGAAAAATTATTGCGGGTTGTGGACTGATTAGCAATGATTTTATTAGTCGAATGGACTTATATCCTTGGCTTTGTGCACTTTATGTTGAAGAAAAATTTCGAAAGCAAGGTCTTGCTGGTCTGTTGATTGAAGCAGTAAAAGAAGATTGCAGAACTTTTGATTTTGATAAACTTTATCTTGCAACGGATTTTGCTGATTTCTATGAGCGCTTTGATTTTCATTATCTAGCTGACGGCTATCATCCTTGGGGTGAAAAATCACGGATTTACGAAGGAAATATCAATTAAACAGAGACAAATAGTCTCTCAATCACATTTTATAAAGAGGTACAAATGAGTATTATTGGACAAACAATCTCCGCGATAATCGTGGAAGAAAGTGAACGTTTCTATTTTCTCCAAAAGGGAGAAGATTTATTACGTTTAGATAAAACAGAAGGTGAACATACAGTTGGCGATGTGGTAACTGGTTTTGTTTATGTGGATAAAGATGACCATCGTCGTTTGACGACTTTGGAACAAAAAGCAACAAATGAGCATTATGGTTGGGGAACGGTAACAGCTGTTCGTAAGGACCTTGGTGCCTTTGTTGACACAGGTTTACCAGGAAAAGATGTGGTCGTCTCTCTTGATGATTTGCCACTCGAAAAAGACCAATGGCCAAAAGTTGGTGACCAACTTTATGTGAAATTAATTATTGACAGAAAAGAGCGGATTTGGGGTCATTTAGCTTGGCATGAAGATTTCTGGAATCTTGCAGGTCCTGGTTATGACAACATGCAAAACCAAGATTTACGAGCAATTGTTTATCGAAATAAAGAATCAGGAACATTTGTTTATTTGCCTGATAACAATATGCTAGGATTTATTCATCCAAATGAACGTTTCTCAGTCCCACGTGTCGGTCAAGAACTTCAAGTTCGTGTTATTGGTTTTAGAAAAGAAGACCGTAGTCTAAATCTGTCAGCAAAACCACGTGCTTATGAAATGCTTGATGCTGATAGCCAAATGATTTTAGCTTATCTTCAATCAATGGGCGGGAAAATGGCATTTAATGACAAATCAAATCCAGATGAAATTAAAGCAACTTTTGGAATCTCAAAAGGACAATTCAAAAAAGCGCTTGGTGGTTTGATGAAGGCTAAAAAAATCAAACAAAGTCCAGAGGGAACAGAATTAATCGGAGAATAATTTACTGACAGCTTCTTTAGAAATACTAAGCTTATTTAAAAGCATTCGTCAGTAAATTCTGTCAGTCTTATGACTTATAAAAATTTCTATCAGTAAAAAAGTAGCTTAATTGGCTACTTTTTTTGAGCTATGCTATAATATTTCACAAGACAAACAAAGTGAAGGAGAAATAATGGCAACAGAAAGAGCAATATTTGCAGGTGGATGTTTTTGGTGTATGGTTCAGCCTTTTGAAGAACGAGAAGGGATTTTATCTGTGATAAGTGGCTATACAGGTGGAACTGTTGAAAATCCAACTTATGAACAAGTAAAAAAACACCTGACTGGTCATACAGAAGCAGTAGAAATTATTTTTGATAATAGTAAAATTACCTATCAAAGTCTTGTTGAACTTTATTGGACACTCACGGACCCAACAGATGCTTTTGGTCAATTTGAAGACCGTGGGGATAACTATCGTCCAGTCATTTTTGTTGAAAACGAAGAACAAGAAAAAATTGCCAAAGAAAGCAAAGCGCAATTGCAAGCCAGCGGAAATTTTGATTCACCTATTGTGACAAGTATTGAAGCCGTTCAAAAATTCTGGCCAGCAGAAGACTACCATCAAGGATTTTACAAAAAAAATCCAGAAGATTATGCTCAATCAAGTAAAATTCGTCATGATTTTTTGGAAAAACAATGGGAAAAATAATTAATTTTCCGACTTAATGATAATAGAAAGAGAAAATGACTTTTTATAATTACCTTATGCGCCATCGCGCACCAGTAGAAAAAGATGATGCAACTCGTCTTGCAAATTTAGTTTTTCAAGATCCGCTTTTTCCAAAACAGTCTAAAGATTTTGATGAAATTTCGACTTATTTAGAAACCCAAGCCCCATTTTATTTTAATCTTACCCTGTTTGATAATATTTGGGAAAGTTATTTAGAAGCTTAAATTAAAGTAATTTGGAAATATTTTCTAAAAAAAATAGAGTTGACTCACTCTATTTTTTTTGTAAAATTTTTAAGCAAAATCATCTTCTAATTTTTCCTTATCCAAAAGTTTAATCATTCGTCCTTGACGGCTAATAATTTTATTTTCTTCAAAAACCTTGATTTTACGTGAAATTGTTTCTGGACTGGTTCCGATATAATTGGCAAGCTCCTTGAGTTTCATTGGAATTTCAAAATAAAGGCTATCAGAAGTGGCTGATAGATTCAAAAAGTAATGTGCAAGACGTGCTTCAACATCATCTAGTGCCAAAAATCCTGCTTGGTGCTCAGCAGCTAGATATTTTTTAGCATTAAGTTTTAAAAGTTGTAATGAAAGACTAGGATAAGTCGTTAATAATGTCTCAAAATCAGATTGACGCAAGAAACAAATCGTAGAATCAATCATGGCCTGACCATAAAGTTGTCCGTTAGTCACGCCAAGTAAGGCTCCTTCGCCTTCATAATCGCCTGCTTCGATGATTCTTAAAAGTTGCTCTTTGCCACTTTGTGAAAGTTGTGAAATTTTAAGTGCACCTTGAGCTACAATGACTAATAAAGGTTCTTTGTCAGGGCTAATAATAATTTCACCTTTTTTAATTTTTTTGTGTTCAACAATTTTTTCGACCTTAGTTAAATCTTGTTCAGCAAGTTTTTCAAAGAGTGGAACTAATTGGACACAATGATGATTATCTAAAGTCATTTTATTCTCCTTATTTGAGTAGATATTTTTCCTGAAAGATTTTCTTTAATTATAACCTTATTTTTAGTCATTTGCGACAGGAAAATTTTTGGATAGTATTTTTTTATGAGGAATTAAACGCATTGCGTTGAGAATAACCAATAAAATACTTGCTTCATGGACAAACATTCCAGTCGCCATATTGACATATTGTCCAATAAATCCTGAACTATTCCCCAAGATTAATCCGGAAAGAAGAAAGATTACAACAAAGAGAGCAATTAAAATATTTTGTCTCATATTTTTCCTTGTACTTTTTGCAAGGGAATGAGCATAAGAAAGGTTATCAAAATTAGAACTCATAAGGACAATATCTGAAGTTTCAATGGCGATGTCAGTCCCAGATGACATTGCGATTCCCACATCGGCAAGTGCAATACTAGGGCTATCATTAATACCGTCGCCTATAAATGCTACTTTTTTACCAGCTAGTTTATAGTCTTGCACGATTTTTGCCTTGTCTTCAGGTAGGAGGTTGGCGTAAACCTGACTGATTCCCACTTGTTGTGCAATTGATTGAGCGGTACTTTCATTGTCGCCTGTCAGCATTATCAGCTCTTTAATTCCTTGTTTTTTGAGTCTGGTCAGTGTTTCTTTTACATTTGGTCGGATTTCGTCAGTAATTCCATAAAGTAAACGCACCTTATCATCAGCAATTAATACTGTTGAAAGTCCATGTTTTTGAAGTTTCATTAAATCATTTTTTTGTTGAGCGTTTAAAAAAATTTTATGATTTTCAAGGAGTTTTTCGTTTCCAATCAATAAATGGTCAGCAGAAATCCCCTGTCCTTTTATGACTTCAATATTTTGAAGAGGTACTTTGGTAAATTCACCGATTTCATCAATGATCGCCTTAGCTAAAGGGTGATCTGATTGACTTTCAAGCATAGCGACCTGGTTGATAAGTTCGGTAGAAGCGCCATAATTTTTAGTAATGGAGACCTGAGTCTTTCCTTTGGTAAGTGTTCCCGTTTTGTCAAAAAGAAGCAGGTCAGTCTGACTAAAATTAGTCATGATATTTCCACCTTTAATTAAAATTCCCTTTTTGGCTCCATTCCCTATCCCTGCGACATTACTGACAGGAGGTCCAATGACAAGGGCACCCGGACAACCTAAAACTAATAAAGTAATTGCCAACTTGATATCTTGACTGACAAGGAAAATTAAAAAAGAGAGAACTAAAACACTAGGAGTATAATATTTTGCGAAACGGTCAATAAATTTTTCAGCAGAGGATTTTGTATCTTGGGCTTCTTCCACTAATTCAATAATTTTACCAAAGGTGGTATCCTCTCCTACCTTTTTAGCTTGAATCAAAAGACTTCCATTTTCAAGAAGCGTTCCAGCAAAAACCTTATCTCCGACTCCTTTTTTTATTTCAGCGGACTCCCCACTAATACTTGATTCATTGACAAAACCAGCCCCCTCATAAATAGTGCCATCTACAGGAATTTGAGCGCCAGTTTTTACTAATAATTCGTCATTAATCTTGACATCATCAATGTCAATGACTTCTCCAGAAATCCGAAGAGCGGTTGAGGGAGCAATTTCTGTCAAAGATTTAATGGAAGAACGTGTTTTTTCTAAAGTTTTCTTTTCCAAAAAAGCTCCGAATGCGAAAAGAAAAGTAACAATTGCTGACTCCTCATACTCTTGAATAAAAAGAGCAGCAATAACAGCAATTGATACCAATAATTCAATTGAAACTTGTTTGAATTTAAGTGCTTGGACTGCTTGAAAAGCAATTGGGACAAGACCAATAAATGTAGCTAATAAGAGTGCAAAGGCCCAAAGAAAATAAGAATTCAAAAGATATTTTCCACTATAAGCGATTAAAATTAATAAGGCTGAAAGACCAGTCAATTGATTACTATATTTTTTTAGTAAAGCTTGAAGTTTCATGAATTAACCTTTCTTGGTTTGATAGTTCTATTATAGATTACTTGCAACTTAAAAAAATTGATAGTCATCAAGAAAATTAACCTTTCGTAAACAAAGAAAAGTTGACATCAGTCCTTTTTTTTGATAGAATACTCAGGTATGTGAATTTTCACATGCACGGCGTGGAAGCTGTAAAATACAGCATCATACCACATCACGAAAACAAAATATAAGGAGAATTTATCGTGGCTAAACAAGTAGAAAAACTCGTTAAATTACAAATCCCTGCCGGTAAAGCAACACCAGCTCCACCAGTTGGACCAGCTTTGGGTCAAGCAGGTGTTAACATCATGGGATTCACAAAAGAATTCAACGCTCGTACAGCTGACCAAGCTGGTATGATCATCCCAGTTGTTATCTCAGTTTATGATGACAAATCATTTACATTCATCACAAAAACTCCTCCAGCAGCAGTTCTTTTGAAAAAAGCAGCAGGCGTTCAAAAAGGTTCTGGTGAACCTAACAAAACAAAAGTTGCTTCAGTTACAAAAGCACAAATCAAAGAAATTGCGGAACTCAAAATGCCTGACCTTAACGCGTCATCAGTTGAAACTGCAATGTCAATGATTGAAGGTACTGCAAAATCTATGGGATTCACTGTTACTGACTAAAAATTTAGACGAATTACTTCGTTGACAGAACCCTCACCTACTTAGGTAGGCTTCGGAACCTGTCGCCTCGTACTTCGACTAAATTTTCGAGATTTACATATTGTAAATTCAGAAAAAGTCACACATGCAATCCACACATTTAGTGGAAGGCTGTTACTCTTGTTGTTATAAAAGTACTATTAGTTCATCTGAGCGGCGAGGAGCGAGAAAATAGCTTCCGACGTTTAGTATAAAGACCGTGTTTGGAGGGGAATATTTTCCTTTGAGCGCAGCAGAGCGAATTTTCAAACGCAACAAGGAAGACAGACAACCGATATTACCACAAGGAGAAAATAGAAATGGCTAAAAAAAGTAAAGCATTGCGCGCAGCGATTGAAAAAATCGACGCAACTAAATTATACAGCGTAGAAGAAGCTGTAGCACTTGCAAAAGAAACTTCATTTGCAAAATTTGATGCAACTGTAGAAGTTGCTTACAACCTTAACATCGACGTTAAAAAATCTGACCAACAAATCCGTGGAGCAATGGTATTGCCAAACGGTACTGGTAAAACTGCTCGTGTTCTCGTTTTCGCTAAAGGTGCGAAAGCTGAAGAAGCTACAGCAGCTGGTGCAGACTTCGTTGGTTCTGATGAACTCGTTGCTAAAATCAACGGTGGATGGTTGGACTTCGACGTTGTTATCGCAACACCTGATATGATGGCTGTTGTTGGACGTCTTGGACGTGTCCTCGGACCACGTAACTTGATGCCAAACCCTAAAACTGGTACAGTTACTATGGATGTAACTAAAGCAGTTGAAGAATCAAAAGCTGGTAAAGTTAACTACCGTGCTGACAAAGCTGGTAACGTTCATGTTCCAATCGGTAAAGTTTCATTCGATACAGAAAAACTTGTTGAAAACTTTAAAGCTTTGAACTCTGTAATTGCAGCTGCTAAACCTGCTGCATCTAAAGGAGCTTACATCACAAACCTTTCTGTTACAACTACAATGGGTCCTGGTGTTAAAGTTGATTCTGCATCATTCTAATAACAATAAAAAAGAGAAAAATATTTTTCTCTTTTTTTATTTATTGTAGAATATAAAAAAACATGCTAGAATGAGGTATGTTATTATTTATATGGGCTTATACAACAATTATCTTTGCAATTGCCTATCTTTTTCAAGTTCTAAACTTGACGCTGATTGGATTAGAGGTCGTTACCATTCTCATTCTTTTTATCAGTTTTTGGGAAAGTACCAAAGGAAGACATTGGCGAATTATTGGAATGAATATTATTAATATTATATTCATAAGTATTCTATATTTTTCACAACATACCTTTACTTATATTCAACATCATGATGTCGAAAAAATGCTGGTCATAGTTGTTAGTTTTGTCTTGTCCCAATTATTGGGGATTTTTTGGGGGAGACAGTTTTATAAACATCAAGAAAAATCAAAAAAATAAAAGGGTTGAAATTATTCAACTCTTTTATTTATTTGATTAACAAGTTCATTAATTTTTTCAACTCTAGGTTGGATGGAAATTTGAAATTCATCTACTTTTTTTTGGATATCTTTTCCAACTTTTTCTGCTTTGATACCTTCTTCTTGAACACGTTCCACATTTACTTTCATCGTGTTGACTTCTTCTGACAACTCGCCAATGATATTTTTTAAGTCTTTAAATAATTCAATCATAGTAATGTCCTTTTATTGGCCATTGATTTCTTTAGCAATTTCAGCTAAATCATAATCATGAGCAGTGAATTTTCCAACGAAACCATCATTTTCATCAAAACGAGGAATAAGGTGAATATGAGTATGGAAAACAGTTTGACCAGCGATTTCTTCGTTATTTTGTAAAATGTTCATCCCTTTAGCATGAAGATTATTAACAATTTTGTTGGCAATAAAAGGGACCTTGCTGAAAAGTTCAGCTGATTGTTCGCCTGTCATTGAAAGAATGTTGCGATAATGTTTTTTGGGAACCACTAATGTATGCCCTTTAGTTGTTTGAGTGATATCAAGGAAGGCAAGAACATCATCATCTTCATAAATTTTGGTGCTAGGAATTTCACCAGCGATAATTTTGCAAAAAATACAATCTTCCATTTGATAGGTCCTCCAGTAGTAATAATGACTCTTTACTCAAAGTCAAAACTTATAATATACTTAGATTATATTATAAATAAGCTAAAAATCCCAGTAATAATGCTGAAACTTACTAAATCGTAAGGGAATTGCCGAAAAAGGGAAATTCAAATATGTTATAATAAATAAAACTTTTATTTATTATAACTTAAATCTAAGCATTTTTTATTTTATAAATTTGATATAATGTAATGAAAATTATTCTTCTGTTTAGAGAAAGTATGGGGGAGTTTAGGAGTATGGTGAGAAAAAAAGCTAAGAAGAAAAAGAATGCTAATCGGCCACTTGGTTTGATTTTTAAATATTTGCGAGAGTTTTTTAAGTTTTGGTTTGAATATCTTTCGATTTTTGTTGGGGCAACTATAGTCATCACACTTGTTATTATTCCACTTTTAGAATCCATTTCTGAGCTTATTATGCGAGTTAGTGGAATTCCTTATGTTTCTTATAATAATCTTGGAAACTTGTTTCAGCAGCATTTCTTAGGAGTTTTGGGGCTCGTAGTTGTCTTGTTTGTGCTCATCTTTTTGGTTTATCTGCAATTCATCGTTCAGTTTCAAGGAATTCGTTTGATTCAGGCGAGAACTTTTAGTTTAAAAAGTTTATTTAGGCAAGTTATTTCGGATCTTAAAAATGTCAGAATTCAACAATTAGTCTTTTTCGTATTTTATTTTTTATTAATTATTCCTTTTGGACGTTATGTTTTTAGTACGCCGCTTTTGTCGAAAATTAAAATTCCTGTTTTTACATTTGAATTTTTCTTTAAAAGTTGGCAAAATATGCTAATTTTGTTCCTATTTTATGCTATAACATTTTGGATTAGTACCCGTTTAATTTTGACTCTTCCACTGATGATTTTAAAAGGTAAATCATTGAAAGTAGCAATAAAAGAAAGTTTAAAACGAACAAAAGGAGTTAGAAATTTTTTCAGACTATCTGTTTATTTTGGACTTATCGGTTTATTTAGTATAATAATGCAGGGGCTTCTTTTTATGGGCGGCTACTTTGCCCAAGATTATTTGGATAAAACTTCTTTTGCTCTTGTGGGAGCAGTGTCAATACTGGATTTGATTTGGTTGGGAAGCTCTATTATATCTACCTTGAGTTTGGTCATGCTTTTTAGTTACTTGATAAGAGAAGCTGACTTGGAAGCCTTTGAAATTTCAGAAGTAGTAAAAAAATCTCCGAAAGTTAGAAGAAAATATAAAATAATTTTTTCTACTTTAGCTGTTTTAATTTTTGCTTTAGTGAGCTGGACTTATGTTGAAGGATTTATGGATACTGTCCCTTTAACCATTTCACATCGGGGAGTTGATGAAGAAAATGGGGTGCAAAATACAATTCCAGCCATGGAAGCTACGGCTAAATCAAAACCAGATTATGTTGAAATGGATATTCAGGAAACAAAAGACCATCAATTTGTTGTTTTCCATGATCCAACTTTAAAAGATTTAGCTGGAATTGATATTCCGCCACAAAAACTTACCTTAGCAGAATTGACGAATACAGTTGTTTCGGAAAATGGGAAAAAGGCTTTAATCCCAAGTTTTGATGATTATTTAGCGGCTGCTGAAAAAGTTAACCAAAAATTACTGGTTGAGATTAAAGTTTCTCCATTTGATTCTCCAAAGATGGTTGAAAATTTTAGTAAAAAATATGGTGCACGGCTTTTAAAAGATAAGGCTATGATTCATTCTTTAGATTATAATGCTCTTTTAATTGAACAAAAAATTAATCCTAAGATTAAAGTGAGTTTCATCCTTCCGTTCAACTTACTTTTCCCACAAACTAAGATGTCGGCCTATACCATGGAGGCCACAACACTCAATAGTAGTTTTGTGGATAAAGCTCAGGCAAGAAAGCAGATGGTTTTTGCTTGGACGGTCAATGACGAAACGGATATGAGAGAACAGATGTTCAATGGAGTAGATGGAATTATTACAGATAATCTTGATGACTTAAAAGAAGTTATCGCCGAGGATGATGATAATCCGAGCTATGCGCAACGTATTTTAAGAATGACTTCAATAATAAATATAGAATAAGATTGAAAAGAGGAATGTATGTTAAAAGTAACAAATCTAACAGGTGGCTATTTGGGGCATCCTGTCTTAAAAGACCTTAATTTTGAAATTAAAGAAGGTGAGTTAGTTGGACTCATTGGTTTAAATGGGGCAGGAAAATCGACAACAATTCAAGAAATTATTGGACTTTTGACTCCTTATTCTGGACAAATTGAATTAGACGGCTTAACTTTACAACAAGATTTAGAAGGCTATCGTAGAAAAATTGGTTTCATTCCAGAAACACCAAGTTTATATGAAGAATTGACTTTGCGTGAACATATTGAAGTGACAGCTTTAGCTTACGGGATTTCTGTTGACTTGGCTTTTGAACGTGCTGAAAAATTATTAGAAACTTTCCGCTTGAGTGATAAATTAGATTGGTTCCCTGTGAATTTTTCAAAAGGGATGAAACAAAAAGTGATGATTATCTGCGCATTCTTAGTGGAACCTTCGCTCTATATTGTTGATGAACCTTTTATGGGACTTGATCCGCTTGCGATTCAGGATTTGATTGACTTGATGATTGACATGAAAAAATCAGGAAGTTCGATTTTAATGAGTACACATATCTTGTCCACAGCTGAAAAATTCTGTGATAAATTTATTGTTTTGCATGAAGGTCAAGTTGTTGCTTTTGGAACAGTAGAAGAATTACGGACTCAATTTAATCAGCCTAAGGCAAGTTTAGATGAAATTTATCTTGCCTTAACAAAAGGAAATATTCCAAACTCTAAAGAAGTTGTAGAGGCAGGAAAGTCAAATGAATGAAATTTTAAAAAAACGACGTAACCTTTGGTATAAGCAAAATATAAAATATCTTCGTTATGTTTTTAATGACCATTTTGTTTTGTTCCTGATGATTTTATTAGGAGCTTTGGTAGTTCAGTATATTAACTTTCTACAAATTCATCAGCTGAATTTATGGGGCAAAATTATTTTAGTTATTTTGATCAGTTTGGCTAGTCAAATTGTGGGACGTTTGGCAACATTTATTGAGAGTCCAGATAAAGTTTTTTTACTGACAAAAGAAATGGAAGTTCGGGCATATTTAGTAAAATGTTTAATCCGCTCTTTGATTATTCCAGCAGTTGTGTCAGCACTTTTGGTTTTGATTGCTGCTCCATTATTAAGATTTAATCCTATTTTCTTAGTCCTTTGGTTCGTCTTACTTGTCGCAATCAAAGCGGCTTGGTTGGCTTACAAAATTTGGACTTCTCAAAAAAGTGGACTTTTGGATTGGGCTTTCTTGATTGATTTAGAAGAAGGACGAAAAACAGGAACTTTAAGATTATTTTCACTGTTTACGAATGTTAAGGGACTTAAATCACACAGTCATCGTCGGAAATATCTTGATTTTCTACTGACGAAAACAAAAAGAACTTATGAGTATCTATTTACAAGAAGTTTTTTACGCTCAGGAGATTATCTTGGTTTAACGATTCGTTTACTTATTTTGTCAATTTTAGCGATGATTTTTATTAATAATGGAATTGTTGCCATTATTATGGTGGTTGTATTTAACTATTTGCTTATTTTTCAACTTTTATCATTACAAACGGCTTTTGATTATCAACTTTTAACAAGAATTTATCCACTGAAAAAAGCGGCTAAAACAGCTGGCTTACGGGTGCTTATTTTTAGAGTGATGATGTTTGTGACAATTGTTGAATTGATTCTGTCATTAATTTTTGTTCGACCATTTTTCTTGAGTTTGATTATATTACTTACGAACTTTTTACTGACAAAATTTTATGTTAGATTCCGACTTAAAAATAAATAAAAAAGTTACTGATAGAATGTCTGTCAGTAACTTTTTATTTATAATTTGATAATTTTTGTACCATGAACATAATTTGTTCTGGTTAATTGAGCGAGGTTTTCAAAGTTTTCAGCATTGACACCCCCACCAATAATAATGTTAATTTTTCCTTTAGCATAGTCAATAAGACTTTTAAGTTTGTCAGTATTTAAGGGTTGGTCAAGTGGCCCACCGTGCGTCAAAATTTTATCTACGCCAAATTCGACAAGTTGGTCAATTGCTTTTTCTTGATCAGTGACTTCATCAAAAGCCATGTGGAAAGTGATTGGGAGCCCTTGTGCGGCAATACTCACTGTTTCAAGTGCGTCAGTATCTATTTCATTGTCAGGAGTAAGGGCACCAAATACAATGTTTTGGGCACCAGCTTCAACAGCTTTAAGTGTATCAGTCTCAATAATTTTAAGTTCATGAGAATTATAAACAAAATTACCACCGCGAGGACGAATCATGACAGCAAGAGTTGTCTTACTTTCGGCAACATATTTGGCAGCTTCTTCAATGACACCATAAGAAGGAGTGGTTCCTCCAACTGCGAGGTTGTCGCAAAGTTCAATTCTCTCAACGCCGGCTTGAAGCGCTTGAGGAATTTTGGTAAAATTTTCAAGGCAAAGTTCTCGGATAATCATAATTTCTTCCTTTCATCTACTAAAATTATTATAACATGATTATCTTGTTTAACTTAAAAAAATTACAAGAATTATTTTGAATAAAAAGAATGAAAGTGATTATGCTAGAATAGAACTATGTTAAAATATAGAGCTTCAATCCTTGATATATAAGGGTTGTAGCGGTTATAAACAAAATTTTTTACGCTTTTTACTACGTTAGCCTCAAAAAATCATAATGCTTTTAAGATATCGCTGAACTTTTCAGCGGTCTCTTTTTCTTTACTTTTGGCAAGGTGGCTATATGTATTCATTGTGATAGCATAATCAGCATGTCCTAATCGTCTTTGTATCTCTTTAGGGTTAACATCGTTGTTCATTAAAAGACTAGCGTGAGTATGACGAAAACCGTGAAAGCCAATGTTAGGTACTCCAGCATTTTTGAAGTGTCTCACTAATTTCTGTCTCTCTATTTCATAAGACCTCATTTTTTGATGATATGAGAAGACTAAAGAATCATGCAAAGATATAGCACCGTCATTTTGATATTTCCGCCATTCTTTTAAACTTTCAAGAGTGTCGTTATCCAAAAACACAGAGCGGTTGCTTTCCTTTGTTTTTGCACTATCTTGTATCACATTGCTTTGTTGAATCAGAGTTTTAGACACATTGAGATAATGGTTGTTAAAATCAATATCTGACCAAGAAAGAGCCATAGCTTCCCCAACACGTAAACCAGTTGCAAGAAGTAGTTTGTATAAGGTCTTGCTTTTTCGATTATCTGTGTTAGGTTCTAACGTATTAAGATACGACAAGAATTGTTTTAGCTCCTCATTATCAAAATATTTAATTTTTTTGACTGTCCTTGTTTTAAGTTTTGGAGGAAAAACCTTTATAGCTGGATTGTCCTCGATTGCTCCTAATTGCATACCATAATCAAGAATACGTTTGATGAAGTTAAGAAGTAGTTTATAATCTTTACACTTCCCCTTTTCACGTTTCCCGTTGATTATTTCGGCTGTATTTGCGTTATTAGCCCATTTATTGACAAGTTCTTGTAATAACATTGGCGTTATCTTAGAGAGCTTATATGAGCCAATAGGAGGCAGTATATAATTACGCAAATAGTTGTCAGCAACACTTATACTATTTTCCTTGACTGTCAGCTTATAACTTTCAAACCAACTCAAAGCCAAAGATTCAAAGTTATCAAAGACGACTTTTTCCCTTGCAATTGTAGACCCATTATTTATAAAATCATTTATAGATTGGCGTGCTTTAATCTCACACATTTTTCTACTATTGGCACTTACACTTGTTCGTACTTGCTTACCAGTTAAAGAATCCACACCCAAATAAACGTTAGTACGGTACACCTTTGTACCGTCTTTTTTTATATATTCTTTAATATTCATATTTTCTTCCTTTCATTTTTGTACTAATGTCAGGCAAGGCATGTACAAGGATTGAGAAATATTGTTATTAGAGTTTATACGATTAATTAGTTAACTGGTTTATTAGTTTATAGAGTTATAAAATTATCAACTGATATAGTATTATTTACGGTATCAACGGTATCAAAGTATTATAAAACTATATAAATAAAGGGTTTAGGGTGCTACCTTTCTAAAAAAGAATAGTAACAGTAAAGTATCAACGGTATCAACTATATAAGAGATGAGATATTGAAAAGGATAGATAAACAGCTCCATAGAGCCTTTTGTTTGGTATAACTACTGACAGAATGGCATTCAGCTTTTAACGTGGTTCAGGTTTGCACGTATTGGGGTTAAGTAAAAAAGCATGAAAAATTTACTTATGAAAGCTGTTATGCGGTTTGTGAGTTTGCTACCGACATCTTTGTCGGTCACAAAATATGATATTTCAGAGTGGACCTATAGAGATTTGTACAAAAATGTTCATATCCTATTATTGGTTTCCGAAAAAAGTGAAACTAAAAACATATAAATAAAATGAGATTTTGGCGCTTTTTATTTTTCTATGGTCTAGCGTACTGATTACCTCGTGTCGCTGGCTGTGCAATACTAGATGCCTCTGCCTGAGTCATATATCGGTAATTGGCTGGATTAGTTACTGAAGAATAGTATTTATTGCTGTCAGAAACAAACACCATGCCAGGAGCTGCGATAGACCACCCGCCCTCAGTTGTGTAGGAGTTATCATTAGCTACTGTTTGAGATGAAGGCTCTGTAACTACTGGGGCTTGTTCTACTGCTTGCGATGAACTTACTTTAGGCGCTTCTGACTGTACTGGTTGAGTTGTTGAAGAGATCGGATTTCCTGAGGCATAGTCAATTTCTAAGCCCTCTGCACTATTAATAACGATCACTTCTATATTTAGAGTATTATCTGAAGACTTGATGTCTACAATTGAGCCACGAGGTATAGTTTCATTGGCATTATAAACAGGAGTTGTCTGATAATTTATAGTTGCACTTGTATTTGGATTAGCCTTCCAAAAATCTTCTGCTAATTCTTCCGCATACCTCATTCCTCCATTTTGATTTGCTCCAACGTTTTGACTACGCGTACCAGTAGTGAAGTTATATTGTGAAGTATAAGAGCCTTCTCCTAAGAGACTGTCAGCAATTGAATGACTTCTATTGTATAAATAACCATGATAGGTTCTTCCTGTCAGTGAGAACGTGATTGCGATTTTGGGATTGCTTGATGGCCAAGCTGGAGGGTCTAAAGGTTGTCCTTGTCTCGAACCTTTTGAGGCTTCAAACTGTGAATATGTTAAAATCGCGCGTGCTACTCCTGAACGCCCTTTATCATCAGCATTAAAACTATACTCTCCTGCTTTCAAATTTTCAAAGCCCGAAAGTTTTGCTGAACCATTTTCCCAGTAATAATTACCAGTAGGACCTGCAGACTTGGCATTAGTGTACTCGTTTAATTTGTTTAAAATATCCGTTGTAATAGCTGCAGTAGAACTGCTTGATGAACTAGCAACTACTTTTTTAGCTACTTTAGAACTGGAAGAACTCGTAGTACTCTTACTTATAGATTTCGCAGGCTTAGTGCTTGTGGATACTGAACTGCTAGAAAAACTAGAGGAATAGCTAGATATAGCTGTTTCAGTTTTATTATCAGAATTCGGCCCACTAAATGCTCCAGCATAAACTACAAATCCAAACAATGAAACTAACGCAAGTGGGACAACTCCGACTAGCCAAACTTTTCGACCTGTCTTTCTATAATTTATAACTAAACGATAAATGCCATAAAGGCATAAGAAAGGAAACAGTAAAACAGCTAGAACCCAAAACCACCATTTTTTACTTTTATTTTTCATAAATTACTCCTACCAGTTTTTAGTGACTGGAAACACATAGATTTACGAATTCAGGCGCCTAGGCGCTTTTTATTTTGCGTTCCTAAAATTTAGGGTTACTAATTCTAAACTAACGAGAATACCCATAAAATAAAATTTACAGGGTTAAGAGTTTTTATAAAAGTGATATGTAAATCCTTTTTTAATTCATGTTTAAATGAATCGCTAAATGATGACTTACTATTTATTGTTGCGTAAACTGCCTTGCAAATATCTAGAAATAACACTAAGAAAAAGACTACAACATATAATAGTAGAACTGCTTTTAGAATTATTAAGATAAAATTAAACACATTACTCATACTGAACTCCTCTTTTATTTTAAATTTTTTTCGTTCCTAAAATTTGGGACTTGCTATATAAATTTGAACCTTAGCATTTCTTAGCATGTTGAGAAATGTTGAGGTTCACAGATATATTGATGTTAAGGCTACAGAAATATAGAAACAAACATTAGTAATACGTCTCCAATTACCTGATAGAATGAGAACTCTTTATCTGATATTCTCTTTTTTTGTTTTTTAATTCTTTTCTTCATGGTTTACCCCACCAACTCAAACCAGCACAGCTCATACAGCAACGCACGCGCTTCGTCATAAGCGTTGTGATGATAGCCGTAAAAGTCTAAGAAGTTGTATATATTTAACGTGTCGCGCGTGATAATGTCAAAACGGCTGATGTAATCAATAGCACACTCTCTAAATCTTTTATTGCTCGTATCACAGTAGTAAGAAAACCTCTTTATTGACTCTCATTTCTGCACAATTAATTTAACCTTAAATCACTTGAAATATTAGCTAAATCACGTCTTGCTTGCATTAGTATATCCATAGCCTTATTATAAGCCTCATCATTCAAATCATCATAAATAAGGTCAGCAGTTGTAATATTTGCCGGACGAATTCTCATTTCACCTACATGAGGCAATTTATCTAATTTTTCAGGGTCTTCATATTTTTTTGATAACTCGTGTTGTAAATCAATAATTTTAGGCACTAAAGAGTTGAGTATCCCTCGATCTGTATTTCCCATTCCAGATAAATTTGATACAGCTTGACCAATTAAATTTTGTAAGTTTTTATCATCTCCAACTATATGATTAGCGGATTTCATTCTTTTGATTTCTTTTTTTATTTGTTCAGGAGTATACCCCGTGGCGTCTTCCCATAAGTCCCAGCCTTCTGGGTCGTCTGTTTCCCCTGTAAGATACTCAGTTGGAACATTTAATATGTCAGAAATAACGGATAATATATGTTCATCAGGAATCCGACTTCCTTTTTCATAGTAACTTACCGCTTGTTGTGTTAGTCCCAGTAAATCAGCTAACTCTTTTTGACTGATTCCCTTTTTTTGGCGGGCTATTTTTATACGTTCCATTTTCTTAACCTCCTAACCTAATTGTATTTTAACAGTTTCCATCAAAAATAACAACATTGTTGTTGACAAATACAACAGTGTTGTGTTAAAATGTTTTTATACAACAGCGTTGTAAGAAAGGAATGTTTCAAATGGAAGCTAATCAGACCATTAGGGAAATTATTTATAAAAATCGTTTAAAAAATTGGCAGGTAGCCAATGAGATAGGTATTTACCCATCAACTTTAAGCGTATGGTTACGCACAGAGCTTAATGATGAACGTCGTGAGCGGGTGGAAAAAGCACTTGAACAATTGATAAAGAATAAATAATCATCTTCCAAGAACAAACAAAAGGCATTTGCATAGCTTTTGCTAAATTGTAGGTACACAGCGTAAACCTCGCTGTAAGTATTGAGCGATGATTCTCACAGCCTAAGCATGGCTATAAACTACTGCCCTAACATGACCGCGATGTCTTTAAACGAAGTAGAAATGAGGACAAATGAACTTACAATTAGTCAATCAAGAGTTATTCAACGGTATTACCTGTGATGTTTGGCGTAATGATAATCATGAAATTTTCATGACAACTGAACAACTTGCTCAATGTATTGGATATCAAACTAGATATGGTATTACAAAACTAGTACAGAAAAATAAGTATCTCAAAAACAGAGAATTTTCAGTTAGTGCCAAATTGGCACACGGTGACGGAAAGCAATACGATACTCGAGTATTTACGTTTGAGGGAATCAAAGAAATTCTTTTCCTTGCTCCAAAAAGTGAAACGGCTCGAAAATTCCGTGAATGGACACGTAGCGTATTGAATGCTTATTTCAAAGGCGAGTTAGTCAAAGCAAAAGAAATGGCGAAAGCTACTATCACACGTAGAGATTTGTCCACCGCCATTAAGGAAAGTCCACACTTTGAGCCGAACTATCACGTTATCTTTGCTAATATGCTGACGGCTCTGGTTACTAACGGCAAATATAAGAGTGTCCAAGGCATGAGAAAAGCGCTAGGACGTACTAACGCTAAACTTAAACAAATGCTTGACAGTCCTGAAGAACTGCAGTTACTGCAAACTTACGAATCGAGTATTACTAATTTACTAGATTTAGGTTTTGACCGACACCAAATCAAAGAATTTTTGACAAAAGAAAAAGTCCCAACCGACCAAAGTAAAGACTTTTAATAACAAAGCATGAGTCACGCGCTAACGTGATTTCATGCTCTTATTTTACCATAATGAGAGGAATTTTCAATATGAACAAACCAGTAAACAAAGAAACTTATATCCTTGACGATTCAATAGCCTTTGAACTCATGGACTTATTAAAAGCCAAAGCACGCCACTTTATCCAACTTAATGAGTATGTCTACCGCTTGTTTGACGGTCAATCAGTAGTTACTTTCACAACTTTAGAAAATAACATTCAAGTAGAAATGGTTAAGGGGTAAGCATGAAATTCAAAAGATTTAAACGTGTTTATATCGCTCATGATAAGACAGCTAAGCCAGTTATTGGCATGACTACTGACAGGATATTATTTATAAATATCCCTTATGAATTTACAGGTAAGCGACAACTAGTTAGAGGGGGCATGGAATGAAATTTATAAAAATGGACGTTATAAGCACAGAAATACTACCTATTTGGTGGGTTAAATTCAGCCGTGTTGAAGTTAGAAAATTATTAATCGTTAATGAATCTAAAGCGCCAAAGTGCCATTTACGTCTCAAACGAGGAGGTAAAGCATGAAAATTAATACTATATCAGATTTAAAAGCGCTTGTAACTTCTCTTGAACGTTATGACGATAATACACCGATAGCAATTAGTATCACTGGACAAGCTGAAAAGTTCGCAGTCGTTCCACTGCCTTTTTCTAAAACTTTCGGACAGAAACAACCTGATTTAGTAAGTTTACAGATTTTTAAAAAAGGAGAAAAAAATGATTGAAGATATTAATTTAAAAAATGCTGAGGTTTCAGCAATCCTAACAATGGTTTTTGATGAAGTACAAAGAATTTACGGACTCGAAAAAGGAGGTAGGGAATACGAATTGGATAGATTGAAAGATACTTTAATGACATCGTTTTTTATGATGAGTGAACGAGTGGAAGATATCAATGAAATAGCTAGTTTGATTATGAAAAAAGAGAAGCCAAAGGAGGCAGGGAGTGAATGACGACACCTTAACGAACCTTGTGGCGCGTGGCTTAGTTGATAAAGTCATCAGCCTATTTAATAAGTATCTTGGTACACAGCTCAAAATCAGAAATGAAAAGCGAGTATTACCTTATATCTCTAAAAAGCGTGTTATGGAAGACTTAGATATATCAGACGGCACTCTTGATAATTGGGAAAAGCACGGATTGAACCGCTACAAACCGCGATACAAAACCACACTTATTTACTATTTGATTGATGATATATGCAAATTCATCATCATAGATACTTAGCAACTTGTCAGGCAAGGCAAAAAGGATTAAGAGAGGAAAATAAAAAATGACATTAAGAAAACTAACTGACTTACAAAAATTAGACCAAAATATTATTAAATTTCTTGCTGAACATCGAGGAATTGAACGAGCTGTCAAAGGCAAGATTTTAGCACAAGCCCTTGATATTGATTTTAGAACTTTACAAAGCAGAATTGAGTACCTACACAAACAGGGTTGCGCCATTGGTTCGATTGATAACGGCTATTTTATCCCAACTAATGAGGAAGAGCGCAGAGCTGGAATCATAAAAAAACAACGCACAGGCATTGCGATTAATAATGCAGTCAATGGCTATACGCTTGCAGAACTTGATTGGATTGACCAACTCTTTCAGGAGGACTGACGATTGACACCAAAAGAACAAGCCCTAAACTGTATTAGTCGTGGCTTTTCTGTTATCGCTGGTTATCCAGCAGGTAAAAGCGAGAGAGCTGTTATAAAAGGAACTTCAAGCGGAACACTTGACGAAATCACAGTGAGCGCGTGGTTTGATGAAATACCGAACCGCAACATTATGATTAATCTTAGAAATAGTGGTTTGATTTGTATTGACTTAGACCAACACGAAAACGGACAGAATGGTCGGAATGTTTTCAGTCGCTTGTGGAATGAAAACAGCGAGGGCGAAATATTAAGTACCTATGTTGAAAAGACACCCACAGGCAACGGCTTGCACGTTTTCTTTAAAGTTCCGAAAGAGCTATTTAATCAGCCGATTGTCAGCGAACTAGCGGACGGCGTAGAGATAAAAACACACTTCACACCCATATATCCGAGCAAACGCACAGACGGCGATTATATGCCTTTGAATGGCACAGAAACTAACGAACCACTCACTTTTGATAACCTTTCTGATTGTCCTGACTGGTTATTAGAAATGATACAACGACCACAGGCACGCGCAAAGTCTATAACAGGAAGTAGGACTTATGGCGCTGAAATGTGGGAGTTATTCAACCAAGGCGCAAGAAAAGGCAACCGAAACAATGACACGAACCGAATACTTCACTACTGGCGAAAGATTGGCATTGATAACAATAGTTGCATGGACTTATTGCGAACCTTTAACAATCGAACCAGTCCGCCCTTACCTGATGACGAGCTGGCGACCATTTGGAAAAGTGTATTCAAGATGAAATAGAAAGGAACTCATGACAGACCAATTAGAAAAACTTGTGGCAGAAACACCACAGGAAAATGTAAGAAGTCCGAAACCTAAAATAGAGGACTTCACAGAATACAAAGAAAACGGCATAAAAACATTTAGCCAAACGGCTTACACCGAAGCAATAGTAAACTGGATTGAGCAGGAACGTGACATCATAAATAGTTATGATTATATTCAAGAACACACGCAGAATTTAAAGAAAATTAAAAAATTATTCTTTGAACACCGCGCGTTATTTCTAAGCACACCGAACAAAGACGGTAACGCACCCAAGTCACTAAGTCCCTTAGATACGGCTAGAATCATCTATAAAACGCTCAAAGTCATCAAATTAGATCACCAAAGCGGACTATTAGGCGTTTATAACCCTGAATTAGGAATATACGAAACAAATGAAAATTTCTTTCATCGGCTTATCTACTGGCTAGAGCCGTCTTATAGTCAAGCACGGTCAAAAGAAGTCTTATTCAAACTTGAAACCTTAGCAGAGGTTAAACAGCAAACCGCAGAAGCTCATCTTATCCCAGTAGCAAACGGTATTTTCAATAAGAAAACCCAACAATTAGAGCCGTTTAATGCTAAGTATGTCTTTACTTCTACTATTTCAACACGCTACAATGCACGCGCTGAACCTCCTAATATTAACGGTTGGGACGTTGATAGCTGGTTACTTGATTTAATGAGCGGAGATAAAGAACTTGTTAGCCTTTTATGGCAGATTATTTCAGCAAGCACTAACGGCAATTACTCCTATCGTAAAGGCGCGTGGCTAGTAGGTAAGGGAAACGACGGCAAAGGGACATTTCAGAGTTTAATCATGAACTTAATAGGACGTGAGAACGTCGCAAGTGTCAAAGCTGAACAATTTTCTGAACGCTTTTCTCTTTCCCAAGTCGTTGGGAAGACTTGCATTATTGGAGATGACAGCCAAGTCAGCTATTTAGACAATGCAGGGAACTATTTCAGCGTGGTTACTGGCGACCCAGTACCTATTGAAGCGAAAGGAAAACAACCAACACTAGCCGTCTTTAATAAATTAGTCATTCAATCTACTAACTTCTTACCCAAGTTTAGGAATAAGTCAAATGGAACTTATAGGCGTTTGCTTATCGTGCCTTTTGAAAAGTCTTTTACCGCAGATAATGACAACTGGAAAATCAAAGATGATTATATTAAACGCAAAGACGTTTTAGAGTATGTCCTTAAAATTGCGTTATCCCTTAACTTTGAGAAGTTTGATGAACCAAAAGCCACACAAGGGCTATTAAATGACTTCAAAATCAGCAATGACAATGTACTAGCCTTTGTAAATGATATGTTTGAGGAGTTTGTCAGTGATTTTCTACCAACTGCTTTTCTAAGTGCCTTATATCGTGCATGGTGTGAAGATGAGGGAGTGAAGCCCTTTACTAAGCGAGAGTTTGAACTTAAGTTACCTGACCATATTAAAGAAGAATGGGAAAAAACAAGCAGACGACCGAGCGGTGCAGGTTTTAACAGAGCGATCGATTTACACCGAGCAGAGGAGTACGAGCTTTTTAGACGGTTGTTTCATTGGGACGAAGACAAACAAAAAAGTATGACAAAAGGCTATTTACGTAAGAAAAAGCGAAAATGACACCGTACTACGGTAACATGATACCGACAGCGGTATCAAGTTTAAGCGCGTGGTTAAGCCATTTGCGGGACTTTGAAACCGTGATACCGTATTTTTACCACTTCTCTAGGAATTTACCAGATAACAAGAAAGGTTATAAAAATGACAGAATTTGAAGAACAATTAATTAAAGAAGTAAAAAGATTAAATAATAATCTTGATGAAATCTCTATTAGTTTACAATATATTGCAAACATAGACATAGACAGTAATGGGAATGTACGAGGTAAATAAATGATGATATTAAAAGAAATTAAAAAGCCACGCTGTCCGACAAATTGAATTGTTGACAGAACCTGACAAAACCTGACATAAAAAACACTACAAATTACTACATAGAAAAATCGGAGAAAATCAAATGAGCCAAAATACAAAAACAATCTTATCTAACCTTTTCACGCTGACAAGTGAACTTTCAGAACCTACTTCTAACTTTATTCATATTGAGGGAGCAAACGAAAGACCAGCGACTCAAAAAGACTTAGCGAAAGGATTGCGTGAGAACCTAGTCAACCTTACAGAAGTTTTGGGCTTATCTGTGGACGAACTGACAGAACCGCAGGAATACGAGCCACAGGAAACAGTAAAATCAATCATTGAAGAAATTCAAGAACTGACCTTTGCACCTCAGGAAACCTCAGGCAATGACGTGCAGGTTTTCGCGGACTTACTGACTGACAGTATTGAGCGTTTGATTAAGGCATTAGGATTGAATGAAATGAGCCTATCAGCAGAGAGCGAGAATAAACCGCAAGAGCTGGCACTTAAAGCACAGTTACAAGACTTATACTCACTTAACGACTCAATGGTTACCGAAGACCCTAACCATATCCCAAGATATACAGACGGAACTATTATCAGATTGTCTGATTTAGTAGATATGAATGTACAGGCATTAGATAATATTGCGGAACTCATCGGATTTGAGTTAGAAGAATAAACAAAAAGAGCCTAGTCAATGACTGGGCTTTTAGTCGTTATGTAAGTACGATTAGGCAAAGTGTTAGGGAGATTATGGGGAGGTAAACTGGTACAAAACCAAACGAATACAAGTACTTTTATTTAGTAGTTGTATGTCGTAAGCCTTATGATATATGTTGTTGTGGCTATTTTCGTATTTTTAGAACGTTTGTTTTTACTACTAAGATTATACTAAGGTAAACTGGTAAGGTTTTGGTAAGGTCATTCAATATGATAAGGTACGATATTGCAGGTTTTTAGCGGAAACTTGAGCATTAGCAACCCTTTTTAAAATCTAACAGAGGAGGAAGCATGAAAGATAAAACAGATAAAATCATATCTGATTATATTAACGGACGCACACAAGCCAAAATAAAAGCAATTGAGAGCCGTTATATATACAGGGTAAAACAGGACAACCTAGGAATTAGAACAGCTTATAAAGGCACAGCAGAGCCAGAGCGGAAAACGTTAGACAAGGAACGCATGGAAGAGGACAAAGAGCTGATAGGATTAAGGCGAACCCTCGAACTTTTAGAGGCTTTATACAATACTTTAACGCTATCAGAAAAGAAAGTCATCGAGCTAAGACATAAAGGATATGACGGTTTTACGTGGTATCGTGTCGCTATGGAGTTAGAGGACGCAGGAATAGATATATCTATCAAGAGAGCTAAAAAAATATACTTTGCTTTCAAAGAAGATGTGGCGCGTGTTTTGTAGTGTTTTTGTTTGGATGATTATATTATGAATGAACTAGAGTTTAATATCAGATTATATCTTACAGGCGTTATGAAGTCATGGACTGACAGGATAGACAGCACAGGGAAAGAAACGCAACAACGCTTCATATTAAACGCAATGACAGAGCTGTTTGAATCATTGAGTGATGATGATATAGAGTTGATAAGACTTAGATACATGGAACGCTTGACACTATCAGAAGTTTCAAGCCGTTATCTTATAAATGAAAGTACCGTTAGACACCACACGAACCCAGCTATTAAGCAGGTAAAAGAGATTATAAAGAAAGCCACAGAACAAGCACAGCACGCGCGTGAGGCTGATTGAATATAAATTATTATAGAACAACAAAAAAGCTCATAGCAATTAAACTATGGGTTTTTGGTTATATCCCCCCACCTTTTGAGTAATTCAAAACTTTTAAAAAGAACCGATTAAGTATAGCTTTTTCCAAGTGTACAAAGTTCTGAAAAACTTTTTTTCTTAGTAAGAATGGCTTAACATCAAGAGCGAAGAGATTTTCAGTCGCTTGAACACAGGGAGAAAAAGGGCTGTTTTTTTGCAATAACATATATAAAAAAATAGCTTAGACATATTTAAAAGAATAAGAATCGCTCAACCATGGGAATAGAAAAATATTTTTTTACGTTCGTTTAAAAAAATCAGTAAAATTAAAAGCCATATATCGTTGATATACAGCCACTTGCCTGACAAAAATTTGTTCATTTTTTTAACGCTTTTTACTACGTTCGTGTTTTTTTACGCTTTTTACTACGTTTAAAAACATGTATATTATGGTCTAATGGGTCGTGTTTTTAGTGCATAATTGCATAAAACGGACTTTTTACCCTCTATTTGGCTCTAATGGGGAGCTGTGATAAAATAGAACTATGTTAAAAAAAATTGAAAAAGCTTATTTATTTTTAGAAGAAAATGTGGAAATGTTGAGATGTCCAATTTGTCATGGAAAATTTCAATTGGCAGCCTATGCCTTAAAATGTGAAAATAATCATACTTATAATTTAAACAAGAAAGGTTATGTTAATTTTTTACAAACAAAAGCTGACACAGAGCATTATACGCGTAAAATGTTTGAACCACGTAGACGCCTAATTCAAGCAGGTATGTATCAAAATTTACTGACAGAAATTCAAAAATCATTTGTCAGTGGAAATTTACTTGATGTTGGAACAGGTGAAGGTTCATTTTTAGAACTCCTAGAGGGTGCGGGGGCGAAGTTTGCTTTTGATATTGCTAAAGATGGAATTGAAATGGCAACCGAATTAGATACGAAAAGTTTTCTGTCCTTAGCTGATTTAACTAATCTCCCTTTTGCTGACGAAAGTCTGTCAGTAATTTTGAATATTTTTACGCCTTCAAATTATGCAGAATTTCATCGAGTTCTGACAGAAAATGGCCGGGTCATTAAAATTATTCCTGACAGAAATTATTTACGTGAGTTGCGAGAAGTTTATCAACTTCCAGTTGATTATGATAATCAAGCAGTTATTGAGCGTTTTAAAGAAGAATTTCCTAAGAATACTCAACAAACAATTGATTATACTTTTGAAATTCCAGAAAATTTGCGTCAAGATTTCTTATTGATGAGTCCATTAGAATGGTCAGTTTCTGAGGAAAGAAAAAAATTTGCAAAGGAAAATCCGCCAAAAACAGCGAGAATTCATGTGCAAATTTTAATTGGAATAAAATAAAAAAAACTGTCTATTAGGCAGTTTTTATTTCATCATAAATTTAATCGCTTTAGCAATTCCTTTTTTCACGGAAATATAAAGAGCAAGCGAGAGAACAATAGAAACTGGAATAGCAATCCAGCTTGCCAATAAACTTACCAAAATGTAAGTAGTAAAAACAAGAAAAATTGAGAAAACAGCAATATTAGTGAAGAAGCTTAATTCTTCAATTCTTTTGTTGACTTGTCTTTGCTCAAAATTTTTACTTTCGTTATAATCGACATATTCTTGCTTCTCATAAAAATCTTTTAAATTCTTTAATTCCATAATTTTCTAGCACTTTCCTATATTATGTAATCAATTATAGTATAAAAAGCACAGGTTTACGTTACCCAGAATTTAAATGTATTACCATTTAGTTTCGTTTGGGTTAAAATAAAATTAATCTATACTTTTTTATGAATAAATATCATTTTGAGTAGTGAATTTTAGTAAGAGGATGAATTAGAAAAAACGTGTAAGAGAACAATATGATATAATTATCACTATGATTACTATTACTTCTACGGCAGAAAGCCTAGAGCAAGCTAAAGCATTGCTCGAAGCTGGAGTCGACCGTTTATACATTGGTGAAAAAAATTATGGTTTACGCGTACCAACTGCCTTAACCAACGAAGAGATTCAAAAAATTACAGAACTTGCACATGATGCAGGAAAGACAGTGACTGTCGCGGTCAATGCTCTGATGCATACAGAGATGATGGCAAAAATAAAAGATTTTTTAGATTTCTTAGTTGAAATTAAAGCTGACCGAATTGCAGTAGGCGATGCGGGTGTGATTTTTGTTTTGCAACGTGATAAATATGAGTTACCATTTACTTATGATGCCTCAACCATGGTTGCTTCTGCCCGCCAAGTTAATTTTTGGGCCAAACAAGGGGCAATTGAAGCTGTTCTTGCACGTGAATTGCCAAAAGAAGAACTTGCTGATATGACCGATGAACTAGCTGTACCAGGCGAAATTTTAGTTTATGGTGCAACAGTGATTCATCATAGCAAACGTCCATTGGTGCAAAACTATTATAATTTCATCAAGACTGAAGAAAAAGGCAAAGACAGAGAAAGAAATCTTTTTGTCTCTGAACCTAAGAAAGTTGATACACATTATTCAATCTTTGAAGATAATCACGGGACGCATATTTTTGCTAATGATGATTTAGATATGATGACAGAACTTTCAGATTTAGTAGCAATGGGTTATGACCATTGGAAATTGGATGGAATTTTTACTCGTGGTGAAGATTTTGTAGCGATAAGCAAACTTTTTGTAGAAGCTAAAAAGCTGATTGAAGCAGGCGAATTTACAGAACTTAAAGCTTTCCAACTAGATGAAGAAATCCGAAAAATACATCCAGCAGGACGGACATTATCACACGGTTTCTATGATTTGGACAAAGATGCCATTAAATAAAAAAAGGAAGTTATCGATTTATCGATAACTTTTTGTAATTTTTTATAACCTTTTAGAAATGAAAAAACAAATCATTTGTAAAATTAACGATAAAATATTATAGTGTCCTTGTAGATAAAAACAAGTGAAAAGTTACGAATAAACAAGCAAACTTTCACTCAAATGAAAGATTCAAATTTTTAGAAAGGAGATAAAATTATGGAAAAGTCGCCGCCATAGCTAGGTGATTATTTGAATGCCGAGCTCTTAATTAGTTTCTTATTTTATTAAGAAATGAGAAAGGTAAAAGGACTATGACATGAAAAAGATTCTGATATTTAGTACAGTGTTTATCGTTAATTATTTTTGGACTAATAGGTGGTCCAAAAGTTAAAGCAACAACTTATCATCAAGGGGTAAATAAAGTGGTGCTGGTAAGTAAAAATAAATACTCTCAAACAACAAGAATATACGTTTCCAAAGATAGGGCAAATCAAATGATATCTTCGGGTTTAATATATAGTGGTTTTGTAATACCCGGAGTAGGAACTATTGGGAAATTTATGTTAAGTCTAGCTGGGGTATGGACTAGAGTACCGGGAGGATTTTATTTTACTTGCACGACATATTACCCTTCTATTTTGACAGGTGGCAAGATTTCTTCTGTTTATAGCGGATATAAATGGCAATAAGGAGGAAAAACTAATGATTAATTTTAAAAAATATTTCTTTCCAATTATTATGGTTATTGTCTGGCTTATTGTTCTTTTTTCTAATCCAGGAATAGTAGGAAAAATTGTCCTTACACTTTTATTGATTGTTGGAGCCATTATCACAGGGCTCATTAACAAAAATTATAACAAATGAATTCAAAATGGAAGGCCACTCTGGATATTCAGAGTGACCTTTTTATTATTTACTCAAAAAAATATCAATAATTCTGTCAGTAAAAATGAGAGATAAGCAACATAATGTCAAAGAACTTTGTCACATTTGAAGGTTTAAATTTGGCAAGAAATCCTGTAAAATAAAGAAACAAAGAAGTTTTGGCTCGCAAATTTACTGACAATAAATTTGACTAAGATTTTTTCTTTTTGGAGCCTTTTCAAAATACTTACAATCTTGAAAATTGGAGAATTGAAACATGTCAATTACAAAAACACGTCCAGAGGTGCTTGCACCAGCAGGAACACTCGAAAAACTAAAAGTCGCTATTGATTATGGCGCAGACGCAGTATATATTGGTGGACAGGCCTATGGCTTACGTTCACGCGCAGGTAATTTTACTTTTGAAGAAATGGCTGAAGGGGTCGCTTATGCAAGTGCCCACAACGCTAAAGTTTATGTAGCAGCCAATATGGTGACACATGAAGGGAATGAAAAAGGGGCGGGCGAATGGTTCCGTACATTACGTGATTTAGGAATTTCAGCGGTTATCGTTTCTGACCCTGCTTTGATTGCCATCTGCGCTGCTGAAGCACCAGGTTTGGCCATCCACTTGTCAACACAAGCGTCTGCTACTAACTATGAAACCTTAGAATTCTGGAAAAATTTAGGACTTGAACGCGTAGTTTTAGCGCGTGAAGTTTCTGTAGAAGAGTTAAGAGAAATTCGTCAGCATACTGATGTTGAAATTGAAGCTTTTGTTCACGGAGCCATGTGTATTTCATACTCAGGACGTTGTGTCTTGTCAAATTATATGAGTATGCGTGATGCTAACCGCGGGGGATGTTCACAATCTTGCCGTTGGAAATATGATTTATATGATATGCCATTTGCTGGCGAGAGAAAATCGATTACTGGTGAAGTCACTGAAGAATTTTCAATGTCAGCCGTTGATATGTCAATGATTGAACATATTCCTGATATGATTGAAAATGGAGTTAATTCGCTCAAAATCGAAGGAAGAATGAAATCAATTCACTATGTTTCAACAGTTTCTAACGTTTATAAAGCAGCTATTGATGCCTATTTGGAATCACCAGAACGTTTTGAAGAAATAAAACCAGCCTTAGTTGATGAATTATGGAAAGTAGCTCAACGTGAATTAGATACTGGCTTTTATTATGGAACGCCTGATGAAAATAAACAACTCTTTGGGGCTCGTCGTAAAATTCCTGAGTACAAATTCGTCGGAGAAGTTGTTGCCTTTGATGCTGAAACAATGGTAGCTACAATTCGTCAAAGAAATGTTATTACAGAAGGTGACCAAATTGAATTTTATGGCCCAGGATTCCGCCACGTGGAAACAGTGGTCAAAAATCTTCGTTTGGCAGAAACAGATGAACATATTGACCGTGCACCAAACCCAATGACCCTTTTACATATTGATGTTCCTTTTGCGGTTAAAGCAGGGGATATGATTCGTAAAAATGGCTCAGGTTTGATTAATCTTTATGATAAAAAAACAGGTCTTGCTAAAACAGTACGAGCTTAATAAAAATAAAAAGAGAATTTTTGCTGAAATTCTCTTTTATATCATTTTAGGACTGATAATTTCAGAATTGTCAAACTTCTATTTTTTATAAAATTAAGGCAAAGTGCTATAATCAAAGAAAGAAGATAAAGAAAACAAGGCTTGACTTTATTCTCTTTAAGTAGTCTTTAAAATTCATTTTATACAAAGGAGTCCCAATGATAAAAGCAATTGCCTTAGAAAATGTTTGGTTAAATTTTTCAGATGAAACAAAAGCGGCTTTCAAGAAAAATAAAGCTTACCAGTTTCAATTTAAAAAAGAAGAAGAGCTGACAGAATCAGATTTTCTGGAAACAGAAGTATTAGTTGGTCTGCCAAAGCCTGATTTATTAGCAAAATATAAAAATTTAAAATGGCTCCAACTTTTATCAGCTGGAACCAATGGTTATACTCAAGGAGCAAATTTTCCTCAAGAGGTAGTTTTGACAAATGCAACAGGAACTTATGGACTTACGATTTCTGAGCATTTACTAACAATGGCTTTCGTTCTTCTAAGAAAATTTGACCTTTATCAAAAACAACAAGAAAAAGAAATCTGGGAAAATATTGGTCAGATTCAATCTATTTATGGCTCAACAGTATTGGTTCATGGTTTAGGTGATATTGGAAGTCACTTTGCACAAAAGATTCAAGCTTTGGGAGGTCATGTCATTGCAGTCAAACGAACTGTTTATGGTGATGAAGAATTTGCTGATGAAGTCTATGCTGAAGCTGACCTAGACAAAGTTTTACCAAGAGCTGATATTATTGCTTCAAGTGTCCCTGGGACCCATGAAACTTATAAATTATTTAATCAAGAAAAATTTGATTTAATGAAAGAAAATGCTATTTTCCTAAATGTTGGTCGGGGAACAAATGTCGATTTAGAAGCCTTGTGTGATGCTCTTGAGTCTAAAAAAATTGCTGGGGCAGGAATTGACGTGACCGACCCAGAACCATTGCCTAAAGGTCACCGGGCTTGGCATACAGAACGACTATTAATCACTCCTCATGCTTCGGGCGGTTATACTCTTCCTGAAACATGGCGTCGCTTTATGAAAATATTGGAAAAAAATCTCGATGCCTATGCAAATGGTAAGGAATTGACGAATATTGTTGATATGAAAACAGGATATAAACGAAATGCTCACAAATAATATTTCAAAATCAAAATTAAGTGGAAAAAATATCGGTATTTATTTTGGAACTTTTGCTCCTCTGCATACGGGGCATCAGCAACAAATCTATAAATGTGCAAGTTTGAATGACGGGGTCTTGCTTGTCGTTTCCGGTTATGATAATGACCGTGGTGCCCAAATTGGCTTACCTCTTGAGAAACGATTTCGTTATTTGCGTGAAGCTTTTAATGATGAAGAAAATATTAAAGTTTCGATGCTTAATGAAAATGATTTACCAGAAATGCCTAATGGTTGGGACGAATGGGCAAATCGTTTATTTGAATTGATTCATCATAATACATTGGAGAGAGAGTTATCAGTCACTTTTTATGTCGGCGAATTAGAATACGCAGCAGAATTGAAGAAACGATTTCCAGCTGACGGGAATCAATATGCTGTTGAAATTGCTGACAGACATGATATTTCACTATCAGCTACACAAATTAGAGAAAATCCGCAAGAACACTGGACTCACATTAATCGCGTCTTTAGAAGACATTTTTCGAAAATTGTAACCGTCATGGGTTCAGCTTCAACAGGTAAATCAACCCTTGTTCGCCGTTTGGCACGTTCCATTAATGCCCCGTTTTCAGAAGAATACGCTAGAGAATATGAAGAAGCTTTTAATATTGATGATGATGAGTTGAAAATGGATGACTATGCTCGAATGATTACAGGTCAATATGATGCAAATTCTCGCGAAGTCAATTCTCCTGCTAACCAAGGAATTGTCTTTTTAGATACTGATGCCATTGTGACCAGAGTGTACGCTAAATTATACTTACCTAGAGAAGATTTCGAGCAGCTTGAACCTCTATTCAAGAAAACAATTGCAGATGAACGAATGGATTTAATTTTAGTCATTCCACCAATTACAGAATATATTGATGACGGCTTTCGTCATATGGAATGGGAAGAATCACGTCATGAATTTCATGAAGAATTGATGCGTCAATTAGCTGAGTTTGGATTAATGAATAAAGTTGTTATTTTAGATGACGAAGGAGATCACCGTGATCAGGAAGGATATTTAACACGTTATCATCATGCAATTGATGCTGTTCACGAATATACTGGTGTAAAAATTGACCGATTGAGCTATTAATTTTACTGACAGCTTTATTTAGAAAATAAAAAGTTACTGACAGATTTGTCAGTAACTTTTTTGTTCTTTATAAGAGCTTTTCAATCTTAATTAATTCTTCGTCAGTAAATTTCAAATGTTCTAAAGCTGCCACATTTTCAATGATTTGTTGCGGACGGCTTGCGCCAATTAAAGCAGAAGTGATGCCTTGAACCCTGTCATCTCTTTCTCGTAAAACCCAGGCCAAGGCCATTTGAGCTAAAGATTGTCCACGACTTTGAGCCAAATCATTAAGCGATTGGACTTGTTCCAATCTTTCTTTCGTAAGACTGTCATCATGCAAAGTTGCATAATGAGGATCACGCATTCGCGAATCTTCAGGAATACCATGTAAATATTTTCCGGTTAAGAGCCCTTGGTACAAAGGTTTAAAGGCGATTGTTCCTATCCCCGCCTCCGTCAAAGTTTCTTGCAAGTCATCTTCAATCCATCGATCTAGCATTGAATAACGAGGTTGATGAATCAA
The DNA here is from genome assembly GCF_020218185.2 of Lactococcus sp. SK2-659. Taxonomy (NCBI): domain Bacteria; kingdom Bacillati; phylum Bacillota; class Bacilli; order Lactobacillales; family Streptococcaceae; genus Lactococcus; species Lactococcus sp. SK2-659. The sequence goes on from NZ_JAIWQZ020000003.1 coordinate 155,788, forward strand.
GAGTTTAAAGCCTAACTTTTCAGCCGCTAAGACCGCAGCTTCGGTTTCTTTGGCGGAATAATTGGACAAACCTACATAAAGTGCTTTTCCGCTATCCAGAGCGCTTTTTAAAGCCCCCATTGTTTCTTCAATCGGTGTATTTGGGTCAGGACGATGTGAATAAAAAATATCAACATAGTCAAGTCCCAAACGCTCCAAAGATTGATCAAGACTAGCCAGCAAACTTTTTTTGCTGCCCCAGTTTCCATAGGGTCCAGGCCACATTGGATAACCAGCTTTAGTTGAGATAATTAACTCATCACGCAGTTTTTGGAAATCTTCTTTCAAAATACGACCAAAATTACGTTCTGCTGAACCGGGTTCTGGTCCATAATTATTGGCCAAATCAAAATGAGTAATTCCTAAATCAAATGCCGTATGAATCATGTCCCTTGCATTTTCAAAATCATCTACCGAACCAAAATTATGCCAGAGTCCTAATGAAAGAGCAGGCAATAATAAACCAGAATTTCCAGCTGGGCGATAAATCATGTGGTCATAACGAGTGGGATTGGGAATATAAGTCATTACTTTCTCCTTAAAAATAGAAATATAAAACGATTTCAGGGAATTATAGCAAATGTAAGCGTCAAATGTTATAATTTTAGGATAGAAAACATTTTTTGATAACAACAAGCGAATCAATGGAGTAAAAATATGTCCAATTTAACCAATGCTGAATCCTATACTTGGCAAATTATTCAAGAAAACTATGAGAAAATTCCACAATTATCAATTTCAGAATTGGCAGAATTGGCTCATGTTTCTCTCTCAACTGTCAATCGAACAGTAAGAAAAAAAGGTTTTGAAGGTTATGGTGAATTTAGATATTCGATTCGTGAGAAAAAACTTCCTGAAATCAATGGTTTTTCCAAAGAAGTCCTGGGGGCTATTGCTAAAAATCAAGAAGAACTTTTGAAAACAATAGAAAATATCTCTGCTGAAGAAATTGAAAAAGCTGTGGAGTTGATTCAAGAATCAGAGGAAATCTTAATTTTTTCACGAGGCTTATCAACAAACGTTGCTGACGAACTGATGAAAAAGTTGCAACTTTTCCGTAAGCCCGTCAGTTTGCATGATGATTCAAAATACATGGCTTACTATGCCCGTTTTGTTAATGAAAAAAGCCTAATCATCGTTTTATCACTTTCAGGAGAAACAGTAGAAATTTTAAATGCTCTAAATATTGCCAAAGGACAAAATCCCAAAATATTATCCCTAACTGTTAATGCTAATTCCAGTCTGACCAATCTTTCAGATATTAGTTTGATTGGTTACAAGAGTAGTCTTGAGGTGAATTATTTTGATTTAGATGTTCATAGTAGACTCTCATTATCCATTTTATCAAGAGTTCTAATTGATGCTTACTCCATTTATACTTTAAAACAATAAAGCTTCGATATCAAGTCATATCGAGCTTTTTTTTATAAAAAGAGCAAAATAGAAAGGGTTTCCAAAAGATAAGCTGAAATTGGAAACCCTTTCTTAAATCAAAGTGTTATACTCTAAATGTGAGCGATTTCAAAATGAAATTGAAGACTGTTTCGCTTTTAAAAACTTATCCAAAATAAAAGTTTTCCCAACCAAGGATTACTCGTTTCAAAAGGCAAAACAGTAGCTTTGTAGATTTACTTATGAATTAAGTAGATTTAGTATAAAGGAGGATCCCCATGAAAGAGGGAAAAATGAAACAACGTTTATCGTACGCTTTTGGCGCATTAGGACATGATGTTTACTATTATTCAATTAGTACATTCTTCATCGCCTTTGTAACGGCACAAATGTTTGCTGGAACACCACATGAGGATGCGATGATTGCTTTAGTCACTAGTTTAGTCGTTATTATTCGTTTAATCGAAATTATTTTTGACCCAATCATTGGTTCAATTATTGATAATACCCACACAAGATGGGGAAAATTTAAACCTTGGTTGGTTGTTGGTGGGATTATGTCATCTTTGATGATTATGCTCATGTTTTCAGACTTCTTCGGACTAGCAAAAAGTGATAATCGTACATTATTTGCCATTGTCTTCATCATTGCCTTTATTATTCTTGACGCCTTTTATTCATTCAAAGACATTGCCTTCTGGTCAATGATTCCAGCGCTATCAGAAAAAAATTCTGAACGTGAAACACTTGGAACTTTCGCCCGTTTTGGCTCAGCAATTGGTGCGCAAGGGGCAACTATTTTAGCGATTCCAATTACAATTTTCTTTACTAAAGGTGGACATGCTCAAGGAGCAAGAGGATTCTTTGCTTTTGGTGTTATTGCCGCTTTGGTCCAAGGAATTTCGGCTTTGGTAACCGCTTGGGGAACTAAAGAACAAAAATCAGTTATTCGTCAAGAAGGAACCAAAACAAATACATTGGATGTATTTAAAGCGCTCCTAAAAAATGACCAATTAATGTGGTTGTCACTTTCATATATTTTATTTGCCATTGCTTATGTGGCAACAACAGCAACTTTGATTTTGAACTTTACTTTTGTTATTGGAAATGCTAGTCTTTATTCAATTACAGGAATTGTCGGATTCATTGGTTCAATCATTCTCGTTCCAATGTTTCCGATTTTAGCTAAAAAATTTGGACGACGCAAAGTTTTGACTGGAGCAATCATTTCAATGCTTCTTGGTTATCTCTTGTTCGTTTTAGGAAGTTCGGTAGCAATGACTGTTGCTGGATTAATCTTCTTAACTGCGCCCTATCAACTTGTTTTCTTGTCAGTATTAATGACAATTACTGACTCGGTAGAATATGGTCAATGGAAAAATGGAGTACGTAATGAAGCCGTAACGCTTGCCATGCGTCCATTGCTTGATAAAATTGCCGGTGCTTTCTCAAATGGTATCTATGGATTTGTGGCAATTTCAGCAGGAATGACAGGTTCAAAATATATCTCTGGTCACACTTACGGTGTGGCAACATTTAAACTCTACTCATTTGTAGTTCCAGCCATTTTGATGATTATCGCTTTAGCAATTTATTTATTCAAAGTTAAATTGACTGAAAAACGTCACGAAGAAATTGTTGCAGAACTCGAAGAACGTTTAAAATAGGTAAATAATTTACTGACAGCTTTTGTAAGATAGAAAATAAAAAGATGAAATTCGTTTAATCTGTCATCAGTAAATCTGTCAGTAGAATTTTTAAAATTTGATTAAAGGTCATTATAGTTAGGAAATATCATGGAAATTAAAATAAGAGATTTTGGCTTAGGAAGTGACTTAATTAGTCTAACCAATAAAGCAGGTGTCACAATTTCTTTTACAAATCTCGGCGCTCGGATTGTTGACTGGCAAAAAGATGGAAAGCATCTGATTCTAGGCTTTGATTCAGCTAAAGAATATTTAGAAAAAGATGCCTATCCTGGTGCAACAGTTGGACCCACAGCAGGAAGAATTAAGGATGGTTTGGTCAAAATTTCTGGGAAAGATTATATCTTAAATCAAAATGAAGGCCATCAAACCTTACATGGTGGGGAAGAAAGCATTCATACTAAACTTTGGACATATGAAGTTACCGATTTAGGAGCTGAAGTTCAAGTCAAATTTTCCTTAGTTTCTAATGACGGAACAAATGGTTATCCTGGTAAAATAGAAATGTCAGTAACTCACTCTTTTGATGATGACAATAAGTGGAAAATTCATTATGATGCCATTTCTGATAAAGACACTGTGTTTAATCCAACTGGGCATGTCTATTTTAATTTGAATGGTGATGCTAGTGAATCTGTTGAAAATCATGGACTTCGACTGGCCGCTTCAAGATTTGTTCCTTTAAAAGACCAAACAGAAATTGTTCGTGGTGATATTGTTGATATAAAAAATACAGACTTGGATTTCCGTCAGGAAAAACAATTATCAAATGCCCTCAATTCTAATATGGAACAAGTTCAATTAGTTAAAGGAATTGACCATCCTTTCTTGTTAGACCAGTTAGGACTTGATAAAGAACAAGCTCGTTTAACGCTTGATGATACTTCAATTTCAGTCTTTACTGACCAACCAAGTATTGTGATATTTACAGCAAATTTTGGTGATTTAGGAACTCTTTATCATGGGAAAAAGCAGGTGCACCATGGTGGAATTACTTTTGAATGTCAAGTTTCACCTGGGTCTGAGCAAATTCCGGAGCTTGGAGATATCAGCCTAAAAGCGGGAGAAAAATATCAAGCAACCACAATTTATAGCTTGCATATAAAATAAAGAAATAAATTTAGAGGAGAGAAGAAATGTCTATAGTTGTAGAAAATAGTACTGTATTATCAGCATTAACAGAAAAATTTGCAGAAGTTTTTGGAGATACAAAAGAAGTTGAATACTTTTTTAGCCCAGGACGAATTAATTTGATTGGTGAACATACCGATTACAATGGGGGATATGTTTTCCCAGCATCAATCACAATTGGAACAACAGGACTAGCTCGTCTGAGAGAAGATAAAAAAGTCAAACTTTACTCAGAAAATTTTCCTAAATTAGGCGTCATTGAATTTGAATTAGATGAAGTTGAAAAGAAAGATGGTGAGCTTTGGTCTAATTATGTTAAAGGAATGATTGTCATGCTTAAAGGAGCAGGATATGAAATTGACAAAGGTTTTGAATTGTTGATAAAAGGAGAAATTCCTACAGCATCTGGCCTTTCATCATCAGCATCACTTGAGCTTTTAGTCGGCGTTGTTTTGGATGATTTATTTAACTTAAATGTTCCACGTCTTGAATTGGTTCAATTAGGACAAAAAACAGAAAATGATTATATTGGTGTTAATTCTGGAATTTTAGACCAATTCGCTATTGGTTTTGGTGAAGTCAAAAAAGCAATCCTATTGGACTGTAACACTCTAAAATATGAGATGGTTCCTGTTGAACTTCGTGATTATGATATTGTTATCATGAATACTAACAAACCGCGGGCTTTGACAGAATCAAAATACAACGAACGTTTTGCTGAAACACGTGAAGCGCTCAAAAGAATGCAAACGAGATTGGACATTCAATCACTTGGAGAATTATCAAATGAAGAATTTGATGCCAATACTGATTTGATTGGGGATGAAACATTAATTAAACGTGCACGTCATGCCGTTTATGAAAATAATCGAACTAAAATTGCTCAAAAAGCATTTGTTGCAGGTAATTTGACAAAATTTGGAGAACTTCTTAATGCTTCACATGCTTCTTTGAAAGATGATTATGAAGTCACAGGACTTGAACTTGATACCTTAGCAGAAACTGCTCAAAAACAAGCCGGTGTCTTGGGGGCCAGAATGACTGGAGCCGGATTTGGCGGTTGTGCAATCGCTCTTGTTGCTCATGACAATGTTTCAGCCTTTGAAAAAGCCGTCGGCCAAGTTTACGAAGAAGTTGTCGGTTATCCAGCAAGCTTTTACGTCGCTCAAATTGGTTCTGGTTCAACAAAGTTGGATGTTGAATAAATCAAATAATATTAAAAAATTTTTATGAGTGATTTAAGTGAGTTAACATTAAATTAGTGATAGCACAAATTCAAGCACTCAAAACTAAGTGCTTGAATTTTGTATTCATTTCCAAAACTCACTAATCAAGACAAAGCAAGAACTTTACTTACAGAAGTAAATTAGAAAGTATTTTATGTCAATTTATCAATCAATTCAAGATTTTATTAGTCTTGCTTTACAAAATGGAACGATTGAGCCACTTGATGAGCTCTATCACAGAAATCAACTTCTTCATTTTCTTGGTCTAAATGATTGGGCAGAAGTCGATAAAGAAGCTCACGAGAAAGATTCCTTGATTTTAATGGATCAACTTTTAGCGATTGCAAATGAAAATAATGTGATTGAAAAAGGACAAGATGAATTTTATGAAGCTGCTCTGATGAATTTTATTACACCACGCCCAAGTAAAATCAATCATGATTTCTGGGAAAAATATAAAACATCTCCAGATGCAGCAACTCAATATTTTTATGAACTGGCACAGCAAGTGAACCAAGTAAAAACTCGAGATATTGCACGTAATATTGCCTTTAGTCATTTGACAAAATATGGAAAACTTGAAATAACGATTAATCTCTCAAAACCAGAAAAAGACCCCAAAGCCATTGCGGCAGCTAAATTAGTAAAGGTTTCCTCTTATCCAGCCTGTCAACTTTGTTTGGAAAACGAAGGATTTTATGGCATAGGAAATAAACCTGCTCGTTCTAATCATCGAATCATTCAAGTTTCAATTAACGGCGAAGACTGGGGCTTCCAATATTCTCCTTATGCCTATTTTAATGAACACTCGATTTTACTAAATGCTAAACATCAACCAATGGAAATTAATAAACGTGCTTTTGATAATTTATTGGGATTTCTAGATCAATTTCCTGATTATATGATTGGTTCTAATGCAGATTTACCAATTGTTGGAGGGTCAATTTTGACCCATGACCATTATCAAGCTGGCCGTTATGAATTTCCGATGGCAAAAGCAGAACTTCGAGAAGAAATTAAACTTCAACATTTTCCAGATGTTTCTTGTGGAATTGTGAATTGGCCAATGTCTGTTCTAAGATTATCAAGTAAAAACCAAGTAGAACTTTCAAAAGCTGCAGATGAACTTTTAAAAAAATGGCAAGTTTATAGTGATGAAAGTCTTCAAATCAAAGCTAAAAGTGCTGACGGAAAGCTTCATCATACAATTACTCCGATTGCTCGAATTCGAGAGGGGAAATATGAATTAGATTTAGTTTTACGAGATAATAATACAAGTGAAATTTATCCAGATGGAATTTTTCATCCACATCCAGCCCTACACCATATCAAAAAAGAAAATATTGGTTTGATTGAAGTGATGGGACTTGCAATTTTACCAGCCAGGTTAAAGACAGAACTTTTGGAAGTTGAAAAATATCTCTTGAATCAAGAAAATGAGATGTCAGAAATTCACAGACCATGGGCTGAAGAATTGAAAAAGACAGAATATTTTTCAAAAGAAACAGTGCATGAAACAGTTCAGGGAGCAGTTGGAGAAGTATTTGAACAGGTGTTGAAAGATGCCGGAGTATTCAAAGATAATCAAGAGGGACAAGCTGGTTTCCATAGATTTATTAATTTTATAAATGCTTAATCCTAAAACTAAGTTTAAAATTTATTGAGTGATATTAGCTATCATAATTGTTAGTGTTTCCAAAAAGTGATACAAATTCTCAATAATTTGATATAATGTATAGAAAATGGAGGTTCTTATGACGGTTTTAGTTCTTGGTGGAGCAGGATACGTGGGAAGTCACGCGGTAGATATGCTTCTTAAACGTGGTTACGATGTGGCAGTGGTGGATAATTTAGTGACAGGCCACCGTGAATCTGTTCCAGCAAATGTACGCTTTTACGAGGGTGATGTGCGTGATCATGCTTTCTTAGCTAGTGTTTTTGAAAAAGAAAATATTGAAGGAATCATGCATTTTTGTGCTTACTCTTTAGTGGGTGAGTCAATGCAAAAACCTTTAATGTATTTTAATAATAATGTTGGTGGTGCTCAAGTAATTCTAGAAACGATGGAAGAATTCGGAGTAAAACATATTGTTTTCTCAAGTACAGCAGCTACATTTGGAATTCCAGAAAAAAGTCCAATTTCAGAAAAAACACCTCAAAAACCAATTAATCCTTATGGTGAAAGCAAATTAATCATGGAAAAAATGATGAAATGGCAATCGCAAGCAACTGATATGACTTATGTCGCTTTGCGTTATTTCAATGTTGCTGGGGCTAAGGATGATGGTTCAATTGGTGAAGCTCATAAAAATGAAACACATTTGATTCCAATTATTTTGCAAACAGCACTTGGCCAAAGGAAATTCATTACTATTTATGGTGATGACTATCACACGCCTGATGGAACTTGTATTCGTGATTATATTGATATGGAAGATTTGATTGAAGCACACATCAAAGCACTAGAGTATCTTAAAGCGGGCGGTCAGTCTGACCAATTTAATCTCGGTTCAAGTAAAGGTTATTCAAATCTTGAAGTACTTGAAACAGCACGAAAAGTAACAGGTAAAGAAATTCCAAGCCAAATGGGTGAACGCCGTGCAGGAGACCCAGATGAACTAGTTGCTGATTCAACAAAAGCTGGTGAAATTTTGGGTTGGAAAGCACAAAATGATTTAGAGCACATTATTACGAACGCTTGGAAATGGCACCAAAGTCATCCAAAAGGTTACTGATAAATTATCTAAAGTTCGAAAAAAAGCTCAATTTTTTGAGCTTTTTTATATGTAATCGTCATGAAAATGTAATGATAATTGTGATAATTATTAATAAAAAAATTTGATATAATGAAGTGGATGAAAAAAAGACAGTTAAGAAGAAATAAAAATAAATTTAAAAGGCTTTCTCTGACTTTTATTGCTTTAGTTATCGTTCTTTCTGGAACAATTTTCGTCCTCTCTTGGTCGAAAGCTCAGCATTCACATGCTAAAAGTGATAATGGAACGAGTTTGTCAACGACAGCGGAAGTTAAGGAGAGTACTTCCTTAACTTCGAATTCGAATAAGCAAATAATTTATCCTACGATTTATATTGCAGGTTCAAGTGGCAGTGTTACACCAGTGGATTGGTTAGTTCAACGGCTACTTCCGATTGAAAATGTACCCGCTCATAAATCTTTGTCAATTACTGCAGATACTAATAAAAATAATATATTAAAAATTGAAGGACAAATTTCACAAGATAACCAGTATCCGATGATTGAATTTGGGACAGTAAAAGGAACTGACTCTGGTTCGATATATTCTGCAGGATTACAAAAAGTAGTATCTTATTTGATGCAGAATTATCAGATTCCTTGGATTAATCTCGTCGGTTATTCTTCAGGAGGGACCGGTGCTGTGTACTATATGATTGATACAGCCAATAATCCAAATTTCCCTCCTGTTAATAAATATGTATCTTTGGATGGGGAATACAATAAAGGAACTAATCTCCAATACGGAGAGAGTTTGACTAATGTCATACAAAACGGACCATTAATTAAAACACAAATGTATCAATACATCGAAGAAAACTATGAAAGAATATCTCCGAAAGTTCAAATGTTGCTATTGGAAGGAGATTTTAATAGTGCAAAGCAGACAGATAGCGCTATTCCTTGGGCAGATAGTTTTTCAATTTATCATCTTTTCAAGAACAACGGAAATGAAATAACTTCAACTTTATATCCAACTAAAACGAGCCATTCACAAGCTCCAAAAAATCCAACTGTAGTAAAATATGTTAAAAATTTTCTATACGGAACACCATAAAAAACTCGGAATTAAGATTCCGAGTTTTTTTGAAGAGTTTCATAGTAATGATGTTTTTTTTGTAAAATAAAATCTAAGTGACCTTCTAAATCAGTAATTTGTTGGCGTAAAATTCGCTCTTGTTCAACTAAAAGTGAAATACGTTGAATAATTGTTGAATCGCCTTGTTCTCTTAAGCGAGAATAATCTTGGATTTTTGCAAGAGGCATTCCTGTTGCTTTAGCTCTTTTGATAAAGTAAATCCATTCAAGGTCAGCTTCTGTAAACTCTCGATAATTACTAGAGTTTCGAGCAGGTTTTAATAAATCAAGTTCTTCATAATAACGAAGAGTAGCGATTGGAAGTTCTGTCAGTAAAGCTATTTCTGAAATTTTATAAGTTTTAGTCATTTTTTTCTCTTTTTCGCTTGCCCTCAAGTTAACTTGAGGGTTTATAATGATTTTATCATAGAAAGCTGGTAAATAAAATGGACAAAAAAGAAATTGGTTTAAAAAATTTAGCGAAAATTGATGGAGCAGCTGCTGAAGTTGTTTTTGATTCACTCAAAGATCTTGCACCAGACTTGAATGATATGATGCTAGAATTTGCTTTTGGAACGATTTATGAGCGAGGAGTTCTCAATTTTAAACAGCGTGAAATGATTACTATCACCAGTTTGTTGACTCAAGGAGGCTGTGAAAATCAATTGCGAGTGCATATTCAAGCTTCGTTAAATGTTGGACTAACGCAAGAAGAAATTATTGAAACTTTTATTCACTGTGTTCCTTATGTCGGTTTTCCAAGAATTTTAAATGCTATCTTTGTTGCTAAGGAAATTTTTACTGACAGAAAGTAAAAAAGTTACTGATGAATTTCTGTCATAGGATAGCTGTTACTGCTTTAGCAGTCTACAGATATGCTAGTAGTTTCATCAGTAACTTTTTATTGCTCTTGTTCAATGGTTCCAGCATTAACATGGAAAATACTCAGATTTTCAGGTAAATTTTTAAGATGATCAAGAGTGGTTGTAGTTATAAAAGTTTGTGTTTTACCCAAACTTGTTTCAATCAAATCAAGTTGACGATGATTGTCTAATTCACTCATGACATCATCTAAAAGTAAAATCGGATACTCACCAGTCTCTTCAAAAATTAAATCAATCTCTGCTAATTTAATTGAGAGAGCAACGGTTCGTTGTTGTCCTTGACTACCAAAATCAGCAACATTGATCTCATTGATAAAAAATTGTAAATCGTCACGGTGAGGGCCAACCGATGTTTGATGCCTAAAAATATCATGGTCTTGTCTGCTCAATAATTCTTTTGAAAAGTCAGTTTTCACATTTTGATTATAAATGATTTTTAAATTTTCTTTACCATGAGTAAGTTGCTCATGGATTTTTTTTGCATGAACTTCAAGATTATCAATAAAATTTTGCCGCTCAAGCATGATTTTATTACCATGTTCAGCTAATTGTCCGTCAAGAACACTTAAAAAATTTTTATCAATTTTGTCTTTATCAAATTTTAAATAAGCATTCCGTTCTTTTAACGCACGATTATATCGCATGGAATCATAAAGGTAAACCGCATGAATTTGTCCTAGTTCAATATCCATAAATTTTCTGCGGGTAGCAGGAGAACCTTTGACCAATTCCAAATTTTCAGGTGCAAACATCAAGATTTTTAGTTGACCAATGTAGTCGGCTAAGCGATTTTCTTTGAGATGATTGGCTTTAGCAATTCTCCCTTTGGGACTTAATTGAACTTCAAGTGGAACAGTTGCATGAGCTTTTTCAACGACTCCTGAGACCTTCATTTCTTGTTGCGACCAAGAAATGAGCTCTTTATCGTGACTTGTTCTGTGACTACGAGTGAGTGCTAAAAAATGAATCGCCTCAAGAATATTTGTTTTCCCTTGAGCATTTTGTCCTAAAAAAATATTGAGATTAGGATGAAAATCAAGTTTTAATTCCTCATAATTACGAAAATTTTTGAGTTCAATTGCTTTGAGTTTCATTATTTTCTACCAGGAAAACGTGGCGGAGCTTTTTTAGCTGGTTTTGTCGTCTTGTTTTCCGCGTTCATTTTTTTCACAATAGCTTTAACACGCGCTTCTTCAACTTTTTCTGCTTCATGTTCTTTAATCGCATCAGCGTCAGCTTGCTCAAAAGTAACTTTTAAATCAAAAGTTGGAAATTCTAATAAATCTCCGTCACGGAGTTTTTTGCCACGACGATTTTCAGCTTCGCCATTATAGAAAATATTTCCTTCGTTTTCAGCAAGGAAAATTTTTGCTTGACCTCCTGTTGAAATTAATCCAAGTTCTTTCAAAACTTGTCCGAGTGTGATATATTCTTCAAATAAAATGTATTTTTTCATAGTCTTATTTTAACATAAATCTGAAATTTAGTTCATTGGAAATTTAGAAATTTATTGAATAAAATAAGGAAACTTTAAGATAAAAATTATTCGTCATTTTCGTTAGGAAATCTCACAAAATTGCTTCAGTTTTTGGTATAATAAAGGTTGCCTTAATAACTAGAAAAAGCTTGATAAAATAGGAAAGTGATAGTCAATTGACAGAAATTAAAATGGCAGATGGAGTGATGCTTCATCTCATTAAAGAAAGCAAATTTAAAACAGTAAGACTAATGGTTCGTTTTCGTGAAGAAATGTCAGCTGACACCCTTGGAAAACGTGTCCTTATTTCTAATATGCTCGAAAGCACTAATGCGGTTTATCAAACCGGAAAAGATTTTAGTCGCAAATTATCTGAAATGTATGGCGCTTCGTTTACGACAGGAGTGGCTAAAAAAGGGAAACAACATTTACTTTCTCTTAATATGAGTATCGTAAATCCTAAACTTGTTGATTTTGATACTTTGGGAGCAGCAGTCGATTTCTTGAAAATTGCAATTTTTCAACCCGATGCTGCTAATGGTCAATTCAATCCCGAAATTTTCAAAAGAGAGCAAAGAAATTTATTGCATTATTTGGCCTCAATGAATGATGACCGTTCTTATTATGCCAGTCGTCAGTTGTCTAATTTATTCTTTGAAGATGAAAATCAAGCACTACCAAGTGTTGGAACGAGCGAATTGATTGCCAAAGAAAATCCAAAAGCCGTTTTTGAATATTATCAAAAAATGCTGACAGACAATGCCATTGATATCTTTGTCTTAGGTGATGTAGATGAAAAACGAATGATTGAACGATTCTCAGACTTCAATTTTACTGACAGAGCTGTCAGTAAAGAAATTTTTTATCAACAATCACTGACAGAAAGCTCAGTAGTGACAGATGAAAAAGAGGTTGCTCAATCTATTTTGCAATTCGCTTATCAAATGCCAATTGCTTATGGAGACAAAAACTACCTTGCTTTGCAAGTGATGAATGGACTTTTGGGAGGTTTTGCTCATTCAAAACTCTTTACCAATGTTCGGGAAAAAGCAAGTTTAGCCTATTCAATTTCTTCAACTTTTGATTCTTTCACAGGTTTTCTAAAAATTGCAGCTGGAATTGACGTTGAAAATTATGAAGAAGCCAAAAGTTTAATCTTTGAACAATTAGAAGCCATAAAATCAGGAGATTTTACAGAATTAGAAGTTGAGCAAACCAAAACAATGTTACGAAATGCTTATTTTGTGGGGCAGGATTCGCCGTCAAACACGATTGAGCTAGAGTATGTAAAAGCACTTATTCCAGATAAATTTTTACCGATGTCTGAATTTTTAAATGCCCTCGAATCTGTTTCAAAAGCCGATTTGATTAGCGTTGCAAAATCATTAAATCTGCAGGCAGAATACTTTATGAAAGGATTTACTGTGAATCAGGAAAAAATGGAGGTCAGCCTTGAAAAGTAAGTTTTATGAAAAAATAGGTGAGAGATTATTTACAGATATTTTGCCTAATGGCTTGACAGTTTATTATCTTCCAAAAGCAGATTACAATCGAACTTACGGCTTGTTCACTACAAATTTTGGTTCACTTGATACAAGTTTTGTCCCATTGGGAGAAAGTGAATTTCAGACTTTTCCAGAAGGAATCGCCCATTTCTTAGAGCATAAACTTTTTGAAAAAGAAGAGGGTGATGTCATGTATAAGTTTGGAGCTTTGGGAGCTCAAACTAATGCTTTTACAAGTTTTTCAAGGACTTCATACCTTTTTTCTACTCGCGAAAATTCTTATGAATGTACAGAACTTTTACTTGATTTTGTCCAAAAACCTTATTTTACAAAAGAAAATGTTGAAAAAGAACAAGGAATTATTCAACAAGAAATCCAAATGTATCAAGATGACAGCGATTGGCGTCTTTTTGCAGGACTTTTGGAAAAAATGTACCCTGATTCTCCTTTAGCAGCTGATATTGCTGGGACACCGGCAACAATTAATGCCATTACGGCAGATGATTTGTATAAAAATTATGAAGTTTTTTATCATCCTAAAAATATGAATTTGTTCCTAACAGGTCCTTTTGATATTGAGATGATGTCAGACTTTGTAAGAAGTAATCAAGCTAAAAAAGACTTTGCTGATTTAGCAGAAATTCAAAGAAAAGAAATTAAAGCGAGCGAACCAATTTCGGGAGAGAGTTTGGAACTTGAAGTCGCCATGCCAAAATTTGCTTTGGGTCTGCGCGGTGAAGACCAACTTTCAAGTGACTCAAAGACCCTATTTAAATATAAATTAGCCAATCAACTTTTTCTCGATTTGCTTTTTGGTAGAACCAGTCAGCGCTATGAAGAGCTTTATAATTCAGGCCTAATCGACGATTCCTTTGGTTTCTCCTTTGATTTGGACAAGAGATTTCATTTTGCAGTGTTGACTGCTGACACAGAAAATCCGCAAATTTTAGGTCAAACTTTGCAAGAAGCCATAAAAAGTTATAAAATAGATAGAGATTTTAGTGAGGAACATCTCGACTTACTCAAAAGAGAAATGTTGGGAGATTATTTTAGTTCATTAAATTCGCTTGAATATATTGCGAATCAATTTTCATCAGAAATTTATGGTGACTTAACTTTCTTTGATTTCCCTGAAATTTTGAAAGAATTAAGTCTGTCAGAAATTGAAAAATTTGCTGACCAATTTATTTCTGAGATGAAAAAAGTAGAATTTACAATTTTACCTAAATAAATCCCTCTGTCAGTAAGACAGGAAAGCTAAAAATCTACTGACAGAAATTTAAGCATATCCGTAAGGGACTAAAGTCCCAACGGCTATCCTTTGACAGAAATTCAAGCCTATTAAAATCTTTCTGTCAGTAAAATAAAAGTCGCTCAAAGTTTCAGTGAAACTTTGTCAGCGCAATTTCTAAGGCGAGATAGTAAAAATCTCCAAAATAAACAAAGAACAGTGATAATTAACAATCGATGTGCAGTACAAAAATGAAGGGAGGATATGTTGACAATCAAAACAATCGGACAAGTCTTAAAAGAAAAGCGGACATCGCTTGGACTTGATCTTTCTGAAGCAGAACAATTAACTCAAGTACAAAAATTATATATCGTAGCACTGGAGACAGATGACTATAAAGCCCTACCGGGTGATTTTTACATTAAAGCTTACCTCAAACAATATGCAGAAAAATTGGGGTTGAATGCAGATAGAATTATTCAAGCCTATGATGAAGGCAAAGGAATCACAGTTGAGGATAAAGAGGATATCCTAGAAAATTATCATTTTGTGAAACCGAGTGAGCGAGTAGAACCTGAGGAAGAAGTGCCAAAAACATGGCGTCATTATGTACCAATTATTTCTTTATCAGCAGCGGCATTATTAATTGTAGTAGGTGTTTTTGCAGCGGTAATTATGAATAAACCAGAAACACCAGATTTAATAACCAATGATTATTCTTATTCAAAGAGTGAAGTTAGTACTTCTAAGTCTTCTACAAGCTCTACAAAACCATCAGAAAGTAGTACACAAGCAAGTAGTAGTACACCTGAACCAACAATTGCTATCTCAGGCTCAAGTTCGGCATTGATTGCCACAATTTCTAATATTTCTGACCCTATAAAAGTTGATTTTTCAGTTGCAGCAGGACGAACAATTTGGGTTGGCATGACGAATTCCAATGTTCCAGCAACTGGTCAAACATTATCTGATGGAGCAAATAGTCTGTCTGCTTTAGTGACAACAGGCGCAGAAAATTCAGTAATTACACTTGGAAGTGTTCAAGGGCTTACCATTACGGTTAATGGAAAAGCTCTTGATTTATCATCACTAACCACAACTGGACCAAATAAAATTACTTTACAAATTAATCGAACGACAAGCAATTCAGCTGCTCAATAAATAAAAGTTGAGGCTTATTTTAAGCTGTAAAAGGAGAACTATGAAAGAGAAATTACCCAATCAATTGACAATGGCAAGGATTTTTATGATTCCAATCTTTGTGATTTTATTTTATTTACCAGAAGGTGCACATTTTAATGGTTTTGTTTCACAAGACCATAGTTCAGTGATGTGGGTTATCGCAGCAATTGTATTTGCCGTAGCCTCATTTACTGACTGGCTTGATGGATATCTCGCCCGTAAATGGCATGTTGTCAGCAATTTTGGTAAATTTGCTGACCCATTGGCCGATAAAATGCTCAATATGGTTGCCTTCGTTGTTCTTGTTGGACTTCATGTTGTTCCAATGTGGGCTGTTACAATTATCATTTGCCGTGAGCTTGCGGTTACAGGATTGCGCCTCTTACTCGTTGAACAAGGTGGAGTTGTTATGGCGGCTGCAATGCCTGGTAAAATCAAAACTGCCACACAAATGTTGAGCGTTATTTTCCTTTTCATTGGAAATCCCTTGTATATAGGAACAGTCCTCTTTTATGTTTGTGTCTTCTTTACCATTTATAGTGGCTATGACTATTTTGCTAAAAATATGCAAGTTTTTAGAAATGCTGATTAATCATTTCCAAATAAAAAATAAAAAAATTCAAGTATTTCTACTTGGATTTTTTTATTTGGAGTGCCAGATATGGCACGAATAAAAGAAGTCGAAAAATCAGCTGTTATAATGATTTTAGAAAGGATATAGTGCTAATTTGAACCACTTGTAGTTCACAATAGAAAGGAGATTTTTGCACAAATGAACAGAAAATATTATTACAAAAAAAGTCTTGCGCCCTGAGTGTAAAAAGGAGAAAAGCAAATGAAAAAATTTAAAATTGGAAGCCTCATCGCACTACTACTGGGATTAGTTCTGTTTACAGGACTAATCGTTAATGCTGATGAATTCACGGATGTTGGAAGTCTTTATGATAAAGCTGTCAAAGAAAACATTATTGATCCTAATCTTTATCCAAAAGCAAATTGGGAAAAAGACGAAATTTCTACCATGCGTCCCTCTTATGAAGAATACAAAAATTATGATTCATCAATCACTTATGAATCATGGCTAAAGCTCAATAATTATGGTGTTATGACTGACACAAAAGAACCAGTCTTACAACTTAAAACCCCCGCTGAGTCAAATATTAGACTGAGAACGGCACAAGATAATATTGACAAATTCTGTCGTGATACCCAAGCCGGTGATATTTTAATCGTTGGTGGAGACTTTCCTACGGGAGTAATTGGACATGCAGCTATCTTAAATGCGGACGGTTATGTTTTAGAAATGCCAGGTGGGGCTAATTGGTTTTGGGGAATAGCAGATAATAATCGTCAACTCCCTAAAAGACAATGGATTACTGAACATATTAAAGAATGGACATCTGTTTACAGAATAAGAAATACTGGTTTAGCAAGACAAGTTGCTCAATATGCAGATACTCATTATTATTCTACCACTGGAAGTATAACTAAAAACATTCATATTGATTATAGAATTACCACTGATATTAAAGGAGTAAATCCTAACTATTGTTCAAAATTAGTTTGGCAAGCTTATTATTATGGCACTGGTGATTTACCGGTTATGTATGGGATAGGAAGTGGAGTTGTCGTACCGACAGGGTTACCCGCTTTATTTACCCAAGCATACGCTCCTTATCAGGTAGGAAGATACTAAACTATGACAATCAAAAAAACAATTCCTATTTTACTGACCATTTGGCTTTGGCTCTCTGCTCCCTTCTTTAGCCAGATTAGTTTTATGAATAAGTCTTTTGAGCTTATCGGTAAGATGCTAAGTAAAGTAAGTCCAGTCGATTGGCTGGTGCCTGTCTTACTATTGTTAGGAATTCCCGCTTTTTCCTTTATCTTCTATCTTTACTTTTATATCAAAGAAAAAAATAATGATTTAAATCTAGTCTACCTTCTATTTGCTACGCTTTGCTTTTTAAGCCTTATGGTTTTCGGTGTTATTACATCAATAGGATTAGGCTATCTTTTATGATAAGGAGGAACCGATTATGTTTTTAGTGACTATAGTATTTCTAGCCTCAATCATTTTTGTAGCAGGAATCTTTTTTCTAATCGTTAAATTGGTATCCAAGATAAAAAAGTCGGACTGACATTGAATCGAAAGTAGAAGACCCTCTTCAGGGTCTTTTTATATCTTAAAAAACTGATTCAGGACTTGAAAGCGCAAACAAATAGTTATATAATAAAACTATATTATTAAAAGAGGGATAATTAGATGAAACAAAAGTCACAAAATTATGGTACTTGTTTCAAAGAGTTGCGTCAACTGGCAGGTTTTAAATATAAAGATTTAGAATCAATTATTTCTAAAAATGGAATTGTTAGGTTTGAAAACGGGACTTCAAATATTTCATTTGAGAGATTAGCTGAACTTTTAAAATTTATGGGTTATACTTTGAGTGACTTTATGTATTTATCTGGAGAAAGTCGAGTTGATGAAGTTTATGGGGAAAAGTTTCATATCATTCGCTACCAGCAAGGCTATCGTGATGATTTTTTTATTCCAGTTGGTGTAAATCCTGTTCGTTTGAGCCTATTTGAAAGTGGAAAAATTTTGCTACCTTATGATGTGATTGATGCAATGCTTGGGCTCATGCATATTCCGGAACAGGATTTTTCTTATATTATCAATGGAAGTAAGGATGATTATTTTGTTCATTATATCAACTGGTTGGATAGGATACACTTAAGAGAAGAATTTGCGGAAGCAGAAATGATTCAAAATGAAGCACACAAATATGCGAATAATCAAGAAATAAAAGTTAAGATCCTTGAAGAAAATTTTGAAACTTTGAACTATAACAATGAGTGGCTTGAATTGCATTCGCAAGAAAGATTGACCAGACAATACACCGATTACCGTGTCTTAGAATTAACTGCTAAAGCTTGTCATCAAATATTAAATGATGAAGAAGTAACAGAAATTGGTGATTTTTTATTTGGAATCGAGCTTTGGCTTGAATATAGTTTAGGAATTTTGGCTTTAAATGCTTGGCAACTCCCTTACTCTTTAGTTTATGCAATAATATCAGATATTAATTTACACGAGAAAGAATATAAAGGTAAATTAATTTATCGACGTCGTATTGTACAGACTGCCGGGCGATGTGCTATGACACTCATAAGTAGAGGGGAAACCCAAAAAGCAAGTAACTTATTATCAATGGTTCATCACTATGCAGAAGGACTTGATACACATGTCCAAGGACTTTATCGCTTTGCTTGGGCTTATTTAGATTATAGGAATGGAAAAATAGAAGGTCAAAAAGAAATGCTTAGAGTGATTGCCTTATTTGACTTTTTAGAAGTTCCTATTAGTCGTGATTTTGCTCAAAAATATTATAATCGCCATGTTCTTAATTTAGAAGAATCATAGAAGTTAAAATATTTTCTAAATCCTACAAAAGTTGCTTGCTTTGGCTCACTTTTTGCGTTACAATAATAGAAAAGAGAGTGAGTGTTGGTGAAAGCTCATAGGGTTTGTGACAGTGTTTATCGGTGATAACGTTATAATCAATCTGAGGCTCTGATTTTCTAGGAGCAAATTTAGGTGGTACCGTGCAATGATGCACCCTAGAGCGAGAAGCTTTAGGGTGCTTTCTTATGTAAACGGTATCTTTGAAATGAATGTTCAAACCCAATGAATAATCATAAAGATTTCTACTCCCAGTTAACCGAAAGGAAAAAAATGAAACTTCAAAAACCAAAAGGAACAGCAGATTTACTGCCTGCTGAAACTGCAAAATGGCAGTACATCGAAGAAATTGCTCGTGGTGTTTTCAATGATTATAATTTCAAAGAAATTCGGACACCAATGTTTGAAAGCTATGAACTTTTTAGTCGTGCAACAGGTGAAACAAGTGATATTGTTACCAAAGAAATGTATGATTTTGAGGATAAAGGAGGACGTCATATTGCGCTTCGTCCAGAAGGAACTGCCTCAGCTGTTCGGGCTTATATTGAGAATAAACTCTATGCCCCTGAAGTAGTAAAACCAGTGAAGCTATGGTATGACGCACCAATGTTTCGTTATGAACGTCCACAATCAGGACGTTTACGTCAATTTCATCAATTTGGTGTAGAGTGTTTAGGAGTGAAAAATCCAGCAGTTGATGTAGAAATTATTGCAATGGCTGACACACTTTTCCGCCAGTTAGGAATTACTGGTCTTAAACTAGCTCTAAATACACTTGGAGATATGGAAAGTCGCATGGCTTACCGTCAAGCATTGATTGATTATTTGACTCCTTTTGAAAATCAACTTTCAGAAGATAGCCGTCGTCGTCTCAATGAAAATCCTTTACGCGTTTTGGATAGTAAAGAAGCAGAAGACATCGCAATTGTTAAAAACGCTCCAGCTATTTTAGACTATCTCAATGAAGCTTCAAAGGCTTATTTTGAAGAAGTGAAAGCCTTGCTTGAATCCTTACATATTGAGTACACTATTGACCCAAATATGGTTCGTGGTTTAGATTATTATAATGATACAATTTTTGAATTTATTGTTGATTTTGATGGCAAAGATTTGACTGTATGTGGTGGTGGACGTTATGATGGGCTAGTTGAATATTTCGACGGACCAGCAACTCCTGCCTTTGGTTTTGGTTTAGGAATTGAAAGACTTTTGATGATTGCTCAAAAACAAGAAATTAATTTCATTCCTGAAGAAACTTTGGATGTTTATATTGCTGTAATGGGCGAAAAAGCAAATCTTGAAGCAACAAAATTAGCTGAAAGCCTACGTGAACAGGCCTTTAAAGTCGAACGTGATTTCTCAAATCGAAAACTAGGAGCGCAATTTAAAACGGCTGAAAAATTGGGTGCTGAGTTGATTATTACACTTGGAGAAGATGAGATTCGCACAGGTCAAATCAAAGTGAAACATAATCAAACACGTAAACAAGTAGAAACAACACTTAAAGCTGTTCATGAATCATTTGCACCGATTTTTGAAGAGATTTATGCGGATGAAGAACTTTAAGTGACTTAAAGCAGGGGTGAATTGATGACGGATTGTCCATTTTGTCAGATGAAAGATACAATCTTTGAAAATGAATTGGCACAGGCATTTTATGATGCCTATCCAGTCAGTGAAGGTCATATGTTGATTACGCCTAAAAGACATGTGTCTTCATATTTTGAGATGACCAAAGCTGAGAGAAAAGCAATTGAAGAACTTTTAGACTTATCAAAAGATAATTTAACTGAGAAATTTCATGCCGAGGCCTACAATATTGGCATTAATGTTGGTAAAGCAGCTGGACAAACTGTTTTTCATTGTCATGTTCATCTAATACCGCGGCATCAGGGAGATGTAAAGAATCCAACCGGTGGTGTTCGTGGTGTCATACCTGAAAAACAAAACTATAGATAATAAAAAGAAAGAGGAGTAAAATTTTACTTTGTGTACTAGAAGAGTAAAATTTACATTTATATGAAACGTACAAATTACGCGGGAAATATTACAGAAGAATACTTAAATCAAACGGTTACGGTTAAAGGCTGGGTAGCCAAACGCCGTAATCTTGGTGGATTAATTTTCATTGATTTACGTGACCGAGAAGGGATTGTCCAAATCGTTGTCAATCCTGAAACAGCAGCGGCTGATGTGGCAGAAGCAGCTGATAAAGCACGCAATGAATTTGTTCTTGAGGTGACAGGTAAAGTTGTTGAGCGCGCAAGCAAGAATGACAAAATTAAAACTGGTGGTATTGAAATTGAAGCGACTGCCATTGAAATTTTGTCTACTTCTAAAACAACACCTTTTGAAATTAAAGATGATGTTGAAGTTCTTGATGATACTCGTTTGAAATATCGTTACCTTGATTTACGTCGTCCAGAAATGCTTAAAAATATCACAATGCGTCATGCGACGACTCGTTCAATTCGTGAATATTTGGATGGAGCAGGATTCATTGATGTTGAAACACCATTTTTAAATAAATCAACACCAGAAGGAGCGCGTGATTATCTTGTTCCATCTCGTGTTAATAAAGGTGAATTTTATGCTCTTCCACAATCACCACAATTAATGAAACAGCTTTTAATGACTGCTGGACTTGATCGTTATTATCAAATTGTTAAATGTTTCCGTGATGAAGATTTACGTGGTGACCGTCAGCCAGAATTCACACAAGTCGATTTAGAAACATCATTTTTGTCAGAAGAAGAAATTCAAGATTTGACAGAAGAGTTAATTGCTAAAGTCATGAAAGATGTGAAAGGAATTGATGTCACTTTACCTTTCCCACGTATGAAATATGATGATGCCATGAACTTTTATGGTTCTGACAAACCTGATACTCGTTTTGAATTGTTACTGACAGATTTGTCAGCACTTGCTAAAACAATTGATTTCAAAGTTTTCCAAGAAGCAGAAGTTGTTAAAGCGATTGTTGTCAAAGATGCTGCTGACAAATATTCTCGTAAGGCAATTGATAAATTGACAGAACAAGCCAAACAAAATGGGGCCAAAGGCCTTGCTTGGGTTAAATTTGAAAAAGGTGAATTTGCTGGTGGCGTTTCTAAATTCTTAGCAGAATCTACTGACAGCTTTGTTAATGAATTGAAATTGACTGACAATGACTTGGTACTCTTCGTTGCTGACAGTCTTGATGTAGCAAATTCAGCTCTTGGTGCGCTTCGTTTAACGATTGGGAAACAACAAGGATTGATTGATTTCCGTCAGTTCAATTTCCTTTGGGTCATTGATTGGCCTATGTTTGAGTGGTCAGATGAAGAAGAACGTTATATGTCTGCTCATCATCCGTTTACTTTACCAACGAAAGAAACACAAGCCTTTTTATCTGCTGACGGACATAGCAAAGATTCTGATTTGAAAAAAGTTCGTGCCCATGCTTATGATATTGTTTTAAATGGTTATGAACTTGGTGGAGGGTCATTAAGAATTAATACCCGCCAACTTCAAGAAGAAATGTTGAGCGCTCTTGGCTTTAAATTAGAAGATGCAAACGAACAATTTGGTTTCTTGCTTGAAGCACTTGATTATGGTTTCCCACCACATGGCGGTTTGGCGCTAGGTCTTGACCGTTTCGTAATGTTGCTTGCTGGAAAAGACAATATCCGTGAAGTAATTGCTTTCCCTAAAAATAACAAAGCCTCTGACCCAATGACACAGGCTCCATCCATAGTTGCTGAAAAACAACTGGAAGAATTGAGTATTAAACTTGCAAACAAAGATCAATAAAATTCTCGGCGGCCTTCTAGATAGAATTGGACTTTATCAAGTTTTAAAATCTATTGGCGCTGAAAAAATGGCAAATAAATTTTCGGCAGCAGTTGTTTATGCTGTCTTCTCATCATTCGCATTGAACTTTTTCTATCAGCCAGGACATGTGTATGCTTCTGGTGCGACGGGGGCAGCTCAGGTTGTTACTGAATTAGTAGCAAGAATAAGTGGTCATAATATCTTACCTATTTCTGCTTCTTTGATATTAGTAAATGCGCCACTTTTCATTCTTGCTTGGCGAGGAATAGGCAAACAGTTCACCGTTTATACAGTGATTACAGTTGTTATGAGTTCAGTTTTCATCCATTTTATTCCAGTGACGCCCTTAACTCATGAGCCAGTTATTAATGCTGTCTTTGGTGGGGCAATTATGGGATTTGGTGTTGGGAATGCAATGAAATCTGGGATTTCTTCTGGAGGGACTGACATCGTCAGCCTCTATATGCGTAAGAAAACAGGAAGAAGTGTTGGAACTTTGGCATTTCTGGTCAATGGTGTGATTATTTTTACAGCCGGAGTTCTTTTTGGCTGGGAATACATGCTCTATAGTTTAATTGCTATTTTCGTTAATTCTCGTGTACAAGATGCAATCTTTACAAGACAAAAACGTCTTCAAGTAATGATTGTAACTAAAAATCCAGAATTACTGACAAAGAAATTAGTGAATCGTTTTAAACATGGAGTAACCATTTTACATGACGCGGAAGGTGGCTATACACATACCAGTCAGACCGTCCTCATGACTGTCATTACAATGTATGAATATCAGGAATTCAAGGATATTATTCAAAAATATGACGAACATG
Source organism: Lactococcus sp. SK2-659 (assembly GCF_020218185.2). Lineage (NCBI taxonomy): Bacteria > Bacillati > Bacillota > Bacilli > Lactobacillales > Streptococcaceae > Lactococcus > Lactococcus sp. SK2-659. Next base: position 179,499 of record NZ_JAIWQZ020000003.1, read on the forward strand.
CTTTTGTATCAATATCGGAGAATGTTCGAGTGCTTGGAAAATTTGCAGAAGTAGAAGACTAACTGCTTAGGTTTTACATTGAAAAAAGAAAGATAAAAGGGAGAAAGCCAAAAGGAGGACTTTCTCCCCTTATTATCTGAAAAAATAAAGGAGGAAATAAAATGAAAAGATTTGCACGAGTACATTTTTTGTACTTGCTTGCCATCGCAATTGGTACTGGAATTTATGCTTTTGGCTTTGTCGCCTTTAATATGGCGAATCACTTAGCTCAAGGAGGGGTCGCCGGACTTTCTTTGATTTCTTATGCTTTATGGCATATTGACCCTTCTTATGTTCAACTTTTAATCAATATTCCTCTTTTGATGATAGGTTATCGTTTTTTAGGAAGAAGAACCTTTATTTATACAATTTGGGGAATTGTGAGTTTAGCTGTTTGGATCTGGATTTTCCAAAGGGTCAGTTTTACAATTAATATTGGAAATGATACTCTAATAGCCGCTTTACTCGCCGGAGTCTTTTCAGGTTCAGGAATTGGATTAGTCTTTCGCTTTGGTGGAACAACAGGTGGGACGGATATTCTTGCTAAGTTATTTCAAATAAAAAAAGGAATTCCTGTTGGGCGAATGCTCTTTATCTTTGACTCTTGTATTTTGGCTCTATCTTTAAGTTATGTTGACCTTAAACATATGATGTATACTTTGATTGCCAGCTTTATTTCAATGCAAATGATTAATTTGATTCAAAATGGTGGTTATACAGTTCGGGGAATGCTTATTATCACAAATCATCATGTAGAAGTTGCTAAAACAATTATTGAAGAAATTGGCCGAAGCGCAACATATTTACACGGTGAAGGAGCCTATTCAGGAACTGAAAAAGAAGTGCTTTACGTTGTTCTTAACCCAAGTGAAATACAAGAAGTAAAACAAATTCTATCGGTAATTGACCCGAATGCCTTCGCTTCAGTCATCAATGTTCATGAAGTTGTGGGAGATTTCTCTCCTAAACGGGGTAGATTTAAAGATTTAAAAAAATAAAATAGCTCATTGAGCTATTTTTTTTAAGATATTTAAGTTAAAAAGGGAGAAGTTTTCAAAAGTTGACTAAATTCTAAATTTAAACTACAATAGATTTAAACGTCCTTGCCCTCGGCAAGGATATTTCATCGAAATTTTTGAGGAATATTATGAAAAAATTATCTAAGGTGCATTTTTTGCAACTTCTTGCTGTTACAATTGGTACAGCAATCTATGCCTTTGGTTTTGTTGAGTTCAACATGGGGAACCACTTGGCTGAAGGTGGAGTCGCTGGGCTTTCATTGATTGGTTATGCTTTATTGAATATTGACCCTTCCTACACCCAGCTTATCTTAAATATTCCACTTTTAATTCTTGGCTATCGCTTTCTTGGGCGCCGAACCTTTGTTTATACAATTTGGGGAATCGTGAGTCTTTCAATCTGGATGTGGATTTTCCAACGGATTCCAGTCGCAATTAATGTTGGACATGATTATTTAATCGCTGCTTTGCTCGCTGGTGTATTTGCCGGAACAGGAATTGGTTTAGTTTTCCGTTTTGGTGGAACGACTGGTGGGGCCGATATTATTGCCAAGCTTTTGCAGATTAAGGCTGGGGTCGCTGTTGGGCGAACTTTCTTTATCTTTGATGCTTGTGTGATGTTACTTTCATTAAGCTATATTGATTTACGCCATATGATGTACACTTTGATTGCAAGTTTTGTGGCAGCACAAGTAATTAATGTGGTTCAATCTGGTGGTTATACGGTTCGAGGAATGCTTATTATCACGAATAACCATGCTGAAATTGCTAAAGCAATTATTGAAGAAATCGGTCGTAGCGCGACTTATTTACATGGAGAAGGGGCTTACTCAGGAAATTCTAAAGAAATTTTATATGTTGTTTTAAACCCTGGAGAAATTCAAGAAGTAAAACAAATTTTGTCTATTCTTGACCCGAATGCTTTCACATCAATTATAAATGTTCATGAAGTCATTGGTGATTTTACTTATCCACGCAGTCGTTATAAAGTGGCTAAAAAAGGAAAAAAATAGCTCCAGAGAGCTATTTTTTATTTTTGTCAGTGAAATTAATTATCTTGAAAGACGTGCGCCTTCAATTTCACCGGTAGATTTGACTCCTTCAACAGAAAAACTATCTGCATTGATTCCAGTTTTGATATTTTCCAACTGCTTAATTGTCTTATCTAACTGAATCAAGTTTTGAACATTGTATTCAAAAGTATAATTACTAATTTCTCGTTTTGCTTTCTTCAGGTGAATAATAGCTTTTTCGATTTCTTCAGTGGCTTTTGTTGTACGCATATAGAAAACCCTTTCTATTTTCGGAATTGTGTGAATATTTATTTCTATATTTATTATAACTAAAAAACCTGGAAATTTCCAGATTTCATATCGTTTTATTTGATTCCATTCACAAAATTATCGAGAATAGTGATAATTTCTGCTTGTGATTCTGCTTGATTGACAGCAACTTTTACTTTTGCTGCACGAGAAGCTCCTTTTAGGTAATATGCTGCATGCTGACGAAATTCTCGGCTAGCAAGATTATCACCTTTTAATTCGACGAGACGTGCCAAGTGAAGTTTTGCAATTTCCATTTTTTCCGCAACTGTTGGTTCAGGCAATAGTTCACCTGTTCGTAGATAATGCTCGGTACGATGAAGAATCCAAGGGTTTCCAAGGGCTGCTCTTCCCATCATGACCGCAGTGACGCCTGTTTCATCAATCATGCGTTTCGCATCTTCAGGAGTCTTGACATCGCCATTTCCGATGACCGGAATATTGACATTTTCGGTCAATTTTTTGAGCCAGTGCCAATTTTCTTGAGCATTTCCTGTATAAGCTTGTGCTTTGGTTCGTGCATGCATAGAAACAGCCGCTCCGCCTCCCGCTTCAATCGCTTTAGCATTTTCAACTGCAAAAAGGTGGTCGTCATCCCAACCAATTCGGATTTTCACTGTTAGTGGTCTTGAAATAGCTTTAGAAACAGCAGAGACCACATCATAAACTTTATCAGGATCAAGCAAAAGACGAGAACCGGCTTCATTTTTAGTTACTTTCGGTACTGGGCAACCCATATTGATATCAATAATATCAGCAACAGTATTTGCTTCAACAAATTTGGCTGCTTCAACCAAAGTATCTACTTCACCCCCAAAAATTTGCATTGAGAGTGGATGAGGTACCCCTTCAAAATCCATCATTTCCAAAGTTTTTTTGTTGCGATGTTCAATTCCTTTATCAGAAATCATTTCAGTTACAACAAGTCCAGCTCCAAATTCTTTAGCAGTAGTCAGAAAAGCTTTATTCGTAATTCCGGCCATTGGTGCTAACACAATTTTATTTTTTATTTCGATATCGCCAATTTTCCACGATTCGTTGTAAATTTTGTCCATAGTCATAAAGAATATTATAGCAATTTTTTGAGATTTCACAAGGTTTTAAGGCTTAAAAAATACTGACAAAATTGTCAGTATCTATTTTTTTACTAAATAATGTAATTCAACAAATTGTCCGTAGGTTTTTGTATCAATCAGTTGAAGTTTCTCTTTGTAATTTCCTGACGGAAAAAGTGGAATTCCGCCTCCTAGTAAAACTGGGGCAATGGTAACTTGTAATTCATCAACCCAATGATTTTCAAGAAAAAGTTTGATGACTTCTCCGCCGCCAACAACCCAGATATTTTTGTCAGTATCCGCAAAATTTACTGACAGCTCTGTCAGTTTTTCTTTGTCAATAAAAACGATATTGTCAGTAGAAGAAATTTCTTGATGAGTTAAAATATAAGAAGTTTTGTCAGAATAAGGCCACTGACCGGCTTGCTCTTTTTCTAACCAATCATAAGTCTTTTTCCCCATAATGATTGTATCAATACCACTATAAAAAGCACCATAGCCGTTATCACCCTCACCCTCAACATCAAAAAGCCATTGGAGACTTTCTTCTTTGGTGGCAATATAGCCGTCTAATGTAGAAGCAATAAAAAGTTTTACAGTCATTTTTCTCAATTCTATTTACTGATAGAATTTCTGTCAGTAAAATAATTAGTTATTTTACTTAAGGAGTGCTTTTAATTCATCTTCAGAATACTCATATTTGTTTTCACAGAATTGACAAATAATTTCAGCACCGTGATCCTCGGATATCATTTCCTCAATTGGTTCTCTTCCTAAAGATTTAATGCCTTCAAGGAAACGTTCCTTACTACAATCACATTTGAATTCCAAAGGAAATTCGCCAAGATTTTTGTATTCCATATCGCCATAAATATTGTCTAACATCGTTTTTAATGGTTCTTCACTTGTCAGCATTGTTGCAATTGAAGGCATACTTTTGATATTATGTTCAATTTCGGTAATTTCTTCGTCAGTAGCATCTGGCAAAGCTTGCAACATAAATCCACCAGCAATTTTGACTGTATCTGAGTCTTCATTAAGCAAAACATTCACACCAACAGAAGAAGGAGTTTGTTCTGAACTTAAAAAATACCAAGCTAAGTCTTCGCCAATTTCACCAGTAATTAAATCAACTTGACCACTATAAGGTTGTTTAAGTCCCATGTCTTTGACCACAACTAAAAAGCCATTACCAACAAAAGGAGCAACTAATACTTCACCAGTTGAAGCTTTTTTATAGTCGAGTTCACGATTTTTGACATAACCTTTGACATGGCCGCGGCTGTCAGCGACTGCGATGATTGGACCCATTGCCCCATCACCCAGAACTTTAACTGTAATTTTAGTATCACCTTTTTCATTAGCTCCTAAAATTTGTCCAGCAATCAATGTACGACCTAAGGCAACCGTCGAAGTTGGCCATGTTTGATGGCGTTCCTGTGCTTCTTTCACAGTTAGGGTTGAATCCAAAGCAAAAGCTCTGAAATGCCCATTTTTTGAGATTGATTTGATAATTTTATCCATGAGTCTATTGTACCACAAGACCCCAACTGACCTCAATAGAGCACAAAAATTGTCAATCAATAAATGATATAAAAGCAAGAAAAAACCTCAGATTTTCCTTTGACGTTTGAGAAATCTTAAAAGTGTTTGTTAAGAATAAAGGATTTTGATAAACTAATAGCAGTAAATAAATTTTTTGAACATATTATTACTAAAAACAACAAAAAAATGATAATGAAGATGAGAGAGGCCTGCTATGGAATTTGAAGATTATTTTAAAAATGATGAGTTAATGAACATTGTCAGAGAAACTGTAAAATTGGTCTTTCCTGAAGTACAAGAACGGATTTCCTACGGAATGCCTGCATGGTTTAAGGATAAGAATGTCCTTATTTATGCAAGTCCTCAAAAAAAGCACTTAGGAATATATCCCAAACCAAACTTCATTGAAAATAATAGTGCGTCTCTTAAAGAACAATACGAATGCAGTAAAGGGACCATAAAAGTCCCTTATGATGTTGAAACCAATGAACTCAAACGCTTAGTTAGTGAGATTGTAAAATGGAACTTGGGCCATAAAATTTAACTGGTGTTTTGATAATAAACTATAAAAATTATTTGTATTTGTAAATTTATGTATCCTGAAACCAATTATTAAAAGAAAGAATGTGAATTATGCGAACTGTACCACTTGGACCAATATTAATATTTATTGCTTTTTTTATATTAATTTATATAGGACTAGTCATAGCAATTATTTTAACTGCTTTTATCAATGCAGTTCGTAAAAATGAAAATGTAGATGAATCATTTTTAGATAGATTTGAACGTCTTAATAAAGAATATTTTTATACGATGTTTAAGAAAGGTTACAAGCCTAAAAAAGAATCTTTGCCCGAATGGATTCGTTGGATAAGTAAGCCCTGAGAATGGTATTTTAAAATAATCATATGTAAAAACTTAATATAAATTAATTGAACCAATACAGAAGTAAAGGATAATAAAAATGGATATGAGAAGAGCTAAAAGACAGGTCACAGATATTGAGCTAATTAAAAAACTGGTTGAAGAAGTACAAGTCGTTCGTCTGGCCATAAATGGAGAAATTTACCCCTATGTAGTACCAGTAAATTTCGGCTATTCTTGGGATAATAATGATCAACTAACATTGTATATTCACGGAGCAAAAGAAGGAAAGAAAGTATCAATGCTAGAAAAAAATCCTTTAGTTGCTATCGAAATGGATAGTCATCATAAGCTAATCGAAGGAAATAAAAATGCTTCAACTTATTCTTACGCTTATCAAAGTTTGATTGGTTTTGGAAAAGCAGAAATGATAGAAAATTTGGACGAAAAGAGGGCGGCATTGGAGCTTTTAATGGAGCATGCAGCAAAAGGAAAAGAATACGACCCCATGCCAGAAAAAATGTTAGAGCGAGTTGGAGTAATAAAAATTGAATTGGACTCATATACTGTAAAACAAAATATCCATCCTGAGGAAAAAAATTAGAAATTTTGGGGACCTATATTGTTAAGCTACATAAAAATGTTCTTTAAAAGAGAATGATTTTATATAAATTATGAAAATTTGGAGTAGAAAATGATTAGAAAAAAGGAGTGGGAGAAATCCTTTAAAAATGTAAATGGGCGTGAGCCTAATGAAGAAGACTATGAAAAGGCTCTTTCACTAGGATTGGTACGCGAGGAGTCTAGTGTTCCAAACTCTAATAAAAAAACAGTGCTTGTTTTAGGAACTGTTATTGTGAGTCTTTTAATATTTGCGATAGGAATTTTATTAACGATCTTTTTCTATCCCAGTCCAAAGAGTTCACAAGCAAGTTTTGCTAGTAGCACTTCTCAATCTTCCAAAAAAGAAAGGGAGTCTACAGATACTGGCTCTTCAATTAATTACAAGGATTCATCAAAATTATCACAAGAAGATCAGGAAAAACTTGAAGAAGGATATAAATCTATTGAACTTGAGAAAGAGGATTGGCATAGACAAATGTTGCGAGATATCATTACCATGTATGCTGAACCAAAAATAAGTTATAGTGACAGTCAGTTTCAAGAAAAATATGATAGCGATTATAAGCAGTGTACAGAAGCGATTGAAAACAAAGTAAAAGAAATACTCCCTGAACATTTAAGAGCTTATACTGAGGCTCATTATGAAAATGGAGGATTAGGACTTCCTACTTTTGATAATATAATAAATGAAGCAAGAACATATTATAATTCAACCACTAAAAATTGGACATATCCTCAAGATTCATAATTTTTCAATCACAAACATAAAAAACAAATTGATATGGAATAAGAGTTTAACAACTAGGAGTAGTTATGAAAAAAAATTATTTTATGGGATCTTACTTTTCTTGTAATATTAACACTATCGTCATGCTCAAAGAATAAAAATAGCAAGTACGATTCAGTAATTTCAGATTTAAAATCAGAACTTGCTGTTAAAGGGGATTCGAAGCTTACTTTTGATAATTATGAATGGAGTTATAAAGTCGTTCATAATGTGACAAATGCAGATATTTCTAAAGGAGATATGATTGAAGTTTATCCAAAAAAAGAAAGAGATTCAAAAAGGCTATTTAATATAAATATAGATTCACAAATGGGGGATTCTTATGCACAAAGTAAAATTATAGTCCTGCAAAAAATAGTTTCTAAAATTGCTAAGAAGCTACCTAACGATAATTCTGAAATTACTCTAGGTTTTAAAAGTCAACAAAAAAGTAAAAGAATTGTCCCAGTTGCTCGTTCTCTAAAATCTATGGATGCATTTCCGATAAATGATTGAGAAAATAAAGTTTTCTAAGACAATTAGCACTAATAATCCGAAAAAATATAGCTTATTTTGCTAAAATATTAAAATTTGTATTAGGGTGCAAACTATAATCTCAAGATAAATGTAATCTATCATCCAACTGGATAAAATCCATTTTTATAAAATAGAAAGAATTTAGAACATGAAAAAAGGCGACATCATCATCTTAGCTGATGGACAGAAAGCTACCGTTATATTTGGTGATGAATCAAATTATCAACATAGCTGTATTGTAAAATTGGAAAATGGTCAATTAAAAGTAGTTGAAGAAAAAAATATCTCGCTTCTTTCACTAAATTAATAACTCAAATGTCAGATAAGTGATAATAATTGTATAATGGATATTTTGCTAGCTCTTAACTGAAGAATGTTGTCCTGTCTTTTATTCGTTTTCTAAAATTTAAAGAATCGAAACTTACAAGTTGTAACAAAAATAATAAATATCCATGGAAATTGTTCAAAGCATTTAAAGTTGTCAATCTTAAATCCGTTGCTTATAGCTTTTTATTTAGTAGAATAATGAAAAAGCTCATCCTCAATAGCTTTGAGAGGTTAGAAAATGGTTAATATGTTTTCAGTTATAATAAATTCAACGGTTATCTACTGGGCAACAGCCCTAGATTTACTTATATTACTAGCAATATTATATGTTCGTTTTGATAAAAAAAGTCATTTATCTATTACTTTGGGACAAATAATTGGTTCTTTTGCACTTGTATTGGTCAGTTTATTTTTTGCGGTCATCCTAAAACTTGTTCCAGAAGAGTGGATTTTAGGCTTACTGGGCCTGATTCCTTTAGGACTAGGAATAAAATATTTATTCTTTGGGGATGATGATGACGATGAAGAATTAGATGAATTGCTACAAAAAAGGAAAAATAAAAGCTTGCTTGGAACTGTTATTATCATTTCTTTTGCGAGTTGTGGAGCGGATAACATTGCTTTGTTTACTCCATTTTTTATGACACTGTCAGCAAATAATTTGCTATTATCTATAATAATTTTTGCCTTAAACATATTAATTTTAGGGCTTCTTGGAAAAACAATTGCAAAAATTCCTCACCTTCATGACGTTTTAGAAAAAAACAGTCGTTGGATTCTTGCTTTTGTTTATATAATACTTGGAATAATGGTTTTACTAGAAAGTGGAACAGTCTCCAAAATTCTCAGTTTTTTGTAAAACATAATTTAAAGATTAAAAAAGTTCCGTATTTCCGAACGATAATTTAGATTTAATCAAAAGCATCAGGATTTTTTAAGTAAATCTTGATGTTTTTTGATAAAATAAAAAATAGTGCGATAGGAGCTTTCAAGAAATGATTTATCTTTTACTTTTGATAAATTAGTTCAAAAGTTGAAGAAGTTTTTTAGAAATGCCAGCCAAGCGAACTTGGAGCGTGCAAAATATTTTAAGAAAAGTGGATAGTCAAAACTATCCAAAAGGAGAATATTATGCCATCAGTAGTAGTTGTCGGAACGCAATGGGGAGACGAAGGAAAAGGTAAAATTACAGATTTCCTAAGCTCAAATGCAGAAGTTATTGCCCGTTATCAAGGGGGAGACAATGCAGGTCATACCATCGTCATCGACGGCAAAAAGTTCAAACTTCACCTCATTCCATCAGGAATTTTCTTCCCTGAAAAGATTTCCGTTATTGGGAATGGTGTCGTTGTTAACCCAAAATCACTGATTGAAGAAATCGCTTATCTCGCTGAAAATGGAGTTTCTGCAGAGAGCTTACGTATTTCAGACCGTGCACATGTTATCTTGCCTTACCATAAAAAATTAGACTTCCTTCAAGAAGAAGCCAAAGGCGATAAGAAGATTGGGACAACCATTAAAGGGATTGGGCCAGCCTATATGGATAAAGCAGCTCGTGTCGGAATTCGTGTTGCAGACTTACTTGACAAAGAAATCTTTGAGGAACGTTTACGTACAAACCTTGAAGCTAAAAACCGTGAATTTGTAAAAATGTATGATTCAGAACCAATCGAATTTGAAGAAATTTTTGAAGAATACTATGAATACGGTCAACAACTTAAAAAATATGTGACAGATACTTCAGTTATCTTGAATGATGCCCTTGATGCAGGAAAACGTGTCCTTTTTGAAGGTGCGCAAGGGGTAATGCTTGATATTGACCAAGGAACATATCCATTTGTAACTTCATCAAACCCAGTAGCTGGTGGGGTAACGATTGGCTCTGGTGTGGGTCCATCAAAAATTTCAAAAGTTGTTGGTGTTTGTAAAGCCTATACTTCACGTGTGGGTGATGGTCCATTCCCAACAGAACTTTTTGATGAAGTTGGACATCAAATTCGTGAAGTAGGACATGAATATGGAACAACAACAGGACGTCCACGTCGTGTTGGTTGGTTTGACTCAGTCGTAATGCGTCATGCAAAACGTGTTTCTGGCTTGACTAATCTTAGTTTGAATTCAATTGACGTTCTTTCAGGACTTGAAACAGTAAAAATTTGTGTTGCTTACGAACGTAGTAATGGTGAACAAATTACTCATTATCCAGCATCACTTAAAGAATTAGCAGATTGCAAACCAATCTATGAAGAATTGCCAGGATGGTCTGAAGATATTACTTCATGCCGGACTTTAGAAGAGTTACCAGAAGCTGCTCGTAACTATGTTCGTCGTGTTAGTGAACTAGTTGGCGTACGTATCTCGACTTTCTCAGTAGGTCCTGGTCGTGAACAAACTAATGTTTTAGAATCAGTTTGGGGCGTATAAAGTCCAAATAAAAAAGCCAGAGCATGCTCTGACTTTTTTTGTTTACAAGAAGGGTCCGAAGACTTGTGAACTAGAGTTTTTATTATTGACGTTGACATCAATTACATTATAAAAAGCATTAGAAGTATCAGCTACATCCCAGACAGCCAAAACAATGTGATAACCAGATCGATCAGTTGGAATGTTAATCGTGTGAGAGAGATTATTTGTTGCAGGAGAACCATCGTGATTGATTGTCCCTATAAGTTCTAATTCTGAACGTTTTAAAGGTGCATTTTGGTCCCAACCTGTTTTGGTCATATAGTAGTGCCACTTCGTTGTTTTATGAGGTGCAGTGTATTTCCAAGTGAAGATGTTAGAACCTGTACTAATAGATGTTTTTTTCCAGCGTGAACTAGTTTGATTATCTAGAACAAAGTCGCCTATTTGGCCTAAGCCTCCATTTGCAGAAGCAATCCGACCATCAGCGGGACCAGACTCTGGGAAGCCTTTAGGTGCTTCTAAAGATTGTGGGTTACTAATAACATTTCCGTAAATATTAAAAGCGGCGGTCCACCCTAAACTTTGAGAATCTAATTGTCCTTGATAGCCTCTAGCTGGTGGTGATTGAACATAACCATGAGCTGATACAGTATCTGCTTTAATTAAAAGGGAGACACTGAGTAGACCTGCAGCAACTAATAAACCAGTAAGTAGTTTTTTCATAAATTTATTCCTCTCCTATTTATAGCTTTTTCCATGGGCCAAATTCTCCTGATTGGTCAGGTTGTTGGCCAGTATTCCACCATTTTGCTTCATAATTTACTCCATTAAAAGTAACACGATCACCTTGAACATAAACTTTATCCTTTTGCCAAGTATTATTTTCCGCTGATGTGTCCAGTGTCATAAATGTAGCTCTGGCCGTATCAGAACGATTACCTGAAGGGTCAACTGCTACAACTTCAACGTTGTATTCAGTTTTTTTGGATAATCCAGTCACATCTTGTAAGCCGGATGTACTTTTAAAAGATTGAGTACCAATCTTAATTTCATAGTGATCAATGCGGACATTGTCTGTAGATTTTCCTTGAATCGTGGCAGTAGAAGCAGTCACATTACTAATTGAAATTGTGGGCAAGGTTGGTTTTTCAGTATCTTCAATCGGTTGATTGTTAAAGAGCATTGGGGCGTATGTATTTACAAAAGTATTATTATATTTTTCACCATTTGAATTGGTTCCAGCATCCCAATTTACTGACCAAGTCATTAAACCTTTTATTTCGTGACCAGAAGCTTTTAAGCGATTCAATGCATTTTTTACGGCATTGGGGTCTTTCACATAACCTGTTGCAGCAGCGTCATTATTAGATGGTAGACCAATAACGAATTTACTGGCTGGGATTTTAATAAACCCATCTGTTCCTGTTACGAAACGTTGAGTTAGACCATAGAGAAAATCTTCTTTTCTTTCGTCATTTGATTGAGAAATCCACAGATTTAAATCACTATCCCAGAAACCATCTCCTCCTTGATTATAGTATTGAGGATTGATGAAATCATAGTACGAATCTAAATTGTTGATATATGGTGCATATTTACCTGAACTTGTTAAGTAAGGAAATTCTGGAGCCATCGTAATCATAAAGTTTTTACCATCTTTTCGATAATGGTCTTTAACTTTTTTTAAAGCAGATGGGATAACAGTTTGATTATCTGCTGCTTCAATTGCAGCCTGTTCTAAATCAATATCTAATCCATCAAAGCCGTAAGTATCTACAAGACGAATGATTTCATTAACAAAATCATTTTCCTGACTTTTCTTTAATTCAATATGAGCGTCAGCTCCTCCTAAAGCGATTAAGACGCTCTTACCTTCGGCATTTAATTTTGAAATTTCGGCTCTGAATTCAGTATCAGTTTTGTTATAAGGCTTGAAAGTGGGAAGGGTTTGTCCTTCAGGTGTTTTCATAAAGGAAACATTAATTACATTGTAGCCTTCTTGTGTACTTGAAAGATTGAAGTCAGCAGAACTTCCTCCTTTATAACCATCTTTTCCTGTTGATTTCCAATTGTGCCAATAACCTACAAGCACTTTATCTTTTGGATTGACCATTTCACTAGCTGCATCTGCTAAGACTTGTTGCCCTCCTAATACAACAATTCCTATAGATGCTGTTACCAAAAAAGCCTTAATTTCTCTACGTTTTTTCACTGAAATCATAAATATCTCCTAAACAATAGTGATTTTAAAGATTCCGGAATCTTGTTCTGTAAGCGCTAACTTTATTTTAACAATTTTTTTCCTTAACTAAAAATAAAAAGGTTTATAAAATAATTATTTTTGAAGGATAAAAAAACACTAATATTCATAAAATATTAGTGTTTTTCTTATTTTAAATCTTTAAGTAAAGAATCTAACCATTCTTTTTTAAAAGTTTCTCTTTGAATAGCAAAATCTAAAACCAAATAGTGGCCACTTTTTTTATTTTTTTCATCTTCACCAAAGAGGTCTTTTTGACGTTTAATCAGATATTCCAGTTTTTTCTGGTGGACAATACTTTCTTCTTCAATTAGTTTTTGGAGATTTTCTTCATTTTTGTCATCAAGAAAATATAGGCGGAGCATGAATTCATCTTTTTGAATTGGATAGCGGTCAACAGGGTGTTTTAACCACTCGTTAAATAGTTCGACTCCTTTTGGAGTAATTTGATAGGTTTTTTTCTCTAACTTTTCACCTACAATGTGTACATCAAAAGTAACGGCTTGATCGTTTAATAATACTCTAAGTGAAGGATAAATTTGCCCTGTGTTGGCTTGCCAAAATTCACCGACTTCACTTTCAAACTTTTTCTTAAGGTCATAACCACTTAATGGTTCGGTCTTTAAAAGTCCAAGTATAATATAAGATAATTTATCTCTATGGCTCATATTTTTTCTCCTTTATTTCCATGATACACAAAAAATAGTAAATTGTAAATTTTTGATGTAGAATTTAAACTTCATTTTTAAAAAACTGTCTATTCTATTATATATAACGAAATTTAAGGAAATCTAAATTGATAATTATTTAATGTTGATAAGCTGGTATTCTATTGATTTCTCAAATAAAGAAGAGACAAATTAAATATTATTTGTCTCTTCTTTACTATTTTTGACTTGAAAATTAATGCTTAATCATTTTATAATTTTGGTCAAAGTATTTTCCGTTACGAATATCATTTGTCATTTCTTTGTAAGGAGCTTGTGCGACGACTTCGTCATTATCTTTGCCTGCTTCAGCAGTATAAGTGATTTTTGCAAATTCTGGGACTAAATATTTAGGATAAGTTTCATATTTTTCGCGAGATTCATGCATTAAGTCAATAAAATCATTTTGGAAGCAGACAGTGATTTCTGGGTGTTCTTCTACCCATTTCGGGAAGAAAATCATGCCATGTAATTTTCCTTCATTTGGAAGAAAATCTAAGGCAACATCAGTACCAGTAGGTTCTGTCCATGTAATTTTATAAATCCCTTCGGTTAACATCACTAATGAAACTTCTTGGTCTTTGACCCAGCGGCCAGCGACCATTCCGCCATGGATACGGTAATCAATGATATGATCGTTTTTGACGTAGAGTTCATATTCCCAACCATTATCATAGGTATAGATAAAGTGTGTTCCGACAAAATCTTCTAAGCTTTTAAATGTTTTCATTAAATTTCTTCTTTCTAAACGTGTTTTATAAACATGTCTTAAATATATGTTTATTATAAAATACGTTTTTTGTTTTGTCAAGATAAAAAAATACACTTTCTTAAAGTTGACAAATCTTATGAAAGTGATAAAATTAAACATAGATGTAAGAAGAGTAGATTGTCTATGAAATTTGAGGGAATTGTGGTCACCGACTGAAAGCCACAATATGGAATTGCAATTGAAGTTCACCTTACTAAAGAAAGCTATTTTTAATCTATCATTTAGAGTGATAGTCTAAAATGTAGGCTTTTGTGTGAATTAAATAATTAAATTAAGTGATAAAATAGGATGGTACCGCGGCTTTCGCTCCTTTGGAGATGAGAGTTGTGGTATTTTTATTTTCTATTAAATTTGGCTCAAATCTCTTTTTAATAACAAATATATATTTTTCATAAGTTGAAAGGATAAAAATGAACTTACAAGAAAAAATTGAAGACCTTCGCAAGCGGACTTTGTCTGACTTACTCTCTGTTGCTGATGAAAAAACACTGAATAATTTAAGAACTGTGATGCTCGGTAAAAAGGGTGAATTGACTGAAATTCTGAAAGGGATGAAAGACCTAACTAATGAAGAACGTCCAGTTATTGGCGCACTTGCCAATGCTTTTCGTGATGAGTTTGGGGCAAAATTTGAAGCTAAAAAAGTGGAAATTGAACAAGCAGTAATGAATGCCGCTTTAGAATCAGAAACTTTGGATGTGACTTTACCAGGGAAAGCTCAGAAAAAAGGAAGTCGCCATATCTTAACTCAAACGCAAGAAGAAATTGAAGAAATTTTCCTTGGAATGGGTTATGAAATTGTTGATGGTTACGAAGTGGAAACGGACCATTATAATTTTGAGCGAATGAATCTTCCAAAAGATCATCCAGCTCGTGATATGCAAGATACTTTCTATATCACTAATGAAGTTTTACTTCGTACGCATACTTCACCTATGCAAGCTCGGACAATGGATGCTCATGATTTCTCTAAAGGTGGTTTACGCATGATTGCTCCTGGTCGTGTTTATCGTCGTGATACAGATGATGCCACTCACAGCCACCAATTTCATCAAATTGAAGGTTTGGTTGTAGATAAAAATATCACAATGGCAGACCTTAAAGGAACGCTTGACCTTGTCATGAAAAAAATGTTTGGTCAAGACCGTGAATTACGCTGGCGTCCAAGTTATTTCCCATTTACTGAACCTTCTGTTGAGGTTGATATTTCTTGTTTCAAATGTGGCGGAAAAGGCTGTAACGTCTGCAAACATACCGGCTGGATTGAAATTCTTGGTGCAGGTATGGTCCATCCCAATGTGCTTGAAATGTCTGGTTTAGATTCTTCAGTTTATTCTGGTTTTGCTTTCGGGCTTGGTCAAGAACGTATTGCGATGCTCCGTTATGGAATTAACGATATTCGTGGATTCTATCAAGGGGACGTACGATTCTTAGAGCAATTTGGAAAATAAAAAAAGTCAAAAAACTGTGAATAGAAAGTGAAATAAAATGCAAGTATCATATAAATGGTTAAAAGAGTTGGTGCCTAATCTTAGAGCGACATCGGCTGAATTAGAACAAAAGATGTCTACGTCTGGGATTGAGGTTGAAGGCGTGACAAGTCCAATGGAAGGTTTGTCAAAACTTGTTGTGGGAGAAATTTTATCAAGTGAAGATATTCCTGACACACACTTACACATCACACAAGTGAATGTTGGAGCTGAAGAATCATTGCAAATTGTTTGTGGTGCGCCAAATGTTCGTGTGGGTATGAAAGTAATTGTGGCACTTGTGGGTGCTCGAATTGCTGATAATTATAAAATCAAAAAAGGTAAAATTCGAGGAGTTGAATCTCTCGGGATGCTCTGTGCTCTTGATGAAATTGGGATTGATGAAAAAATTAATCCAATGAAGCATGAGGATGGTATTTTTGAAATGCCAGCGGATGCTAAAGTTGGTGATAGTATTTTCTCTTATCTTGATATGGATGATGAAATCATTGAATTATCAATTACACCAAACCGTGCGGATGCTTTGTCAATGCATGGGGCAGCTTGGGAAGTTGGCGCTATTTATGGTTTACCCGTTCAATTAGAAAAGAAAGATTTAGTAGAAGCTTCTGAATCAGCAGCAAGTAAAATTGCAGTAAAAGTTGAAACAGATAAGGTACCAACATATAAAATTCGTTTGATTGAAGGGGTTAAGATTGCTAAATCACCACAATGGTTGCAAAACCGTTTGATGAATGCTGGTGTGAAACCAATCAACAATGTAGTGGATGTGACGAATTATGTTTTGATGGCTTTTGGTCAACCTTTGCATAGTTTTGATTTTGCTAAATTTGGTTCTGATGAAATTTTGGTTCGTCAAGCTAAGGCTGGTGAAAAAATGACAACCTTAGACCATGTTGAACGTGAATTAGATGATTCTGATATTGTGGTTACCGCAAATGGACTTCCTGTAGCGCTTGGTGGTGTTATGGGTGGCGCTGATAGTGAAATTACTGACGAAACAACAAGTGTTGCCCTTGAAGCGGCTCTATTTGATGGGGTTTCAATTCGTAAAACTTCTCAAAAATTTGCTTTGCGTTCGGAAGCATCAAGTCGTTTTGAAAAAGGAATTAATGAAGGAACGGTTCGTGAGGCACTTGATTTTGCAGCAGCAATGATAGTTGAATTGGCTGGTGGAAAAGTTCTTTCAGGTGTTGTTGAATCAAATGATTATCAACCTATTTTGCCAAAAGTATCAATTACTTTGAGTCGTGTTAATAGTGCTTTGGGAACAGATTTATCTCTTGAGACTGTGGAGAAAATTTTTGTTCAACTTGGCTTTGGGGTTGAAGTTGAGGGTGAAAAATTTACTTGTGAAATTCCATCACGTCGTTGGGATATTCATATTGAAGCTGATTTAGTTGAAGAAGTAGCTCGTATTTATGGCTATGATAATTTGCCAAGTACTTTGCCTTCCTCACAAAATGCTGGTGAATTGACTCAAATGCAAAAATTCCGTCGTACGGTGCGAACAGGTCTCGAAAGTTCAGGGCTTAATGAAGTTATTGGTTATTCGCTTGTAACTCCAGAAAAAGCAACTGAATTTGTGGGTCAGCTTGAAACAACAACGCTTATGATGCCAATGACCGAAGATCGTCAAACACTTCGTGCAAACATGATTCCAGGACTTTTGGATATTGTAAATTACAATCAGAATCGTAAAAATGCTGATGTGGCAATTTATGAAATTGGCAATATTTTCTTACCAAATCCAGATGATATTCGTCCGATAGAAGTACCAAACCTTGCTTTTGCTATTTCTGGAAATGTTGTGGATAAATCATATAATGGACAAGCTGTTCCTGTTGATTTCTACTATGCTAAGGGAATTGTGGAAAACCTTCTCGAAGCATACAAAGAAGTAGAATTTATTCCAAGCAATAATCAAGCAGCGATGCACCCAGGACGGACTGCTGTCATTAAAATTAATGGGCGTGTGGCTGGTTTTGTAGGACAAATTCATCCGGCGACAGCTAAAAAATACGATATTGCAGAGACTTATGTTGCTGGTCTTGATATGCAAGTGATGCTTGAAGAATTACCAGCTCAAACTATCTTTACTGACATTCCGAAAGTTCAAGCGGTTCACCGTGATATCGCACTTTTGATTGATGCTGAAGTGACACATGCGCAAATTGTTTCTGTCATTAAATCAAGTCGTGTCAAAACACTTAGCCAAGTTGAGTTATTTGATATTTATCAAGGCAAAAACTTACCGGCTGGTAAGAAATCAATGGCTTACAGTCTCACTTTCCAACCTGTTGAAAATACAATGACAGATGATGAAATTACGGCTGCGGTCAATAAAATTACAAAAAATCTTGTGGAAAAATTGGATATAGAAATCCGTTAATTTGAAAAATTACTGACAAAAAAACTGTCAGTAAAATCTCTATTGGTATTTTACTGATAGAGATTTTTTTTTAAAATAAATAATAAAGAAGTGAATGAAAATTTGCTTTCAGTAAATCAAAAGACTCTTGCGGAAGTGTTGTTTTGTATTTATTTTAAAATTATGTTAATCTTGGTAAAGATATTGCAATTAAAATCCTGAGGGGATATGTTAGAATAGACAAAGTATGAAGAATTTAATTCCTAAAAAAATAAAACAAGTTGGAATACTTGTGGGAGCTTTACTGATGATTTTGTCAGTACTACCATCTAATCTCTTAGGAGTAACAAAGGTAAATGCTGAGAGCTCTCAAACGGAAGTCAACCAAGAACTTACAAACTTCCAAACAGAACTCGATAGCAAATTAGCGCAGGCAAATAAGATTTATAGTCAAGCGCAAGAAGCTCAAGAAAAAGTTAAGCAGTCAAAGAGCAAAATCACAGAATATGAAAGCAAAATTGCTGAAACTGAAAATGATATTGTTCAACTCAAGGCTTCTGTCGCAAAACAAATGCGGGCAGTACAATCAAATGGTGGGGCTACGTTCTCATATATTGATGTCGTTGCGTCATCAAAAAATCTCTCAGAGATGATTACACGTTTGACTAATCTGAACGTAGTTTTGACAGCCGAGGCTGACCAAGCTAAATCTTTGATAGAAAAAGAAGCTTCACTTAAAACAATGAAAGTTAAATTGGAAGAAACGCAAGAATCTCTTGTGAAAAACCAAAATGACTATCAAGGACAAGTAGACAGCTTGCAAAGTAGTATTTCATCGCTTAAGGATAAAATTAGTTCTAATAAACAACTTTTGAGTGAAATGCAAGAAAAAGCAGCAGCAGAACAAAAAGCTCGCGATGAAGCATTGGCTAAATCGGTAGCTGAGGTTAAAGCTAAAGCGGAGCAAGAGAAGGCTAAGATTTCATCAAGTTCGTCAAGTACTCAAAACTCAAGCTCATCAAGTTCTCAAAGTTCACAGGCTTCAAGCGATAAAGGAACGGATAGTGCTAACAATGGCTCATCTACAACAACTTCTGGTGGTCGTACTTTAAATGTAGAAGCAACGGCTTATGCTTTGAATGGGATTACAGCAACGGGAATTGATTTAAGTAAAAATCCAATTTGTATTGCGGTTGACCCAAGTGTTATTCCTTTGAATTCTCTTGTTGAAGTTCCAGGATATGGAATTGCAATTGCTGGTGATACTGGGGGAGCAATTATTGGGAATATCATTGATGTCCATTTTCCAACTAATGACCAAGCAATCGCTTGGGGACGGAAAAATATTCAAATCACTGTTTTGAGTTAATAAACATTAAAAAATAATGAAAGGCTTACAGTTAAGCCTTTTTTTGGTATAATGAGAACATGATAAAAAATGGACGTATTGTCAAATCTTTGGCAGGCTTTTATGATGTAGAATCAGAAGGTGAAGTTTATCAGACGCGTGCGCGTGGTAATTTCAGAAAAAAAGGAATGAAACCTGTTGTGGGAGATTTTGTTGAATTTTCTACTGAGGAAAATTCAGAAGGTTATATTTTAAAAATTGGTGAGCGAAAAAATTCTTTAATTCGACCATCTATTGCTAATATTGATCAAGCTGTGATTATTATGTCAACAGTGAGCCCAAATTTTAGTTTGAATTTATTAGATCGATTTTTGGTTTTTTTAGAGCATAAAAATATTCACCCGATGATTTACATTTCTAAGTTGGATTTACTGACAGAGATGCAGGAAGGCTCAGATAAGAATAAAAAAACTTTTAATCAGCTGACAGATTATGAACAGATAAAAAGTGATTATGAACAAATTGGTTATGATGTTTTTTTTGATGCTGAGCATTTGGTCAGTAATTTAGCGGGAAAAGTAACTGTCTTTATGGGTCAAACTGGCGCTGGTAAGACTACTTTGCTAAATAAAATTGCACCAGAAATGCAACTGGCAACGGGAGAAACTTCAGAAAAACTGGGACGTGGGCGTCATACGACACGTCATGTTGAATTTTTTGAATTGGCTGGTGGCTTAATTGCTGACACACCGGGATTTTCGAGTCTAGACTATGAAGTGACGAATCAGCCGGATTTAAATGCTGCTTTTCCTGAAATTTTAAGAATCAGTCATGATTGCAAGTTTCGCGAATGTACACATACGCATGAACCCAGCTGTGCAGTCAAGCTGGCACTAGAAAATCATGAAATTTTAGAGAGCCGCTATGATAATTATTTACAGATTTTAGATGAAATTAATCACACGAGGGAAACTTATGAGAAAAAACGAAAAAAACAGGGCTAAAGATAATATTTGGTTAAAACAAGCTGGTTTTTTTGCCCTTGTTTTAGCATGGATTTTAGCGATTTATTTTAAAAATGATTTGTCAAAAACAATGATGATTATTGTATTTATCCTCTTGGTTATTGCAACTTTCTTTGTTATTTTTTGGTTAAACCGTGTCTTTTTTGGATTAACTAATCAGCCCAAAGAGGATAAAAAAGATTTAGAGAGTTCACAGGACAAAGAAAAATGAAAAAACGATTGAAAACAGAAGCCTTTTTAGCGGTTATTTTTGCGCTTATTTGCCAAATTTTAGAAATGTTTGTCTTCAAAAGTGGACGTCTGGCCTTTGTGATGAATTTCTTGACTGTCATTGCTTTAGGCTTAGCAATTATGCTTGGAGTTCGTGCGGCAACCGTTGTAGAGCACAAACGTGAGGGTGAATCTTGGAAAACAATTATTAAAGAAGAACTTCATGATGATTCATCAGAAAATAGTGGTGAATAAGTGTTTTTAGTTTCAAAAGATAAATTACTAATTCAAGTTATTTAGAGAGAGGATAGAAATGAAAAATAAAATTGCTCCATCAATTTTGTCAGCAGACTTTGGAAATTTTGCAAGAGATGTGAAACGTTTAGAATCTGCTGGAGCTGACCTTGTACATATTGACGTAATGGACGGACATTTTGTGGATAATTTAACCTTTGGAGCTGGCGTTGTTTCGGCACTTCGCGCACAAACTCATTTATTTTTCGATGTTCACATGATGGTTGAAAATCCTGAAAAATATGTGGAGGATTTTGCAAAGGCAGGAGCTGATAGCATGAGTATTCATGTTGAAGCAACTCATCATATTCACGGAGCACTTCAAAAAATTAAGAATGCCGGCATGAAAGCTTCGGTAGTTATTAATCCTGGAACTCCTGTAGAGGCGATTAAAACTGTTTTACCACTTGTGGATATGGTCTTAGTAATGACAGTCAATCCTGGTTTTGGGGGTCAAAAATTTATTCCTGAAATGATGGATAAAGTTCGTGAACTCGCTCAAATTCGGACTGATAAAAAGCTTGATTTTGAAATCGAAGTTGATGGTGGAATTGATGACCAAACAATTAAAGTTGCTAAAGCTGCCGGAGCTAATGTTTTTGTTGCAGGGTCATTTATTTTTAATGGTGAAGTTGAGAAAAATATTGAAAAACTTCGTGTAAATTTATAAAATTCTCAAAAAGTTACTGACAGCTTTTCTGTCAGTAAACTTTAGGAATTGATTTAAAGTTTTTAGAAATGTAGGAAAATAAAAAATCAAGATGGAAGTCATAATTATTATATTACTTATACTTTTGATTTTACTGTCCCTTGCCAATTTTTTCAAAAAAACTGACAAAGGAAATACGAGTCATCAGTTAAATTATCTTAATCAAAATTTATCGGAAATGCGCTCAGATATTAACCAGCAACTTGCGCAAAATAGACAGGAACTTTCTAGTAGTTTACGTTCGGTCAATAATGATTTTTCGGCACTGACAGAAAATATCAATAGTAAGTTTGATTGGCAGTTTAAAGATTTACAAAACTCAAATGAGCAAAAATTAGAAAAAATTTCTGTAAGTTTGGTAGAATCTACTGATAGAACGGTTAGTAAACTGTCAGAACTGACAGAGTCAATTACCGCCAAATTTGACCATAAATTTAAAGAATTACAAGATTCAAATGATAAAAGATTGAGTCAGATTCAAGAAACGGTCGATGAAAAATTGCAAGAAACATTAAATCGCAGAATTTCGCAATCCTTTGAACAGGTAACTTTACATTTGAAAAATGTGGAAGAGGGCTTGGGCGAAATGAGAAATCTTGCCAGCGATGTGGACAGCTTACAAAAGGTAATGACCGGTGTTAAAACACGTGGGATTGTTGGTGAAATTCAGTTAGGCCGAATTTTAGAGCAAATGTTTACAAGTAGTCAATACCGTGAACAAGTCAATATCCAAGGGGGAAATGCAGTTGATTATGCTTTGATTTTACCTGGAAAATCTGATGATTCAGAGCTTTTATTGCCAATTGACTCAAAATTTCCGATGGAAGATTATCAACGCTTGCAAATGGCTTTAGAATCTAATGACAGTCTGGAAATTGAGAAGACAAGAAAAGCATTGTTTAATGCCGTCAAAGCTCAAGCCAAATCAATCAGTGAAAAATATATTGTTCCACCAAAAACAACAGATTTTGCCATCATGTTTTTACCAACTGAAGGGCTGTTTATGGAAGTGGTCAATAACCCTGAACTTTATGAACAAATCAGTCGTGATTACAAGGTTAATGTGACTGGTCCAACGACAATGACAGCCGTCTTGAACAGTTTGCAAATGGGCTTTAAAACTTTGCAAATCGAACAAAAATCAGCTGAAGTTTATGAGCTACTAGGTGCTGTCAAAACAGAATTTGGTAAGTTTGAAGGTTCACTGAAAAAAGTTCAAGAACGTCTGCAACAATCTGAAAAAGAGATTAGCAATCTAATCACCACAAGAACAAATGTGATGAATCGTAAATTACGGAATATTAATGAAATTGATAATAGTAAAAGTAGTGAACTTCTAGGGATAGATAATGAATAAACCTCTCTTTCTAGTTTAAGTTCGATATCTAAAGAAGTAGTCGCTCTTAAAAGCGATAAAAAATTAACATATAAAAGTGGGACGTAAGAAAGAAAAACATTTATTTCTTTGGTGAAATGAAGCGCCCCTGTAAATTTATTTAACTGAGTTCGGGCTCGTAGAAGCGCGTGAAATAGAAACTGGATTATATTCAGAACCACAATTTTCATCACTTCTGAATGCTCGTTCTCACATCTTAAAGGAGAAAACATGGTGCTCATTAAAAACTTAGAAATTGGCGAATTTTTTGAAGGGTTTTATCTGATTAAATCAGTTGAATTACGTCAAACTCGTGCAGGGAAAGACTTTTTAGCTTTAAGTTTTCAAGACCGAACAGGAACAATCAACGGAAATATTTGGGATGCTAATCCTAAGGCGGTTGAACAATTTAGAGCTGGACGTGTCGTACATATGAAGGCTCTCAAAGAACTTTATAATGGAATGCCTCAAGTCAATAAAATACAATTACGTTTGGCGACAGATAGTGAACCCAATCAACCTCATGATTACCGAGAAAGTTCACCTGTTCAAGAAAAAGATCTACGTGAATATGTTCAATCAATCGTCTTTCGTATTGAAAATGCGACTTTAAATCGAATTGTACGGACGATTTTAAAAAAATTTGATAAAGAATTTTATGAATTTCCTGCTGCAAAAACTAATCACCATGCTTTTGAAGGAGGTCTTGCTTTCCATACAACCACCATGCTTCAATTAGCAGAAAAAGTTTGCGAAGTTTATCCACAACTCAACGAAAATTTGATGTTTGCCGGTGTTTTACTGCATGATATGGCAAAATGTTTAGAGTTTACAGGTGCGGAAAATACTTCTTATACTTTGCGCGGAAATTTGCTTGGGCACATTGTTTTGATTGATGAAGAAGTGAGTAAAGCCGCCATTGAACTTGGCTTTGATGATGACAATGAAGATTTATTAATGCTTCGTCATTGTTTGTTGAGTCATCATGGTGAGTTGGAATATGGTAGCCCTGTTCGTCCGCAAATTATGGAAGCAGAAATGATTCATCAAATTGATGTTATGGATGCCAATATGATGATGATGACTACGGCGACTCAAACGCTTGACCCAGGTCAATTTAGTCAACGGGTTTGGGCTTTATCTAATCGTAATTTTTATAAACCAAGAAAAGATTAAACCGACGGTTCGAGTGAATAAAAAAGCTGTTTTACACCTAAATTTGAATAATTTGGTGTGTAACATCTTCGCACTTCATGCTAGGCTCTCCACTCTCGCAGTCGAGTGGGGCGAAGTGTTCCATT
The DNA here is from genome assembly GCF_020218185.2 of Lactococcus sp. SK2-659. NCBI lineage: Bacteria > Bacillati > Bacillota > Bacilli > Lactobacillales > Streptococcaceae > Lactococcus > Lactococcus sp. SK2-659. Next base: position 203,865 of record NZ_JAIWQZ020000003.1, read on the forward strand.
GTTAAAAGAGGAGCCCAAAAGGCTCCTCTTTTGTCTATTTCCACAGTCATTTGAGTCATAATTTAACTTTTTGATTTTTTGTGGAAAGTACTCTGTCAACATTCTGAAGTGTGGCGTACGTTTTTTTACTGACAGAAATTTTTGTCAGTGAAAATGGTAAAATAGAGGAAGTTAAAAAAATATAAGGAGTTTTTTATGAATTACACTTTAAAAAATGACCACATAAATGTTGTTGTGGATACTTTTGGAGCAGAAATGCATTCTATTCAACATGATGATATTGAATATTTGTGGCAAGCAGATGCAAAATTTTGGGGCCGTCATGCTCCAGTTCTTTTTCCAATCGTAGGGAAATTGAAAAATGGGGAATATCGCTATAATGACAAAACTTATAAAATGGGCGGACACGGTTTTGCACGTGATAATGACTTTGAATTAATTAAGAAATCAGCTGATGAACTTGTTTTTGAACTTCGTGACAATGAAGATAGCTTAAATCACTATCCTTTTCATTTTGTTTTCCGTGTTTCTTATAAACTAGTAGATAATAAAATTAGAGTTCGTTATGAAGTGAAAAATGAAGATGAAAAATTCATGTCTTTTGGCGTTGGGGCTCACCCAGCTTTCAATGTTCCTTTAAAAAATGGAACTTTTGAAGATTACCAATTAACAATTTCACCAGATGAAAAGCGGACATTTATTCCACTTGATCCACCGTCAGGAACTTTGAAACTAGATGAAAGAGTTGAAAGTCAAGTCAGTCAACTTCCATTAACAAGAACACTTTTTGATAAAGATGCTTTAGTTTATACTTCATCAAAGGAGATGAAAGTTTCATTGACCAATAAATTAGATGACCACGGAGTCAGCCTAACATGGAAAAATATGCCTTATTTTGGTTTATGGTCACCTTATCCAAATGAAGCACCCTTTGTTTGTATCGAACCTTGGTGTGGAATTGCAGATGATGAAAATACTGATGGAGATATTACCAACAAATTTGGAATCAATCAACTGGCACCAGAAGGAAAATTTTCTTGTGAATATACCATTGAAATTAAATAATCAAAAAAGACTCTCGTATTTTTACGGGAGTTTTTGCTTAAAAAAATGCTAGAATTAATTGAGATAGGCTGTCAGTAAACTTAGGAGTTACAAAATTACTGACAGAATAAAAAACGACTGACAGAAAGTAAAATAATGACCACAATTCTTCTCAACGCCTTGAGTATCATACTTGTTTTATTTTTAGCTCTCCTACTAAAGAAAATTAGAATTCTTCATCAAAAAGACGGAGCAATAACTTCAAAAATGGTTGTTTATCTGACCTTGCCAGCAACAATTTTAATTGGAGTCAATCATACAAAACTCTCTAATATTTTTTTTATTTTGATGTTTATGGGACTTTTTTCCAATCTTCTTTTAGTTTTTCTAGGAAAATTTATTGGGCGAAAAGCTACTGTTGAAGAACGTGGACTTTATATGTTTGATTTGTCAGGTTATAATATCGGAAATTTTTCAATTCCTTTTGTTTCTAGTTTTTTTCCAGCAGCAATTCCATTTCTTGCCATGTTTGACATGGGAAATTCATTAATGGTGACAGGGACTACTCAAGCAATTGTTGAACTTTCAAGTGGTAGAAAAAAGCACGGCTTTATCTTACAAGAAATATTTGGCGTCTTATTCCGTAATCCACCCTTTGTTGTTTATATTTTTATGTTTATTTTAGCAATTTTTGGCCTATCTTTTCCGGATGAATGGCTAATTCCAATTCGCCCTTTAGCAAATGCTAATACTCTTTTATCTATCTTTACGATCGGGCTTTTTATGGAATTTCGTCTGCCAAAGGGAAAATTAAAACTTGTCTTAAAAATATTGACTTGGCGCTATTTGCTAGCTTTTATTTTAGCTAGTTTAGTTTATTTTTTCCTTCCATTTCCAGCCATAATAAAAGAAATTCTTTTATTAATCTTCTTTTGCCCAATGTCCTTTTTACATATGATTCAGGCTATAGAACTTGGAAATGATAAGGCCTTAGCTGGATTGACAATAAGTTTATCCATGTTTATTTCTTTAATTTTAATGAGTATCATTGTAATAATTTTGTGAGGTGAAAAATGAAAAATCAAATAGAAAAATTATTAGAGAATTTTGTACCAGAAGGTCAGCAAGAAAAAACAGATTTTAAAGTTTTTCAAGATTTTGCAGCTGATGAAAAAAATTTGAATCGGTCTTCTATTGCACATTTTACAGCAAGTGCATTTGTTTTGAATGAAAGTCATGATAAAATTTTAGGAATTTATCATAAGATTTATCAAAGTTGGGGTTGGGTAGGCGGTCATGCTGATGGCAATGCTGACTTATTAGCTGTAGCGGTAAAAGAAGTTCAAGAAGAAACGGGACTGCGATTTTTCAAAAAACTTTCAGAAAAGCCAATTTCAATTGAAGCCTTACCTGTTTTTGGACATCATCACAGAAAATATGGTTATGTCAGTGCTCATATTCATCTTAATGTTACTTTTTTATTTGAAGCAAAGGAAAGTGATTCACTTCAAAAGAATACAGCTGAAACAGAGGGATTAGCCTGGATTCCCCTAGAAAAATTTTCCGAAAAATCCTCAGAAAAAGAAATGAGAGTAATCTATGATAAAATCATTGCTCGAATTATAAATAAATAAAATACAAAATGAGACTTGCCATAGGCAAGTTTTATTATAAGATTAAAAATTTTAAATTAGACCATCACAGAATTAAAATGCGAGACTATTGCAAAAAAATCACGAAGGGCTATAATTGAGTCTAATTCTATTTGAAAGTTGAGTGATTTATGCCGGTAAAAGTGATTGAAGGTCTGCCCGCAATTGATGATTTGCGAGCGGATAATATTTTTGTTATGAATGATGAACGAGCGAAGAATCAAAATATTCGCCCTTTAAATTTGCTGGTGGTCAATCTCATGCCGCGTAAATTAATAACTGAAAGACAAATTTTACGATTACTATCGAACACTCCATTACAAATTAATGTTGACTTTTTATATATGACTTCTCATGATTTTAAAAATACGAAACAAGGGCATTTAGATTCCTTCTATAAATCTTTTTCTGAGATTAAGAGTCAATATTACGACGGATTAATTGTCACAGGAGCTCCGGTTGAGCAGTTAAACTTTGAAGAAGTGGACTATTGGAGTGAGCTTTTGAAAATTATTGACTGGTCAAAAAGCCATGTCTATTCAAGTCTGCATATTTGTTGGGGGGCACAAGCGGCACTTTATGCTCGCTATGGTGTAACTAAAGAAAATCTTCCGCAAAAATTGTGTGGTATTTACAAAAGCTCAGTAGAGCAACCTAAAAATCCATTATTTAGAGGATTTGATGATTTTTTTAATTATCCACAATCGCGATATACCCAATCAAATCCATCAGAAATAAAAAAAGTACCTGATTTGGAAGTCTTGTCAAGCTCCAAAGAAACCGGATTTTCAATTTTAGCGAAGAAAAATTTGCGTGAAATTTACCTTTTTGGCCATTTAGAATATGACCGTGAAACTTTAGCTTGGGAATATGAGAGAGATAAAGAAGAAGGACTGAAACCCAATCTTCCCCAAAATTATTTTCCAGAAAATGATGATAAAAATAAGCCAAAAAGCACTTGGGATTCAGCAGCTTCCCTCTTTTTTTCAAATTGGTTGAATTATGCGGTTTATCAAGGAACGCCTTATCTAGGAGAACGTCTGAGTCAACATTTGAATGAAGAAAATTATGATTTTAATCAAAAAGAGCAAAAGTAAAAAATAATGAGTTAAAAAATGAGGAAATTTATGGATAAAAGATTAGATACTTTATTGGCGCAAGTCGGAATTCATCAAGATGAGGCAACGGGAGCTTTAGTTAGTCCTTTGCATTTTTCAACGACCTATCAACATCCAGAATTTGGCCAATCGACCGGCTTTGATTACACCAGAACCAAAAATCCAACAAGAGCAACCTTGGAAGAAGCACTTGCTTCAATTGAATCAGGACAATTTGCTCTAGCAACTTCGTCAGGAATGGCTGCAATTGTCTTGGCCTTTTCAGTTTTTCCAGTCGGTTCCAAAATCGTTGCCAGTCGAGATTTGTATGGAGGTTCATTTCGCTGGTTTGATGAACAAGAAAAAGAGGGGCGATTTTGCTTTTCCTATGCTAAAACTGAAAAAGAAATGCTTGAGCTAATAGATGAAAATACTGATATTGTTTATATTGAAACACCGACAAATCCAATGATGGTTAAATATAATATTGAAAAAATCGCGAATAAAGCACAGGCATATCATGCAAAAGTGATTGTTGACAATACTTTTTATACCCCAATTTATCAAAAACCATTAGAATTGGGTGCGGATTTAGTGATTCATTCGGCAACAAAATATTTATCAGGACATAATGACGTCTTGGCTGGAGCGGTCATTGTTTATGATGAAGATCTTTATGAAAGATTATTATATCAGCTCAATACTACAGGAGCAGTTCTTTCTCCGTTTGACAGTTATCTTGTCATGCGAGGTTTGAAAACTTTAAGCCTCAGAATGGAGAGGGCAACTAAAAATGCCCAAAAAATTGTGACTTTCCTAAAAAAACTTCCATCAGTAAAAGAAGTACTTTACCCAGGATTAGGTGGCATGATTTCTCTAAAAGTTACTGACAAAAACAAAATTCCTGCTATTTTAAATCACTTGAGCGTTTTTACCTTTGCTGAAAGCTTAGGAGGTGTTGAATCTTTAATCACTTATCCAACAGCGCAAACTCACCATGATATTCCACTTGAGATTAGAGAAAGTTATGGTTTAACAGATGATTTGCTTCGCCTTTCGATTGGGATAGAAGATGTTCGCGATTTAATAGAAGACCTCAAAGAAGCTTTAGAAAATTAAAAAATTACTGATGAACAAACTAGCATATCCCTAAACGCTATCTACGCACTGCGTGCTACGCTGTCCGTTTTGTCTATCCGCTAAAGCGAATGACAAAAAAGCGAAGCGCCAACGGCTATCCTATGATGAGACTACCAGCATATCCATAAGTGCTAAAATATGTTCTGTCAGTAAATTTTTTACTGATGGAACTACTAGCATATCTGTAAACTGCTAAAGCAGTCACAGCTATCATGACGAAAATAAAAAAGAGAGTATAAAAATGACAAAATATGATTTTACAACCATTCCAAATCGACTTGACCACAATTCTGTAAAATGGCAAGAAATAAAAGAGAATCCTCATAAACTTCCATTATGGGTGGCTGATATGGATTTTCTTGCCTTACCAGAAATAAAACAAAGTATCCATGATTACGCAGACTATGGAGTTTATGGATATGCCTATGTTGAAGAAGATTTAATTAAAAGCATTCAAAATTGGGAAAAAAATCAACATCAGTATGACTTTTCTAAAGAAGCTTTAATTTTGGTTGAAGGAGTTGTTCCAGGAATTGGTCTGGCCATTCAAGCATTGACCAAAGAAAATGATGCTGTTTTAATAAACACACCTGTTTATCCCCCGTTTGCCAGAACAGTTAAGCTAAATAATCGAAAGCTAATTGAAAATAAACTGATTGAAAAAAACGGGGAATTTCTAATTGATTTTGAAGTTTTTGAAAAAGAAATTGTTGAAAATTCCGTGAAATTATATATTCTTTGTAACCCCCACAATCCTGGTGGGCGCGTGTGGACGAAAGAAGAACTTATAAAACTTGGCCAAATTTGTAAAAAGCATAATGTGATTGTCGTTTCTGATGAAATTCATCAAGATTTAACATTGTTTGGTCATCAGCATCAGACCTTTAACACTCTTTCAGAAGACTTCAAAGATTTTTCAGTTGTTTTATCTTCTGCCACTAAAAGTTTTAACATTGCTGGCGTGAAATGCGCTTATGCAATTATCGAAAATCAAGATTTACGTGAAAAATACTTACAAAGAAGACTAGCAAATAATCAACAAGAAATTAGCACTTTAGGAATGCTAGCCACCAAAGTTGCTTATGAAAATGGAAGTGAATGGTTAAATGAACTCAAAAATGTGCTTGAAAAAAATATCACTTATATTGAGTCAGAACTTCATCAAAAAACAAAAATCAAAGTAATGAAACCTCAAGGAACCTATTTGATTTGGCTTGATTTTTCTGAATATCAATTAGAAGATAAGGTATTGGATGAAAAATTAGCAGAAGAGGCAGGTGTGATTTTAAATAAAGGAATAAGTTTTGGAAAAGCCGGACAAGCGCATGCCAGATTAAATGCTGCTGCACCATTCTCATTGATTGAAGAAGCAAGCAAACGACTCGTAGAAACATTCAAAATTTAAGGATTTTAGTCGAAAATGTGTTTTTAAGAATGAAAAATATGTTAAAATCAACTTATGAATGATATTTTACAACTCACAATTGTTTTAATTGCCTCTTTAATTGCTACTCTTGTTTCAAGACGCCTTAAAATTCCAGCTGTCGTTGGACAAATGCTTGTTGGGATTTTGATTGCTCCATCAGTTTTAGGCTTGGTTCATAGCGGTCATGTTCTAGAAGTGATGTCTGAGATTGGAGTTATCTTACTCATGTTCTTAGCGGGAATTGAGAGTGATTTAACTGTTCTAAAGAAAAATTTTAAAGCATCAATGCTCGTTGCAGTTGGTGGTGTAATTGTGCCATTAATTGCCTTTGGACTTGTTGCTTTTGGCTTTGGTTACGGAATATCGACCAGTTTCTTTTATGGAATTGTTTTCGCTGCGACCTCCGTGTCGATTACGGTTGAAGTCTTGCAAGAATATGGTAAGCTTAGTACACGTGCAGGTTCGATTATTCTAGGAGCAGCAGTTGTTGATGATATTTTAGCTGTATTGATTTTATCAATTTTTACTAGTTTTAAAAATGGTGGTTCTGGTTCTCATCTTTTCTTCCAATTTTTGCTTGAACTTCTCTTTTTTGCCTTTTTATTTCTTGTGCATAAGCTTATTCCAAGATTTTGGAAATTCGTCCAAAAACTACCCATTGCCAACAAAAATACGATTGTTGCCTTGATTATTTGTTTGGGATTAAGTCTACTTGCTGATAGCGTAGGAATGTCAGCAGTAATAGGTAGTTTCTTTGCAGGACTTGCTATTTCACAAACAGAAGTAAGTCATAAGATTGAAGAATATACTTCAGCAATCGGTTATGTTATTTTTATCCCAGTATTCTTTGTACTTATCGCCATATCTGTTCAATTCGATAGTTTAATTCATCATCCTTGGATAATTTTACTCTTTACCCTTTTAGCAATTTTGACGAAATTTATCCCCGCCTATTTTGTTGGAAAAGCAAGTAAATTAAGTACTGGTGAGAGTATGTTGATTGGAACAGGAATGATTTCACGAGGGGAAATGGCTCTGATTGTGGCTCAAATTGGTCTGACGAGTGCCATTATCACAGATGAAGTTTATTCGGAGCTGGTTATCGTGATTATTTTAGCAACTGTATTGGCACCATTTTTAATTAAAATGGTCCTGAAAAAATATGATAATTAAGAAAAAATAAAGAATAAAAGACGAAAAATTTAAATTTTTTTAAATTTCATCTTATTCCTCCCAAAAAGATCAAAAAAGTGGTAAAATAGAAAAAATGCTTTTAGAGAATAGCGAGCTTGCTAGGCTCTAAAAAATTTTGCCTAAAATTAGCAAAATTGCCTTTTAAAGGCAGTTTACAAATCTGAACTTTGCTTAGCAAAGGGATCTAGCGAAAGGAAAATCAAAATGTCAAAATTTCAAGTCGTAGAACATCCATTGATTCAACACAAACTCTCAATCTTGCGTCGTAAAGAGGCATCGACAAAAGAATTCCGTGAACTTGTTGATGAAATTGGAATGCTCATGGCCTACGAAGTATCAAGAGATTTACCCCTTGAAGATGTCGAAATCGAAACACCCGTTCAAAAAACGACGGTTAAACAAATCGCAGGTAAAAAATTAGCGATTGTACCAATCTTGCGTGCTGGTATTGGGATGGTAGACGGAATTTTGAAATTGATTCCAGCTGCTCGTGTAGGGCATATCGGAATGTATCGTGACGAAGAAACACTTAAACCAGTTGAATATTTAGTTAAACTTCCAGCCGATATTGCTGACCGTCAAATTTTTCTTGTTGACCCAATGCTTGCGACTGGTGGTTCAGCAATTTTAGCAGTTGATTCTCTTAAAAAACGAAATGCTAAAGCAGAAAATATTAAATTTGTTTGTCTTGTTGCTGCACCAGAGGGAGTGAAAGCTCTCCAAGAAGCACATCCAGATATTGAAATTTATACTGCAGCTTTGGATGAAAAACTTAATGAACATGGTTATATTGTCCCAGGTCTTGGTGATGCTGGAGACCGTTTGTTCGGTACTAAATAATAAATTTATCCCTATTTCAAATAGGGATTTTTTTTATTTTATAAAAAAAGTAATTTTTTGAATCAAAATAGTTTACAAGTGTAAATTTATTTGATAAGATTACATATGTAAACAATAAAAACAAAAAAGGAAGTAATTATTATGTCATTCATTAAATCATTAGAAAACCGTCGCACAATCTACGCTCTTGGAAGAAACGTTCAAGATGAAGAAAAAGTGATTGAAACAATTAAAGAAGCTGTACGTTTTTCACCAACAGCTTTCAATTCACAAACTGGACGTCTTTTGATTCTCACAGGTGATGCCCAAGATAAACTTTGGGATGAAATTGTTGCACCAGAACTTAAAGCAGCCATGGAAGCACAAGGTGTTCCTGAATCAGCTTGGGATAACACACGTGCAAAACTTGATGGATTTAAAGCTGCTTTTGGTACAATTCTTTTCTTTGAAGACCAAGCAGTTGTTAAAAATCTTCAAGAACAATTTGCTCTTTATGCAGATAACTTCCCAGTTTGGTCAGAACAAGGTTCAGGAATTATTTCTGTAAATGTATGGACTGCTCTTGCTGAACTTGGTTTAGGCGCTAACTTGCAACACTACAATCCATTGATTGACGAAGCTGTTGCTAAAGAATGGAATCTTCCAGAAAGCTGGAAACTTCGTGGACAACTTGTATTTGGTTCAATCGAAGCACCTGCTGGCGAAAAAACTTTCATGGATGATGCAGACCGTTTCATCGTTGCCAAATAATCAATTATTTTTAATGACCGTCAGTAAAATTTACTGACGGTTTTTTATTTTGTAAAGTTGAACTCTTAAAAGCTGCATGCTATAATTGTCCAAAAGGAAGTGAAAATGAAAAGGATAAAAATGTGGCGATTTTTACAAGATAAAAAATATCCAGCCCTTGATTTTTTGAAGTATGTTGGACCAGGATTGATTGTTGCGGTGGGATTTATAGATCCAGGAAATTGGGCTGCCAATCTTGCTGCGGGTTCTCAATTTGGTTATAAATTACTTTGGGTAATTACGCTATCAACAATTATGTTGGCTTTTCTCCAGCATAATGTGGCCCACTTAGGGATTGTCACAGGAAAGTGTTTGTCAGAAAATACGACCCAATACCTTAGACCCTGGCTCAGTAGAACAGTTTTGGGAACGGGAGTTTTAGCTTCTATTTCGACAGCAGTTGCTGAAATTTTGGGTGGAGCAATAGCTTTGCAAATGCTATTTAAATTACCAATTGTGGTAGGAGCAATTTTAACAGCTGGTTTGGTTATCTGGTTTTTGTTTAGTAATTCATATCCTAAAATTGAAAAAGTTATTATTGGTTTTGTAAGTTTGATTGGGATTGCACTTTTACTAGAAATTTTTATTATTCCACATATTAATTGGGGACAAGCAGCAAAAGGAATGGTCATTCCTTTTGTTGATGCAAAATCAATGCCAATCATCATGTCAGCCCTAGGGGCCGTTGTCATGCCACATAATCTATTTTTACACTCGGAAGTTATTCAAAGTCGTCAGTGGAATTTAAAAGATGAAGCGGTGATGGAAAGACAATTGCGTTTTGAGTTCTTTGATACAATTTTTTCAATGTTTCTAGGTTGGGTGATTAATTCTGCAATTATTATCATTGCTGCGGCTTTATTTTTCCCTCGAATTGTAACAGAAATTAATCAATCACAAGAAATGCTCGTTCCTCTCCTTGGTCCAGTGGCTGCAATTATGTTTGCGATTGCTTTTCTTTTTGCAGGAGTAGCCTCATCGGTAACAGCAGGAATGGCAGGTGGGTCAATTTTTGCAGGAATCTTTGCAGAACCTTATGATGCACAAGACCCACATAGTAAATTAGGTGTTTTAATCACAATAATTGGAGCAACGATTGCCATTTGCGCTTTAAGTTTTGTGACTTCGCCCTTTAATATTTTAATTTATTCACAAGTTTTCTTAAGTATCCAATTACCAATTACTATCTTTTTGCAAATTTATTTGACAAGTTCTAAAAGAGTAATGGGTAAATATAAAAATGTTTGGTTTACAAAGTGGCTCTTATTAGCAACAGGAGTTTTTGTAACTCTACTCAATATCGTATTAATCGTCGAAACTTTTAAATAATTCCGAAAAATTTGGTATAATAGTATTGTAAGAAGATTAAAAAATAAGGAGAAATTGATGCAAGCAAAATTAGTTAATAAAGTAGTTATCAAACGTAATGGACATGTCGTTGACTGGGATAGCTTCCGCATTCAAACGGCAGTATTCAAAGCTGCAATCAATGGTAAATACAAAGATAAACCGCTCCACGCCAATATGATTGCTAATAATGTAACAAAAGTCGTTGAAAAAGTAATTGCTGAGCTCTCTTTTGAAAAAATTGAGATTGAAACGATTCAAAACCAAGTGATAAAACAACTCAATGATTTTGATAAAGATGTGGCACGCGATTTTCTTGCTTACAAAACAAAGCAAAATATTGAGCAAAGACATTAATATAAAAAGAACTCATTGAGTTCTTTTTTACTCGTCAGTAAAAATTACTGACAGAACTTTTAATTTTGGGCTGTCAGTAATTTTATTTAGTATTATTTCCTTCTTGACAAATTTTAGGTCAAGCTTTACAATATAAAAAGAGACATGTTTTTAGTGAAAATTTCTAAGAAATCAGGCGGTTGATGCGAGCCTGAAAATGGCAGCTAAAAATACCACTCACTACTTACAGATTTTTTGTAAGTTAAATTCTTTTTTGGACAACAGAAAAGCGTCTCTGACACGTTACGTTAAAGAAGAGAAATTTACTGACAGCAATTTTATAGCTAAAAATTGAGTACTTTTGTAAGCAATAATTGCTAGCAAGAGCTTAACGAATTTTGTCAGTAAATAGAACAAAGGTGGTAACACGCAGATCGCGTCCTTTATAGGATAAGATTTGCGTTTTTTTATTTCCATAAATTATTGACAAGACTTTTAACAAGTAATTCATTGCTCCCAAGCAATTCGGATTTTTCTGTCAGTAATTTCCAACTAAAAAAAGATTAAAGAAAGGCACATAAAATGATTAAAATAACATTTCCAGACGGTAACGTAAAAGAATTTGAGGCGGGCGTAACAACATTTGAAATTGCTAAATCAATCTCACCTAGTCTTGCCAAAAAAACACTTGCAGGTAAGGTCAACGGAAAATTAATTGATGCCACTCGAGCAATCAATGAAGATAGCAACTTTGAAATTGTAACACCAGACCATGAAGATGCACTTGGAATTTTACGACATTCAGCTGCTCACCTTTTTGCTCAAGCAGCAAAACGCCATTTCCCTGATATTCACTTGGGTGTTGGACCAGCTATTCAAGATGGGTTCTATTACGATACAGATAACGAAGCCGGTCAAATTTCAAATGATGATTTGGCAACAATCGAAGCTGAAATGAAGAAAATTGTCAAAGAAAACTTCAAATCAGAACGTAAAGAAGTAAGCAAAGAAGAAGCAAAAGAAATTTTTGCAAATGATCCATACAAACTTGAACTCATTGAAGAACACAATGAAGATGAAGGTGGACTTACTATCTATACTCAAGGTGAATATACTGACCTTTGCCGCGGCCCACACGTTCCATCAACTGGTGTCATCAAATTTTTCCACCTTCTCAACGTTGCAGGTGCTTACTGGCGCGGTAATTCTGATAACAAGATGATGCAACGTATTTACGGTACAGCTTGGTTTACAAAAGAAGAATTAGAAGAAAATCTTAAACTTCGTGAAGAAGCAAAAGAACGTGACCACCGTAAACTCGGTCGCGAACTTGACTTGTTCTTTAATGACGCAGAACTTGGTGCGGGAACTGCTTACTGGCTCCCAGCTGGAGCAACAATTCGTCGAATTATTGAACGTTTTGTCGTTGACCAAGAAGTGAGAAACGGTTATCAACACGTTATCACACCAGTCATGATGAACCTTAATACTTATAAACAATCAGGTCACTGGCAACATTACCATGAAGATATGTATCCACCAATGGATATGGGTGATGGCGAAGAAATGGAACTTCGTCCAATGAACTGTCCGAGCCATATAGCTATCTATAAACATCACGTTCACTCTTATCGTGAACTCCCAATTCGTATTGCTGAATTTGGGATGATGCACCGTTATGAAAAATCAGGAGCACTCTCAGGACTTCAACGTGTCCGCGAAATGACTTTGAATGATGGTCATACTTTCGTCATGTTAGAACAAGTTCAAGAAGAATTTAGTAAAATTCTTCAATTGATTATGGACATGTACCGTGACTTTGGAATCAATGATTACAGTTTCCGACTCAGTTACCGTGACCCTAAAGATACAGTGAAATATTTCCCAGATGATGAAATGTGGGAAAAATCTCAAGCCATGCTCAAAGCGACAATGGATGACATGAATCTTGACTACGTTGAAGCAGAAGGAGAAGCAGCATTTTACGGTCCTAAACTTGACATTCAAGTTAAAACTGCACTTGGTAACGAAGAAACACTTTCAACTATTCAGTTAGACTTCCTTAATCCTGAAAACTTTGACATTTCATATATCGGTGCTGACGGGGAAAAACATCGCCCAGTCATGATTCACCGTGGTGTAATCTCAACCCTTGAACGTTTCATTGCCTATCTTATTGAAGTTTATAAAGGTGCTTTCCCAACATGGCTCGCTCCAACTCAAGCAACCATTATCCCAGTAAATAATGAAATTCATGCCGATTACGCATGGAAAATTCAACGTGAACTTCAAGATAAAGGGTTCCGCGTTGTTGTCGATGAAGCCAATGAAAAAATGGGCTGGAAGATTCGTCAATCACAAACACACAAAATTCCATATCAAATCGTTATTGGAGACCAAGAACAAGCTGATGGAACTGTAAATATTCGTCGTTATGGCTCAAAAGAAACAAAAGTCATTCCGCTTGAAGAATTTATTGAAAATATCAGTGCAGATGTTGCTAATTTTAGCCGCGTTGATTAAAGAAAAAGAGACTGTTGAAAATCAGTCTCTTTTTTATTTATATTGGAGGAATATAAGGTATAATAAATTGTATTAAAAAGATTATTAAGGTGAAGTATAAAGGGATATGGAAGTGATTAGCAGTTTTTATTTATTTTTGGAAATTTTAGGAACCGTAGCATTCGCTATTTCGGGGACCGTAGTGGGGATCAATCATAAACTAGATATTTTTGGTATTCTTGTGATGTCAGTAATAACAGCTGTTGGTGGTGGGATATTTCGAGATTTACTCTTAGGAGCAACACCGCCTACAGCATTAAAATCGCCATTTTTTATAGTTATTTCGATTATTGCATCGATAGTAGCTATGCTTGTAGCACTAATAATTAAATCAAGAAGAGAAGCATTGAGTATTTTTAAAGCAGCACGTTTCTATAATAATCTTCTCCTGGTTTCTGACGCAATAGGTTTAGGAATTTTTACAGTATTAGGGATTGATGCTGGAATAGCACATGGTTATTCACAAAATATCTTCTTCATTGTATTCTTAGGAGTATTGACAGGTGTCGGTGGTGGAATGATACGCGATGTGATTGCAAATCAAGTTCCAATGATTTTTAGAGAAAACATCTATGCCCTACCATGTATTATTGGTGGAATTCTGTATGTATCCCTTCAATCGGTAATCAGCCATAACTTAGCTTTATTTATTTCTGTCATCTTTATCGTTCTCATCAGAATCATTTCAGAACAAAGAAAACTAAATTTACCAAGAATTGAATATTAATGTATTTAATAAAACATGACAACCGTGGGATTTTCCGAAC
>NZ_JAIWQZ020000004.1:0-51941 GCF_020218185.2 Lactococcus sp. SK2-659
CTTTTAACAATATTGGTAGATTTGCTTTAATTAGTTAAAATTTATGTCCTCACATTTTAGTTCAGTGTTGGAATAATATACTGCATTTCAAAGTCTACTAAATTCAGATAGTGATTTATTTGTGGTTCTCTAGTATCTTTAAATCCTTGTTTCAAATAAAAATTGTGAGCCGAAGCACGTGCTGACAAGCTCACTCGATAATATCCTTGCTTACGAAAATCATCAATTGCCCAGCTTAACAAACGCGATCCCAGTCCCTGTTGTTGATGTTGAGCATCAACAGCAAAGGATACTAATCGAACCGTATTAGAATCTTTTGGATAACTTGAAAATGTTGCGACTAAAATATCATTAATCGTAATACCGTAAAACTGATTGTTTTGCTCAACCATCATTTCATCTGATGTAATTAACTTTTTTAGTGGTTTTCTCAAAACAGCATTTCTTAAATCAATATTTTGTTTATAAAGTTGTTTGTTATTTGCTTTAAATTTTTGAAAAATAGGTTCTTTAGTTATCAAATCATATTTCTGCATCACGTTTTGTTTTTTCATGTTTTTGTCCTTTGTCTAAATTATACAATAGTGACTCTAAGATTTAAGGATAACATCAGTAAAGTATATATACCAAAAATTACAGTGCACAATAGGAAAATCTTCCTACTATTTTACTTTCTTTATAAAGTAAAATACTACTGTCATGAATATACCAAAACCAATTGATATTAGAGCAGTTTTCCCGTCAAAAGCATTGTTAGGTATATTTGGCATGAAAACAACGGATAAAACGTAATATACAATTGTTATAATAATGCCTGTTCCCCAAGGGATTTTATTTTTTATTTCAAATTTATTTGTGATTTCATCATAATTATGTCGTTTTATATAGTATAAAAAAGGTAGAGGTAATACCATATTGGCAATAAAACCAAACAAAACAATATATAAAGCGTTATTATTATTTATTAATAATAGAGATATAAAAGCAAAGATAATTATATTAAATAAAAATGAAACAACTCCATAAATACTTAATGTTTTTCCTATTTTTATAGAACCTTCTTCACTTAAAATAGCTTTTGAAGGTATTCCTAAGAATCTATTTATTAAAAAATTATCATTTTTCATTAATTTGTAAGCCTTTCTTTAGTGTACTGGTCTAGCATAAGTTACTCCACCCAAAACGGCGCCTCCTAATGCTGACATCCCTATACCGACAGGATTACCAGTCCAAGATCCAGCGATTGCCCCTTTTACAGCTCCTCCAGCAATCGCTCCCCAGATTGATCCAGATCCATTAATATTTTCTAGTTCTTCATCCGTAACAATAGCAAAGGTGCTTTTTGTCTTTCTAGTTTGAAAAATATACTCTATTTTTTTATTCCTCGTAACTCATTATATATACTTACAATCAAGGCTATTACTAATAAGCATTCCAATATTTTACTAAAAATATATTGCCCATAAAAAATACTGAATACAGAAATAATTAATAGAGGGAATTGCCATAATAGTGACTGTATCCTTACATTTTTTCTTTTCTGTATCGAAATGATTGTAGCAATTAATCCTAATATAAATACTACTAGTATAAAAACATTCATAGGGATAGAGAAATAAAAAATCATAAATAATAATATATAATAGAAAACTTCTTTATACTTTGAAAAATTTTTTTTAATAAATAATTTTATTGTTGCTTACTCCGCTTTCAGACTTATTTTATACTATTAAATCATAATTCATTACTAAAATAAACTATTAGAATTATGGATAACAATTACTTTTAAATGCACAAGTCTATTGTCCAGCTACAAACCCTTATTAACCTCTAAAATAATTTTAGAAGATTTTTTTAGATGGACAACAGGGTATACTTTATTGAACTTAGTTAACTCATTATTTATAAAATTAAGCAATATCTTGTTTTCTATTCTTAGATATAATAAGCGAAATAGATATAAAGATAATAGCGTAAATTATCATTATTAAAATAGATTTTGAAGGTATCTCATTATTACTTATATATCCAACAGCTAACTCTCTAAAATGATAGGTAGGAGTTAATTTAGATAACATTTGCAACCATTCAGGAAATTGACTAGTAGGAAACCATAATCCACCTAACATCGCTAAAGCTAAAAATAATATATCGGAAAATACAGATGCTGTTTTTTCATCTTTAAAATTTGTTAAAATAGTTCCTAAACTAAGAAACACAATGGCTCCAAATAATAGTAATAATCCGGACATAAGCCATTGAATAAAGGTTAAGTGAATTCCTCTAACTAAAAAACCGACTAAAAATACTAAAATAATTGAAATAATGAAAAAAATAATCATTTTAATTACTTTAACAATAAATACATCTATATCAGTTACTGGTAATCTATATAACAAATTTCTCCATCCATTCTTCTTATCTTCTATAATTTCAAATGGAAAAGTGAATATTGAAAAGCTAGTTAAACTAAAAGTCGTCATAGACATTAGATATTCTTTCATAAATGTATCTTGTGCTTCAGGATTTGGTAATTTTATCATTGCCGTAAATACTAAGAAAAAAAATACGGGCATGCCTATGCTCATAATAAGATATTTTTTATTACGCCCCATTCTTAAAAATTCTATTTTTGCTAAATTAGTCATTTTGTGTCTCCTCAATATGAGTACCCTCAAATATAGTATCCAGTAATGATGTATTGGTAAGCTCAACTTCTTTAATAGGGAATCCTATGCTTAATAACGCTTTAATAATATAATCTGTTTTTTCTGCTACAAAATAAAATTCCACAGTAGATTTTGAAAAAATTTCTTTGATCTGATTACTTATAATTATATGTTGTAATGGTTGTTCAAATTGCTTATATAAATTAATATCTAAAACAATAATTTTTTCGTGATTCAGCATTCTTAGACGGTATGGTGTTTCATCTGCCATTAAATTACCGTTATCTAATAAAAGTACTCTATCCGCACAATAATTTACTTCTTCAATATAATGGGTTGTAAATAATACAGTAGTGCCTTTTTCTTTAAGTTGTTGGATACATTCCCAAAAATGGTGTCTGGTCGATGTATCCATACTTGAGGTAGGCTCATCAACAATTAAAAATTGTGGTTTGTTAATTACAGCTAAACAAAAATCTAGTAATCTCTGTTGCCCTCCAGATAATTTAGAAGCAAACTTATTCATTTGTTCGTTTGAAAAATTAAGAATAAGTGCAACTTCTTCCTCAGAAAGAGGAGTATCAGTATAACTAGATACAAACTTAATTAACTCGTTTACCTTTATATCATCAGGAAAATTGGTATTTTGAGGTAAAAAACCAACATTTTTTTTCTCGCAGTATATCTTTACATTTCCATCATTTTGAAAATATTTTCCTATGATTATATTCAATAATGTACTTTTTCCTGCACCGTTTTTTCCAAGTAGAGCAATACATTCATTTTTTTTAATAGAAAAAGTAATATTGCTTAAAACTGTTTTCTGATTAAATTCTTTTTTTATATCTTGAATCTCAACAATTTTTTTTGTCAAAATTGTATCCTCCTATTTTTATTACTATCTTTTGCTTTCATTCTATCAAGCTTTCTCTTTAATTTTCATTTTTTTACTTTTTTCATCTTTTAATTTTGTGTTAATTTTATAAGCGTCTTTGTGATTCATAAAGTGAAAATAGGAAAATACAGATATAAATACAATAAACCACAATAAACTTACCATACTCAAAGATGAATTTTCTCCTACTATCCACCATAAAATAATTAATAAATAACTTATTGTTGCATGTAATAATACTTTTACTAAATATAGCGTTTTTATTTTATTATGATAAATAAGTGGAACAATTATACCTTGGAAAACACCTAAAACAAGAGAACTAATTACTACATTGATTCCAAAGTAAGAAATTGAATTTAAAACAATAATGAAACTAGCAATACCAATGCCTATGAAACAAGAATGTATGTATTTTTTCAATTATTTTCCTCCTCTAATTTTGAATATATCTCCTCCAAATAAGTTCTAGAAATTGGAATTTTAAATCCCATTACTCTTGCGACCATCCCATGAATAAGATCTGCTTCTACAGAATCTAAAAAATTATAATTTATAATGTATGTTCTAGATATTTGGATGAAATCATCACTTAACAACTCTTTAATTTTATACAGCGTCAAGCGAACTCTAAAGTTTTTAATTGTGTTGTTTTCTTTAGCATATACTTCAAGATAATTTCTATTGGATCCAATATATATAATATTGCCGAGTTTGACCTTATATGCACCAGACGTAGATTTTAAATAAATACTGTTATCTAACATATTCATAATTTCTTCATAAATACTTTCTGAATATGTCCTAACCAATATTTCAGTTTCTGTATAACTAGGATCAATTTTTTTATGGAACTTCAATTATTTTGTCCTTTCATTCTTTAGCTTATTCTAACAAAACTCATTAATTAATCAATACTTTTGGGATAAAATGATGTTTTTTAGGGATGATAGTAAGTATATGTAAAAATAAGTATCCCTGGGAAAATTGAACAAAAGCCCACAACTATTAAGTTTTGACTAGCAAAAAAGACTTACCATATGTTTTTCTTGGCAAGTCTTTTTGTTCATGCTCGTTGGTCTGCTTGACGACAGAAGCAGTCCGCTTGCAAAGCGGAATTGGTATATCTATAAAAGATGTTGTTGCCTTGCAATTCTGAATTATCAGACAATTAAGATAAAGGTAATATAAAAGTAACCGCAACGCAACGGTAATGTTAATTTAAATTGATAATAAGTATATAATAGTAGTTATAGAAAGGAGTAAACATTGAAAGAAAATAATTGGTATACATTTTCAGAGGGTAGTAAAAAACTAGGAAAAAGCCATTCGTATTTGTATAAAAGTATGAAAGATAGACCTGAACTATTTAAAAGTACAATGATTCAAAAACAGGGGCGAATTTGGTTAATTTCAGATGAAGGCTTGAATCATATTAAAAAGAATACAAAAAAAGAGGGCGACCGCCTAAGAATCCTACCTCTTAAAGCGGTCTACAAAACAAAGCATATTCTTTGTTTTTACCCAACAAACCATTATATCAAAATAGAAATTAATTAATAGTCTTAACACGCATGCCACCTTAGAAAGTCATTTCTATAAAGTCATAGAAATGTTAAGACTATTTTTGCATTTTGGATAGGGGGGAATGAAGAAATATGAATAAATTTCTTTCAATACTCCATTTAATTTTTATCCGACCTATTGAGATTTTAGTAGGAATAAGTGGATTGATAATTAGGTTTGTTCTAATATCACCATTATTTCTTATTCAAAATTTAATTACAGGGGCAATAATTATATGGATTTACGGACAAGTTGTAGCGCTTGTAACAGCACATCAATTTTTACCTGCAAGTTATTTTGATATTTCAAAATATCCAAGTTATGTACAAGAAGTATTGCAGACAAAAATGTCTTTCTCAGGAATGTGGAATTGGTACATTATGCCACTAGCAATTGTACTTCTTATCGAGGTGGTTATCAGCTTTTTAGTATGGTTTATACCAAAAGAGCTACGTTCAGGAGGAGAATAATTTATGGCAGAAGAAGATGAAACAGTAAGGGTAATTTTAGGAGCTGGGAAAAGCAGTATTAAGCACGCTTATAGCTTATTGAAAAAGCATTACGACAGCAAAGGTAAAGTTCCTAACTTCACGGATAGCGAGTTATTAAATGAAAGTTTATCCAACAGTAATGTTGCTATCAAAGCCTTACACAGAGAATACAAAAAGAATGGCGTTGATTTTCTATCACGTGTATTACCAGACGGCAAGACAGAGTTACTATTTCATGCTAAAGACAGAAATATGATTTTAGCTACAACTGAAAAAGTAATGCGTGATATGCAAGCCAATCCTCAAAAATATCTCAAAAAAGAAAAAGCTATCCAACCAGAAAAAGGCAAAAAAGAACTTTCGTTAAAAGATGAAATTAAAATTGCAAAACAAGAACAACAAGAAATGCTCAAAAACGTTGCTGATAAGGCAGTCAACAAAACAGTAGGGAAAGGGAAGAGTATCTAGTGAAAGATTTATCAAAGGTAGTTAAAGCTAAAATCATAATCTTTTCAGTCTTAGGCTTAATACTTGGTTGTTTACTTAATCGCTTTGCTTATTTTCTTTTAAATGAGAAAGCAGAGGGCATACAAAAAATATTTAATAGTTTAGCAAACACAATGGATTCCTATTCTAATCAATGGATATTCTTTAGTTTTAAAGGCTACCCTTTATTGGCATTCCTTTTAGGTCTGGTCTTAGCTTTACTATTCTTTATGTTAAGTACAAGTAATGGGAAATACAGACAAGGTAAAGAGTATGGTTCAGCTCGTTGGGCAACGAGTAAAGAATTGAAGAAATTTGCGGACAGCAAAAACGAAGATAACAATCTTATTTTTTCAGAAGATGTAAAAATGAGTTTGACAACAAAGAATATGGATTTTGATTATCAAAGAAATAAGAACGTTCTTGTCTGTGCAGGCAGTGGTGCTGGTAAAACAGAGATGTATGTGAAACCCAATATATCACAACTACATTCCTCTTATGTACTAACAGACCCTAAAGGAAAAGTGTTCCATGAAACTGGAAAGATGATGTCTGAAAATGGCTATCAAGTAAAGATATTTGATGTTAATACATTCAAAAATTGCAATAAGTTTAATCCCTTTAAATATATTCATGATGAAATCACTCTAAAGCGAGTTATTCAATGTATTATAGACGCTACAAATGGCGAAAACAGCCGAAAAGGCGAGCCTTTTTGGGATAAGTCAGAAGAACTGCTACTTGGTTCAATCTTTTCATTTCTTTACTACAAATATAAAGGCGACCCTAAAAAAGGAATTACAGGTACAGGAGATTTACCTAAGCTATATGAAGTATCGGATTTAATTAGATTATTGAATAGGGAAAACGAAGAAGTACCGTCTGTTTTAGAAAGAATGTTTGAAAAATTTGAAGACCGTTTCGGTTCTGAAAATTATGCAGTTACTCAATTCAATAGTTTTAAAAATTATCGTGGGGATACAAGAAGTAGTGTTGTAGCGATTGCTACTGCTAGATTTTCAATGTTCGACTTACAAGATATAAGAGACATATTAGATGATGATGAACTAGAAATTGATACTTGGGTTACTAAAAAAACTATCGTCTATCTACCGATTCCAGATATGGATACCACCTTTAATTTCTTAACCACCATGATATTTGTCTTAGCGTTTAGAACACTTGAACATCAAATAGATAATGAATTTCACGGAAATCCACCTAATCATATTCGTTTCTTATTAGATGAATTTGCAAACTTAGGAAAGATACCAAACATCAAAGAAGCATTAGCTGTTTTCCGTTCACGTGAAATGAGTATTAACGTTATCGTACAAAATATTAATCAATTAACTTCTATGTATAAAGAAGATTGGAAAAGTTTTGTCGGAAACTGCGATACAATCATGTACCTTTCAGGGGGAACAGAACCAGAAACAGAAAAATTCTTCTCTGAACGTGCTGGTAAAGAAACAATCAACATGAAAAAGAACTCTGAAAATAGAGGGTCTAATGGTTCATATTCAATTAGTCATGAGGTATTAGGAAGAGATTTAATAACCAAAGACGAAGTAAATAGATTGCCTAGAAGTGAATGTTTAGTCTCTATCTCTTCAATGCCAATGTACAAAGGGAAAAAATTTCCTTTCAAAGGGCATAAACGTTCTTCTGAATGGAGTAGTAGTCCGTCAGACGATAACTGGTATGAATTTCAACCAGAATTTAAGGTTGATGAATTAGAAAAAGCATTTGACTATTGGAATAGCAAGAAACCAGTAGAAACATTAACGAATACAACGGAGGAATAAATTATGAAAACAGAATTATCAAACTTAGCATTTAAAGCAATGACACACCCTCTTTTAGCACAGGTAAATGGATTAGACACTATTAAAAATCTCTTAACTTGGTTTTTCGGTGCTGGTTCAGTGGGATTGATTATTGTAGGAGTAATTCAAATTGCCGAAAGTATGGCAGAAAGCAACGGAGGACAACGGACAAGAGGAATTATGCTTATTCTTGGTGGTTTGCTTTTAGCTGGGGCCGCTGGATTGGTCAACTTACTTACAAATCCTCCTGGCGTTTAATTTAAGGATATTAACCAAGCAAATAGAAATAAGGAGGTTCATTCTATGGATTTATTCAAAGTGCTTGGAGGACATGCAGACAAATTAAATGAGAATGGCTGGAGCTATGTAACACAAGTCATGCAGAACTCAACAACTAAAGTTGGAATTTATCTTCTTATCTTCTTTTTGATTTTTGAGATAGCCAAAATCTTTGAAACCGCAAATAAGAACAATGAGGGTACTGTTGTTCCTATAACGATGTTTCAAGCTTCTGTCAATGCCCTACTTGCAGGGGCGCTTGTAGCTGGTTCAGTGTTTATTTTACCTTTTATTAATGACATTGTAGTTGGTGGGATTAATTTAATTAAAGATACTGGTTCGTATAATATTTTTGCACCAGCTTCACTTCAAGGTGTTTCTTGGCAGGACGGTGTTGGAAAAGTTATATCTTGGTTAATAACTTACTTAGTAGGGGCAGGGGCTTCTATAATTATTGTAGTAGTAGTTTCACTAAGAACGTTCCAACTATACGTGTATACCATACTCGCACCTATTGCATTTTCTTCATTTGCTTCTAGTGAATATCGCTCAATTGGAGTAGGCTTTGCCAAGCAATACTGTGCTAAGGCACTACAAGGATTTGTCATTCTCATAATTTTAGGATTAAGTAATTCATTTTCAGCACCAGACCCAAAAGGGTCAATTGCTGGGGGATTCGTTTCTTTAATTCAACCTATTATCGTTGCTGTCTTAATTTTGCAGTCTGAAAAATATGCAAAAGCTGTCGTTGGATTAGGAGGTTAGTATGTATATCAAGGTATATAAAGACGGTTCAAAAATTAAAAGCAAGGTAGCTGGTTTAACGTTCCGTCAATTCATTTTCTTATTAAGTATAGCTGGTGTTACTGGCTTAATCATGATAAATAATTTTTTCCTACACATTAGTAGTCTTTTCTTTGAGTTTCCACTAATGTTGCTTCTATTTATTAGTTTTTTCGTTTCTTTAGTAAAAATAAACGGACTAACTGGCGACCGTTGGTTCAAACTGAAATGGAATTATTTAAAGAAACCTATAAAAAGAACATATCAAACAGAGAGGATAGTGCAATATGAACGTAAAGAGTTTATTCAATCAAAAAAAGTCAAAGAAACAGACACCTTTATCGAAGACTGAAAAGCTACGATTAAACCGATTGAAAAAGAATGCGCAAAAAGCAAAAAGTAGTTCCAGTCAAAACACACTAAGATACACCTCTCTTTTTGAAAATGGACTGATGAATATTGTTGATGACAATTATTCAATGACCTATGAACTAGGTTCTACAAATTATGCGACCGCACCAAACGAAGAAAAAACAAATATCATTCAAAAATACAACACAATGATAAATACGTTATCTGATAACGAGCATTTCCAATTAACATTACTGGTTTCTAAAGTAAACGAAAAAACGTATCAAGAAAAAAATGAATTTCCTTTACAGGGCGATTCATACGACTATTTAAGAGAAGAATTAAATGAGTTGATTAACCTTAACTATCAAAAAGGGCTAAACAACTATCAGATTGATAGATACATTACTATTTCTACCAATGCAGAGGACAAGAAAAAGGCATTAGGCAAGCTAGAAAACACAAGAAACTTGATGTCAAGCACACTAGCTTCTATCGAAGTTCCTATTAAGCCATTAGATGGGCTTGAACGTCTTTCTGTAATGAATAAAATGCTTAATTATGATAAGCCTTTATATGGCAATTTCAATGATATAAGGCGTTCTATACTTACTACTAAGGATTTAATTGCTCCTAGTTCCCTTAAATTTAGTAAAACAGGGGTAGAAATAGACGACCGCTTCAATCAAATTCTTTTCTTAAAGGATTTTCCAATGGAATTATCCGATAATCTATTTAAAGACTTAGCAGAATGCGGACAAGAGTTAGTCATTACGATTCAAGCACAACCTTACTCTATTATTGAAACAAATAAACGTTTGCGAGCGCAGGCGACAAGCGTTGAAAGTGAGATAATCAAGCAACAAAAAATTGCTGTTAAAGAGGGCTATTCTCCAGATTTTATTGGACGGACTTCAAAAGAAGCGCAGGGCGATTTAGACGAAGTAATCAACTTTGTACGTGAAACAGGCGATAAGCAATTTTCTTCAATCTTTTTAGTCTATCTTACAGGAAAAACAATAGAACAAAGAGACGAAAACATAAGGATTATAAAAGCGATTGGTGAAAAATATGGGGCTATCTTCTCTTCTTTAGGCTATCTACAAGAAGAAGCCTTAAATTCTATCTTGCCTATTGGAATGAACTTCACAGATTGTGAGAAGACATTCCAACGTGATTTAATTACACCTAACTTATCTATCAATTCCCCTTTCACAACAGTTGATATTAACCATAAAAAAGGTAAATTCTATGGAATAAACTTATTTTCTAATAATATCATTGCGATAAACCGTAGAGACCCGAGCATGGATAATTCAAACGGTATTATTACAGGGCTTTCTGGCTCTGGTAAGTCAATGACTGCAAAATATGAAATCATTACAACGCTCTTGAAAGATCCGCAAGACGAAGTAATTATTCTATCTCCTGACAATGAATATGATGAACTAGCTAACCTTTTAGACGGTCAATTGATTAAAATAGCGCCAAAAACAAATCATCATATCAATATCTTAGATTTACCAGATGAAAATTTACTGGATTCTGATGATGAACCAGTCGGCTTAAAATCGAGTTTTCTTGTCAGTCTGTTTTCTTCTCTTTTTGAAAACATCACAGAAATTCAAGAATCCATTATTGATGAGATAACGATTGCAACCTATAAAGAGTACAGTAATCCTACACTTCACAATTGGTTTGATGTCCTACAAACCATTGATAATGACGAAGCAAGAGATTTAACCTACAAGCTAAAACTCTATATCACAGGCTCTATGGATATATTTGCTCACGAAACGAACGTTGACTTTAATTCACGTTTAATTGTTTATAATATCAGTCAACTTAAAAATAAATTTAAACCGTTTGGATTTATGGCGATAGAAGAAAAGATCTGGCAACGTGTAGTAGAAAATAAAGCTAAAGGAGTTACCACATGGGTTTATTTTGATGAAATTCAAGTTTTGCTCTCTGGTGCTTCTAGTGAATCCTCACGAGAAAAATTTAAAGATGTTTGGGCGAGAATACGGAAATACGGAGGAAATCCAACAGGTATTACACAATCCATTGAAACCGTCCTAGCTACGGAAGAAGGACGTGCAATGTTTTTCAACTCTGAATTTTTAGTGCTACTCAAACAGAAAAAATTTGCCATTGAAATCATCAAACAACACTACAATATCACGGAACAACAAGAACAATATTTAAGAACACCAGCAAAAGGAAGTGGACTAATCATAGCAGGCAATACCATTGTTCCTTTTGAAAACACTATCCCTAAAACAACGGAACTGTATAAAATCATGCAGACAGATTAGCGAGGTCTTAGTATGAATGACAAGCAATCTAAAGAAAAATTTAGGTTTAAAAATAATGATAACCTAAAAAAAGCCCTTCATGATACAGACAATAATAAATTCTTTAAAAAGAAATACGTACTAAAAAAGAAACCTAGTATTCCAGCCGATTTTAAACGGTTTAAAAGTACCAAGAACCTTAAAAAGATTAAGCCAGTTAAAGCAATTGACAGAAAAAGCAAACAGCTTAAACCACGAAAACCTTTTTATAAAACTGGAAAATTAGTTAAAAAAACAAAACCTATCATTAATTCTTTTAATGATATTGAACCAGATAACAGCAGTAGTGAGGAAGAAGAATCCACTAGCTACTTAGTTAAAACATTAAAAAAACCAGCTAAAAAAGTAGGTTTTCTTACAAAACAAGGACTGGAAAAAAGATTAGCGCAAAAACATGGTTTTAAGACAGAAAAAGGGTTAAAAAAATACTTTAGACCAGCACAGAAAAAGAATGCCACGTTTGCAGGCAAACAAGCCACCAGCATTAATGCAAAGACAGCTAGCCAAGCAAAGATACTGTTAGAAAAAGCTATCGCCAATAGTATTGCTGTTACAAAATCTATCATAACAGCAGTAATCGCCTTTGTTAGTACCTTGTCTATTCCTCTTATTGCTATTATTGGGGCAATAGTGGTAGTTATCATGATTATTTCTTTATTTATCGGAGTGAAAAACGACCAATGTTCACACCCTAGTTATAGTGACAGCACTACAACCGAGGACTTAAAGAAAGTTCCTAAAAGCGTTGAAGACTTTGTTAAAAGCCATAAAGAAGCCTACATTCTCTCATGGAAAGCAGGCGGTTTCCTACCGTCCGCAAGTATAGCTCAATCAATGGTTGAAAATGGTTTTAACTTTACTAACCCTAGCGGAACTTCCCTATGGAAAGCCCACAATATGGGGGGCGTTAAGACCTCTAAAAAAGAAGATTTTCCAGTTACGCTTGCGACTTATGGGAACGATGCAGTCGATATAACAGGAACGAAAGCAGGAACGAGCGTAGGAGATAACACAGGCGGAGCATACACTTACTTTAAGGATTACAACGCAGGCATAGTTGGCAAATCCGAGTTTATGGCACATCAAAGCCTTTATAAAGGAGCAATTAATAACCCAGACGGAAAAGCAACTTTAATGGCAATCGCTAATGGTGGTTGGGCAACCGACCCTAATTATCTTGTTTCTTTAATTGGAGCATATAACTCACTAGGTCAAAAATTTAAATGGATTGATAAAGAAGCCATTGAAAAATACGGAGAAGCACCGTATAAAGCTAACAGTCCAATACCAAAATTACCAACTGATAAAATTCCAAACAAAAATGAATCTAAAAATACCGCAGGTGTTGATGTTGATGAGGACGGTTGCGTTGTAAACCCTAATCCTAGCGGAGAAGTTACTGGAAAAAATGGCGCACCTACTCAAACCTTACCGCCAGAATATATTGGTAAATTGACACTTCCAATGCCAGACGATAAAAACTATGCTGGTAATTCTTATCCGTTCGGACAATGTACGTGGGGCGCTTATA
Source organism: Lactococcus sp. SK2-659 (assembly GCF_020218185.2). Lineage (NCBI taxonomy): Bacteria > Bacillati > Bacillota > Bacilli > Lactobacillales > Streptococcaceae > Lactococcus > Lactococcus sp. SK2-659. The sequence continues at coordinate 13,238 of NZ_JAIWQZ020000004.1, forward strand.
ATCGCCTTGCACAAATTGGAATGCCGATTGAATGGTTTAGCGGAGATAGTGGAAATGGCGGTAATTGGGGCGAAAATGCTAAAGCAAAGGGCTACAAAGTAGAAAAAGGCAAGCCACATATTGGTTGGGGCGCAAGTTTCCATGGTGGTTTAGCAGGTTCTGACCCAACCGCAGGGCATATTGCCGTTGTTGAGTATGTCAACCCTGACGGTTCTATCCTAGTAAGTGAAACAAACGTGGTAAAAGCAGGAAGCGGATTAAGAAGTTGGCGTGTTATCAGTAAAGAAACAGTCGCACAAGTGAACTTCATTCAAGGGAGAAAGTAAATTATGGAAAAGAAAATATTTATTATGAAAATAATATCTGGTGCTTGTATATTCTGTTTCGTTGGTATGTTGGTGTTTTATATAACATTAGTAAATTCTACAAATAAAATAATTGGAGATAAAGACCAAAAAATAGTTACTCTCACAAAGGAAAATAAAGCACTAGATAGCAAGTATAACGAGTTATACAAACAGAAAAATGACAATGCTAACGAGCAACTGTTAAAAGCGACAAATGTCGTATTTTCAAGTCTGTTTGACTATGATACAAAAAAAGACAGCATTAAAGACAGACGAGAAAAAGCAAGCAAATTTACCACAGAGGAAGCCTTAGAAGCGATTTTACCCAAAGAAGCTACAACATATAACGCTTCTGTCAAGTCTGTTTCAAAAATCAAAGGCAAGCCACAAGTCTATTTTGAACCGTCCAGCGATAAAAAACAAAAGGTGTTAGTGATTATTGATAATGAAATAGTGATTGATAATAACTATCCAACCGAAGCAAAATGGCAATATGAAGCCACTTTCGATACTGACAAGAATGTTTTTGTTGAATTAAAAATGTTAGGGGAGTTACAACAACTTGATAAAAAAGATAATTAAAATTCTATTGGTTTTATGTATCGCTGGCATAGTTGGAATTGGATTTAATTTTTATCAAACAGAGCATAGTAAAGCAGTTATCACAACGATAAAAGAAGATAAAATCAACTTCTTTTATCGTGATGATTGCAAAGATTGTAAAAAAATATTTAAACAAGTCTATCTGCACAACTTAATTAATCATGATGTACAGTTTATCAATCTTAATCAAGAAAAAAATCGCAAATATATTGATGAATACAATATCCATACCGTACCAACTTTCATTCATGAAAACGAAGCCTATGCAGGTACTCAAAAAGAGAAGATAAAGGAGATTTTAAAATGAATAATCAAACCTTACAAGAAAAGAAACAAGGACTAATTAAGCAACAAGAAGCCTTACTCAAAAAAAAAGATAAAATCAATCAAGAACTTAAAGAACTAAAAAAGAAGATTGAAGATAGCGAGAAAGATTATCTAATTGATAAGTTGAAACAATCTAACGTTAGTGTAGAAGAAGCAATCGAGCTTCTAGGTTTAAATAGTAGGGGCGATAATCATGATGAATAAAAGCGATAAACCTTTTAAATACGTTTTTTCGGAAACAAGCATTGAATCCTTTAAAAAGAAACCAGAAGACAATCTAACCTTTTCGGCTCTTGTCAACCTTGTTCAAACTGTAAACTATCAAATAAAATACTTGAATAATGAAAGTGTCGTAATCTCAAAGTACACAAAAGACGGAAAACTAATTCATACTGAAAAAATTGAGTTGCCAGTATCAGAACATACCGATTTTGAAGCTTTATTAGTTAAGTTTGAACAAACCAAGCCACCAAAACCAACTAAAGAGAATGAGGTTATTTCAGAGGGTATCAATAAAAAATCTAAAAAGGACAAACCTAAATTTCAACAATTGTCTATTCAATCCGTTACTATGATAGGTTTTACCGTCTTAACAGTGTGTGTCTTAGGAACAGGCTTTACAATCAATCATTCCATTAACCAAGCGAATAAGCAACAAACCAAACTCTCACAAGAATTGCTACTCTCACAATTAGAAACGAGTGAAAAGTACGATAAAGTCGCACAAAAGATGAAAGAGTTTGATTATCCTAAAAAAGATATTGTTAATATGTATCTTGAAAATGGACAATTTGTGAATGCACTAAAAGCCGATAAAAAAGCTATCACAAACGTTTTAGATAAAATCGATACAATGAACAACAAAGAGCAACAAAAAGCCTTAAACGAGCTTAAAAAGGCAAATATTACCTCTAAAAAAGAAAGCATTAGCTTAGACTTGCGATTAGCTTTGCTTAACAAAGATATTGATTTTCTCAAAAAGAATATCAAGTCCGTTGATAGTCAAGCCTTGTCAGATAGAATTGTGAAGCTATTCATAGACGAAAAAGAATATGCTTCGGCAAATGAACAACTCAAATTCTTTGCAAACAAAGCACTAGACAAACAAGCAAAGCAAGCCGAACATGACGATAAAAAGCAAGCGCTCACAAACAGAGTGAATGAGTTGAAAAAAGCCATATCAGATACTCAAAAACAACTGGACGGAAAGAACACACAACTTTCAGACTTGCATAAACAGCTTGATGACTTGAACAAAAATGACAAATCACCAGACAAAGGCAAACACGTTGATGATAAAAATAAAGAGATTGACAATGCCAACAAAGACAAGAACAAAATCTCTGACATTCTGAAAGACCAACAAGCCAAAGAAAAAGAAGCGCAAAAAGCAGTAGATGATTTTAAATAAAAGGAGATGTTAAAATGGCACAAGAAGATATTCAAAGTCTGTTAGCGCAAAAAGATACAACGAAGCTCTCTAGCTTTTTAAAAGAACAAATTAGCGACTATAAAAATTCAGAAATGTTTAAAAAATATCTTGATTTTGTCGCAAAGTGTCCGAAATATTCTAGTAGAAATATCCGAATGCTCCAAAAACAAAAACCAAATATCGGACATGTTGGTACATTTACAAAGTGGAAAGAACAAGGCTACCACATAAAAAAAGGCGAACATGGCTATAAAATCCTCATGCCAAACTTTAGAAATAAATACGAAAATGGCAAACCAGTTCTTGACGAAAAAGGGAAAAAAGTTCAAGAACTTAAAGGATTTAGTATAGGAACAGTCTTTGAAGATAAGCAACTAGTCGAGTATGAAAATCTACCAAAACAAGTGGAATATCTCAATCAAGACCCTAACAATACAAAAGATTTATTTATGGCTTTATCAGAAGTCAGCGAAGTAAAAATCGGATTAAAACCCTTAGAAGTTGACGGATTTTATTCCCCACAAGATAAATGTATTTTTATCAATGCAAATCTACATGGTGCAGACTTAATTCATACACTTATTCACGAAGTCACTCACTCAAAATTACACACAAAATCAGAAGCAATTTTCGGAGATAAACAATATACTTTACAAGAATTAGAAGCAGAATCTACCGCTTATATTGTCGCAAATAACTATGATATTGATACCTCAAAATATACAATAGGTTATCTCAATTCATGGGGATTGGATAAAATTTCTAACGAAGAATTACAAGGAGTTATGGAAAATATCCAAAAAACTGCAAGAGGATTAATTGAAAAAATTGACCTTGAATTAGAGAAAAGAAAAAATATTGAACCTACAAAATCAAAACTACAAACTGAAATTCAAGAAGCTAAAAAAGAACAAAAAGAATTGCTAAAAAAGCACGAAGAAACACAAAAAAAGAAACCTAAAAAAGAAAGTAAATTAGACAGTTTTAAAAATAAATTCAAAGGAAAAGGAGAATGAAAAAATGAATGAACAAGAAATAATGACAGAAGTAGAAGACTATGGACGACAAATATTTGAAGCCATTTCTTATGCAAATGAATTTCCAGTTGTTAAAGAAAAGTTATTAATTATGTTTGATAAATTAATTGAAGAACTATCCGAACTAATTGACGAAGACGAATTAAACGACTACAAAAAAGCAAAAAAAGTCGTTGAAAAAATTCCAGAAAATGAAGTCGAAGAATTGTGTTTTACGGTTGAAAGTTTGTACGGAGATGTTGAAAATTATCCTAGCTATTTCTAAAAAATGGGGATTGGGGCAACGCCCCAAAAATAAAAAGAATCGTCTGAAACGAGGAACAAACTAAAATGTAAATTTTAGGTGTGACCGAGTGGAAGATGATTACTTTTTACTGCATGTGTGTACACACATGCGAAGTTCACCACAATACTTTATAATCGAATTACTATTCTTAAATTTGTGGAGGTTTTAATATGGATAAAAAAGCAAACAGACAACGGAACATTCAAAAAAAGTTTTTTGTTTCTGAACTAGAAAATAAAATTATTGAGAAAAATATGAGGGAAGCAAACCTACAAAATTTTTCTACTTACGCACGAAAATCTTGCTTAGATAAAAAAATTTACACGGTGGATTTTTCTTCTCTTAAAGAAATTATGTCTACCATTGCGCAGGCAAATTTAGAAGTCAATCGGATTGGAAATAATCTCAATCAAATTGCCAAACACTTAAATGAATCCGAACAAAATCAAACAAGAGAATTACTCAATGAGTATCAAAATGAAATTCAAAGTTTAGATAAAAAATTAAAAAGCATGCTAAAAAAAATAGCGGAGGGATAATGCCATGACCGTAATTTATATGCCTAGAGATACAAGTGGAGTAATTCATAGTAAAGGGCAACTCTCACGAGCGCTGAATTATATTGTCAATCCAGAAAAAACAAATAATGGAGAATTAGTATCAGGGCAAAATATAAACGTTCCAAACAATGCCTATGATGAAATGTTACTGACAAGGGAATTAGCAATATTATCTGGGAAGTCAGAAATTAAGAACGAGCGTTTTGGTTATCACTTTGTACAATCTTTTTCGCCAGAAGATCATTTAACACCAGAACAAGTGCATGAGATTGGATTAAAAACCATGAAAGCCTATTTAGGCGAATCCGCAGAATTTGTTATCGCCACACATACCGACAAAGAACACTTACACAACCATATTATTTTGAATGCCACGAATCCAAAAACACTCAAAAAATTTCATCAATCTAAAAATCAACTAGAAGAACTCAAAGAAATATCTGATGTTATTTCTAAAGAGTATGGTTGCAAAATTATTGACCGTAACTTGAAAAATTCTCACAAAAAATATCAAGTCTACCTTGCTAAAAATTCTTATCGAAAAGAAATAAAAAGCAAAATCAAATTTTTACTTTCTCATGCCAACAATTGGAACGATTTTAAAAATAAAGCAACTACTTTAGGCTTGATTGTGGATGATAAAGGAAAGTACACCACTTACCAACTGAGTGGCACTAGTCAAGAAAGAAAAGTCAGAGATAGAAGCCTAAAAAATCAAGCATTCATGAAAGAAGCCATTTCTGAACGATTGAAAGAAAATGAAGTGGTTTATACAGAATCAGAAGTCAAAGAACTGTGGGCAGAGAATCAAACCATTCAAGACAAGGAACAAGAAACAGAAATTGAAATGCTTATAGAAGATTGGCAAGTCGAAAAAGAAACAGCCGATTATTTATATGTGAATATCAACATTGGTTTAGAAAGAGAGCAACGAAAATCTGCAATCAAAATTCCAGCACGTTGCGTTGACAAATTAGAAAATGGCAATTACCAAGTTTTTCTCAAAAAACAAGACCGATTTTATTTTGTCGATAGTAAGAATCCAGAGAACAATAAAATCATGCTAGGAAAAACCGTTGCGAAAAACCTACAAAATCAAAGCGGAAGCGTACCGCTTTATTCTAACAATGCCAAAATCAAGTTAAAACAACTGTTTAACGAGTTTGATTTTCTTATTTCTAAAGGATTAGATTTTGACACTTCTTTTGAAGCTATCGGAAAAGAATTAGAACAAACCTATTACCAAACAGAAAGCATTTTAGAAAACCTAGATAAGAAAATTCTGGAGTATGTCGAAGAAAATAAAGTCTATGCACGACCAAACACACGCATATTAAAAACAATTGAAAACCTACAAAAGGAACGGACAGACTTACACAAGACCTTAAAACAAGTCGAAAAAGAAATGCTTTACTATGACAAGTCCGTTGACCGTTACGAAGATTACCAGCAAGAACACACCAAAAATAAAAGCCAACATTCCCCACGTTTGTAAATAAGTAAAATAAAGCCCTGTAAGCAACGTTTAACTATTAGCGGAAGAAATTACATTAGAAATAATTTAAAAGCTCTTAAAACGCAAAATATGGCGTTCTAGGACTATTGTAGAATCCTTTAGCGCTTTAGAAAAGAATTTTCGCTTTTCAAGCGAACTGCTTCTGTTGTCAAGCAGACCAACGAGGCCCAACTGAAAGACTTGCCAACACAAACCGTTGACAAGCCTTTCAGTTAGTGTATTTAGAAAGATAGGTGTTTGTTTGATGTTTTGTACTCAATGACACGTAAAGTTGCTTAGAAAGCAGAATAGGAGCTTTTAGGATTGGTCTATGTTGTTTTGCTGAACGGTTTTGATTTTGACCTTGATTTTAATTTTAAAAAAAAATAAAAAATAGACTTGCTAAAGCAAGTCCTTTTATATATTTATCATATATATTTTAATCTTTTGTTCTTTTGCGAAAAAAAAATTCTAGTGTTTGCAAGGGATAACAGGATTATAGTCCTACAAAAAACTGTGCATAGTCCTACAAAAAACTGTGCATAGTCCTACAAAAAACTGTGTATAGCCCTACAATTTATTTGTATTTGTAGGTGTTTTTTGTTATTATTTATTTAAATCATAAAAGGAGTGGATTATGCAAGAGATAGCCACAGGAGAAAGAAATAAACAAATACAGGAAATAAGTTCAAGGAAGGTGGCAGAGCATAACGATTTAATTAGCTCAGTTGCAAAAATGGATAAGACACCATTAAAAATCTTTGAGCTAGCTGTTTCATGTATAGATACTGATGCTCCTCCTAAAGATAATACAGTATTCTTGTCAAAAAAGGAATTATTTACTTTTTTTGATGTTTCTGATAATGATAAGCATCGTCGTTTTAAAGAAGCAGTTGAAAAAATGCAAGAACAAGCTTTTTTCAGAATAAAGGAGAAAAAGAATAAAGGGTTCAAGTTTAAACGGATAGTACCTATACCTTATGTTGAGTGGAATGATTATAATGATAAAGTTTTGATACGTTTTGACCAAGCGATTATGCCATATCTAATAGATTTAAAAAATAATTTTACGCAATATGCCATATCAGATATTATGGAACTGAATAGTAAGTACAGCATTATTTTATATAAATGGTTCTCTATGTCTTATAACCAATTTGAGCATTACCAATATAAACCTAATAGAACGAAGAAACAATTAGAAGATTACAAGAGTCCTAGGATAATAATTAGTGACTTGAGAGAATTAACCGATACTGTTGATGACTATAGTAGATTTGATAATTTTGAAAAAAGAGTCATAAAAGATGCAATTAAAGAAATAAATTCTTTTACTCATTTTAATGTTGAATATGAAAAAATAAAAAAAGGGCGTTCAATCGATTCAATACAATTTCATATAGTTAAAAAAGCAAATTGGAAAGATGAGAACTATAAACGTAATGATGTACAAGCACAATTAACTGAAGAGCAAAAACAAGCTCAAAATCAGGTTAATTATGCAGTAGCTGTTGCAAATCCATTTACCATGAAACTTATAAATTCCTCTTTGTTGTATGCAACCGATATAGCAAACCAGGACACGATTTTAGAGCTTGCTGAGAGTGTTTATCCGTTATATGATAAACTTGTAAAAGAACTTGGAGAAGATGCTTTAGAAACGCATATGGACTATGTACGAAGAAAGATGGTAGACTATTCAAATGAGAAAAAGAATATCGCCAAGTATTTAAGTATAGCAGCAAAACAATATCTTAATTCAAGGTTGAGTAAACAGCAAATGAAAGAGTAAGGAAGAAGTTAATACAAAAGAAAGAAAAAGGTCGTGCAAAGGTATGACCTTTTTCTTGACTTTATCTTATACAAGTGTTAAGATATAGGTGTGACTTAAGTAATACCTATGGAATACTAAAGTAGTCGAAAGAGGAGAATAAGGTATGCAAGTAATTAGTTTTATGGCAATTAAAGGTGGTGTAGGAAAGACTACAATGGCTTTCCAATTTGCAAAATATTTGCAAGAAAATAATAAAAGTACATTATTAATTGATTTGGATTCACAAAAAAGTTTGACTGGTACATTTGAGACAAAAGATTTTAATTTTAAAGATAAACACAATATTTCAGAAATTCTCAGCAATCCCCAAATTGGAATCATTGCTACTACGGTTGAAAAAAATATTGATGTAATTCCTTCAACTAGTAATTTAGAAGAAATCGCAGATAACTTGGCAACTAAACCTAATAAAGAATTATTGTTATTTATGTGGTTTGTAAAAAATTCAAAAGAACTAAATCAAAAATATGATTATATTATTTTAGACTTACCGCCTGCATGGAATTTATTAACCAAAAATGGTGTGGCAGTTGCGGATAAGGTAATATCACCAATGGAACCAAGTCGTTTTGGATACGAAAGTCATACCAAAGTATTACAAAGCGTTTCAACTTTAAAAAATGAAGTTGTTGATCCTGTCAGTGGTAAATCATATGTTAGCGCAAAAATCTATTTTTTAGGAAATAGAGTTAAACACAATACTAATTCATCTAAAGAATTTTTAGAAGCGTTAAAAAATATAAATGATGTAATTGGAATTGTACCTGAAAAAGAAGCTATTAATACAAGTATGCTTCTTAAAAAGGGAATATTTGATTATTTAGAAGAGACAGGGCAAACTCATACACAAAATAAATTCATTGCATCATTAAAAAAAGTATTCAACCAAATAGAAACAAAGGGGATAGAGTAAAATGGCAAACAAGTTTGAAGATATGACCTTTGATAATAATGATTATCAAGTAGTAAAAAATATTTCGGAAGATAATAACACAAATTTGGGTTGGGAGAAAAAAATCAAAACTAGTTTTTCAATAAAAAAAAGTAATTCAGAAAAACTAGATGAATTAGTAAAAAAATTTAATGCTAAATCAAGGTCAGTAATTATTGACATGCTAATTGAAAAAAGTGAACTATAAAAAGTATTACTAAAGTAATACTTTTCTCTTGCTAAGGTGTCCCTTTGGTATTTAATTGGTAAGAACATGATAGTACCCCATAGATTATTCTTTGAATTATGAAAGAGGTTTAAATAGATGATAGTTTAAAAGAGTTAGAAGAATAGTTTATTAATTTAAGTAGGTAGTAAACGAAGAGTAATAGCATTTATAATCAAGGATGATGTTAAGAAAAAGGTATTACTTTACGAATACTTTTATCTTGATAAAGTAATACTGCTTTATGGAACACAGGCAAAAAAGACTAGCAATTTTGTAACTAGTCTTGTCATAGATCAGATTTTACTTTTTATTTTATATTTAAGAAATATTTATAATCTGTTCAATGGATATAAGATAGATTTTATCTGTTGATTTTATTCTCACTTGATTATTGATAAATTCAGAAACAAAACCATAAATTTCAGTTAATTTATCTTTTGATTGATATTTAACTTTGATTTGGACTTGATTTGAAAAAGACTGATTAAGAAGATGAAGCACTAGATGATGTGGTAATGTTTGAATTACCTTATCATCTTTTTTTTCTTTTTCAAAAGTATTTTGAGCCTCCGTGAGTTCTCCTGTCGCAAATGCGCCCCATTTCATCATCCCTCTATCGTGATAAGCACGGATGACTTCATAGGGGCTATATGAACGGTCAACTGACATCTTTTTCCTCCCTCTCTTGACTTGCTGCATGACCTCCAATGAGTTTGTTCCGATAAATGACACGTGACCCCTCGGATAAACTACTTGCTTTTTGTATCGATAGAAAATCGAATGTTTCTCTAATCTCATCAATAACTTTTTGGAGTAATTCCTGTTTTTTATTAGTTTGATTTTCTTCAACACTTTCAAATAAAGAAAGTTGTTTAACAGAACTATCAGAGAGTTGATTTCCGCTTATTCCTATTTGTCTTATCGCTCCCCCCTGGTACTTTTCACGAAATAAGGAGATTGCGAGGTCTTGCAATTCTTTTGTGTTTTGCGTTGCTTCAATATTGCGAGAAACCTTAACAGAAGAGTATTCAGAAGTAGAAGCAGCACCTGCATAAAGTGAAAGATTGCTTGCTAGTTTTCCGCCCTTTCTTAATCTTATCGCTAAGTTCTCAGCCATTTCTTTAATCACAAGTTCAATTTCTCTTTGCTTATGATAGTCACGTGGCAGAATTTGAGAATTGCTGAAGCTAGTAGATTTTGGAGTATATTTTTCTCTTACGTTGCTTTCATCAATTCCGTTTGCGTGGAAAAAATGTTGAAGTCCAATTGTTCCCAAATTTTGTTTAAGGAGAAGTGGGTCAGCATTCGCAAGCTCTTTGATAGAAGTGATTCCAAGTTTGTTTAATCGTTTCTCAGTTCGCTTTCCAATTCCCCAGAAATCTGTCATCTTAGGAATTGTCCATAGTTTATTAGGGACATCTTCATAACGGATTAGGGCTCTCATATTATCATTGTGCTTGGCATAGTTATCCATTGCAAGTTTGGCAAGCAAGGGGTTGTCTCCCATCCCAACAGTCACATATAGTCCTAGTTTATCTCGAATCTCACGTTGCAAGTCTAAAGCAATTCGATTCATCTGTTCATAACGATTTTTAATCTCAGGGTAGAAGAAGTTCAATGATTCTGTGATATCCAAAAAAGATTCATCAATCGAGTAGGAGTGAATCTCATCAATTGACGTATAATTGGTCAGTATATCTGTCACTTCAATTTTATAGTCCACATAGAGTTGCATTTGTGGAGGAACAATCCACGTGCGTTTCGCCCAAGATTCAATAAAAGCGACATATTGCAAAGTTGGTTCCGTTCGCTGTCCATGAATGTCTGTATGTGTTCGATACCATTGCGGATAATTGAACTTTCGTGTTTCTATAAGAAAAGGTAAATCGCTGGCACGACTGACATTTTTCATACCAAAAACTTTTTTAAAGGTTGGACTAGAGGCAAGCGTTAACCCTTTAGAATGATCTGCTCGACTCATGACACAAAGAGAAGTGGTCAGAGGATTTAAATTTCGCTGAACGCATTCAATTGAAGCATAATTAGACTTGACATCTTGAAAGAGGATGGCACGACGTGGTTCAAGCGAGTAGTCAAAGTATTGATTTAATTTTAATTGTTCCATAGTTCCTCCTAAATCAAAAATATCAGTTTTACTGATATTATATCTTTTTTTAGAGTGAAAAACAATCGAAATAAACACCAAAACTGATAAATCGGGATATTTAAGGGAAATTCTTAGTCCTTCAACATCCTTCCTATGCTTTTGGTTTAAATTTTTTAAGGACGACTGGCTTGTCCATAAAAAGTCCATTTACTGAACTTTTTGTTGCCGTTTATAACCCTAATTTTCGAGCCGTTCTTTCTCCTTTAGTTTTAATACTCAAAAAATAGCTCACAACTGTTAAGTTATGAGCTTATAAATACTATACAATATATCGTTAACAATACATTTAAAAGAAGGTATTTATTATCATATACCAACTTAAATTTTTTGTATCTAATATTTGAATGAATATCTAATTATATGATGTTTGTCCAAATTTCACTAATATAAAAAATAAGTGATGAGTTCTTTATATAGGTATAGAAAAATATATTATTGACATATTATTATATTATAAGTATAATATATGTGAACAACGTTCATATTGGAGGAGAAATGAATAAAGCTGTAACTTCAAAAGAATTATTAGTATCTTATTGCAAGGAGATGGTTAGAGAAGACGGGATTTCGGAAATAAATATCCGTTCTTTAGCAAAGAAAAGTCAAATATCAGTTGGTGTAGTATATAATTACTTTTCATCTAAAGATGAACTTTTATCTGAGACGATTTGTAGTATTTGGTCAGAGATATTTCATTTTGAAACTGAAAGTTATACATTTGATAGTCTTACAGAATGCTTTAATTCCCTGTTTTATAGCATAGAAAAGGGAAAAGAACTCTATCCTAATTTTTTTACGGAACATACATTGGTTCAAACACAAAAAATTAATGAGGATACTATGACTTTTGACTACTGGGGACATATCAAACAAAGTTTGGTGGATACTTTGAAGAAGGATAAAAGCGTTAGAGAGGATGTTTTTAACAATATTCTTACTCCTCAATATTATATTGATTATATTTTTGTACTATTTCTGCAAGTCATTGTAGAATCTATGCCTAAAGAAGGTTTTTTAAAATTAGTAAGTAACTCTATTTACTAATTTATTTATACAACAATATGAACATCGTTCACATAATATTAAGAAAGGAACACTATGGTAAGAAAAAAAAGCTTATTGGGCTTAGCGAGTCTAGTATGGATGATAGCGGGTTTCAACGTTTTTAAAATAGGAATTGATACTTATATAAATTATATAAGTGTAATAAATATTATATTATCTTTTCTTGTTTTTGGTGTGTTTTGGTATATGGTTTTTTATAAACTAGTTGTGAAACATACATTGAGAATAAAAAATTTTCAACAACCTAAACAGTATTTTTGGAAATTTTTTGATATGAAATCTTTTATTATAATGGCAGTAATGATGACTGGAGGTGTTACGATAAGGATTTTTCATTTACTTCCTGATCAGTTTATTGCTGTATTTTATAGTGGATTAGGAGCAGCCTTATTTCTAGCCGGTTCACTTTTTGGATATAACTACTTAACAAACGAAAGAGAGAATTAAAATGAAAAGAGTTATGAATTTATCAATTGTATATTTCATATTGGCAATGGTAAGCGGAGTATTTTATAGAGAATTCACTAAGTCTAATGAGTTTATGGGACACACAACCCTAAGTGTACTACATACACATATACTTGTCTTAGGAACTGCTGTTTTTCTTTTCATTGCTTTACTGTTTAAAGTAACAACTTTAGAAGAAAACACATTATATAAAAAGTTTTATATTTTATATAATATTTCCTTTCCTTTACTAATTATAATGATGGGAGTGCGAGGTAGTTTACAAGTACTTGGAACTACAGTTAGCAAAGGATTAAATGGTATGATCTCTGGAATTTCAGGAATTAGTCATATTGGTATCACTATCGCATTTTTAATGTTACTTATCGCGATAAAAAAAGAATTAGTTAAAGACTGAATGGGAGGAGTATATGTCTCAATTATTAATTTTAGCAATATTTTCAATGATTTTTGCTTTAATATTTTACACTACAGGGGTTTTCGCAGAAAGAAAGCAAGGGAAACTTAAAGTATGGCATGCAGTAATTTTTATTTGTGGTCTAATATTTGATACTTTAGGCACAAACCTCATGAGCAAAATATCAGGAAATACCTTCGCTTTCAACTTACATGGTATCACTGGATTGACAGCATTGATATTAATGGCATTTCATGCACTATTTGCTATTATCGTATTGCTCAAAAAAGATGATAATGCACAACAAGATTTTCATAAGTTCAGTATATTCGTCTGGGCTATTTGGCTTATTCCATTTATCATCGGTATTTTTATCGGCATGTCTTAATAAGATCAACTATAATTCAAAAAATACCTACCAGAGTAACCTCTGATGGGTATTTTTATTAACTAGTAGATAAAAAATGACAACAAAAAACTCGAAACTGTTAAGTTATGAGCTGGTTTTTCATTTCAAGGCTTCATTGTTTTTAACAAATAGTATATAAGTCCTCCAAATATAATGAGGAGAACATCCGATAATATGACTATTATATTTGTCTCTTTATTTATCAAAATATAAAATAAAGATAATAAGCCTAAAGATACAGTACTAATAAATATTGGGAAAAAAATTTGTTCCTTTTTTATTTTTTTACGTTCTTTTAATTCCTTATTAATAAAAATTATACAAGCTAAAATTAAAATTGTAAATGCGTAGTAATTTTTATCTGAAGTAGTTTCGTCAACTTTACTTTTTAAAGTGTAAAGGTAGTAAAGAAATAGTGGGACAATAACGAAAAATACGTATGTTGTTTTTTTCATGGTGCATACTCCGAATCTGTAACAGCCTACCAGTCTGCATCTAATCTATTAAAATTATCATTCTATTTTAAAAACGTTTTTGCAATAACCAGCATATTACCATTACTTTTTTCTCAATTTTACACTAAAATAGATTTTTTGGAAAACTTTGCAACAGAACCTACTGGTCAATACTAGCAAACTGTTCCACTACATAATCATCTAGTTCTGAAAAAGCGACTTCTTTTTTTGATATCCGACTGAGAGACTTTAAATAGTCCTTACGTTCGTCATCAATGGATCGTTTACAAATATAGTCAAATTGCATTTCAATGGCAGCTTGGAACAGGGAAGAACTCATGTCATTCACACCTCCTTTCCCGTTGAGAAAGAAGATGATTCCAATGAACATTTATCTCCTTTCGTAATATAACCCGACGTAAAGAGAGGAAATGACGGAATTTTTGAAAAAAACTTTTAGAAAAACACAAAAAAGTCCATATCCGACGATATGGACAAAGTAATTCACACAAATAGTTCCCTTTTAATAGAACCAAGAAACTACATTTTAATCCGAAAGGATTCTTTGAAATAGAAAAAATTTTTTTGATAAATTTAGTAAATAAATCCAATGGATGCTGTCATGAGTCATGGTTTATTCTCCCAAAAACATCGTCTTTAGCTTTACACATAAAAAAATGACGATTCAGAAATCGTCGTTTAGTGTACTCAGATATATTTTTGTGCATAGGAAAGAAATCGCTAAAAGACTGATTTTTTTTCTTTTAGCAATTTGAAAAAAATATGATTTATTTAAGCTATATACTGCTTTATATAAGGCCTGTTTACATTTAGATAGGAACAGTATAATGCCGATAGGTGATATATGATGGACAGAAAAAAACATAGAACTTTTGATTTCAAACCATTGGGTCTTGCGATTAAAGAAGCCCGTCTTAGTAAAGGATTGACTCGTGAGCAGGTAGGATCAATGATCCAGATTGCGCCACGCTATTTGACGAACATTGAAAATAAAGGACAACAGCCAAGTTTTCATGTTGTATATGATTTAGTGACTTTGCTAAATATTTCTTTGGATGGATTTATTTTAGGGGAAGAAAACAGTCATAAAAGCTCCAAACGTCTTCAAGTAGAAGCACAGTTGGATTGTCTGGATGAAGATGAATTAGTGACGATTGGGAAAGTGATTCAAGCAATTTACGGAGAAAAATGTAAATTTAACTAGTTCAATAATACACAATGGATTAATTAATACTATCAGGAAAGATTGATTACAAAGATGTAATGAATTTTTTCTGATTTTTGTTAATCATAAATAGAAAATGAATTTATCTTTGTTACACTTAGGAACTAGAGCGAATGATAAATAGTTCTTTGGTTACTCTTATCGCTGCAAAGTACAGTTCATTTTTTGTTGTTGGGAAAATTTTCTGGATTTATTGCATATCACTTCATCCGACTAAAAATTTTTGATTCCCATAGCGAAGTTCGTTTTTGTTCCTTAGGAAAAACTTGACTGATATACTAGTTTTGAAATGACGAGTAACTCTGTACTTCATCAATAATCAAGTATTGAATTTTAATTGTATACTTTTTATGCTTGAGGGATGTCTACTGTAATACAGCTACTGCAAAAAAAATCAGTACACTTATTTTCTTATAAAGGATATCAAGAACTAAGCTCAATGGTATGCATAGAAAAGAAAAAGCCGATAAAATGAGATTTTGATATCTCGAATTATCGGCTCTGCGTCTTTGCGTCTGGCTCTGTAATTACAGTTATTCTAAACTTCGTTATTTCAATTAAAATTTCTTGTCTGCATTTAGGACAAAATAGAGGGAAATTTTTTAATTCAGTATCTTCCCTCATTTTTAAACGGGTCTTATTGCCACATATAGGGCACAGTATCTACCTAGTATTTACAATATCTATATCCTCCTGTTCTAATTAACAACTCAATATTCATTTTAAAAATTTCTCTTTAGTTCACTATCAATGTAAGTTGATTTTATTAAACATATGCCTTACTTTGTCTATTCTATTATTTGGACGACGTGGTTGGAAAGCAGACTTAATGTTAGTAACCTGATAACCTTTTAACTCTGTTAAACAGACACTGCGTCCATTTGTAAAGAAAGTTAAACTGTTTCGATACTCTTGAATACAACGGGCTGGAATTTCACCAATGAGAATGACCTCGTTACCTTTTAACTTAGTATTTAAAATATTTGCACAATATTTGGAAGCATCATTATATGCTCTCGAAAGATATTCTTGTGGTACATAAATTTCGAAGCTAAGATATGGCTCTAATAACTCTGTACCACTCTTTCTAAAAGCCTGCTCTAGTACAATAGGCGCAAGCATTCGGAAATCTGCTGGCGTACTGACAGGGCTGTAATATAGACCATACTTAAAACAGATCTTACAGTCTGTTAATTTCCAACCGTACAATCCTTGTTCACACCCATAGCGTATACCTTCCATAACTGCATTTTGAAATGATTGATTTAAATAACCTAGAGAAACCAGGCTCTCATACTGAATGCCACTACCCAAAGGAAGTGGTGTTACAGATAAACCAATAGAAGCCCAGAAAGGATTTGGAGGTACTTCGATATCAATGGTAAATTCAGATTTTTTTAATGGTCTTTCCATATAAATGACAGTTGGTTTTCTTGTTTCTATCTCAATATGATATTTTTCTTGAATCAGAGTACAAGTTACCTCCATTTGGACCTCACCTAAAAAAGATAGCACAATTTCGTGAGTTACTGTATCTACATAATATTGTAGAAGGGGATCACTATCGGATATTTCAAAAAGTGCATCTAGTAACTTTTCTCTTTGTACTGATTTACATGGTTCAATTGTTGTTTGTAACATAGGAAGAGGATTCTCAAGAATTTCTCTATGTGGTAATCTTTTTTTATCTCCAAGTACGTTATTTAGTTTTAAAAGCTCATTTTTTAAAATAATAATCTCACCAGGCTCTGCCTTATCTATCTGGCGTAATTCTCCATTTATTGAAGTATACATTTCTGTAACTTTTATTTTTTCCTTTTCTGATATATTGACTGAGTCTCGCAAATGTAGCGTTCCACTATAAAGACGTACATAGACAAGCCGTTGACCATCATCTGAATATTCTACTTTAAAAACATTTCCACAAAGTTTATCTGAATTGAGTTGTGTGGGTGAAAATAATTTGCTAGTAATTACCTCTATAAGTTGTTTAATTCCAATATTATTCTTTGCACTTCCGTGATAAACAGGATATAAGGAGCAACTTTGAATTCTTTCGTTTTCCTCCTTTTCAAGTTCTGCAATATTCAATGTTTTCCCAATGGTATATTTTTCTAATAAATAATCATTTCCCACAATTACTGTCTCCCATTGTTCTGGTTCAGTATAATCTATTACATAAGGTTTCAAATTTAGATTCACAGTCTGCTTAATTATGATGTCGTCAGAAAGTTTGTCCTTAATATCTTGATAAACATCTGGCAAATTTATTCCATTTTGATCAATTTTGTTAATAAAAAATATTATAGGTATGTTCATCTTTCTAAGTGCATGGAATAGTATACGAGTTTGTGACTGTACTCCATCTTTTGCAGAGATTAGCAAAATAGCTCCATCCAAAACAGATAATGAACGGTATACATCTGCCAAAAAATCCATGTGTCCAGGAGTATCTACAATATTTACTTTAACATTTTCCCGTTGAAAAGATGTTATTGCGGTCTGAATAGTAATACCTCTCTGGCGTTCCAAAAACATAGTATCCGTTTTCGTTGTACCGCTATCTACACTTCCTAACTCTTTAATTGCTCCGCTACTGTATAGTAAGCTTTCTGTCAAAGTAGTTTTTCCTGCATCAACATGTGCTAAGATACCGATATTAATAATTTTCAATTTTATTTCCTCCATTCAAAAGCTCAAAAAGCAGAAAAAATCCCAGTGATAAATACTCTTATCACTGGGATTTTAATACAAAAATAGCTGTATACTACACACTGATAGCCACAGATGCTTTATGATAAAATGATAAAAGTATTCTTAAACTGGGCACAAAAAACCAGTCCTTATTTTAAATAAGGATGCTTAATTAATTATTCCCGCTATCTAATTGACAGTTTATTTAAGAATACCTTGCCGCATTTTTATTATCTCCTTTTGAATGTTATCTTAATTCTATCATATGATAGAATGCTTGTAAAGCCAACCATATTTTTTGAACGAAAGGGAAATTAATGAGAAATTAATGGAAGTTAGTGTAGTAGTTGAAGATAACTCTTCAGAATGGCTATCAAAATTCAGCGATTTAATAACGATTTACAAGTTCATAAGGGATTCTTTATTCATCCAGCTATTATATTACTTTTCAGGTCAATAGGACAACTGTCCACAACCTTTCTACAAATATATTACGTATAATTTTTGAAATATATACTGCTTAACAAAATATTTTGCAGTGGTTCCAATAGTTTTGAATTGTTAATATTAAGTTTGACTTGGAAAATATCATTAAAAGTTATACTGTTTATTTGGAAAAAATTGGAGAGACCTTTTTAAGTAATGTAATGAAAATAGTTATAAGTTAGAATAAAGGTGAATTTGCTTATACTTCTCATAGAAGGTTGATTTCACGCTATATTTTGGATTATTTATGCTAAATCATTATAAGTTTGCTATAGTGACATACAATTTTTTTTGCTTATACTAAATATTCAAGTATTGTTTTCATCTTAATATTCTTTATTCATTCATTATTATTTTCCAGTTATCCTTCTTCTCTAAAGTTAATTGGTATTGGGAAATATTTTCAATCTTTGTTTCATTGTCTAAATATCGAACGGCTATTTTTACTAGATACTGTTTCTCTTTCTTCTGAATAATTGGATTCACCAACTCAGAGTAAATAAAGTTTTGACTGATTATTGGTAAAACATCTTCCATCATATAATAATCGGTTCTGTTGCAAAGTTTTTAATCTACTATCAAATAAGGTAGAATAATAGAAAAAGATAGCAGGAGGAATGACGATGAATCATTTTAAAGGAAAGCAATTTCAGCAGGATGTGATTATTGTAGCCGTGGGCTACTATCTTCGTTATAACTATAATTTTAGTTATAATTGTAGTTGTAGTTGTAGTTGTAATTATAACTTAGAATAGAGATATAAATTAGATTTGAAGTGAATGCGTATAGAATATATATATTTATGATATAATTTAACTGTAAAAGGAGAGTGATGCCTAAATGATGTCTACTAAGGAAATTGAAACAACTTATGATATTACCCGCCAAACTTTAAACAATTGGATACAAAGAAAAATAATCTCAAAACCTACAAAAAAAGGAAATAAAAATATATGGTCTAGAACAAATATTATTGAAATTGAAAGAGCAGTTTCTCAAAAAAATGGAAAAACTCCTTTTTTTGAATTTGATCATCAAAAATTAAAAATAAATAATCGCCGTTATCTAGGAAGTAAACAGCGAATGCTTAACTTTATTGATGATGTGGTCAAGGAGAATACAACTGATATTAAGTCAGTTGCAGACATTTTTGGAGGAACTGGAGTTGTTGCAGATCTTTTTTATTCACAAGGTAAAGAGGTAATAGTTAACGATATTTTATTTAGTAATGTAATTTCTTATAATACATGGTTTGGGACAGAAACAATTGATTATAGAAAAATAGAAAATAAAATTTGTGAGTTGAACAATTTAACAGGCATTTCTGGCTACGTGACAGAGAATTTTGGAGATCGTTATTTCTCAGAAGAAAATGCCAAGAAAATAGATGCTATTAGAGAAAAAATAGAGCGCTATTCTGACTTAAACAAGAGAGAGCATGATTTTCTTTTGACCTCGCTACTTTATGCAATGGATAAATCAGCAAATACAGTTGGGCACTTTGACGCTTACCGAAAAAAAATGGATAGCTTAAAACCTATTATTCTTAGAGTTCCTGAACAAAGAAAGACTAATAAAAGTCAAATATTTAATATGGATGCGAATCAACTTGTTAGGATAATCTCAGCAGATTTAGTTTATATCGATACCCCATATAATTCACGAGGTTATGAAAGTGCATATCATGTTTTAGAAAATGTAGCAGAATGGAAAAAACCAGCTGTTGAAGGGGTAGCTAGAAAAGCTATTAACCGTTCAGAAAAATCTTCTGATTATACAAAAAATAAAGCTCCCCAAGCTTTTGATGATCTAATTCAGAATATTTCGGCACGTTATATTTTAGTAAGTTTTAATAATATGGCTCATAAGGGGAATTCACGTTCTAATGCAAAAATATCGAATGAAGAGATCTTAGAAAGTTTAAAAAAACGTGGTAGTGTAGAAGTTTTCAGTACCGATTTCAATGCTTTTACAACTGGAAAATCAAAA
Source organism: Lactococcus sp. SK2-659 (assembly GCF_020218185.2). NCBI lineage: Bacteria > Bacillati > Bacillota > Bacilli > Lactobacillales > Streptococcaceae > Lactococcus > Lactococcus sp. SK2-659. The sequence continues at coordinate 33,695 of NZ_JAIWQZ020000004.1, forward strand.
ATAGCTAATCACAAGGAGTTACTTTATTTATGCAAAGTCGATTCATAAAAAGTGCTTTAAATTATACAGGAGGAAAATATAAAATTCTTCCCCAAATTATTCCTCATTTCCCAAGAGATTATGAAAGATTTATAGATTTATTTGCTGGAGGAGCAACAGTATCAGTAAATATAGCTTGTTTTGATAGTGATAAAAAATATCTTATTAATGATATAGAAAATCATGTTATTGATTTTTTTAAATATTTAGCAGAAATAGATTTTGATAATTTAATTAATCAAATAGAAAGTAAAATTTCATATTATGGCTTATCCGATTCAAAAGTAAATGGATATAAATTTTATAATCTTGATAGTTCAAAAGGTTTGGGCAGTTATAATAAAGAAAAATATAAAAAACTTCGAGATGATTATAATCTAAGTAAGGATAATGTTTTATTTTATTTGCTAATTGTTTATGGCTTTAATAATCAAGTTAGATTTAATAATCAAGGAAATTTCAATCTGCCTGTTGGTAAACGTGATTTTAATAAGAGTATGCTAAATAAGCTGAGAGAGTTTCATCAATGTTTTAAAAAAGGTTCCTTTGATTTTTCATCAAAGGATTTTAGAGAAATTGAAATTCAGAAATCAGATTTTATTTATGCTGATCCTCCATATAGAATCACTACGGCTTCATATAATGAAAATGGTGGTTGGGGAATTCAAGATGATTTAGATTTGATGGATTATCTTGATAAGGTAGATAGTCTAGGTGCAAAATTTGCCTTATCAAATGTTTTTATTCATAATGGAAAATACAATAAAGAGCTTATTAATTGGTCAAAAAAATATAATGTAAGTGAACTAGATTTCCATTATAATAATAGCAATTATCAAACCAAAGCAAAAAATAATAATACACAAGAAGTTTTGATAACAAACTACTCGGAAAAATTAGAGGTGTATGATGAAAGTAAGTAATGGGTCAACTTTTAATTTGGGAGATACGAGTTTTCGTAGAAAAACCCTTTTAGATGATTATAAAACCTTATTACCAATTTTGAGAAAGCACAATACTTTATTCCCAAATTGGAATAATGACTCACAAATAGCATACTATCAAGAAGTAATGGCTGAAACAGATTTATTTGAACGCTCAGAAAGTGATGATCCTGCTAAACGTAGTAGAACCTTAACCAACGCTCTAATAAAATCAGGTTTAATTAATGATAAAAGAAAATTATCTGAGGTTGCTAATAACTGGATTGATGACAAGATTGAAAATTTTGATGACCTTGAAAAAGCGTTAGGCATTTCAAAAGATAATCTAGTTTTCTTCAGACAGTTCATAAAATTAAGGGTTTATGATAATTCAAATAATTATTTTTATCCTTTCAGAGTAGCTTTGAAATTCCTAACAAAATATCAGAATGTTCCAGAAACGGACTTTCTTGTATTGTTACACTCTATATCTTCTAATAATTCTGAACAAAGTATTTCAGAATTGATTGAAGATTACTCTGAGGTTGCTAGTAATAATCAAACTTTTGGTGAATATATTGCAGAACATTTTTCTGATAGTTCAGCAGATAAAGTTAATGCAAAATTATTATTTTCAAAAACTATGATTGATGCAGAACTATTTTATAGATTATTTTCTAATCGTAAAACTCCAGCAAGTCAAGTAGAGTATATTGACTTTGTTACAAATCTTTTAAATTATAAACTAGAAAAAAATGAGGATAATTTAAGAAAACTACTTGCTTCTTCCAAAAAGTCAAGTGTAAAAAAAGCATTTGGATTTAACAAACTTCCCTTTGAGTCTAAGAGAACTATCGAAGAGTTTGAAGAAGCAAATTTAGAAAGCGATCTTTTAGATTCAGATAACACAAAAATTTACTTTCAATTTTCAAGTTCCAAAAAATATGATTTGGTTCGTGAATATAAAGATATGACTAAGCGATCTTTTAATTTAACGGGGATAATAAGTTTTGCTAATGGATTAGTTAATTTGGAAAATAGAGAAGTTATTGAAATTATTATTTCTAATATTGATTTATCGGGAAATGGTCAATATAGAGATTATGAAAGTAATTTGGATAGTATTTTTTATAAGGACTTAGCGACCACAAATATTTTAGGGCTTGATACTTTTGAAATTACGAAACTAAGAGAAAAAATTGTTGCATTACTAGGAACTGAAAGCTTTGATATGGCTGTCAGAAATCAAAAGGAAAAGAAATTTAGAAATATTATTAAAAAAGAATTTCCAAAATCTAAAATTCAAGAGCTTTTACCTATGTTTATAACAAGGGAAGATGAAAAAATTCAAGAAATGGTTACAGATTTAGCTAAAGTTCCTGATATATTTGAATATATTTTAGCTATTGCTTGGTTTTATTTATCTGATACTGAGTATTCAATAATAGATAGTTTAAAATTACCACTTGATGCTAATTTCAAACCTCTTGGTCATGCCTCCGGTGGAGATGGGGATATTATAATAAATCATCCTAATTTGACAATTATGCTTGAAGCTACATTAATGAAAAAAAATGTTCAAAAACGAGGAGAACTTGAACCAGTCATACGCCATGCTACTAATCTATCAATCACTAGTGAAAATAAAGTAAAAACGATTTTTGTTGCTGATGAGTTAGATGATAACGTTATAAATATTTTCAGAGCTACTACTTATATTGAATTAGAAGGTACCAACGTAAATGGTAAAGTCAATGGTGTTAATATATTTGCCTTGACAATATCTGAAATTATGAAAATGTTGGAATTCAACATTCCAAGTAGTAAAGTATTTAATGCTATGAATAACCATTTTACAAATCAACCTGAGTTTGTGAAATGTGGCTGGAGGAATTTAATCCTTCAGGAAATTTTTTAATATCAGCAAAATAATATTATATTTTAAAATTAGGCAGGTAATGAGTATGTACGAAGATTACACAAACGGTTCTGTTGCAAAGTTTAAAAATCAAATACAAGGTTTATAATCCTTCTTGTTCTTAAGCTAATATTCCCATTAAGACCTTAATCTCAGTAGATACCGAAAATCCGAAGAGCGTTCCATTTCTTCGGTTCTTTTTGTATATTCCTCGAATTGTTTCCATGCCCTTAATCGTGGTTGAGGCAGTTCGTAGACTTCGATAAAATTTATTGCGTCGTTTGATTGGTCGATGGTCTTGCTCAATGAGGTTATTGAGATACTTCACGGTTCGATGCTCTGTCTTAGTATATAAACCGTTACTCTGTAACTTTCTAAATGCAGAACCAATAGAGGGCGCTTTATCCGTGACAATTACTCTTGGTTGACCAACTGTTTATGTAGTCGTTTCAAGAACGCATAAGCAGCTTGAGTATCCCGTTTCTTGCGTAGCCAGATGTCTAAAGTTAATCCATCCGCATCAATTGCACGATAGAGATAATGCCAACGACCTTTGATTTTGATATAAGTTTCATCCATTTTCCACGAATAGAAGGACTGTCTATTTTTCTTTTTCCAGAGATGATAGAGGACTTTACTGTATTCTTGTACCCAACGATAAATAGTTGTGTGACAAACGTTAATCCCACGATCATAAAGGAGTTCTTGAATTTCACGATAGCTTAGATTGTAACGTAGATAATAACCAACAGCGACAATAATCACATCTTTTTGAAATTGTTTACCTTTAAAATAGTTCATTGATATACCCTCGCTGTCATTTTTATTCATTTTATACTAAAATAGACTTATCAGAAAACTTTGCAACAGAACCTTTTTCTTTGCTTTGTAAACGGTTTTATGTTATTACTATAGTATAGATTAATTATTAGAATTAGTCTAATTAAGAACAAGGAGGACTTTCTAATGACATTCGATTATAAAGATCATGGCAAAGAAAAATTTATCGTTAACATTGAGGATTATACCAAAGAAAACGAGAATTACCGTACAACAATTTGGACTGGTGAAAAACTTCAGGTTACATTAATGGCTATTGAACCCGGTGACGATATTGGTTTAGAAGTACACATGGGTATCGATCAATTCCTCCGTATCGAAGAAGGTAAAGGTTTATGCCAAATGGGAGATGCCGAAGATAATCTTACATTTGAACAAGAAGTTTCAGATGATGATGTAATTTTAGTACCTGCTGATACTTGGCATAATGTAACCAATATTGGTGACAAACCTCTGAAAATTTACTCAATTTATGCAGGCCCTGATCATGTCCCTGGTACAGTACATAAAACGCATGAGGAAGCTAAAAATGATCCTAATGAAGACTAATTTTAGTTATATGATTTGTCAAATTAAGGGCACCTCTAATAACTACCAATTAATTCACCTCTAAATGAAATTAGAAAAAAACACAGAAAACTAAGCATAGTCTACTGTGTTTTTCTTTATGTTACAGACGCCACTTGACTGTTTATTCTTATTTTAGACAGATTACCTCCATGTTTTGAGATTTAAACGTTTAACTTGTTCGTACCTCGCGGGACTGCAATCAGGAGTCATTACTTCAACTGTTTTTGTTCATTATAGAAATTACGGTAAGCTAAATAGCAAGCAATGATTGACCCCAAACTAGTCGCTGATAAGAGCATGAACGTGACCATAATTTGATACTTAATGGCCCGTACTGGATCGACCCCTGCAAAGATCAAACCGGACATCATCCCTGGCAGACTGACTAGACCCACAGTCTTTGCCGAATCAATGGTTGGTGACATCCCCGTACGAATCGCCTCACGCACGATGGCAATCGAAGCATCAAGTAGACCAGCCCCTAACGCCAAACGTTCAAGCACACCTTGCCGCTGGTCATGAAACTGACTATTGAGGCTGCGATAAGCCAGCCCAATTGCGACCATTGAATTCGACGCAATCATACCAGAAATAGGAATCATTTGCGATGGCACAAACTTAATCGCACCAGATAGCACGAGGACGCCGAGTGTTACCCCCGTACTAACAAAAATGGCTAATAACGAAATGGCTAATGCATGGTCAATCCCCGGCCCCCGTTTTTTCGCATTCCAAGCCGCATTGAAGATAATGAAGCCCATCATCGCCAGCGTTAGCCACAAATTGTTGACTCGGAAAATATACTTTAGCAAGTAACCCACGATAAATAGTTGTACAACAGCCCGCACGACACCAATGACGATGTCCCTATCCAAGCCAAGTTTCTGCCACAAACTAATTCCTAACGCGACGAGCACTAACATTGCCGCCAAAAATAGCGACGTATTATTAACTGCTAAATTCATGCGTGTACCTCCAATCTGCCAGCAATCACTTTCGCTAATTGATCTGCCGCAGCAATCTCTGTCGCGTCATGAGTAATCATGATCGTTGTCACGTGATCCTGCTCATTTAACTGTCGTAACCAGGCGTGCACGATTTGCTTATTATTTTCATCCAAACCAGCTGTCACCTCATCTAATAACAACACTTTTGGTAAGAATAAGATGTTGCGAATCAGCGCGACTCGCTGCCGTTCACCACCGGAAAGCTCGATAATCGGCTGATCCAGGGTTCGTTCGGACAGCCCAAGATTATTTAACGCCGTTACCACTCGTTGCGTATCCATGACTTGCTTACGAATTTGGTACGGGAAAGCTAAGTTATCTGCCACCGTCTCACCAAATAACGTCGGTTGTTGGAAACAATATGAGACTTGCCGCCGATACATGATTGGGTCATAACTTTCAATCGGCTGCCCATCAAAAATCAAGGTCCCACTTGTTTTAGAAATCATGGCCGCAATGATCCGTAATAACGTACTTTTCCCACCACCGGATGGTCCCGTCAATGTAATATGAGCCCCAGCTGGAATCTGCCAATCAACATCATGTAAAATATGTTGATCAGCGATTTGATAATTAACTTTTTCTAAACTAATCAATGAATTCATATGCCCGCCCCCGATTACTAATTTATAATCATTATAACCTGACTTGGACTAATGTCAAATAATTAGACACGAAAATGGAAATTAATTTGGAAAGTCAACGAAAAACTAGACACGGAGTTAAGAGAATTTAAGAATTATATTTTTCAAAGTCTTTTGGAGACTTGTAATCAAGACCTGAATGCATCCTTTTTGTATTGTAATAGGTCTCAATGTATTTAAATATTTCTTGAGTAGCCTCAGCTCTTGTCTCAAAATGAGCATCATTAATAAGCTCCCTCTTTAGCGTCTTATAAAAAGACTCCATCATTGCATTGTCATAGGGATTTCCTTTACGACTCATGCTAGATTGAGCACCGACTTGACGAAGAGTAGATTGATAACGAGAGCTTGTATATTGACTCCCTTGATCAGTATGGACAATCAAGCCAGGCTGAGGATGTTCTTTCCCACAAGCTTGTAAGAAGCAATCCCTCACCAGTTTATCTTGCATCCGTGAAGACATTGACCAGCCTACAATCTTACGTGAAAAAACGTCGATATTCACGGCTAAGTATAAGGTGCCTTCTTTGGTAGGGATATAGGTCATGTCTCCCAGCCATACTTTATTAGGAGCTGTTGCTTTAAAGATCTGATTAATTAAATTGGGTCTTGAAAGCGAAGCTCCTTTTCTGTTGTAATGTTTATATTTATATCGGCTTCCCTTGGCATAAAGTCCCATCAAGTGCATCAGTTTCCCAACACGTTTCGTGTTGGTCATAACACCAGTATTATGAAGTACCTTGGTAATTCTAACCGCACCATAGCGTCCCTTATGCTCATGAAAGACAGCTTTTATCTTCTCTGAGAGAACTTCTCTCTCCATTTGTTGTTTTGAAGGACGACGATGCATGTATTCATAGAAACCTGAGCGAGAAACCTTAAAAACTTTTACTGCATGCTTAATTTTTATCTTCCCATGATGTTTCAAGAGAAATTCAAAACGTTTTACTTGCTTCGCTTCAAGAAGACCCGGAACTTTTTTAGAAGTTCAAGTTCCCCCTGAAGATAACGATTTTCTTTCTCTAACAATTTAATCTTATGTTGGGCATCAGCTAGGGCTGTCCCATTGCCTGGAAAAGCACTTTCTCCATATTCTTCAACTTCTTGAACCCAGCGATAAAGACTATTGGCATGAACCTCAAGCTCTTGGCTGACTTCTTTAACAGAGTAACCCTCTTCAAGAATGAGTTTTACTGCAGAATTTTTAAATTGTTTATCGAATTTTCTTCTTGCCATAATAAACCTTTCCACGATTTCTCTTAACTTTGTGTCTAGTTTATTATAACCTTTCCATAAAAAGAAGGCACGCTTATAAACATGCCTTCTTTTATTTGTTGTGTTATTTAACTTTCATCAATCGTAATCCGTTTAATGTTACTAAAAGCGTTGCTCCCATATCTGCTACAATAGCAATCCATAGTGTTAGCCAACCTGGTATGACTAGTAGTAGAGCTAATAGTTTTATACCTAATGAGAAGGTGATATTTTGCTTAATTACTTTTAGAGTTTGACGGCTAAGTCTAACAATGAATGGTAATTTTTGTAAATCGTCGCCCATTAGAGCAACATCAGCAGTTTCGAGAGCCGTATCTGTTCCTGCACCGCCCATTGCAATACCAACCGTCGATGCAGCTAATGCTGGTGCATCATTAATGCCGTCGCCCACCATTGCTACTTTATTATAAGTTGTCCGCAACGCTTTAATCGAATCTAATTTTTCTTGAGGCATTAGATCTCCTTTTATTTCAGTCACACCTAATTGCTTACCAATAGATTCAGCGGTTTTAGTATTATCACCAGTAAGCATAATAGTGTGTTCAATTGACAACTTGTGGAGTTCAGAAATAACGGCAGCACTTGAATCTCTTACTTCATCCGCGACAGCAATTACTCCTAAAATTTGTTCGTCAGTACCGAAATACATGGCGGTTTTCCCTTGTTCTTGAAATTGTCTGTATTGTACTTTGACCGCTGTTTCTTCGATTACTGATGCAGAAAACAGTTTAGGGCTTCCAATATAGTAACGTATGTTTTGATGTATACCTGTAAGTCCTTTACCTGTGATAGATTGGAAATCCTCGATTTGTATTGACTTGTAATCCACATTAGTTTTATCCGCTTCGTTTAAAATAGCAGAAGCTAATGGGTGTTGAGAAAGAGATTCCAACGATGAAATAATCGATAGATAATTTATATCAGTTTCAGAACTGGTTGCAATGAAATCCGTTACGATAGGCTTTCCTTTTGTTAAGGTTCCAGTCTTATCGAAAGCAATTGCTCTCAAATGACCAATTTCTTCCAGATAGACTCCGCCTTTTACTAAAACACCATTTTTTGCTGCATTACCAATAGCCGAAACAATTGAAACAGGTGTTGAGATCACTAATGAACAAGGACATCCGACAACTAAAATGGATAACCCTTGGTAAAGCCATTTATTCCAGTCACCACCAAAGAATAGCGGAGGAACAACCACTATCAAAAGGGCCATAATAATTATGAATGGCGTATAGTATTTTGCAAATTTATCTACAAAGGCTTGTGCAGGAGCTCGTTCTCCTTGCGCTTCTTCAACTAAGTGAATGATTTTGGCAATCGTTGTATCCGTTACTTTTTTTGTTACTTTGACTTCAAGAACACCTTCTTCATTTAGTGTTCCTGCAAACACTTCATCATCTAACTGTTTTTCAACAGGAACCGATTCTCCTGTTATTGCTGCTTGATTTACTGAAGAATGACCGTTGATAACAAGCCCATCCATGGCTATTTTTTGTCCGGGTTTAATGATCATAATATCGTCGATATCGATTTTATCGACACTGACTAATTGCTCTACATTGTTTCTCCTGATAAGAGCTTCTTTGGGAGCTATATCCATAAGAGAACGAATCGACTGTCTTGCTTTATCCATTGAAAATCGTTCCAAAGCTTCGCTAATAGCAAATAGTATTACTACAATAGAACCTTCGGCCCATTCTCCAATAAATGCGGCCCCAATAATTGCAATAGTCATTAAAGATTCCATGGAGAAGTCCAATTTGATCAAATCAGAGAACCCTTCTTTAAATAAATCAAATCCACCAATTATTATTGCCAATATATAAAGAGCTTTCGTTAATAAATGATCTTCGCCCAATGATAGTTGGGAAATCACAGCAACAAGTATAAAACCAAGAGAGATGATTAAAGCGATATTCCGTTTAATAAAAGACTCTTTTGATCTAACTTGTTCATCATTTTCTTGATCATCACGAATGATAAGATTTTCGAAGGCTCCCGCTTCTTCGAGTTCTTCAATTGTTGTTTGGCCTTCTACTGAAATCTTACTTGCACCAAAGTTTACTGTTGCACTCGTAACTCCTGGCAACTGCTTTACATTTTTTTCAAATTTACCTGCACAATTTGTACAGCTTAATCCTTCTATTCGATAGGTTTTTTCGGTCATTTTCTCACTCATGCTAGCACCTCTTCTTTAAAATTTACGCCAAGCTCCATAAGATTTAAGATTTTGATATTTTTAATAAAATAGTAGACTAACTTACCATCCTTGTGACTATCAACTACTCCCAATTTTTTTAAGGAGTTCAGATGGTGTGAAGTTGTTGCGACCGAAGCATCAATGATATTAGCAATATCACAAACACATAGCTCATCTTCATGAACTAAAGCATGTACAATTTTAAGTCGATTTTCATCTGACAATATTTTAAAGAAACCACTTACTGACGGAGTATCAAAGTTTGCTAGTTTAGATTTAGCACGATTAACTTTGTCTTCATGAATACAAGTTATTTCACAAATTTCATTATTCATACGATCATTCCTTTACATTCAAATGTTTGTTTGAATGTATTATATCAGAACATCCATCTATATTCAAGTGAATGTTTGAATGTTCATAAAATGGTCATTTTCTGAACACTTTTCTTTTCCTATTAAATTTCTCAAAATCATTTACATTTAATGTTCATTAACCCGTAATTTATTCTATGTTCACTTATACGCATATTTTTAAGTTATGATACAATAATATCAATGGAGGTTAAAAAAAATGAATATCGGATATGCCCGAGTTTCAACTGGACTTCAAAATTTGGATTTACAAAAAGATAGTCTTAAAAAATATAACTGTGAAAAAATATTTACTGATCATATGTCAGGAAGTAAAAAAGATAGACCTGGATTAAAATCCGCTATCGAATTTTCTCGTCCTGGGGACACGATCGTTGTTTGGCGATTGGATCGGTTAGGAAGGAACATGGAGGATCTCATTAATATTGTAAACTCACTTAATAATAAAGGAGTTAGTTTTCATAGTTTACAAGAAAATATTACAATGGATAAGTCAAGTTCTACTGGGCAATTAATGTTCCATTTGTTTGCGGCTTTTGCGGAATTTGAGAGAAATCTTATTTTAGAACGTTCTGCCGCTGGTAGAGAAGCCGCACGTGCAAGAGGACGGCTGGGAGGAAGACCTGAAAAATTTTCAGAGCAGGACATAAAGCTTCTTAAAACATTAGTTGAAAGTGGTACTCCAATTAAGTCGATTGCGGATTCTTGGGGAGTTTCTAGAACAACAATTTATAGATATATTAATAAGTTTTAGAATAAACCAAAAACGGTTCTGTTGCAAAGTTTTAAATAAAGAATAAAATCCCTTACGGTATCTATGATTTAAGCTGGGATTCCCAATAATACCTTGATTTCAGTACAGACCGAAAACCCGAAGAGAGTGCCTTCTTTTCGGGTTTTCTTATATAATCCTCGGATGGCTTCCATGCCTTTTATTCGTGGAAAATGGACTGTCTATTTTTCTTTTTCCAGATTTGATAGATCAGCTTACCATATTCTTGAACCCAACGGTAAATTGTTGTGTGAGAAACGTTAATGCCACGATCATATAACATCTCTTGAACATCACGATAACTCAAATTATAGCGAAGATAATACCCAACAGAGATAATAATCACGTCTTTTTGGAATTGTTTGCCCTTAAAATGATTCATCTGTTGTCCTCGCATTCTTTTTTATTACATTTTACAATAAATCAGGTGTTATGGGGAACTTTGCAACAGAACCGTTATTTGAAGTACCACAACTACTGGTGTTATTAAATAAAAAAAGGAATCATATCCCTTGAATGCGATTTCTAAATGTGTTAGATTAAAGTAAGAAACATATTATAATCTTTAGAAAGAGGTGGCTTATGATTTGGTCATTAATTGTTGGTGCATTAATCGGTTTAATCGCTGGTGCGATTACAAATAAGGGAAGTTCAATGGGCTGGATTGCTAATATCTTGGCAGGGTTAGTTGGATCTTTTGTAGGTCAAGCCTTACTTGGAACTTGGGGACCTTCGCTTGCTGGCATGGCATTAATACCATCCATTATTGGAGCGGTCATTGTGGTTGCTGTAGTTTCCTTCTTCTTATCTAGAATGAATCACTAGATCTTAATATCTTAAGATCAAGAAAGGAGGAGTTTTGGCAACTGGAAAGAAAATAATACTCATTATCCTTGATCTCCTTTTACTTACGCTTGTTCTACCAATGACGTGGGATTATTACAATTTCATGGAGTATGATTGGGGGACAACGACCTCTAGTAACATTCCCTTCATAGGCAAATATATGGCAGACTATTTGTTTTGGGGGAACATCGTTTTAACAGTCATATTAATTATTGCCTTGATTGTAATCCTTTTTTACCCTCGAACCTATATGGATGTACAACTCACTTCAAATAATGGAGATTTAACTTTGAAGAAGTCTGCCATTGAAGGTTTTGTAGGTGAAAAAGTAAAAGAAAATGATTACCTTAAAAACTCAAAAATCGCTGTTTCACTTTTTAAAAATAAGATAAAAATTGATATAAAAGGTGAGATTATTCCTCGAGTTGAAGTGGCACAAAAAGCCCAAGTTCTGGAACAGGAAATCATTGAAGGCTTAAAAAAATTCTTTGGATTGGAACATACGGTTAAACTTAAAGTAAAAGTCAATACATTAAGTAAAGACGATAACCCTAAACGACAACGTGTTATGTAGGAGGGATCAATGGATTATTTCGAAAAAAATCGATACCCGATTATAGGGGGAATCGTAGGTGCACTCATTGCTGTGTGTATCTTCACTATTGGATTTTGGAAAATGATTCTGGTTTTATTTTTAATTGGATTAGGAATTTACATTGGTCTATTTTTAAAAAAATCAGGAATCATTGATCAATTTATAAATCGTAAATAACATTATAAAAGGAGAAGATTATGGTACAAGAAAACATGAAAGCATTTGGAACAATGGCAGAAAAAGAAACTCCTAAAACAAAGGAAACCCAACCAGAAATTAAGGGGACTTTGACTTATGAAGATAAAGTTGTGCAAAAGATTGTAGGACTAGCATTAGAATCAGTGGATGGACTTCTTTCTGTAGAAGGTGGGTTCTTCTCAAACTTAACAGGAAAACTTATTAATACTGATGATGTTACAACAGGTGTTGACGTAGAAGTTGGGAAAACACAGGTTGCAGTAGACTTGAAAGTAGTTACAGAATATCGTAAGAATGTGCCTGATATTTATGAAAAAATTAAAGAAGTCATTCGTAAAGAGGTTGCGGCAATGACAGAATTGGAAGTTGTTGAAGTTAACGTAACAGTCACAGATATTAAAACGAAAGAGCAACAAAAAGAAGATGATGTAAGTATTCAAGATCGAGTGACTAGTGCGGCTCAAACAACTGGAAAATTCACCTCTGAACAAGTTGATAAAGTAAAAGACAAAGTAGAAGACAATACAGATAAAGAAGCTAGAGTTAAATAAATTTCTAGATAAATCGTGAGAAATAAAAGCCTCTATTATGAGGCTTTTTTAGTAAGTGACTTCAATTATATAGTTTTTTATTTAGATAAAAGCACCGAGTCAAATAAGTCTAAGGAGATCTTTCACGATAGATTATAACACACGTATTTGTGTCTACTTTTATAGTATAGCTCCAGGTCGGGCAGATATTGATAAAGATACAGGCGAAGTATTGAATAATGAGTAAGGGTTTAATTTTATTTTAGGGGGAAGCAATTATGAAATTTGAAGAAACATTATTACCAGAAAAATCAGACGTAATGATATTACAAAATATGATCAGAAAGTATAATAAGCAAAATTTTGAAACTGCAAATCAAACAGATTTTGCTATTTACATAAAAGATGATAGTGATAATGTTATGGGGGGTATTTCAGGAGAAATATTTGGTAATTGGATGGATATAGAATATTTAGTTATTCATGAGAGTTTGCGCAGAAATGGGTTAGGTCGGGATTTGTTAAAAAAAGCCGAAGATTTAGCTATACGGAGTAATTGTAAAAATATATTTTTATATACATTTGATTTTCAAGGTAAAGATTTTTATCCCAAATTTGGATTTAAAGAAGTTTATGTAAAAAGACAGTATCCGTTAACTGGAACAGAACATTTTTTTGTTAAGAAATTATCAAATGAAATCGATAAAGAAGCTGGCGAAATACTAGAAGAAACTGACTGATGTGATGAAAGGACGGATAACTAGATCCGTCCTTTTTTGTTGTCGGCTAGCCGACTTCTGATACATTTTTAAGCAGAAAAACCACCAATTTTGGAGCGGGTTGTAGGTGCGCATTGTCATGAAAAATGGCATGCAATTTCATCACTTTTTAAAGTGATGTTACCCTTAAATCCTAGAGTCACTATTGTATAATTCATCTAAAGGACAAAAACATGCAAAACGATACTCACAAGAATTTAAAGAAACACTTATCGACTTCTATCATTCTGGACAATCCGTCGTACAGCTTTCTGGACTAATGTCAATAAAGAATATAAAAAACTAAAGAATAAAAAGTCCAAAACAGAACAACATGAAAAATAAAACAATAATAAAAGCAGTTTTTAGTATAATTACTGCTTTTATTATTTACTCCAAAACTGTTGTTTTACCTTTGTGTCGGTAGATTGTCGTTCTTTTGTCGTCTATCTGTCGTGTACATGTTTTAAAAAATAGTTTATTATATATTCATGAATAGGTTCTGTTGCAAAGTTTCAATACTGAGTACAAAAGTCCCATTCTGATACTTTGACTATGCTGGTATACCCATCAAAACTTTAATTTCAGTAGATACCGAAATCAAGGTATTAATGGGAATACCAGCCTAAGATATTCTGAGTTCAGAGAGGGCTCGTTTGATTTTCAAACTTCGCAACAGAACCATTTATTCCACGATCATAAAGAAGCTTCTAAACTTCACGATAGCTCAAATTATATCGTAAGTAGTAACCAACAGCGACAATAATGACGTCTTTTTTGAATTGTTTGCTTTTAAAATGGTTCATTACTCTGTCCTCTCTATCTTTTTTCTCAATTTTACACTAAAATATACTTATCGGGAAACTTTGCAACAGAAACGTAAAGAATATATTTGAGATTTTCTATTTTAATAAGGAGTTTTTTATGAAATTAAATAGGCTTATGATTGAGAATTTTAGAAATTTTGAAGAGGTATCTATCAATTTATCTAATAAAAATGTTGTATTTGGTATGAATGATGTCGGAAAAACTAATTTACTTTGTTCGTTAAGATATTTGTTAGATCGTAAAATAAGATCTGACGGTTTCTATGAAAGTGACTATTTTCATAGAGATACGTCTAATGCCATAAAAATCAGTCTCGAAGTTGATTTAACAGATCGTCAGACTGATAGAGATTCACAGCATATAATCTCAAAAGTTGGCGGTTCAAGGGACAGTTCAGAGCTAAACAGATTCTATTTTCAAGTTACAGGTACATTTGATCATAGCGAGGCCCTGGGTGTTCCAGAATTATTTTGGGGTAATAATTTAGATAGTATGCATAAAATCCCTCAAAATGGTAGCTTTTCTGATATTGATAGATTATTTAATATTATTTATGTTGATCCAACTATTGACTTAGATTATGTTTTTTCTAAAAATAGAAAAAAATTATTTAATCAAAAAAAATTAACAAGTGAAGATATAGATATCTCGCAAGAAATTTCTGATTTGACGTTTGAAATGAATAGGAAAATTAGTTCTATGGCAGTTATGCAAAATTTTCAAAAGGAATTAACAGATGAGTATCATCACCTGAAAAAAGAGGATATAACAATTGAATTACAATCGGAGATGGCGATAAAAGGTTTCTTTAGTGATATACACCCGTATATAAAAAGAGAAGGAGATAATGCACTTTATCCTACATCAGGGGATGGCAGGAAAAAAATATTAGCTTATTCTCTTTTGAATTATTTAACGAAAGAATACGATTCTGATAGAATCACCATTTATTTGATAGAAGAGCCAGAAAATAGTTTACATCGTTCTATGCAAGTAGCATTATCAAAGCAATTGTTTGATTATTCTGTGTATGACTATTTTATCTTATCCACTCATTCGTCAGAATTATTATATGAAATGGATGATGCTTCTCTTGTTAGAATATACTCGCAAAACAAAACTAACTGTAAATCCAGTATGTATAATGTGCCCGAACAATTTAAATCAATAAAGAAAGAATTGAATGAATCATTAACTACGGCATTGTTTTCAGATCGTGTGCTGCTTATAGAGGGCCCTTCAGAGAAGGCATTATTTGAAAAAATATTGTCAATTGTTAGTCCAATTTATGAATTAGAGGGCGGATATCTTTTATTAGTAGATGGTATTAAATTCAAACCATACTTTGATATATTAAAAGAGTTAGAAATACTACCCATTATCAAAACTGACAATGATTTGAAAGCTAAAAGAGGAAATATAACGTCATTTGATACTATAGGATTCAATCGTTGCTTAAATATTATCGATAGAGAAAATTTAGAGGCTATTACAATTGATTACTCATCGAATGATGAAAATGGAAAATTAGTTTGGATAATAAGTGATAAGGAGAGGATGGTTTTAGATAAAAAGAGAGAGTTATATGAGTATAACGGAGATTGTATCAAAGAATTTGAAAAGAATAATATATTCATTTCAAAAGTTGATTTAGAGAATGATTTATTCGAGGTTATTCCAGAAAAACTGGAAAATATTTTTGGTGAGAATCCTGTGGATACTCTTCAAGATAAGAAATTACTAAATATGTTAAAACTTATTGATAATTTGAATGACGATGAGTGCCATAAAATTTTTAATCATGATAGATTTAAAGCTTTAAAAAGATTGGTGGAGAACTAATGGAAATTGTTGATGAGCAAATAAGGAAAGATATCTTAGCTGCTAGCGGCAATATTATAGTTTCTGCTAGTGCTGGTTCGGGTAAAACAACAATAATGGTTAAAAAAATCCTAAAAAAATTGAATGAAATTTCAGATCATAAAACAGTTGCTGCAATAACTTTCACGATTAAGGCTACAGAGGAAATTAAAAAAAAGTCAGAACAAATTGATGGAAACAATAAATTTGTTGTAATGACTAATGACTCTTTTATTGAATATGAAATCATAAGACCATTTTTGAAAGATGCTTTCGGCGAAATGTATAATAATGATTTTGTGATTAGTTATGAGCATTCTGTAAAATCTAGTTCTTTTGATGGATGTCTAAATACGTTAGAAAAGAGTAATAAATTAGGAACTTATCATAACATTAGAAGAAATTTTAAGTTTGAATTAGCAAAAAAAGTATTAGAGCGAAGTACGGCGGCTCAAGAATATTTTAAATCAAAATACGCAATGATTTTTTTGGATGAATATCAAGACTCTGACATAGACATGCATAATCTATTTATGTATATAAAAAATGTGTTATTGATTGATCTTTTTATCGTAGGAGATGGTAAACAAGCCATATATCTATGGCGAGGTGCACAGAGAGATATTTTTAATCAATTGGAAAATGAAGGGATGCAAAGATTTGAATTAGTAACTAATTTTAGAAGTCATTTTGAAATAGTTAATTATGCTAATCTAATACATAATTATTCTCAGTTTAGAAACGATTACCCTAAAGAAGTAACTCATGTTGTTCATTGCAGGACTAATGACTATGTCAGCTCTATTAATGAGCTTTGTGAGTCTAATGTATTGGATAAAAATAAAAATATAACAATTATTGCAAATATAAACAGGGATGCAAAAGAAATTTCTGATAATCTAAATGCACGAGGATTTAATTTTGTTTTTATTCCTAAAACACCATTAGATGACGGATCGGAAAATGCTAATGTATTAAAAGTAATTGCCTGTTACTTATTGGATGATAACTATTCTGTCTTTGATATCGCTGAAGTATTGAGAGTAGAGCAAGAGAGAACGGTACTGAATAAAATTGATAATTTATTAAAACCTCTAAAGAAATTAGTGCCATTATCATCCAATCAAACTAAAGATGATATTAAGAGTAGCTTTTTTGAATCTATTACTAATTTTAATAATTTCTTTGGGACGAATATAACAAATGATGAACAAGTATTATTGTTAGATACTGTTACAAATAAGTATTTTTATCCGGCATTTATAAAATCTAATGATTTACACAAGGTTATGACTGTTTTCGGTTCAAAAGGCCTGGAATTTAATCAAGTTATTAGTTTTGCTAAGTACTATAACTTCAGTGACGAAAGTAAAAAAAATAATCATTATGTTTGTGTAACTAGGGCTGAAGAAAAATTTGTGATGATGGAAGGAGAATTAGAAAAATATAGTGAACAGATTAACAGTAAATTAAGAGAATTAGGTATAGGTAGTGAAAGTACAACTTTCAAGTTGATAAATCATATCTAAGGTTCTATTACAAAGTTTTCCGGTAAGTCTATTTTTGTTCTAATATCTGATAAAACCAGCTAACAAATATTAGCTGGTTGGTTCTGTTGCAAAGTTCCCCATAACACCTGATTTATTGTAAAATGTAATAAAAAAGAATGCGAGGACAACAGATGAATCATTTTAAGGGCAAACAATTTCAAAAAGACGTGATTATTATCTCTGTTGGGTATTATCTTCGCTATAATTTGAGTTATCGTGATGTTCAAGAGATGTTATATGATCGTGGCATTAACGTTTCTCACACAACAATTTACCGTTGGGTTCAAGAATATGGTAAGCTGATCTATCAAATCTGGAAAAAGAAAAATAGACAGTCCATTTTCCACGAATAAAAGGCATGGAAGCCATCCGAGGATTATATAAGAAAACCCGAAAAGAAGGCACTCTCTTCGGGTTTTCGGTCTGTACTGAAATCAAGGTATTATTGGGAATCCCAGCTTAAATCATAGATACCGTAAGGGATTTTATTCTTTATTTAAAACTTTGCAACAGAACC
>NZ_JAIWQZ020000005.1:0-48204 GCF_020218185.2 Lactococcus sp. SK2-659
ATGCAAAGTTACGATTTACTTGATGAACTTGATAGTGAAGATAAATTTAGAAAAGATATTAAATACAGCCGTCAATTGCCTGAGATGTTCTCTACTGAAGATATAAATGCTGCAAGTGAAAATATTACTTATGCTATACTTGGAGAGCTGAGAGACCGTTATAACGGGAGTGAACCAGTAACATTTTCTTATCAGGAATTAGCGGAATTAGGTGGATTGTGGGTAACACGTAAAAATGGTGTGAAATCGCTCTACAATGGTAAACGGCTACAAAAAATAATGTATGATTTAAACGAGGCATTGAAAAATTTCTCATACTATCAAGTAAGAGAAACAAATGATGATGGCACTCCCAAATCATGGAAAACAATAAATATTTTCAGTGTAATTGATTTTGATGGTACTAAAAAAGAAGTAAAACTCACAATTTCTAATGCTCAAATTAGTTCAGAACAAGTTGATGCAAAAGGGCATGTGATTGATAAACCGCTATATGTTTATGACTTAATCAATTCCAAAGATTGGAGAACGGTTAAACACTTACAATATAACAGAGGAATCAACAATAGTCTGCCATCTAAGTACTCCAAACGTGTTTACCGCTTTATAAGCGAGTTTAGGAGTTTTCCAAAAGGTACAAAAATGAGAATTGATGATTTTGATAAAAAAATACTTAAAATATTGAAGACTCAGGAAGACTCCTTTAACACCAAAGAGGTATTTGACCTCAGAAAAAATCGTAAAAAATATTTAGAAACTGCGGTTAAAGAAATATCAGAATTAACTACTCCTGAAGGAACTCAAATTGTTAAAAATTTAGATTATATTTATCACACTTCTGGACGAAGAATACAGTCTATTGAATTTACATATACGCCATTTAATGCTGATTTATCAGGCAGCAATCATATATCTATGAATTCTCGTACTTCTTCTCCTGGTACAGCTAGTCCATTTATAAACGAAGCAAGAATGGTATTAGAATACTTTAATTACTTATCAAAAGTAAATTTTAATTTAGATGAAAACGGAATAATTAAACATTTACCAAATTATTATGATATTCAATTTGAACTAGATGATATACAACTTCTTCAACCGATTCATAAATTGCTTGAAAGTGGTGTAGCGATAGATGAATTGTTACAAGTGGCTGAGATGAAAGCAATCGATTGGAAGCTAGACAGCAATCAAATGATTAATAATTTTAGACCGAGTGTTGTTTTTGGAAATAAATTTTCAGAATACAGAGCATTTCTAACAACGTATAAGGCTCAAAATATACATAAATTAGTTTTTGATAGTTCGTCTGATTTCTATGTACCAATGAATGGTCCTTGGGATAGTAAATAAACTAAATATTTACCTTCAATATTAAGTATGAAAAAAAAGGGGCTAAATTTAGCCCCTTTTTTTGGAACGAATATATGAATGAACTTTTCCTCTAAAAAAACTTTTTACTCTCAACCGTTTGGACAGAGAAAGAGCAAAAAGCTACCACAAACCAGAGAGGTTTGATATAAGTAAGTATATCAAAATTAATTGTTCTTATCAATATTCGACAAAATTTCCCTCCAAAAAAATGAGGGAATTAAACTTGATTCTTAATTGATAAAGGGGGCTAAATTTAGCCCCCTTTATTTTTATATAAAAAATTTAAGAAAAACCGTAAAAATCCTTGACGTAAATATAAATTTACAATACAATAGATGTATAGTAAAAATAAAACAACTTCTTGCTTCAAACCTTTGGACAGAGAAAAAGTAAGAATGTTTACCACAAAATGTGAGAGGGCTGAGAATGAAATAATGAATTATAAAAATATAGTTTTCGCAAGTATCGTATATTTGTGAAGAAAGGTTGATATGGAAAAAGTAACAGATGAAATTAAAAATGTGGTACAGAGACTACTCGATGATGACGAAAATTTTTCTGGTTGGTATATTGAGAAAGAACTCGAAAAAATTGGAATAAAAGTTTCTAGGATGACGATTTCAAACCTAAGAAATAAAAAAACGACATTGGGGAACACTAAATTTGAAACGTTAGAGGGACTTTATCATTTCGCAAAGACTCATGAAAATATAAATAAAGAATAGAGAGAAAATATGAAAACAATAAGTCTATTAAACTTAAAAGGCGGAGTTGCTAAAACAACAACAGGTGGAAATATAGCAAAAGGTTTAGCAAATAGAGGGTTCAAAACTCTGTTGATTGATACAGATATGCAAGCTAATGCAACGAGTATTTTTCTTGAAGATGAACGCTCGAAAGAGGATTATAAAGATTTTGCAGAACTCATAGTTGATGAAAAACTAGAGGATATTGACCAGTATGTTTATAACGTAAGTGAGAATTTGGACATGATTGGTTCAAGTTTAGCAGTTGCTGAAAGTGAATTGAAAGTAAGAAATTCATTCAATCGTAATTCATCAAACATTGTAAAAAAAGTTTTAAAGAAACTAGATTCTAAATATGATTATTGTATTATTGATTGTGCTCCAACAATTAATCTAATTACTCTCAATATTATTATTGCGAGTGATGAAATTATCATCCCAATAAAAATTGATAAATTTGCACTTGAAGGTTATAGAACGACTTTAAAGAACATCAATCAAATTATTGATGATTATGAGTTAGATACAGAGGTGATCGTACTTTACACAATGGTCAACAGAAATAATATTGATAAACAATTTATTCAAGAAATATCTGGGAATAGATTTGAAACAACAATACGACATCAAGCTAAGCCAGTTACAGAAAGTGCTTTAAAGAATGAGGTGTTAATTGATAGTTCTAAAAGTTCTAAAGTAAAAGATGATTATTTAAATCTTATTGATGAAATAGTAAAAAGGGGTTAAAAAATGAGTAATAGTTTCGGATTTACAGACCTTATGAACAAGGACGAACACAAGCGAAAAAAAACAAATACAAAAAATATTCCTATTGAGGAGATAAAGGAAAATGAGAATAACAACTATGATTTAGTTGACATTGATAAGTTAGCTGATAGCATAGACGAGTTAGGCTTATTACAACCCGTTCTTGTTAAACAACGTGATAAATATAGCTATGAATTGATTGCAGGGCATAGACGATTTAATGCTATTAAAAAACTAATTAGTGAAAATAGACTCCCTGAAGATTACGAAGTTCTCGCTAAGAAAGTTGATGAAGACGAGGACGAGCTTGTAACAAGACTAAAGTTGCATGAAACTAACCTACAAACTCGCTCGCTCTTAAAAATGCCAGAAGAAGAAAAAATAGCCATCATTGATGACTATATGGATATTTTAGATAAAGCCAAAAAACAAGGGGTACAAATCAACGGAAAACCTGTTAAAGGAAAGACTAGGGACTTAATTGCCGAAAGATTTGGTATCAGTCATTATACCGCTCAAAAACTGATTAGAAAAGCTAAAGAACAAGGTGGAGAAGAAGAGGGGGCAAAAATTAGCCCCCAAAAGAAAACCGCTAAAAAGCCAATCACGCAGTTAAAGAAAATTGAAACTCAATTAGAAAAATTAGAGTTTGAGGGAACGGAAGAAGAACAAGAAATCAAGAAAAAATTGATTGAGTTGTTGATGAAATAAAAAGGGGGCTAAATTTAGCCCCTTTTTATTTAGGAAATATTTATAATTTGTTCAATGGATATGAGATAGATTTTATCCGTTGATTTAACTCTTACTTGATTATTGATAAATTCTGATACAAAACCATAGACTTCATTTAATTTATTTTTTGATTGATATTTAACTTTGATTTGTAGCTGATTTGAAAAAGACTGATTGAGAAGATAAAGGACTACATGATGTGGTAAAGCTTGAATTTTCTTATCATCTTTTTTTCTTTTTCAAAAGTATTTTGAGCCTCCGTGAGTTCTCCAGTCGCAAATGCGCCCCATTTCATCATCCCTCTATCGTGATAAGCACGGATGACTTCATAGGGGCTATATGAACGGTCAACTGACATCTTTTTCCTCCCTCTCTTGACTTGCTGCATGACCTCCAATGAGTTTGTTCCGATATATGACACGTGACCCCTCGGATAAACTACTTGCCTTTTGTATCGATAGGAAATTGAATGTTTCTCTAATCTCATCAATAGCTTTTTGGAGTGATTCTTGCTTTTCGTTTGAGTGATTTTCTTCAACACTTTCAAATAAAGAGAGTTGTTTAACAGAACTATCAGAGAGTTGATTTCCGCTTATCCCTATTTGTCTTATCGCTCCCCCTTGGTACTTTTCACGAAATAAAGAGATTGCGAGGTCTTGCAATTCCTTTGTGTTTTGCGTTGCTTCAATATTGCGAGAAACCTTAACAGAAGAGTATTCAGAAGTAGAAGCAGCACCTGCATAAAGTGAAAGATTGCTTGCTAGTTTTCCGCCCTTTCTCAATCTTATCGCTAAGTTCTCAGCCATTTCTTTAATCACAAGTTCAATTTCTCTTTGCTTATGATAGTCACGTGGCAGAATTTGAGAATTGCTGAAGCTTGTTGTTTTAGGAACATATTTTTCTCTTACGTTGCTTTCATCAATTCCGTTTGCGTGGAAAAAATGTTGAAGTCCAATTGTTCCCAAATTTTGTTTAAGGAGAAGTGGGTCAGCATTCGCAAGCTCTTTGATAGAAGTGATTCCAAGTTTGTTTAATCGTTTCTCAGTTCGCTTTCCAATTCCCCAGAAATCTGTCATCTTAGGAATTGTCCATAGTTTATTAGGGACATCTTCATAACGGATTAGGGCTCTCATATTATCATTGTGCTTGGCATAGTTATCCATTGCAAGTTTGGCAAGCAAGGGGTTGTCTCCCATCCCAACAGTCACATATAGTCCTAGTTTATCTCGAATCTCACGTTGCAAGTCTAAAGCAATTCGATTCATCTGTTCATAACGATTTTTAATCTCAGGGTAGAAGAAGTTCAATGATTCTGTGATATCCAAAAAAGATTCATCAATCGAGTAGGAGTGAATCTCATCAATTGACGTATAATTGGTCAGGATATCTGTCACTTCAATTTTATAGTCCACATAGAGCTGCATTTGTGGAGGAACAATCCACGTGCGTTTCGCCCAAGACTCAATAAAAGCGACATATTGCAAAGTTGGTTCAGTTCGCTGTCCATGAATGTCTGTATGTGTTCGATACCATTGCGGATAATTGAACTTTCGTGTTTCTATAAGAAAAGGTAAATCGCTGGCACGACTGACATTTTTCATACCAAAAACCTTTTTAAAGGTTGGACTAGAGGCAAGCGTTAACCCTTTAGAATGATCTGCTCGACTCATGACACAAAGAGAAGTGGTCAGAGGATTTAAATTTCGCTGAACGCATTCAATTGAAGCATAATTAGACTTGACATCTTGAAAGAGGATGGCACGACGTGGTTCAAGCGAGTAGTCAAAGTATTGATTTAATTTTAATTGTTCCATAGTTCCTCCTAAATCAAAAATATCAGTTTTACTGATATTATATCTTTTTTTAGAGTGAAAAACAATCGAAATAAACACCAAAACTGATAACTTGGAATATTTAAGGGAAATTCTTAGTCCTTCAACATCCTTCCTATGCTTTTGGTTTAATAGAGTTAAGCATATTATCATTTGAAAGAGAACGAGGAGAAATAATGGATAAATACTTAAGGCGAGCCTATCAAAGAATGAATCAAATGTCTTTTGGAGTTCAGAGCGGGCGCGTTTGATTTTCAAACTTCGCAACAGAACCAGTCAAATTATTTTTAAAATCTTCAAAAGTATTTAAAGTTTCAACTTTAGCAAGTTCATTTTTTACGGCAGAAAAATCCGCTTTTTCTCTTGCTTGCCAATCTCCCGCTTTATTATAAAATTTGATTGCTTCAAGCAATTCTGGATTATCAGTAGGTAGGTTTTATGATAACTCAGCTAAATCTTTAGCCAAATTTTTCTCATTTTTTAGTACTAATTCATCAAAAGCTGAAATTCTTGGTTTGCCAGCAGGAATTTCTGCATTTTCTAACCATTCAGCATTAACAGTAGCGAATAAATCATCTTGAATCCTTGTCATATCAAACTTCTTTTTTAATAAAAGAAGCTCAAATCATAAATTTGAACTTCTGTAACTTTAGAATTGCGAAAACTAAAGTGAGGATATTTTATGGTTAAACACTAAAAAGTATTAGCTATACTAAGCTCAAGTATACGTATTTTTTATTTGACATCAAAACAATATTATGATATACTTTATTTAATCAAGAAAATATCAGTTTATTCTTCGGCTAGAAAAGGGCTATATTTTTTTAAGATACAAAACTTAGTATTTCGAATACTAAGTTAAAGTAAAAGGTGGAGGTCTAAAATATGACACAAGCAATTGAATTAAACTTAACAAATGAATGGCGTGGCACTATGAGTCCTGTTGATATACCGAATATGTTAGTTGCAAGTGCATATTTGAAATACAAAAATAACGACATTTTTAAGACTCTAATGCTTCAATATAAAATGGCCTTCTTGGATTCATTGGAACATGAGATTATGCAAGAAGACAATATCCCAGAGCTAAAAGAGTTTCTAAGTAGAACAAAAGAATTAATTGAAAAACTCCCTGATGGCAAGTATCGAGAAATACTGAAACTGATTAACGACTACAGTCCTAAGATGTTAATAAATTCTGGATTTGAGGCAATGAGAAATCAAGAGCATATTAACTCGGAGAGTTTGAATAAACTGATTGTTTCCTTAGCCAATATCCAGACTGGAGATATGGTTTTGGATGCAACAGCAGGCACAGCTGGAACTCTTGTTGAGGCTATCAAACATCAGCCATCACTTTTAGTCGGTCAAGAAATTAACGCAGAATTAAGTACGTTTGCTGCCATTAATTTAATTGTGAATGGTGCTGAAAAGTCTGTTATCTTATCAGGAGATACGTTGCAAAATCCTGAGTATCCCAAATATGGTAAATTTGACAAAGTCGTTCAAGTCCCTCCATTTGGGGTGAAAGTAGAGGCTGATTTATCAAATGATGACCGTTTCAAATTTGGCCCCTTATCACGTTCTGCAGGGGATTGGGCTTTTGTTAGCAACGCCTTATCAGCACTTAAACCCAATAATGGAAAAGCTGTGATTGTTGTTCCAAATGGAGCATTGTTTAGAGGTGGGCCAGATCGAATCATCCGCCAATCTATTCTTAACTTTGATTTTATTGAAACCGTCATTTCTTTACCTAATGGTATGTTTAATAACACGATGATTCCAACAGTAATATTAGTGCTAAACACCAATAAGAAGGAGAATGCAAAAAATCGAGTTCAGTTCATCAAAGTGACCGAAGATATGGTGAC
This sequence comes from Lactococcus sp. SK2-659, assembly GCF_020218185.2. Lineage (NCBI taxonomy): Bacteria > Bacillati > Bacillota > Bacilli > Lactobacillales > Streptococcaceae > Lactococcus > Lactococcus sp. SK2-659. The sequence continues at coordinate 7,324 of NZ_JAIWQZ020000005.1, forward strand.
GGTTGTCAATCGCCGTGAACGGGTTTTGTCAAATGAATTGATTTCCAAAATCTCTACTGTTTATGGAAACAAAGAATCAATTAAAGGATTTTCGGAGACTGTTAATCTAAATGATATCCATAACGGTGACCTTGTAGTAGATTCATACGTTGTTCAGGATAGTTATCATTTCGATGGCCTTGAGGTCAAAGCAGATTTCAATAAGCTAGATAGAATTAAAACTCTAAAACTGAGTGAAGTAGCAAGTTTAAGTAGAGGCTTTAATAATACTCGTGCCACTGAAAGTGAAAACGGAAAGTACCAAGTCATTAGAATATCAGACATCACAGAAGATGGAATCAATTATGATGAATTAGTCAGGGTTACATCAGATGTAAAGAATGTTGATGATTATCGGGTAGAGAAAGGCGATTTACTCTTAAGTATTCGTGGTACAACAAATAAAATCGGAATGGTAGATAAAGATGATGATTCGCTGCTGTTCAATGCCAACCTAATCAGAATTAGAGCAAATAGAACTACAGACCCTGAATGGTTAAAAATTTATCTAGAAAGTCCTATGGCAAAAGTTCTGCTAGAAAGGATTTCACGAGGGACAACCATTCGGCAAATCAGCCTTCAGGACTTGAAGAACTTCCCTATCCCAGAGTTGACTCTTGAGGAGCAAAAACTGGCTAAACAAGAATATCAAATCGGTTTAGAAGAAGTACAAACAGAGTTAGAGAAATTACGACAAAAGGAATATAATATAAAGAGAGCGTTTTATCAGAAGTTGCCAGTATCAGCTGCTTTTGAGATTATTCCAGAGAAAAAATAAGCAAGTAGGAGAAAATATAGAATGGCAAAACAGACAAATGCAAAAATTGGTTTTGAAAATGAATTATGGGCGGCAGCAGATGCTATGCGGGGAAATGTATCAGCTTCAGACTATCGAAAAATTGTAGTTGGATTGATTTTCTTAAAGTATGTCTCAGATGCTTTTGATTTCAGATATCAAGAGTTATTAAACGCTGAGGATTACTATGAGGGAGACGAAGAAGATAGAGATGCTTATATTGAGAAAAATGTATTCTTTGTCCCAGAAACAGCACGTTGGAGCATGATTTCAAGTAGTGCTCACACGCCAGAAATCGGCGTAAAACTTGATGAAGCGATGCGTGCAATCGAAAAAGAAAATAAATCTTTGAAAAATGTACTTCCTATCATTTATGCAAGCCCAGATATTGACAAACGAGTTCTAGGCAATGTAGTAGATATCTTTACAAATATTGAAATGCACAGTGAAAATGAAGAGCAAGATTTGTTAGGCCGTGCCTATGAGTATTTCATCGAGAAATTTGCCGCTTTGGAAGGGAAGAATGGTGGAGAATTTTATACACCATCCAGTATTGTAAAAACAATAGTTGCAATCCTTAAGCCCTTCAAGGGCAGAGTGTACGATCCCGCATGCGGTTCTGGTGGGATGTTCGTACAATCTGCAAAATTTGTAAGAGAACATAGCGGAAATATCAATGATTTGTCTATCTATGGTCAAGAAGCAAATCCTGACACTTGGAAAATGGCAAAGATGAACATGGCTCTGCGTGGACTTGAGGCAAACTTTGGAGCTCACCAAGCAGACACTTTCCATAATGATTTGCACCCAACATTAAAGGCTGATTTTGTCATGGCAAATCCTCCATTCAATATTTCAGATTGGGGTGGCGAACGTCTTACCGATGATGTGAGATGGAAGTACGGTGTTCCACCGACTGGAAATGCTAACTATGCATGGATGCAGCATATGATTTCTCATCTAGCACCGAAAGGAAAGATTGGATTGGTTTTGGCAAATGGGTCACTTTCAACTACGACCAGTGGTGAGGGAGAGATTCGAAAAAACATCATTGAAGCTGACTTGGTAGAAGGAATTGTCGCATTACCATCTAACCTCTTTTATAGTGTTACGATTCCTGTTAGCCTTTGGTTTATTTCTCGTGATAAGAAACAAAAAGGCAAGACTATCTTTATTGATGCTCGTAAAATGGGTCAGATGGTTGACCGTAAGCACCGTGATTTTAGCGATGATGACATCAATAAAATTGCGGATACCTTTGAAGCTTTTCAAAATGGTGACTTAGAAGATATCAAAGGTTTCTGCGCCGTTGTAGAAACTAAAGATATTGAGAAGCAGGATTACATCTTAACTCCAGGTCGCTATGTTGGAATTGAAGAACAAGAGGAAGACGATGAACCATTTGAAGAAAAGATGGAACGACTAACCTCAGAGCTTTCAGAAATGTTTGCACGTTCTCATGAATTGGAGAAAGAAATCAAAGAACGATTGGGGGCGATTGGATTTGATATTGAATAAAGAAATAAAATACAGCAAAATCATTGACTCTTTGTATATCAAAGGGCGTATTGGTTGGAAAGGACTCAAGAAAGAGGAGTACTTACCTAATAGTGACTTTAGAATTATTAATGGTAAGTCTGTTAAAGAAGGGGGGATTGACTGGGGAGAGACTGGCTATATAACAAAAGAGCGTTACGATGAATCGCCAGAGATTATGCTTAAGTCTAGTGATATCGTTATTACCAAAGACGGCACAATTGGTAAGGTTGCATTGATTGATGAGTTAACCAAGCCAACAACTGTTGCATCAGGACTCTTTGTTGTAAGAAATATCAATCCAGAGAAATGGGATACGAAATTTCTATACTATTATTTAATTTCCCCGTTTTTCAAGTCTTTTATCGAGTCGAGAACCGAAGGTAGTGTAATCCCCCATCTGTATCAACGAGATTTTGAACAACTAGAACTTCCTGAATTTAGTCTTAAAGAGCAGAGAGCAGTATCCAATTTATTAAGTGCTTTGGATAACAGAATTGCTGAAAACAAGAAGATAAATCATCATTTAGCGGCTTAATCTGTGACTGAGAGGTCACCTGACATGAGTTTTGGTAATAATGAATCTCTTGTTTTGATTAACTTATCATTCTCTAAGATATTGATGCTAATCTGTTCAAAAATTGGAATTGTTAACTTAGAAAAATCATCAAGCACTTGTGATGTTGGCAATAATATTGTCGCTTTTTTGAAGATATCTTTTCGATAAAAATCTCTGGCACTACCACTAGACCAGCCACGAACCCTGTCATTAATATCTTTAACATGAAAGTAAACAAATGATTCTGGAACGTCTGGCTTAATTGTTCTAAAGCGCCACATATTTTGATTTTGTAACGAAGGAATATTCAACTCCGTAACCAAGCTGATTTTCCCAACACTTGCACCAACCATTACTAGTACTGTATCAAACTTTTTAAAGATAAAATTACGATATTTTGTATCACCATAGTACTCTGAAGGCAACATAATCAAGTCATTATTGTTGACATAACCATTATCAAAATTAGTCGTACGAATCATTCGAACCCCGTCAGAAACATAGTCTTTACTCTTGAATGCGTAACCGTTTTGAACAGTTGATATTTCATCAAAGTCAACTTCGTTCCACTCTAAGGGTGCGTTCCCACCAAACGGTTCAAAGTTCACAAACCATGACTTGAAAATGGCTTGTGCCATCTGTTCTAAATGATGATTTAGTACACAAGTTTCTCATCATTCCTTGATAAAATAGAGGAAAACTATTTTTTGGAGGAAGAGATGAAAGATAGGGTTATTACAGAAATACAAATGAGGATGTCAAGGGTGTTGAGTCAAGTGCAATTAACAGAACTAACGCAAGTACTGTCGGCTGTTTTTCAAAGCGTTGAAGTCGTAAAAAGAACGGACAACACTATTCAAGAAAGTATAGATAACGTAGGGCTGCTCAAAATGTTTTTGTCAGCAAAGAGAGTTGAGGGGTGTTCTGATAAGTCGCTCAAGTACTATGAATCAACTATTCAGATGCTTCTTACAAAATCAGATATACCAATACGTGAGATTGATACTGATAATCTTCGTGGGTATTTGTCAGATTATCAAAAAGAACGCAAATCAAGCAAGGTAACGATTGATAATATGCGTCGCATTTTCAGTAGTTTCTTTGGTTGGCTAGAAGATGAGGATTATATCTTGAAAAGTCCTGTTCGAAGAATTCATAAGATAAAGACGGATAAACCTATCAAGGAAACGCTATCGGATGAATCTTTGGAATTATTGCGTGATTCTTGCACAGAAATTCGTGATTTGGCAATGATAGACTTATTGGCTTCAACAGGAATGCGTGTTGGTGAGCTGGTTGGATTAGACCAAGCAGACATCAATTTCCATGAACGAGAATGTGTGGTATTTGGTAAAGGTGGTAGTGAACGTTTGGTTTATTTTGATGCCAGAACGAAAATACACTTGATGACTTACTTGGAAAGTCGAACGGATAGCAATCTTGCATTGTTTGTTACATTAGGAAAACCGCATGAGCGATTACAAATTGGTGGCGTGGAGACGAGACTTCGAGAAATCGGAAAAAGGGTTGATTTGCAAAAAGTTCATCCTCATAAGTTTAGAAGAACCTTGGCAACACGAGCAATAGATAAAGGAATGCCAATAGAGCAGGTGCAACACCTGCTCGGGCATGTAAAGATAGATACGACTATGCATTATGCGATGGTCAATCAAGCGAATGTGAAGAATTCGCATCGGAAGTTTATAGGATAAGGAGAGATCAGATGTCCGAATGGAAAAATTGTACTTTGGGAGATTTAGGTGAAGTCGTTGGTGGTGGAACACCTTCTACCAAAAAGCCTGAGTATTATGGAGGAGATATTGCTTGGATTACTCCAAAAGATTTATCTACCTTTTCAGGGAGATTCATTAAACATGGAGAACGAAATATTACTGAAGAGGGATTGAAGGGTAGTTCAGCCAGATTAATGCCTAAAAATACCATTTTGTTTAGTTCTAGAGCACCTATTGGGTATGTGGCTATAGCTGAAAATCAGGTTTCAACTAATCAGGGTTTTAAGTCCATTGTTCCCAATTATGACACAGATTATTTGTTTTTATATTATTTGCTCAAGTTCAATAAAGATAAAATTGAAAATATGGGTAGTGGAACTACCTTTAAGGAGGTTTCTGGTAAAACTGTAAAAGCTATCGATGTTACAGTTCCGTCTAATAAAGAGAAACAACATGAGATAGCAAAAATCCTTGGCTCATTAGATGACAAGATCGAGAATAATAGGAAGATAAATCATCATTTAGAGCAGATAGCAAAGGCTATATTTTATGAAAAATTTGGTAATCAAGTACCAAATGGGCTTCTAGGAGACCTAGCCTCAGTTTCGAGTGGAAAGAGACCGCCAATTAAGGTTTCAGAGCGAACTGCTACTGAAGATATCCCTATTTTAGGTGCAGCATCAATCATGGGCTACACAAGCAAATCACTATACTCTGAAAAAATATTAGTTACGGGTCGAGTTGGTACACATGGAATAATTCAAAGATATAATAGACCATGTTGGCCGTCTGATAATGCATTAGTTTTGAAAAGCGATGATTATGAGCTAGTTTATCAAAATCTTCTGAGCATTGACTTTTCAAGTATGAACAGAGGCTCTACACAACCTCTAATAACTCAAACTGATTTGAAAAATGTTGCTATTTATATTCCAACACAAATTGAACTTTCTGATTTTGAAGATACTGTTGGAACTATAATGCAACAATATGAGTCAAACATTGTAGCGAACGAATCGCTGGTACAACTTAGAGATTCATTACTTCCAAAACTCATGTCTGGTGAAATTTCAGTCACCGATTAAGCCACTAAATGATGATTTATCAAATACTGAAAGAAAGGAGTTAATCATTTTGAAAACTAAAAAAGTTCCACTTTTTGATGAGCAAGTTATAAGGCAATTTGGCAGTCGCTCTGCAACATTATTTGTCATTTTGTCTGCCGTACTAATATTTGTTGATATTCCAGTGAATTTAAGACTAATTGCTGGTGGTGTTGTTCTCTTGGTTTTGGTTGCTATTTATTTTTTGACTTGGCACAGAGCTAATACCTTAAACGATATTTCAATAAGTATAGGAGCGACAACAGTTCAAATAAAATCGGGAGATTTATTTAAACAGGACGGATTGAAAGCTATTGCTTTTAATGAGTACTTTGACACACAAGTGGATGATGTGATTATTGCTAAGAGGTCTTTAAATGGAAAGAAGAGTAAAGATACCCTTTGTCCAAAGAGTTTAGATGATAAGTTAAGCATCTTTATTCTATTTGGAAGTAAGATAATGCAATATGCTTTGGAAAATTGGCCCACGTCAGATGCAAGTTATCGTAAAGACGGAAAAACGGGTGCTTATCATTATAAGCAGTCAGTTTATGATGAACTAGGAATTTAACAATATTATGCATAAGGAGGCATAAGTCATGGCTTTTGCAGAAGATAACTACGAAAAAGCGATTATTCAGCTTTTTCAAGATGAATTAGGCTACTCATATCAATATGGTCCAGATGTAGAACGTGATTACACAGAGCCGTTATATCTTGATGAGCTGGAGCCAGCTTTAACTCGGATTAATCCCCTTTTACCAGAAGGGGCTATTCAAGAGGCATTGAATAAGCTAAAAAATTTTGAGAATGGATCGATTCTGCAAAAGAACGAAGTCTTCATGAATTATCTGCAAAATGGGATTGAAGTGTCTTATTTTCATGATGGTGAGCATCTTGCGGGCATAGTTAAGATTGTTGATTTTGAGAACATCGAGAATAATTCATTTACTGTCATTAACCAGTGGACGATTATTGAATATAGCAATAAACGGCCAGATGTTATTGTGTTTGTGAATGGTTTACCTGTGGTGGTTTTTGAATTGAAGAGTCCTTCTCGTGAGGAAACGGATGCTTCGGATGCCTTTTTACAGCTTAAAACCTATCAAAAGGAAATCCCAAGTCTTTTTACATACAATGCGTTCTGTGTCATGAGTGACCTGGCGACTTCAAAGGCTGGCACAATTACTGCTGGTGAAGACCGCTTTATGGAATGGAAAACCATTGACGGTAGTTATGAAAATACGCAGTACGCAACTTTTGACACCTTCATCGAAGGAATGTTTGACAAAAAGCGATTCCTTGACATCCTTCAAAACTTTATCTGTTTCTCTAACGATGCAAAGATTTTAGCTGCCTATCATCAGTATTTTGCAGTGAGAAAAGCGATTAACTCGACCAAAAAAGCGACAGAAACAGATGGCCGTGGCGGAGTGTTTTGGCATACTCAAGGAAGTGGTAAATCCTTGTCGATGGTCTTTTACACTCATTTATTGCAACAAGCATTAAATTCTCCAACCATTGTTGTACTTACAGATAGAAATGACCTTGATGACCAGCTTTTTGGACAGTTTGCGAAATGTGAGAAGTTTCTTCGTCAGACACCAATCCAGGCTTCTGACCGTGCAAATTTAAAAGAACTGCTTGATGGTAGAGAAGCAAATGGAATTATTTTCACTACCATGCAAAAATTTGAAGAGTCAGATGAACCTCTTTCTGAACGTAGGAATATTATTGTCATGGCTGACGAAGCGCATCGGGGACAGTATGGGCTAGAGGAGAAAGTCGATGCAACAACTGGCCAAGTGAAAATCGGAACGGCAAGAAAAATCCGAGATAGCTTACCAAACGCTACTTATATCGGATTTACTGGTACACCAATTTCTAATAAGGACAAATCAACTACTGAAGTGTTTGGCAATTATATTGATGTTTATGATATGACTCAAGCGGTAGAAGATGGAGCAACTCGCCCAGTTTATTATGAGAGCCGTGTCATTCATTTGAAACTAGATGAGTCTGTTCTTGAAGCCATTGATAATGAATATATGGTCATGGAGGAAACGGCAGAGTACCATGTAATTGAAAGAAGCAAAAAAGAACTGGGACGCATGGACTCAATTCTTGGTGCGGAGCAGACACTGAATGCATTAGTTGACGATATTATTGACCACTATGAAAACAATCGTGCGCAGGAACTAACTGGAAAGGCTATGATTGTTGCCTACTCTCGCCCAATTGCGATGAAGATTTACCATAAGATTCTTGAAAAGCGATCAAACTGGACTGAAAAAGTTGGAGTGGTCATGACTTCTGGAAATAATGACCCCGAAGAATGGCATGACATCATTGGAAACAAGAGCCATAAAGACGAAATGGCAAAGAAATTTAAAAATGATGATGACCCATTTAAATTAGCTATTGTGGTAGATATGTGGCTAACTGGATTTGATGTTCCTAGTTTGGCAACTATGTATGTTTACAAACCTATGAGTGGTCATAATCTGATGCAGGCTATTGCTCGTGTAAATCGTGTCTATAAAGATAAAGAAGGTGGTTTAGTTGTTGACTACGTGGGAATTGCTAGTGCGTTGAAACAAGCCATGAATGATTATACGAAACGAGATAAGGGGAACTTTGGAGACCCAAATATTGCTGAGACAGCTCTGCCAAAATTTATCGAAAAACTAGAAGTTTGTCGAGATATGTTCCATGGCTTTGACTACTCCAAATTCATGGACGATTCTGCCACAGATTTGACCCGTGCTAAAACGATTAGTAGAGGTGTTAACTTCCTTTCTGCGGTTAATAAAGAAAAGGATAAAGAGGAATATATCAAACAAGCACTTTTGCTTCGCCAAGCCCTCTCATTATGTCGTTCTTTATTAACGCCAGAACAGCGATTCGAGGCTGCATTCTTTGAAGCAGTTCGTACTTTGTTGACACGCATCACAGGTGATAGAAAACCTTTATCTTTGAAGGAAATCAATCAGCGTATCAACGAACTGTTGAAGTCTAGTATCAAGAGTGAGGGAGTAATCAATTTATTCTCAGATATAGACACTGGCTTCTCCTTGTTTGATCCTAAGTTTTTGGATGAAATTTCTAAAATGAAGGAAAAGAATCTTGCAGTGGAATTACTAAAGAAACTAATTGCTGAGCAAGTCTCACTGTATAAACGTACAAACCTAGTGAAATCAGAAAAATTCTCTGACATGCTTTCTCGTGCTATGAAAGCTTATCTTAACGGTATGCTCTCGAATGAGGAAGTCATTCAAGAACTGATGAAGATGGCGAAAGATATGGCTAATGCCAGTCAAGAAGGTAACGACTTGGGACTAACTGCAGAAGAATTAGCTTTTTATGACGCTATTACAAAGCCAGAAGCAATTAAGGATTTTTATGAGAATGATGAACTCGTTTCGTTGGCTCATGAATTAACTGACTTGTTACGCAAGAGTAGAACAGTGGATTGGCAGAAGAAAGAATCTGCAAGAGCTGGGATGAGGCGTATGGTTAAGAGACTTCTTAAAAAGTATAAATATCCACCTGAAGGCATGGATGATGCAGTAGCTACCGTAATTGGCCAATGCGAGATGTGGGTCGATAATAGTTAAATTTTTCTGTCGTCATCAGTTTATGTAATTACAGATTTTAATGTTAGGAGAAGGTGATCATGCCAAGTTCATTTACACAATTTCTCAAGAAAAGATTTCAAAATCAATTATTCGGTGTCTACTGAAATCAAGGTATTAATGGGAATACCAGCCTAAGATATTTGGAGTTCAGAGAGAATGCGTTTGATTTTCAAACTTCGCAACAGAACCATTATTTTAAAGTGGGAGGAAAATTGTTTTGTGGATATTTAAACAAGAAATCTTTGCTAAATTATTTAGTTTAGATGGATTAGGTTGGGGAATCTTATTTTTTATTTTTTTATTTTTAGGATCTATGTGGATCTGGTTTGTTGATAAAAAAAATTCTTATGAGAAAGTAATAGTGAAAAAAATGAATCGAAATGAATTCGATGATTTTTCAAAGGAACAAAGAGTTGAATTGTACGATAGTCATGAAATTAACAGTACTTCTCCATCTTATTATTGGGTATTTGGTTGCGAAGAAAAACCATTGGAGATTAAATTGTTGAAAATGCTTGAAAATCCTCCAGTCATTGAAGATTTTTCTGCAAAAAACGTTGAAAAACAGATGTTTGAACAGGTACAAATAAGAGGTCAAAACAAAATTTCATTAGAACCAGATGAATATGCAGCCTTTTTTTTAGAAACAAATTCAGGTACTTCAATGCCTGTTTTCAAAGTTAAATTAAAAATGAATGGTCGTTTATGCACTTATGATCTTGTTGCAAATATGCGCTATGGTTCTACTGGTGATAGACGTACTATTTTAAAATTTGAGCAAACCTTTAGAAGTTTTTTGAAAAATAGAGTATCCCAAATTTTTAATTTGGATTGAAAAAATTAAAAATTTGGCCAAAAATACTACAGTTTTTTAGAGCAATCATCTTATGATGATTGCTCTTTTTTTTTTTGTGTCATTCGTTGTTCAAATCCTCTATTCGTAAAATAAATATTTTAAACTAGAAATATGACTTATTTTTAGGAGGAATCAAAATGAACAATAGAGAAATATTGGCAAAAGAAATGGCGGATTTGAAAGCAAAAGAAGCGAAGATTAGAGCGAAACGAAAACAGATTAGACAGAAAGAAATGATTTCTTTAGCGAAATTATATTGTAAAAAGGAAGGCTTTAAGACGCCTGCTGAAGCATTAGATTTTTTGGAATAAAATAAAAGAAATCATTCAGTAAATGATGAGGTTTTAGTATCGCTAAAAAAATTTGCAGATGGACTAGTTTGGCAAGAAAATGGTGCATATTGGCGTACGAATGATGTTAAGGGTTTGACTCAATTTATGGCACAATTTCGTTCTGGACTATTATCAAATAATTAGACATAAAAAAGAAAAGCGTTAATAATTGTTTTTCTTTTTTTATATTGTGTTCAGAAAATGGTCATTTTCTGAACACTCTTCTTTTCTTATTAAAATTCTCAAAATTATTTACATTTCTTGTTCATTAACCCGTAATTTATTCTATGTTCATTTATATATATATTTTTAAGTTATGATACAATAAATTAGAACAAAGGAGAATAAAATGAATATCGGATATGCACGAGTTTCAACTGGACTTCAAAATTTGGATTTACAAAAAGATAGTCTTAAAAAATATGATTGTGAGAAAATATTTACTGACCATATGTCAGGAAGTAAAAAAGAGCGACCTGGTTTAAAATCTGCCATCGAATTTTCTCGTTCTGGAGATACAATTGTTGTTTGGCGGTTAGATCGATTAGGAAGAAATATGGAGGACTTAATTAGCATAGTTAATTCACTTAATGATAAAGGAGTAAGCTTCCATAGCTTGCAAGAAAATATCACAATGGATAAATCAAGTTCGACTGGACAATTGATGTTTCATTTGTTTGCGGCTTTTGCGGAATTTGAGCGAAATCTTATTTTAGAACGCTCTGCCGCTGGTAGAGAAGCCGCACGTGCAAGAGGAAGACTTGGAGGAAGACCTGAGAAATTTTCAGAGCAAGACGTAAAGCTTCTTAAAACCTTGGTAGAAAGTGGCACACCAATTAAGTCGATTGCGGATTCTTGGGGAGTTTCAAGAACAACAATTTATAGATATATTAATAAGTTTTAGAATAAACTAGAAAACCAGCTCACAATTATTAAGTTATGAGCTGACAATATAAGTTTCCTAAAAATTTTATTTTTCGGAAAGAAAACAGAAATTGTGTAGTAAAAAAGATTCTATTAATTTTTATTACTTCTTTAACAAACTTTGAACGTATAGATGACTTTCCACTTGCTCTCTTGGATTATTAAGATCTTCCAAATCAATTTCATAGATACTAGAAGCTTCAGAATTCAAAAGAGGGATTACTTTGCTCCAGTTTGTGATTCCTTTCCCTAACACCAAACTATCATGTTCTTTTCCTAGAGTATCGACTAAATGATAATGGACAATGTGTTTCTTTAGTCTTTCCAATGATTCAAGAAATAGTTTTTGATTTCCTTGTAGTTTTATAAGAGCATGTGATGTATCATAGGCAAGTCTATAACCATTATTGTAAATAAATTCATCCTCTTTTTTATTTCCAAAATAGAAAAGAGGAGAAATAGAGTTTTCGAACATAATATGCTCTTGTCCTAATTCTTGAAACTCATCTAATTTATCATACAAATAGTTGCGAGCTACTTCTATTCCAGAGTACATTGATAAGAATTTTTGTGTTTGCTGGCCGTAAGACCCATGTATAAGAACTTCAATGTTGTAATCCCAAGCAAGTTGTAAGAGAGCATTTGTACTTTTCATCAAAAAAGAATATAATTCTGGTTTTTCTTTTTCTGGAACAATAACTTCTAAAAAATCTCCGTTATACATCATTGGATGATGAAGTATAATTTTATCTGTGGCAAGTCTTTTAACCTCTTCAATCGAATTTTTTAATCTTTCTAAACCTTCAGGAGTGAAATCTTTTTCGGAAGTATAAAACTCAAATACTTCTGGATGATATTTAAGTCGACTTTCTAATTGCTTTGGGTCTGAACTTGATTTTAGTCCGAAATTAACCATATATAATCTCCTTGACATTTTAATATTCGAATATTATATCATAAACGGTTCTGTTGCAAAGTTTTCCAAAAAATCAATGACAATGAAAGAAAGAATTGATAAGGCAAAAACAAAGTTATCTGAAAAAAAGCCACAAGAAACTGAACTAAAAAATGATAAACTTTCAAACAATAAAATCAAAGGAGAAAATGAATTATGATTAATTATCAAGGCGAAGATTTTACAGAAACTGAATTTTATGGACGTGAAATTTTAGAAGCCATTCAACTGACAAATAAATTTCCAACTCCAAAAAAAGTATTGATAGAGATGTTAGAAGAAATGATACATGAACAATTAGATTTAATTGATAAAGAAGAATTAAATCATTACATTCACGCAAAAAAATATGTTCAAACTTTGACCGAAGATGAAGTTAAAAATTTGTGTTTTGAATTCAAAGATTTATACGAAGATGTCTTAAAAGAATTTGAAATTAAGCTCTAATTTTTTTTTCAAAAAGGGGGATTGGGGGACACCACCAAAAATAAAAAGATTCGTCTGAAACTCACAAAAATAAAATTGGAAATTTTAGGTTTTGTGAGTGAAAGAGGAATACTTTTTACTGTAAGTGTGGCCACACTTACGAAGCTCGCTAAAGACACTCACCCCCTATTTTGAGCTTTTAGAGTTGACAGATATTTGTGAGGTTGACAAGATGAAAAAATTCAAAAATCGTGAGAGAAATATTTTAAAAAGGTTCTTCGTAAATGAAAAAGAAGACGAAAGAATTAAATTGATGATGAGAAAAACTGGCATCACTAATTTTTCTATTTTTGCAAGACGAGCTTGTTGCAATAAAGAGATTTTTTCTATTGATTTTTCAGAATATAAAAATATTATTTCTGAAATTTCCTCGACAAAAGCTGAACTTAAACGTATCGGAAATAATATCAATCAAATTGCTAAACATTTAAACGAAAATAAAAATAATCAGACAAAAGAATGGATGTCTGATTATCAAAATCAATTAGAAAATTTGGAAGATAAAATTCAAAAAGTCGTTCATTATATTTCAGAGGGGGAGTAAAAATGACAGTCATTAAAATGCCAAAACAATCGAACGGAACGGTTCATTCTTCAAAAGATTTAAACCAACTCATTGATTATGTGATGAACCCTGAAAAAACAAATGACTTTGAATATGTTTCCGGTCAAAATATTTTAGATATTCACTCAACCTGTGATGAAATGTTAGCGACACGAACAATGGCAAATGCTTTAAAAAACAAGCCAAGAAAAAACGAAAGGTTTGGTTATCATTTTGTCCAATCTTTTTCTCCTGATGACCATTTAACGCCTGAACAAGCTCATGAAATTGGTTTAAAAACCATGAAAGAATATCTAGGAAGTTCTGCGGAATTTATTATTGCCACTCATACCGATAAGCCACACCTCCATAATCATATTGTGCTTAATGCAACTGACCCTTTGACTTTAAATAAATTTCAACAATCAAAAAATGATTTGGAACGATTGAAAGAAATTTCTGACCGTATCTCTAAAGAGTATGGTTGTAAAATTATTGACCGTCCTGAACAAAAATTAGGAAACTCTCACAAAAATTATTTGGTCTATCTTGCGAAAAATTCTTACCGAAAAGAGATTAAAAACAAACTTGAATTTTTAATGAACCATTCTCACACTTGGGAAGATTTTAAAACAAAAGCAAGAGCCTTAAATTTAAAAGTGGACGACACAAAAAAATATACCACTTATCTTTTAGAGGGAAGCGAACAAACCAAAAAAATTAGAGATAGAAGTTTAAAAAATGATAAATTTTTAAAGGAAAATCTCAAAGAACGGATAGAAAGAAACACCATTGGTTATTCCGTTGAGGAAGTCGTGAAACTTTGGAATGACAAAGAAAGCATTCAAGAAAAAGGACAAGAAAAAGAAATTGAAATTTTACTTGAACATTGGCAAGTAACAAAAGAAACTGAAAAAGATTTAGTTGTAACCATTGATACTGCATTCGATAATGAAGCAACGATTAAGATACCTGCACGCTGTGTTGACAAATTAGAAAACGGACAATATAAAATATTTATTAAAAAGGGCGACCGCTTTTCGTATATTGATAAAAGAAGTCCGGCAAACCATAAAATCATGGTTGGGGCAACCGTTGCTAAAAATTTACAAAGACAAAGTGGAAATATCCCTCTTTATTCTGACAATGTCAATATCAAACTCAAACAAGTCTTTCATGAGTTCGATTTCTTAATCAGTCAAGGGCTTGGTTTTGATAGAAGTTTTGAAACCATAGGAGAAGAGTTAAAAGCCACCTATCAAGAAACACAACATCAATTAGACAAGCTAGACACAAAGATTTTAGAGTACGTGGAAACAACAAAAACCTTGCCTTATGAAGATACCTCTATCAGAGATACCATTAAAAACTTAACAAAAGAACGTGATGATTTGCGAGATACTTTATATAAAGTCGATAAAAACATTCAATACTATCAAAAATCAGAACAGCGATTAGAAGCCTATCAAAAAAATCAAAGTCCAAAACATAAAGCACGTGATGATGATTTTGAAATTTAGTCCGTTGAAAAATCTGATGAGTAAACAATAAAAAAGTCGGATCTGAAATTTTTGGGCTTTAAAATTTCAGACCGGACTTTTTTATTTGAGTTTTGAAAAAACTCTATTTTTTACAAAGTAAAAAATAATGTTCCTGTCGTTGAGCAAACCAACGAAAAAGCACTAAAGAAATTGAAAAATGAATTTTTCACTCCCTTTAATGCTTGAATCGTCCTATAAGCTCATGTTTTGCCTTTTAAGCCCTTTAAAAAGCATTCTAATATAAATTTTCTGTAATATCTGACTGAAAAAATATTTTCAGAAATTATCGCAAAATTACTATCAATGTTCTTGAGCGGACTCTATAATGTTGTCCAAAATAATTTTTGACTCTAATAAATTGACTTAACGTCAGTTCTAGAAAGGGTAACTATGTTTTGCAACAGAACCTAAATGTTTTTATTTCACCCTTTAAAAATAAAGTGATAAACTAAGAGAAGAAAGTTCTAAGGCTAAATATATTGAAAGAATTTCTACTCATGATTGGTTGAAAGGTGAATTAATATGGAGAAAAAAGTAAATAATATAAAACAAGATACTAAATTAGTTATTCTTCGTGGAAATTCGGCAAGCGGTAAATCAACCACGGCTTTAAAAATAAGATAAAGCTTTCCCAGAGGAGAGGTCATGTTAATTTCTCAAGATGAAATCAGGTTGAAAATTCTTAATGTTAAAGATAGAGTAGATAATCCCACTGCTGACTTAATTAAAACCATTGCCTTATTTGGAAAATCGAGATTTAAAATCATCATAATAGAAGGCATATTAAGTACACATAAATATAAAAATATGCTTTCTGATTTAGTTTCCAGTTTTAAATATAATTCCTATCTATATTATTTTGATATTCCTTTTGAAGAAACAGTTCGTCGTCACAATACAAGATATAAGAGTAGTCTATGGGGAGAAGAAACAATGAAACATTGGTGGTTAGAAAAGGACTTTTTAAGATTAGGTAATGAGAAAACTATTAATTGTGACTTAACAGAAAAGGATATTCTAAAAATGATATTAGATGATGTGGAACATAGGTCTATCAATAGTTTTATTGCAAAGTTTCCATGTCTCCAATCTTAGTGTAAAATGAAGGAGATTTTATTTCTAATCGCCTAACATTATTCCTGAAATATTTTTTTTAGAAAGAAAAAAAATTGAAAATAATAACTTATGAAGAAAAATATAGAGATGATTTAATATTTATGATTTTAGAAGCTAAAGATTCAATTGGTAGGATTCCAGCAATTAATCCAGACTTACTAAATATAAAGGAAGAATACCTTGATAAAGGAGATAGTTTTTGGCTTTTAATAGATGTAGAGGATAGGGTTATTGGTTCTATTTCTTATTCTTCACTTCCAAACTCATCGGAAGTATTTTTACATCGTTTTTTTATAAAGTCAAAACTGAAAAATAAAGGGCTGGGGAGTAAATTACTTTATTTTGTGGAAGATTATTTAAAAAAACTTGGGAAAACGAAAATAAGAATTCATCTAGGACAACCCAAAAATCAATGGATTGAATCATACTATTTTTATCAAAAAAAAGGATACAAGTTTTATAAAAAAAATTTTCTACAAAAAAATTTAGATACAAATTGAACCATATTTTTGAAAAAGTGAAATAAATTTACGAAAATTCTTTTATAAATAAAATTTTATGATTTTCACTCCAGAAATGCTATCTTTGATGCTATCCTTAAATCTTAGAGTCACTATTGATTGGTCTAGTAAAAATTTTATTCCCAAAGGGAGTCGTTATAGATAAATAATATTTTTGTGGTAAAGTAAATTTGTGTAAAAAGTACTCCAAGATATGATAAATATCCAGTTACATTAGCAAAGCTCGCTAAAAAAAGGTTTAAATAAAAAACAAATAAAAGAACTCATTTTGAGTTCTTTTTACTATTTCTTATCCTAAAATGAGTTTAACAGGAGACTTTGAAATAGAACCCAATAATTAATCATTAAAAAATTAATTACAGTAAGTCTATGTGTTATAGCTTTTTTTACTATCTATTTCTAAATAAATTTTATAATCCTTCACCCTTTGTTTTTGTTTCACGAATATAGACTGGGATATTTTTTATTTCAGATTTTGGAACTGGCTTCTTATTAATAGGAATGATTTTTAATAATTCATCTCTATAACAATATCCAAGAACTGTTCCTGCAACAAGAGTAGTAGCTAATAATAATTTTCCTTTTTTCATCTTTATTCCTCCTATAATAAGTGTTGATCGACTAATATTTCTTCAATGTATGTTCCTTTAATTTTCTTAAGAAATGCTTCTAATCCAAATTTTTCAACTTTTGTTACAGGTAAGTCACGTAATCCTTTTTTATCATTAAGATAATAGATAGCATTTAGAATCATGCGCATATCAAAAGAAGAATCAAATACTTCTGGAATTCCACGGTCTACATCTAGTAATTGATAAACAGCTTCCATGGCTGTACGAACAGAATATTCAGTAGTGAAGACTGTATCGCGTTCTGTTTCAGCAAAGTTTCCAACGAATGCAAGATTAGCTGAACCATCCGGTACCACTTTTGGACGATCTCCAGCTGCTCTAGGCATAAAGTAAGAAGTAATATAAGGCATGTTTGTAGGAACAGCTTTCACTGTTGCTGCAATTTCTGAAATTTTATTTTTAGGAACTCCAATGTGATATAAGAATTCTTCGCATATTTCACGACCAGTACAGTCAGTAATTTTTTTAGGAATATAATTTCCGGGTAAATCTGAAAATAGACCGTACAACCAAACAATTAATTCATTGTCTTTTTGTTGCTCAAAGTGAGGCTGACGACTAATGGAAATTCCTAATAACCAATTAGAGTCACGAATTGTTATAGGACCACTTGTTACTAGAGAACCACTATGCGGATCTTTACCAGTAATAGATTCTAAAAATGGAACAACTTGATCATCTGAGAACGTTAAAGTGGTTGAATTTACCCAATTTGCAACGGGAACATTACGATAAAATTTCCAAGGACGACCAAAAGATTTATCTTGTTTGGCTATATTTTCCCATAATTGCCAACTTTGTCCTACTTCATGCTCTTGAGGTGCAGGATGTTCGGTATCTCCATACGTTGTACTTTCAGTAATTGAACCATTAGTTACAATGACCAAATCATCTATTGTCAAAGGTAACACTTTTGTTTGACCAGATTCAGTAAGTTGAATTTCTGTGGCGATTTTTTGACTGTCCGAACGGTTCACTATAATATTATTGACAACTGTATCGTATTGGAAATGTACATTATGCCCTTCTAAGTAATGGATCATTGGTTTTACTAAAGATTCATATTGATTAAATTTAGTAAATTTTAACGCTGACATATCTTTTAGTGTACCTACATGCTGTACGAAACGTAGTAAGTAACGGCGCATTTCCATCGCACTTGCCCATGGTTCAAAAGCAAACATTGTAGACCAGTATAACCAAAAGTTAGATTCAAAAAATTCATCAGAAAAGACTTCATTGATTTTAACATCATCTAATTGACTTTCTGATGTTAAGACTAGTTTTAACATTTCATCAATAGCTTTACGAGATAACGTTAATTCTCCGTCACTTTCTAATTGTTTTCCGCATTTTTCAATTACACGTGTTTTAGAATAACTTGGGTCTTCTTTATTTAACCAATAAAACTCATCTAATACTGAAATTTCTGGATTTTCAAGAGTTGGAATTGAACGGAATAAATCCCAAAGGGTTTCAAAATGGGCTTCCATTTCACGACCACCACGAATGATGTAACCACGTGATTCATTATATATTCCATCCATACTACCACCAGCTAAAGAGAGTTCTTCAAAAATATGAATATTTTCTCCGGGCATTTGACCATCTCTAATTAAAAAAATTGCCGATGCTAATCCAGCAAGACCTGAACCAACAATATAAGCTGATTTATTTTCTACATTTTTTGGTTTTTTAGGTTTTGCAAATGCTTCATAATTTCCGTTACTGTAATACATAAATGGGCCTCCTTTGTATAGACACTAAATAAACGTCCTTCTTAACTTGATTATAGACTTTTCATTACTTCTTGTAAAGAAAACCCTTTCGAAACTATTAGACAAATCAACACATTTGTCTATTGTACTAAAGGCAAATAATTAGACACAAAATGAGTTATATTTTTGGAAAGGTTATAATAAACTAGACACAAAGTTAAGAGAAATCATGAAAAGGTTTATTATGAGCGGTAACCACTCCTCACTATACAACTGTTACAAGTGCTTAAGCTGAATATATTGATGACTTAATTCGACGTGCAACCAAGATTGAAAGTGGCTCTGTTAAACCCTATGAAGATAACATGCTTAAAATTGTAGGAGAAAATCGTAAATTAACGCTTGATATGAGAGCCCTCGATGATTCAATCTACTCTGACATAGACTCTGACAAATTAAACCAAGTTGTTGATGACATTAGTCCACAATATTAGTTAATCATATACATAGACAACTAAAACACAGCACTAACCAAATTTTATTATTTTTGCCCCAAAATGTAATTAGGCTTAAAATAGCTACAAAAAATTATTTTCATAAGTTCTCCCTCAAGGTTTTGTTGAAAAATTTTAGAAATAAAAAAGAATTTTTAAGCTCTTTTTTATTTTTTATTTTTAAAAAATTTAATCAAGAAATAAATACCCAGCCCAATTAAAATGACTGTTATCAAAAAAACAATAGAAACTAATCTCATAAAAACCTCCTTTATATTATTATAATAGAGTTTTTTAATTTCTTGTAACTACAAGATTATTTGACGAATTTATTGTAGCTCTAACCCACCCAGTCCAAGATATTACATTCCATATTGGAGTTGTAAATGAAAAATGAGCACTTGCACGTTTGCTATTATCAACACGCAAGGATGCCGAATTAACTTGTGCTCCAACAATCGTATAATTTAAATCCCGTGCGCTTGTAATTTTATTACCACTGGTTGTTATATAAAATGAAACATGCCAAGCTGCATCCCAAGCAGTGACCTTATGAGAACCATTTGAAATACGAGCCATAGGATTTGAACCAGATTCAACTTTGAAATATGTTACATTACCTTGTGAATCTGTAACTGATTTAGTTTCCCCATATAAGAGGTAACTTAGATAAATCAAACTCAGCAGATAAGTTTGAATCATTTTGAACTTCCACAGGTGAACTTTTTTGTTCAGTTGTATCAGCTTTAACAATAAGGCTAGGGGCTAAAGCTCCTGATAAAAGTAATACTATTCCACTAGATATAGCAAGTTTTTTCCATGATTTTTTCATTGATTTTCTCCTGGTATAAATCAAGATTTGTAAGCGCTTACCGATAAGGTTATTATACTACATTTACCTCATCGCTTCAATTATTAAATAATAAATAATTCTTTCTTCCTATATCCCTTATTGCTCTTGTACTCCTTGATAAAAAAAGAAACATTATTGTCAAAAAGAACTACGTAGGCAAATATTTTGCGGATACTTTGGATTGTGATTCCTTTAATTAAACATGCTGATTTATGGCTTCTATAAATTTTATCTAGCATTGTTTTAAGTGAGTTTACTTTTGATATCTACTAAGTTTTAACAACTTTTATTCTCACGTGAAACAAAAAGAGGGCATTTTAGTCCTTTTCATTCTCTAATTTAATTTCACTACTTAGTATAACAAGTGATACAAGCTACACCCTTGACACCACTAGGATAGTTAAAGTTGTATCACTTGTACACCCCCTCATTACAAATCGCAATAAAAAAAGAACTTAACCTCATATTTCATAGGGATTGAAGTTCTTGTTTTTTATTTTTGGTAGCTGAAATGGTATCCAATTAATAATTAGCTATTTTATTTTGGTAAAATAGAATAAATAGATTTTTAGAACAGGGAGTAGGTAAATGATAACTTTGCAACATCAAGATTGGGAACGTGCAGTCAATATGATTAAAAACATTCCACCAAGTGCCAAAAATAAATACTTTCAAACTTTTCCTTTCTTTTTGTTAAGTGAAACCAGCTGGGAAGAGTTACTTTCTGAAAATTTTTTCTACTCATATATAAAGTCAGGAGAGTTTCTGACTTATCAAG
Organism: Lactococcus sp. SK2-659; assembly: GCF_020218185.2. Taxonomy (NCBI): domain Bacteria; kingdom Bacillati; phylum Bacillota; class Bacilli; order Lactobacillales; family Streptococcaceae; genus Lactococcus; species Lactococcus sp. SK2-659. The sequence goes on from NZ_JAIWQZ020000005.1 coordinate 28,478, forward strand.
AAAACCTTTCATTCTACGATAGGACAATTCAAAAGAGCCATGGAGCATACCGACAAACTCGAATTGTATCTCCAATCATCTATATATTTTTAATAGCAATTGCTTCGCAAGTGGAAAGAATATATGTTGAAAAGCGTACTAATGATATGTCAGTATATTTTTCAGGTTCTTTTGAAAAAGAAAAAAACACTGCACATTATAAACAAAGTTATAACGCTTATATGACTGAACTTAATGCCTGTCAAGAAGAGTTTGATTATTATTTTCAAACAGATTTTTCAACATTTTTTCATCTAGTAGATACAGACAACTTATTCAATAAAATAGACCAATTAGATCCGAAAAGTGCATTAGTCTACTCTTCCCTAATAAAAATGATTGGACAAGGAAGAATGCCCATAGTTGATGGAAATTCAGGTCTTTCTTTTTTAAATACTGTTGTGTATCTAGATGACTTTGATAAAGAAATTATTGATTCCTTAAAAACGATAGTTGAAATCGAAAGTTTTAAACTAGTTCGATATGTAGATGACTTACATATTTTCATAAAATGTGCAAATAAAGATTTAGATTTTTTAAATTATAAAGTATATAATTTGTTATGCGAAAAAGCAACGAAACATCATCTTGAGATAAATTTTTCAAAAACAAAATCATTTACTCCCACAAGTGAACTAAGCACTAAAATGAATACAGATTTGTATAATTTCTTTGTGTATAACGAAGATGTTGATTTTGAGCAATATTTTTCAAAAAATACCTTAATAGAATTTCTAGATAAATTAAATAATATGTCTGTTAATGCTGACTTTTCAGAGTACGAAAAAGAAGTCCTGCATACATTGGAAAACCCTGAAATAGTATCTGACGGAAGTTATATATTAAACGCTATTGTTTACAATAAAAGTACGTGGTCACAGGATTATGATATAAAAAATAAAATTAGTTTATTAGTAAATAGTAATTATAGAAAACTAAGATATTCTGCAAAAGCACTCATAACTCTTGTCTTGAATACAAGAGATGGTGATATCATAAAAGGACTACTTAATAATTTATTTACTACATTCAAAAATGGTACAAATGATATTATTGATGAAATTATATTAATTGAATACTTGGTACAAAGAAAGTTTAATCATAAAGATTTAATGACTATCTTGAAAACTGACGACCATGGTATTAAGGAATATATTAAGGCATATCAAACTTCTGATTTCATAAAAAGTCTAGAAAAAAATAAAATTATTTTTTATACTAATCAGAAAGAAGTTTATCCTTTAATAAGTAAGGATACAATACTCAATTTCATATATTTTAGAGCTAAGTATTTTGAATCCTTAGACCAAGTTCTTGAATCCTTTGCATATTATAAAAACTATTTTGATAGGTTTGTTGCTCACGCTATGTTCTGTACAGGATTTGACTCTGGAAGAAAACCTAATTATAAGCTGTATTATAAAGAAGGAAAGTTAATAGATGGGTTAAAACAACTAAATTTTCTATCTTCTGATGAGATTACAAAAATAATTAATGAAGCACATAAAATTAGAAATAGTAACCCCGTAAGTCACTCTAGTGCTGGCTTACTTCAAAACGAAGATTTTAGTAGATATAGAGTTAAGTCAAGTCTTAATGACTTGAAAATTATCATAGAACAACTTTCAACATTGCTACAAAATAAAAACAGATTATAAAATATTATTATCTGTTTTATTTTTTTCAAAAGAATCAAAGTTTATTAGATTTTTCAACTGTCCTGTTATCTCCTCATCCGCATTTGGATAAAGATGACTATAAATGCCTAAAGTCGTTCTTATATCCGTATGTCCTAAACGTTTTTGAATTAATAGAGGAGTGACATTATACTCATTAATTAATAGAGAGGCATGAGAATGCCTCAGTGCCTTTGCTTGTATTCTTCGAACACCAGCACGCTTACTATATTTTGTAAGCATATCACGGACAAAGTGAGCATCATTAGGCGTTAAATCATAAGAAAGAACAAATTCAAATTTTTCCGAGAGTTCTTTTTGTCGTTCTTTCCAATCTTTCAAGACTTCTATTGTCGTATCATCAAGAGAAATCACTCGTTTTGATTTTTCAGTTTTGAGTTTATTCTTTCTTTCCCAGTTATTCTTATTCGCAAAATCTAAGTTATGGCTAATACTCAGCTTCTTCTTTTCTAAATCGATATCTTCCCAATATAGAGCAAGCCCTTCACTTACACGCATACCAGTAAAGAAGTAAAGCCAAATCATTGTGAAAATGAAATGCTCAAAATAATCAGAGCGGTCTAAGCTATTGATAAATTTCTCAAATTCTTCTGTCGTCCAATAGTCTATGTCAATCTTTTCTAATGGAATATTCCCTACTTTTTGAGCCAAATTATCACGTACCAATCCATAGTTTCTGATTGAATTAAAGACAGTAATCAAGTAGCCCATTTTCTTTCTTGCTCCGTTTTTAGAATATTTTTCTAACAAGAAATTTTTGTATCGAGTAATATCAAAAATGGTGATATCTTTTGGCTTTTTCTTTTCAAAAAATTCTTTCATTTGTCTAAATTCAAAAGTTTGACTATATCTCTTATTGACCGTTACTCGAGCAAAAAAATCAGGCAAATAAATTTCATCTATGAATTGCTCAAAGGACATTTGAGAATAAGCCATACCGCCCATATCATGCACTTTTTTCATTGCTTTTATTCGTGCCTCGTGTGCCTCTTTTGCAGTTCTAAAGCCTCGACGACGTTCTTGATAAGCTTTTCCTGTGGCTCGGTCTATTCCAGCTTTGAAATAATACATATATTTACCTGTTTTATCGTCTTTGGTTACTCCTGTATAGCTTGTTTTACTCATGCAATTTTAGTCCCCAAGATTTCCTCAACAATTTCAAGCGGTACAGTTCCCAAGCGCTTATTATCATAAAAAGTAAAGCCCTTGTTTACCATGATTTGTTTTGCTTGTTTTATCACACTCCGAGAAGCTCCTACTGTGTAACCTAGCGCTACTAAATCCTTGTACTGTACGACCGCTGGTGCTACTTTTTTCTTCATTTTCCTAATCCTTTCTGCTTACTCACTAAAATCTAATGTTACGGTTCGTTCACTTCCACAATGCTCACAATGAATTGGAAACGTCCCAAAAGTTAACCCTTTAAGATATTCACTTCTGACAAGTGCTGTAATATCAGTTCTTTTTAGACATTTGCCGCAGACCATACCATGATGATTTGACATTATTTCTTTTTTAAGCGATTCATTTTGCTTAATTTTTGTCGTCACACCCTCAAGCTCAAATCTACTTTTTTTACTTTGTTCTTTAATCATTTTTCTTCCTCCTCATTACTTAAAAGTATCTCAACATCCCCAATTCGAGTGAGTTTACTTGTATTCTTTCCCCAATTTTCTGCTTTTGAGAAGTCTCCAAGTTTCTTCAAAAATTCAAAACCGTCCACAACTGGAACAATCCCAGCATTTCCTCCTTCTTTGTCAGTCATTGAATTTCCTAAGACTTCCTTATCTAGCTCAAAATATTGCCATGAATCAATATAACCCTTATTTACTGCCTCTCTAGCTATCATTTCCGCAATTTCTAATGGCATAGATACCCAACCATTCGCAATAAATAGACATTCCGCAAGTGTTAAAACCGGCTTTACTTTTTCCATATTTTCAATCCTTTTTTTCTTTTTCTAAAATTCCAAGTATCGTTAGAATTTCTTTCGCTGCTTTTTTTATTTGATTTTCGCTCTCAATATTTTTACAAATAACCGAACCTAAGGTAAATCTATCTCTATTTTTAGGGTCGTACAATCGAATGACAAATTCTGTTTGTTTATAGCCTAGGCTGATACATTTGATTTCAATTGGTAGCCTCCGATTAATTTCGTGCCTTTTTATCCGCTTAATTTCGAATTCTTCAATCTGTTCATTGGGCATTAAATTATTGACAACCGTTTCTAGGGCATCTGTACTTGTTAGAAAGAAATAATCTGATAAACAATGCTTATCTTTTCCTCGTGAATTACTAGGACTATAAGTTTTAGGGTCAAAACGATCTAGAAATTCTTTATTTGAAAGTTCTAAACCGCTAACTTCATTCTATAATGAAGCTTTTTCTCCATCATATAGCCCAGCAATATCAAACGTTTTATTTTTCCCACTTGCTGGCACCATGTGAATATGGTCTGATAATAATAAGCACATACACTTGGCTAACCAGGTTTTACCCACTTCACTATCTCCCCAAATAAAGAAAGTAGTCAAGTTTCGTCCTTTTAGTTTATAGTCTTCTGCCTTATTTTGAATATACTCTTTAAAGTTTTTTTCAAATATTCGACTGTATTTATTCCAAAGTTTTATCCCTTCAATTTCATCAAATTTATCTATCAATAAATCACGTGCTTTTAACCAGTATAATTTACCATTCCCAATATCTATTGACAGCCCCATGACAATTTCATCCACTTCTTTTTGAGAAATCGTCCTATCTGACTTATTTTTAATGAGTTCAAAATAATCACAGTTGATAGTCTGAACTTCATCAATATTATATTGATGTTTGCCGTCATCCATTGCTTGACTGGTTCTATGTGTTAAATATCTAGCGGAACTGGTAATACTTCGAGCATTCGTACAATTCGCCTCACGAGATACGCTAAACATTTTCATAACCGCTGTTTGTGTTTTTGCCTCTTGAAAATTTTTCAAAATATGGACATGCAGTGGTTTAGGTAAACCATCCTCTAAAATATCTTTTCCGTGAAAAATGTAAGCACACCAACCATCATCAGTATTAAAAGCAATTAATCTTTCTATCTTAGCTTTCCATTCTGCTGGAGTGATAGCAGAAATTAAATTTCCTTTGTCGTCATGAATTTCATAATCATAGTTTAATGTGACGTTCCACGTTCTAAATCGTTTATCATTTTTGGCCATTTTACCCCCTTTCTTTCAAATTATCAGAATAGTTTCTGTTTTGAGGAACAATTACACAAAAGTACCCCCTGTGTAAAAACCACTCTATTTTTTCCTTTATTTTCAATCCTCGCTTCGCGCACCCTAGACGGAGTTACAGGGTGCGCATTATTAACTATACCAATTAAAAGTCATTCGCCATTACATACTATGCAGGCGATTTTTGCTACAAAGTCAAGCTAATTTCACAATCTTTTTAATTAAAATTTAATTTTATAAAATCAGTTTCTTATCGAGAGTGCCTTGTTAGCGGAGCTTCTGACTACTCGCCCTTATCGCCTGGAGGGCGACAGGCTACGTAGTCAGACCACAACGCACTCTCTGAAACTGATTTTATTTATTATTTATTTAATTCTTGTCCCTTACTTGCTTTTTTCAAAATACCTGAATACCAAGGGATAACTTCATTCTTGGTAAAATAATACCCATTATTCGTCACTTCTAAAGCGATTTTATCATTAATGGAAACTGCTGGTTTATCCATGGTTTTCACTAAAAAGGTTTGACGGAAAATCGGAATACCCGTATCCATAATTTGAATCTCTGTGCGATAACCGTCAGGAACAGAGGTTTTTGTTTCGCTATCCCATTTTGTTTTTTCTACAGGTTCAGCATTGACATACAACTCTTTTGCATTCTTAATTTGTTCCAAAATTTCTTGGTCTGCTTTTTCAATATTGATTTTAATTTGTGCCATGAGAGCACCTCCATTATTTCTTTTTTAATTTATTCATTAATCCCCTATTTTCGAGGTTTTTTATGCGTTCAGTTAGATCACTTGTATTTGTTCTCAAAGTATCAAGCTCACTTTGTTCTTTTTGGAGTTCTTCAACTTCCTTATTCCCAAAGACTTCACGAATTGCTTCCACTTTATTTTTCCCAGTTTTTAGCAATCTATCAAACTCTTTAAAGCATTTCACATCTAGATCATCGAAATCATAAGCAGTTCTATTTTTCCGCCCTCGACCGTTTCTAACTTTAATTCGATTAAATTCGTTTCCGGAAATCTTAGTAATTTCTCCACGCCATTTACGAATAGTATTATAAGGACGGTCAATTGCTTCAGCAAGTTCTCTATAATTCATCCAGCTTTAATGACAGCTTCAATTTTTCTGAATTTACTTGCGTCAACATTATCAGTACGCCAGTTTTTCTCAACTTCTGAAAGTCCACTAATTAAATGGTCGGTATAAACTTCTGTCATTTCGCAAAGATTATTGTAATTCATAATCATTTGTTCGTTTGACACATCTTTCAAATCACTTGTTTCTGTTGGGAGAAGTCGTCCCATTAACATGACATTTGAGATGATTCCCAGTCCTCTGATTAAATCATCTAATTCAACTTTATTTTCTTGATTTTCCATATGATACCTTTCATGCTATAATATAATTGTTTACTTTTTAATGCGATTAAATGCTTGTCCGAGCATTTAGTCGTTGTTTTTGTTGTTTAAAGACTGTAAGCAACACCTCACTTTCATTTACAAAAATAATTTAAATTAACCAAATGTATTCAAAACGACTATATACATAGTGTATTCTTTTTGAATACATTTATCAAGGTGAAACTATGTTAAAAGACCGATTAAAAACTATACGCCTCCAAAAAGGCTTAACAATGGTTCAAGTTGCCGAAAAGCTTGGAGTCTCCTACCCTGTGTATAGTCAGTGGGAAAGAGGAAAAAGAACTCCGAAAGAAGAGACTATACAAAGACTAGCAGAAGCTCTTGAAGTAACTCCAGACTATTTAGCAGGAAGAACAGGAGATCTAGATGATATTTTTAATGTCATCAGAGAAAACAATCCCAGTGAGGAAGACAAAAAAGAGATTATAAAGTTAATCAAAGAGTATTTTTCAAATAAAGTAATATGAGGAGTTAAGTTTGCCAGAATTAAAATTTGAGTTAATGCTTATTAACAACAATAAAGTAGATAAAACAAAAGAAATTACTTTAGACAATTTGAAAATATGGTTCAATAAATCGTGCATCACCTTTCTCGATAACCCTGATGACCAAAAGTTAAAGTTTAAGTCTAAAAATGGTGAAATACTATTCTCGTTTGAACTATTTGAATATAGTTCTAAAAATAGTACATCAGCATATATCTTGACACTAAAATCTCTTACGAATGTATACAAGAAAAAGATTTTTCTCTATAGTGATTTTGTCAAGGAAATAAAAATAATATTGAATAGAAATCACTGTGAGTCTTTTTTTCTTAATCGAGAACTATCAAAATATTATTCTAAAGAATTGTATGGTATTTTCAACGATTTTGAAGTAACTCTAAGAAGACTTATGCATTTAGTCTTTTTCAAAAACTATGGCCATCATTGGGAAGAAAAGTTCATTGACAGAAAAACTTTAAATGATCTGAAAGGAAAGATAAAAAATTCCAAAAGTGATCATATCATTGAAGAAATGAACCTATATGATATAGAGTCTTTACTGTTTAAAGAAATTGTCATTGAATGTAAAAAAGATTCTATAACTACTTTTGAAATAATGCAAGATATTGGAAGTTATGACAATCCTAATTATGTAGTATCTCCTGAGTTCATATTAGGTAATAGTGATGGGGTCTTTAGAAAATTTTCACTTTGGGAAGAAGTATTTTCAAAACATATAAGTAAAGAGTTTCGAGGAGACACTTTTGAACAAAATTTTAAGAAAATGCGCCAAATTAGAAATCAAGTGGCACATAATAAAAAAGTGAATTATTCTGAATTCGAATTTATAAAATCTTTTTTAAAGAAATTTACAAAAGAAATGACATTAATTTCTATAGAAGCTAGTTACGAAAACATTCTAGAACTTTCAGCTTCACTTGCATCTGCTATCCAAGATTCAATAAGTCCTATATTCGAAAATTTAAAGTATCTAAACTCTTTAACAAATAATCCAAAAATGTTAGAACTCTCAAAATCTTTATCAAACTTCCAGATTGATCCAAAAATTGCGGGACTTTCAAAATCTTTATCAAACCTCCAAATTGATCCAAAAATTGCGGGACTTTCAAAATCTTTATCAAACCTCCAAATTGATCCAAAACTCTTAGATTTTACAAAGAATATTCGCAATCTTGGAACCTTTAAAACAACACAAGAACTTTCGAGACCTTTTGCAAATTTTGAAAGTGATTCCGACTCTCCTATAACAGACACCGAAAATCATGATGAAGACACTAAAACTGGAGGAACAACTGGAAACAAAGATCAACATTCGGATATCGATTGTTAAAAGAACGATTACACTCAAATTTAAAAACAGTCTCATTATCTTTAACATACTACTGTCTTTGAGCCCTTCGTTGATCTTGTCGTTCCACTCGTACACCCACTTATTTTAATAGTTGACATTTTCCAAAAAGTAACACACTCTCAGGATCGTAAACACAAAAAAAGCACCTATTTGGTAGATAGGTGCTTTTTCAATTTAAAATATGCTATAATAATTTTTAGAGAAAGTTTATGCGGTTGGCTCATTATAGAAATGGGGTGATGCCTATGAATTGTGGCATATGTCCCAGACTAGAAAGGCTTATATTTGAGTATTTCAGATAGCTTAACTCTGATGATTGCTTTTGCAAGTTTCATTGTCATGCTTCTCAATCTCATTATTGCGATTGTAAAAAATACAAAAAAATAGACCGCTAACTTTTGGCAGAGTATCGGTCTATTTAGATTATACGAAGTCAACCGTCTTAAACGGTCTCTTTAAGAGCTTGTTATCAGCAAGCTCTTTTTCTTTTAAACTTATTGTACCATTTTACTAACTTTTTTGCTAGCTTTTCTACTAACTTTTTTACTAACTTTTTTACTAACTTTTTACTAACTTTTTGGTAGCTAAATTGGTAGCCAAACAAAATAATATAACATTTTTTCACAAAAACTAATAAACTAAAAGCCCTTTATATCAACCATTTAATATCAAGATAACAAACTCCTAGTCTTAGCTTTTCGGGGTGTTCGTGCATTCTCAACGCTCACTCCTTACGCTTTGCTCGGAGCTATGCTTACGGTCATGCACGAAAATAACTGTTATTATAATAATTCTATTATAACGTTTTTTATAACCTGTTACAAGCTCTTAAATCGACATCTAAGACACTTTAGAAATTCTGCTTAAATGATCAAAAACAAATAAAAAGGTCCTTAAAATAGAAAATACGGCCATTTCAGCACTAATTTCTTGTTATCAGATAAAAACCGTACGATATAATGGATATTGGCGTTAAAGCCTATCCTAAAAAAAAGAAAGGAGGTAGCACCATGAATCAATTCATACAGTTTGTTTCTGCTCTTGCTGTCAGTACACTGACAGAGTCTTTTAAAGCTTGGCTTAGCGATAAAAGGTCTAGTAAGAAACACAAAAAATGCCATTAAGTTTTTATACCAGATACGGCAATACCTGGTATTTTTTTATAAAAAAATAGAGCCCGGCAAGTCTCTATTTCTGGTAGCACTATGATGCGCAAACCAATTCATACGTTAAGTAAAATTTATCACATCTTCTTTTTTTTGTCAAACTTACGCACTTGAACAACGTTATATTTCAAAGAGAAAGTCCTTACAACCATTTTTAAACAGATATTATGATAACTAATCATATTACCGTCGTCAAAAACTTATTTTAAATAAAAATAAAAAGACAGGAATGTGATAAACCTATCTTTTTATTAGCAGGACGATATACTGCACATCCAAACTTCGTTATACCATTTTATTATCTTAAAACCAAATACGTTTGTCAATAATTTATATCAGATTCATAAGATAATTTGATAGTTATGATAATGTTCTCATAATTATCAAAACGTTTCTCATTTTATTTTCCTATTTTTTATCCAAGAGCATAAGGGAAACTGTCCCCAAAAGTTGATGTAAGTCGTAGTACGACTTGTTTTAGAGAGAAATCAGATTTTTTCTCATTTATAGTGTTTGTAAAGTGTTTCAAATCGCTCAAATACAGCTTTATATAAAATGGAGAAATTAGAAAAACCTCATAATATAGTCTTTTAAAGGATTGTCCAATGCTTAAAAAGAGGCAATAATCAAGCTTATGCTTTGCTTTCATAATATTTTTTTACTGATAAACCCATACATTGGCATGCGGAAAATCTGATTTTACCGTTTCTAAAATGATACTTACTGGTTTTGATAATATAATCTCATCGTTCGAATCATGATTCCGCTTTATCTTTTTATAAAGATCACTTTGGGTCACCCATTGAACTTCTTCAGATAATTCTCTTTTTGCATTCTCCCAGTAAGAATCATTGACACAATAATCACCCAATATCATCGTTTGCCAATTCATTGTCCCCATATTTTTTGATGGAGATAAAGCGGTCACAAAATATTTCAATCGTCATTCCTCCTGTAATTGTTTGTTGCTCCGTTGGTATTCCTTATTACAAAAAATCATACGACAGTCTTGAAAAAACGGAAGTATTCGTTGGAATACCCTGGAAGGACTTATATTAGGCTCAGTGTGATGTTTTTATCCGTTTTGAATGTTACTTACGATAAACTACGTAAGGCTTCTTAAAATGAAAAATATGAGTGTGTAAAGCTACTTCAAAATTTAGTCATTTTTTGCCAACCCATTTATTTTTTAATTTCTAAAAACCCACTTTGGGGAGAGTTTTGCTCTCGCGGGCATAGCAAGTGGGTGCCCAAATCCATATTATTCTATTACTTTTTAACTAACTTCTTTTCTTTTTTTGATATTTCGACTTTTAAAAAATCTCGTTCATCTAGTGTTTGTTTTACATCCTTGAGCGTTGATTTTTTGAATGTTAAACGATCATTGTAATCCTTAAAGTTAAATCCAAATCCCATAGTAGTCTCTTTCTATTGATGTGTATAATCTCATTGATTGAAGGTATTTTAATTAGATCGGGAATATTATCATTGTATGATATGTTTTATTAAAGTTGTTTTTTTGATTTTACATTTACGTGAGTTTTTCCAGTACTTGCGAAAGATGTAAAACCAGCACTAAATAATACGACACTAAGTCCAAAAACAATTACTAATTTTAATTTTTTCATATTTTTATCATTAATACCCTTGTCCAAAAAGCGCTGCAATCATTCTAATAACAAAATCCCAAAAATTGTTCTTTTTTTCCCAAGTTTTTATTTTTTTTTCTGTTTTTTCCACTCTTCTTCATTCATTTAAAAAGCCTTTTATAATATTTTTTTATTGCAACTTAAATATATTTTAGCATGTTCAAAATTAAGATCAATTCTCTTTTATCCCTTTTGCCTCTTGTCGCTCCGCTTGTACACCTAAAAATATAGTGACCTCATTGCCGAAAGAACTTGCGCAGGCTGATCCTTTACATGATTTCAAAGCTAAGCAATAAGATAAATTGACGCAATAGTAGTTAGACATCCGTCGTACTGCTTACCATTAGAACTGATTCCTCTAACGCTTCAAAGCCATTTTTAGTATAGAAATTTTCAGCTGGTGTGCTACGGTCTGTGTCGAGCATGATTGCAGAGATTGAACGTATGTGTAATTCTTGTTTTATATGTTTTAAAAATATCGTACCTAATCCGGAATACTGCTTGGTATTGTCAATAAAAAATGTATCTAGAATGTACTCGGTGCCTTGATACCATGGTTTAATAAAGCCGAGAGCAACGCCAATAAAATCGTTAGAGTGGTCATCGTGTGCAATAAATCCGATAAAGGTATTCATTGCGTAAATATTTTGAATGTATTCATTGATGTGAGTAGGATCATGTGTTTCATTCCAAGGCTCGGCAGCAAATAAGTCGACATATTTTTTTACAATTAATGGAAAATCAGTCGTTTCTATAGGACGTAGTTTCATAGTAGTCTCCCTTTTATCTTTTCTTTCCTCTAGTATACTAGATTTGAGTCAACATTACTTTTAACATCTGTTAAATAGTATGCCAATTCCCATTTAGGAAGTGTTGTTTTCTCTTACTTTATCATTTTATTTTTTAAAATGTGAGATAAAAGATTTATCTATTCAACGTTACCACGAGCGAAAGCGAGTTTTATTCAAAACACTCCTTTTAAAGTGTCATTGCTACTATTTTCGTAATCGAGTGTAGCGACATTTATCAAATCAAAAGTATTATTTGATTATTGATATAAAGGGTACTGTATTAGGTACTCCTAAATAAAAATTTACGTAACGTAGTTTTGGAGATTTGTGTACACAGACCCGTTGCTTGCCAGTAACTTTTAAATAGACTGAGCAAGCGACGGGTTTACCATGGTAAATCCAAAAAAAGCCACAAAACGATGTGACTTTTTTTAATAATTATGGTGTCTCTCCGCTCGATAACAAAAACTTTATAGACTATTAAAGAAAGAAATGAACCAAGTTATAAAACCAAAAATCGGGAAAATCATCCACCAATAGATTGAAAAAAATTGCCAAAAGTTTTCAAAACGTTCTTTTTTTTCTTTTAATTTAATTCCCTTAGTAAGAGGGTACTTTTGATCTAGTGTTTCATTTAATTTAACTCCTAGATAATAATTTGCTAGACCTATTAACAACAATAATAAACTTACCCATGCTGGCCAAGAAAGTGTAGTGTTATAGCCAGACGCTAATTCATTAATTTCAACACCTAAAATTGACATAACCAAAAGTATAGCTGCTATAACTAATAAAGTAATTGAGACGGTTATAGTTCGTCTATATTTCAGTTGAATAAGCTGTTCTTTAGACATATCCATGATTTCTACCTCTTTTGCTTCTTCCTCAATGCTTTCAAAGAGTTCACTTACGGGAACTAAAAGTGCATTAGATATTGATGCTAAAGTATCTAAACTAACATCCGTTCCATTTTCTATTCTCTGAATCGTTCTAACAGTTATATTTGCTTTTTCAGCCAGTACTTCTTGAGTCCAACCTCTTTTTTTTCTTAACTCAGCCACTCTATATTTATTCATGAATATATAATAAACTATTTTTTAAAACATGTACACGACAGATAGACGACAAAAGAACGACAATCTACCGACACAAAGGTAAAACAACAGTTTTAGAGGAAATAATAAAAGCAGTAATTATACTAAAAACTGCTTTTATTATTGTTTTATTTTTCATGTTGTTCTGTTTTGGACTTTTTATTCTTTAGTTTTTTATATTCTTTATTGACATCAGTCCAAATTTTATTATCTTCTTTTGAAAAATTGGCTTGTAATTTTTCTATTTGCTTAAAAAAGTTATCATTTGAAGGAGGTGGAGTAGGTGTTGGTGTCACAATTCCCATAATATTATACTTACACTTTTTAAAAGTGCCCTTTCTTTAAAAAATTATGATTTAAACATTTTTTAATAAACCATTTATAAATCCAACAATAAAATCATAAATTATTGGAAATGCAAGGCCTAATGCTGAAAAGATAAAGCCAAAACGACTCCATTTATTCATTTGTGAATAAAAACTTTTAAAACCGAACATCATAATGACTAATCCTATAACAGCAATGTAATAACCAATCGTATAAATCATTTAATTTCTCCCAGCTCTTTATTAATTATTCTAACTTTTTGAATTTTTTATCCAGAAAAAATTTAAAGGAATAGAAATAATAAGGACAATAAAAGTCCAATGATACGAGCTATCCAAATATTAATATTAGATTTGGCACTTAATATATCTAAAACCAAATTACCAAGATAAACAGAAAATAAAAGCTATTAACATGATTTTCATACCTTTGCTCATTTTATATTTCATTGTTATCATCTTCTCTTAAAAAGTTTATAGTATTTAAATTAAAATCGCTATCGTAAAAATATCTGGCATTAGGTCTGGATCTTGTGTAGGATTAGAATCTATTGCGTCCTTTTTCCATTGGCTCTTTAGACCATTTTAAGCGTAATCATCTTCAAGGCTATCAATATCTAGTATTTTGATTATCTTTCCTCGGCGCTCAATGAATCCTTTTTCTTCGAGTGTTTTGAACTTACGAGAAATAGTTTCGGGAGTTGTTCCGATGAACGTTGCAAGATCTTTCATTTTCATTGGAATCATAACAGAATTTGAATCTACTACTTTGACGAGTTGCAAAAGATAATTAGCGATTCGACTTTCAACATCTTCCATCATGAGAAATTGTGCTTGATATTGCATTTCCGCAGCTCTTCTCACGGTGGTTTCAAGCAATTTTAAACTGAGCTCGGGATATTTTAACAATAAATTTTTGAAATCTTGTTGTCGCAAAAAGCAAATTTTTGTTTCTTGCAATGTTTCGCCATAAAGATTCTCATTCACTACTCCAAACAAGGCGTCTTCACCTGCGTATCCACCAGGTTCAATTACACGTAGTAACTGCTCTTTACCAGCGCTAGAAAGCTGATATATCTTCAAAGTACCGTGCGCCACAATTGCGAGTTGAGGCACCGTAAAAGGGCTGATGACCGCTTCGCCCTTTTCAAAAGTCTTATGATGAACAACCTGCTCAACTTGCGCCAGTTCACTTTCTGAAAGTAAAGCAAATAGTGGGACAAACTGTACACAGTGGTGTTCATCATGACTAAAATGATGTTTATACTTGCTCATTTTGGTAATTCTCCTTATCTTATTATCGCGCTAAAATTATAAAACTGCAAGCTTTGTTCAATTAAAGCCTACAGTTTCGTAAAAATTAATTGTCATTATCTTCATCTTCGTCATGAAAATCAGCAACAGCTTTACCCAAATCACCTGCCAAGTGACGAATAACTTGAAGATTGTAGCCGTAAAGTTCGACTACAACAGCCGCCAAAGCAAATTTTTCTTCTTTATTTGCTAGCTTAATTGCTCGCGTAATGAACATATTTTGTGCTTGAAAATCTGCAATGAAGCTTTCAAGTAGAGCTTCATCAGTCCAATATTTGGCTTTTGGATCCTCAGTAATGAACTTGTGATACTTTAAAAATTCTTCAGTTGTACTTGGTACAATCTCATTTTCGTCAAGAAGTAAACCCGAAATTTTAAAGAAATATTCATCTTCTTTTTTTGCAATTTCACGTAAATACTCACACTTAACTGGGCTTTTCGCGTATATTCCTGCTTGAGTCAGTCGTACATTTTCAATGAATAAATTGGATAAGACATGTCCTAGCATCGCACCAGCCGTAGGCTTGTGGTGGTCAACCTCTGCTTTATCAAGTTCTTTAGCATATTTTTCATCAATCGTTAATTTAGTCATCAATTTTTTCCTTTATTCAATTTATAGTGCTGTCTTTACTGGTAGAAATCACACAACAGTTACTTTGCTACTCAAAACAGGATATCCAAGTTTCTCAACCTTGCTGATAAGTTCATCAGCACTGACAACATTTTCGTCAAATTCTGCTTTAACTTTTGATGCATTGAAAAGCACTTTTGCATTTGCTACACCCTTAGTTGTAGTCATTGCTCCTTCGATTTTTGCCATGCAAGATGGGCAGCTCAATTCATTGAGTTTCATAATTACTTTTGACATAAGATTCACCTCTTTCTCTTTCTTTATAAATTAATTATAACTCGTTAGTACTAGCAAAAAATTGATATCTATCAAGAATATCAATTTTATTTTTTTATCTACAAAATAATAAAGTTTCTCGAGTCTCTTTTTTAACGCTGAATAACCTTCTATGAGGAGCGCAATCAGCACCAGTTAGAGTCTGCCGAGATAGTCAGCAGTACGCTGTTTAAATCAATCCCTAATTTTGCCTGTATGAGATTTAAAAGAGCAAAACCATTAGTGATTTTTTTAAAACATCCATCGTACATAAGATGTTTGAAGTGTTCTGAAAACGCTATGTCCCCTCCTATCTGACAATCTTCCTGTCTAGCAAATGTGTGTGTTTCCTTTTTAAATAATTGTCATTTGGAACTTCCTATCTATTTTTATAAAAAAGTTATATTGAGATAGGTATCAAAGCTTTTAAACAAGTTCAAATCCCTAACGTGCTACATTGCTTGCGATAGTTTCTCTCATAACCTCAAATTCAGTGTCTTATTGAACCTCCCTATTAGTAAGGAAAACTTTAATTGTAAAGATTCTAGAAGCAATCGAAAATGTCTCGATGATTTTATCAAATCATTTTTGATAAAATCATTATAAACTTTATTGATATCAAAAAAATGATTCCTTTCAAAAAAAGAAAACAAACCGCGTAAATTTTGGTTTGTTTCCATTCTTCTATTTCTCTCGATACCTAATCAGTCGCATGCCATTGACAATGACGATAAGGATACTGGCTTCGTGGACGAACATACCTGTGCCCATGTTGACAAAACTAGGTACTAATCCTGTACCTCCAAGAATTAGACCAGCCAGTAAAAAGAGCACAACTACAATCGCAATCACAATATTTTGTGTCATGTTGGCAACCGTGCGTTTACTCAAACCATATGCATGGACAAGTTCGTCAAAACTGGATTTCATTAGCACGATATCGGACGTTTCAATCGCAGTATCAGTACCAGAACCCATTGCAATACCTATATTAGCAAGTGCCAAACTAGGAGAATCGTTGACACCATCACCGATAAAAGCAATTTTTTTACCAGAGTTTTTGAGTGATTTGACAACTTCAGCTTTTTCTTCAGGCATGAGATTGGCACGTACTTCATCGATCCCGAGTTGGGCGGCGACTGCTTTAGCTGTTGTCTCGTTGTCTCCAGTCAGCATAATCATACGAGAAATACCTTCGTGGCGTAGTTCTTCGAGGGATTCTTTGACACCAGAACGTATTTCGTCCGCAATACCATAAATTAGTTGCAATCTGTTATCAGCTGCGACCAAAACAACTGATGCACCTGAATCAGTGATTTCTGTGATGTCCTGTTTCTGCTCGGGAGAAATCGTAATATGATTAACCACCATCATTTTTTCATTACCAATCAATAGGTCGTCTGCGATGATTCCCTGTCCTTTAACAACGTCTGTTTTTTTAAATTTGATAGGATTGAATTTTCCGATCATGCGTACAACTGCCGTTGCTAATGGGTGATCAGATTCATTTTCTGCTGAAGCAACTGCATCAATCAATTCTTTTGAAGCACCATAATTTTTGACAACAACAACTTCTGTATTGCCTTTCGTCAGAGTACCCGTCTTATCAAACAGAAGCGTATCAATGTGACTGAAGGTATTCATAACATCACCTCCCTTGATAAGGACGCCTCTTTTTGCACCATTACCGATTCCTGCAACATTTGAAACAGGTGCACCAATCACGAGGGCACCAGGGCAACCAAGCACGAGAATCGTGATGGCTAGTTCTAGATTATGACTAAAAACCCAAGTAATAGCTGCAATAACAAGTACCGCTGGCGTGTAATACTTAGCAAAGCGGTCGATGAATTTCTCAGCAGGAGATTTAGTATCTTGGGCTTCTTCGACAAGTTCAATAATTTTACCAAATGTTGTATCTTCGCCGACTTTTTCTGCTTCTACGTAAATTGTACCGTTTTCTAAGATAGAACCTGCAAAAACTTTGGTACCAGCTTCCTTTCTGATTTCACGTGATTCACCTGTGATACTGGCTTCGTTGACGTAGCCAGATCCTTGGTAAATACGACCATCAACAGGAATTTGACGTCCGGTTTTTACTAAGAGTTTGTCGCCAATTTCAACTTCATCGATGCCCATTTCTTCGCCATCAGCAGATAGGGCTGTGCTGGGTGCCATATTCGTGAGTTCTTTGATACTTGATCGCGTTTTTTCAAGCGTTTTTTTCTCCAAAAATCCACCGAAAGCGAAGAGAAAAGTGACAATTGCTGATTCTTCATATTCACCGATGAACAAAGCACCGATAACTGCAATAGAAACTAGCAGGTCAATCGAAATTTGTTTCACTTTGATTGCTTGATAGGCATGAATTGCAACAGGTATCAAACCGATAATACTTGCAATAATCATTGTCGAATTCCAAATCCATATTTGATTTACACCATATTTACCAAGGTATCCGAGTACAATGAGAATGGCTGAGAGGATAACCAAGTGATTACTGTGTTGTTGAAGTCGTTTTTGAAAGTTCAGTGTTATTTTTGCCATATTTTCTACTTCCTTTAATTTTCTTTATGATACTAGTATAGCGCTACCCTTACAGATAAAAATTGATAACTATCAAGAAAATAAAACGATTGAAAAAAGTCATATAATAAGGGAAAATGACTTGCTGCAAACAAGTCCAATATAGCCGAGTAAAAGTCGGTGGTCGTATTTAGTTCGAGAACCGTTAACTGATGTGCCCCCCCAAAAGTTGAGACGGTTCTTATTTTTGGTGATTTTTTAATCAACAAGATGACAAACGTAAGCAAACTGATTAGGAAACTACAAATTGCAGTCACTAACATACCTTGATTTCAGTAGACACCGAAAAGCCGAAGAGCGTTCCATTTCTTCGGTTCTTTTTATATATTCCTCGAAGGGTCTCCATGCCCTTAATCGTGGAAGAGGCTGTACGGAGACTTTGATAAAATTTATTTCGTCGTTTAATAGGTCGATGGTCTTGTTCTATTAAATTGTTAAGATACTTCACAGTTCGGTGCTCTGTCTTAGTATATAAACCCACACTCTGTAACTTTCTAAAGGCGGAGCCAAGAGAAGGTGCTTTATCGGTCACAATTGCTTTCGGCTCACCAAACTGTTTATGGAGTCTTTTTAAGAAAGCATAGGCTGCTTGCGTATCCCGTTTCTTTCGTAACCAAATATCTAAGGTTAAGCCGTCCGCATCAATTGCACGATAAAGATAATGCCAATGTCCCTTAATTTTGATATAGGTTTCGTCCATTTCCATGAATAGAAGGATTGTCTATTTTTCTTCTTCCAAAGATAATAGAGGACTTTGCTGTACTCTTGCACCCAACGATAAATCGTAGTATGACAAACATTTATTCCACGATCATATAACAAATCCTGAACTTCACGATAGCTTAGATTGTAACGCAGGTAGTAACCAACAGCGCTTATAAAATATCAAAGTTCTCCTGATTATGATGGTCAAGTTTGTGAAGTAGATAATGTTTCTATAGGAAATGCTTTTATAAAATGTGTCACTGTAGAGGAAGATGGACTTCTTTTACAGTCTTTAAATATAGAAGAGGATCAAAATGGAGAAAGAAAATTTCCAGATATAAAATTATATTGGGATGATAATCCAAGAATTATAGGAAAAGTAGTTGCTGCATTTACTCCAATTGAAAGAGATTTTTTTACTTAAAAATTTGGAGCTTTAGCTCCTTTTATTTTTTTTTTGAAAATTCGTTAGTTATTTTATTATAGAATAAGAATTATAGTTATATATATAAAGTTATAGTTACAGTTACAATTAAGGGGCAATTTTAAGGCTTAACCATACGGTTTATAGCTATTAATATCGTAAAAATGTTGTACTGAGGAGTAAAAATGTTGTACTGAGGGGTAAAAATGTTGTACTGGGGAGTAAAAATGTTGTACATATGTCGTAAAAATTGCGTATTAGGGAGTAAAAATTGTGTACCTATGACGTAAAAATGTTGTATATGGCCGTAAAAATGTTGCTTGTGACGTAAAAATGTTGCTGTAAATCGTAAAAATGTTGTATTATTACTAGACAAGAATAAAAAAATAGTGTATATTAATAAAAACAAAGGTTATGACGTAAAAATGTTGTATTTTATATAAGTTTTTCTATCTTTCTTATATATAGTGAAAGAAAAATACACAATTTTTACGATTAAATCAGATATTATTTTATCTTGATACTGAAAGAGGGGTTAAA
>NZ_JAIWQZ020000006.1:0-34683 GCF_020218185.2 Lactococcus sp. SK2-659
TATTCTTTTTTAACTTACTTTTTTTCTTCCCTTATCAAAAAACCCCCTATTTTTACTAAAATAGGGAATTCCTCTTCACTCTTCGTCTTCTGAAAATAAAATGGCCTTTATTTTTTCACGAAGGCGATACCGTTCCATGCGAGTTAGTTCTTCTCCTCGCATTTGTCGAAGTAGTAAGTCTTGATAATGTGCGCTCAAACCTTCATATACTTCTGCCAGCAAATGATTGAAGACCACTTCATTTTCTGGACTAGTATCACCTGAATTTATCCAGTCTGAGCATTCATAAACATCTAAACCTATAAAATGGTCATGGCTTCGTTTCTTTGCATAACTCCGTCTTAGCTCATCAATTAATCTTTGATGATACTTTACCTTAAATTTCGTATGCAGCTTTTGACCATCGCTCTGCTCTTCTAATAGAAGATGTAAAATAATCATCGCCTCTTGAAGATAATCCTCTATTTTCCATGTTCTAATGCGAATTTGTTTCATTAATTTCATAACTATAGGTTTCATTTCTGAAAACAGATTTTCAAAATCCTCTTCTTCCAAGTAATATGTCATTGGAAAGTTCTCCTTTTATATTATATTATCTTTATTTAATTTATTAGTAAGAAGATAGGGGTGGAGAATGTATATCTAATAAACAGTCAGGGAGCATCTTATTATAATGAGCTATTTTCATATCTATCCTTCCAAGACATTTTTATGGCTTTTATTACATTATAATAATTTTTACGTGTTTTACCTAACGATATTATGCGAATATTCAGAATTTATAACCCGATAAATAAAAGCAAGGCTATTTACCTTGCTTTTTTATTTTATAAGTAATCAGGAGTAGGTTTATTTTTAAAATAAACTCCTGAAATCCTAGAAGCTGCACCTGGTTCTACAAGTTCTAGCGTTTTTGAAATTTCATCAAATGAACCATCATAGTCACGGCTGTTTTCAAATAATTGAAGCGCTCTTGAGATCCCTTGTGCCACTTGTTCATTTGCAGCTTTATAACGATTAGCATATTGAATCAATTGTTCAGCTAATACCGCGTGGTCAGTCAAATTAGTCGTTGCTTCTTTTAAAACATGCATATCTTCAGTGCTTACGTCAACAAGATGATTAATTGTATCAATGTTGATTCTAACTCGTCCTAATTCTTTGAAAAGATTTTGTACTCGATCTCCTGTTGTGAAGAACAAGTCGAGATAATCTTTAGGAAGACCAGGGAGATTACATTTTTCAACATAACGTTTTATTGTACGGAGTTCAGAATCAAAGCGTTCCGCAATTTCTTGAGCTGCTCTTTCTTCATCTCTGAGTCCTGTAAGGGTATCACTAATCTTAATTTGGTTCTTCTCAATATCTTCAAGCGCATTGACTACTGAATTTACTCTACGAGAAAGGATTGAGTAAGGCATTGTTTTAGCTTGAATATTTCCTAGAATTTCATCAACATCTGAGTCAAGAGATTCTAAATGTTCTTGATAACCTCTAACATATCCTTTTTCGTTTCCAGAAAGGATATAGGCTTGTGTAACATGGTCAATTTCAAGGAGAAGATTTTTATTATTTGCTCTAATATGTTCAATATATTCTTTGAGAACTGATGAACGTTTTTCAACATTTCGACGTGCGCTATATTCTCTTTCAAAAATAGCATAAAGTTCTTCAACTTTTTCTTGAATTAAACCAAGTTCAGCTTCCACTCGATCTAGTTCAAATTGTTCTAATAATGAACTACTTTCAACGAGATGATCATGTAAATCATCCATTCTTTCTTTAATGTTGACATTATCGGGAAGAATGTATTCTTCTGCAACGAATTTATCACTCGCTTCTTGCAATTCTTCAAGTCGTTTAGGAACATCTTTTTCAATTGTTTTAATAAATGATGGAATTTGCTCTGTAATTGCACGTAAAGCAATCGTATGTTCTTCAGCAGTCTCCAAAACTTCAGCCGCTTCAATCGGATCACCTGTTGAGTTTAGCGTTACAAACTGAGAAAATTCTGTTTCGATATTGGCTAAATGTTTTTCAAGTTCAGTAATAACTGTTCCATACAAATCTGCATTGTCAGCAATATCGCTACGTAAGTTATCATATAAATCAAGGGATTCTTGAATTTTATTTGAATTACGCTTTTCTTGTTCAACAAGTTGAGCAACACCTTGACGAATTCCTTCGACATCGCCTTCCATTAATTCAATTTGTGCCTCACTATCCGCTACAGATTCACGAGCACGGAAAAAATGGAATGAGTCGTTTAATTGTTCAGCTTCAAAAATATGTTCTTCCAAATCAGCAAAAGAGTTTGATGATAAGTCAAGCCATTTTTGGTTCCATTCACGGAAAATTGTTTGCGATTGTCCGACGAGATGCATTTTTTTAACAGAATCAATTTCTTCTTGAACAGGTAAATCGAAAAGCGATTCCTTTCGCTCTTCTAAGGCTAGGATACGGTCTTCTGTTTTCTTTCGCATTAATATCGCAAAAGCATAAAAGGCTACGAGGATAACTAATAAGACAACAATGAGGATAATGACAGTACTTGACATGCTTTACTCCATAAAATGATTTAATTACTTAAAAATAGTTTAATTACTTAGGTTAGATAGATTTTAAATAGATAGAAAATCTCAAATATAATTATAGCATATTGCGTCAAAGAAATACACTATTTTCTTAGTTTTCTAACCGAAAAGTCGTTTTTTATTTTCAAAATAAAAAAAGCAACCTCTAGAGGCTGCTTTTTAATTAAATTAAAGTCCTGCTTTTGCTGCTTCAACTTCTGCTGCAAAGTCTGTTTCAGCTTTTTCAATTCCTTCACCAACTTCAAAACGTGTGAATGCAATTGCTTTAGCTCCTTTTGATTCAAGGAAAGCTTCGACTGTTTTGCTGTCATCCATGATGTAAAGTTGTGCAAGAAGAGCAAATTGTTGGTCAACTTTTGTATTGTCAACGATGAATTTAGCCATTTTACCTGGAAGAATTTTGTCCCAGATTTTTTCTGGTTTTCCTTCAGCTTTAAGTTCTTCTTCAAATGAAGCTTTCGCTGCTGCAAGAACTTCTTCTGTTAATTGGCTCTTAGAACCAAATTCATGGTGTGGAAGTTCTGGTTTGTTAACAAGTACACGGCTAGCGTTGTCTTCATCAATTTTGTGGTTCATTTGTGCTAATTCAGCTTTAACAAATTCTGAATCAAGTTCATCAGCTGAAAGAACAGTAGGGTTCATTGCAGCGATATGCATTGATAGTTGTTTAGCAAGTGTTTCATCTGCACCTTCAACGACAGAAACAACCCCAATTTTACCACCATTATGTTGGTAAGCTCCAAAGTGTTGAGCATCAGTTTTTTCAATTACTGCAAAACGACGGAAAGTAATTTTTTCTCCGATTGTAGCAGTCGCTTGAACAAGTTCTGCTTCAAGAGTAATACCTGAAGCTGTTTCAAGTGCCAATGCTTCTTCGTTAGTTGCTGGTTTTTTAGACGCAATAAGTTCTGCTGTTTCTTTAACCAAGGCAACAAATTGATCATTTTTAGCTACGAAGTCTGTTTCTGAGTTCAATTCAACAATCGCTGCAACATTTCCGTTTACAGCAATTCCTGTAAGTCCTTCAGCGGCTACACGATCAGCTTTTTTAGCTGCTTTTGCAATCCCTTTTTCACGAAGAAGTTCTGCTGCCGCTTCCATATTTCCGTCAGTTTCAACAAGAGCGCGTTTAGCGTCCATGATTCCTGCACCAGTTTTTTCACGTAATTCTTTTACTTGAGCTGCTGTTACTGCCATTTTGTAAATCTCCTATGTGTTTTTTTCTGTCAGTATTGACAGTAGTTTTATTTAAAAAAACAGGCGAGGCGTAAGGCCTCGCCTGTTGTAGTTACTTAATTAGTATAAGTTGAAGTTAAAATTATTTACCTTCAACGATTTCAGCAAGTTCTTCAAGTGATTCTTCTGAAGCTGCTTCTTCTGCTACGAAATCTTCCGCTGCATCTTCACCTTGACGTCCTTCAATGATAGCGTCTGCCATTTTAGCTGTAATCAATTTAACAGCACGGATAGCATCATCATTTGCAGGAATAACTACGTCGATTGGTTCTGGATCTGCGTTTGTGTCAACCATTGCTACAACTGGGATTCCCAAAGTTTTAGCTTCTTTAACTGCGATTTGTTCAGCATGTGGGTCAACGATGTACATAACATCTGGAATACGAGGCATATCAGCGATACCACCGATGAATTTTTCAAGGCGTTCGCGTTCTTTGTTAAGAAGAACTACTTCTTTCTTAGGTAAAACTTCGAAAGTTCCTTCTTCTTCCATTTTGTTGATTTCTTTAAGGCGTGTCACACGTGTTTGGATAGTGTTCCAGTTAGTGAGCATACCACCCAACCAACGGTGGTTTACGTAGTATTGACCAGCGCGGAGAGCTTCTTCTTTAACTGCTTCTGCAGCTTGTTTTTTAGTACCAACAAAAAGAACTACTGCACCTTCTTGTGAAGCGTTTTTTACATAGTTGTAAGCATCGTCAACAAGTTTTACAGTTTTTTGAAGGTCGATAACGTGGATACCATTACGTTCTGTGAAGATGTATGGTTTCATTTTTGGGTTCCAACGACGAGTTTGGTGACCGAAGTGAACACCAGCTTCAAGAAGTTGTTTCATTGAAATAACTGACATGTTAATGTCTCCTTTTAAAATAGTTTTTCCTCTTTCATCTGTCATCCGCAGCCGCAATACTTGCGTACACTACGACTTTGTCGAGACGAAATGCGAGATGGTTGCATAGCAACTCTATCATTATACATTGTTTGACCTATTTTTGCAAGTATCTATTCATGCTTCTATTGTTCAGTAAATCTATTTTTCTAGCCACTCCTATTGTCTGACAAATTTAATTGTTAATTTAGGCTCTATAATCACTAAAAGAGTAAGTTTTTAAATTTTTTTCTAAGAAAAAAATTAATATTTTTGCTGAAACCGCTTTTTTTGTGATAAAATAATTATAGTAAATAAATTAGTTTGTGAGGAGAGAAATATGAAAGAAAAAATCCTTTTAGGCGGCTATACAAAACGTGTATCTAAAGGCGTATACAGTGTTCTTTTGGACACTAAAGCTGCTGAATTATCATCATTAAATGAAGTCGCTGCGGTTCAAAACCCTACTTATATCACTCTCGATGAAAAGGGACACCTCTATACTTGTGCAGCAGATAGTAATGGTGGAGGAATCGCCGCCTTTGATTTTGATGGCGAAACTGCCACTCATCTCGGAAATGTCACAACCACGGGAGCTCCACTCTGCTATGTTGCCGTGGACGAAGCGCGCCAATTAGTTTACGGAGCGAACTATCATCTTGGAGAAGTTCGTGTTTATAAGATTCAAGCTAATGGCTCACTCCGATTAACGGATACAGTTAAACATACTGGTTCTGGACCACGTCCTGAACAAGCTAGCTCACACGTTCATTATTCTGATTTGACTCCTGACGGACGACTTGTCACCTGTGATTTGGGAACAGATGAAGTCACTGTTTATGATGTCATTGGTGAAGGTAAACTCAATATTGCTACAATTTATCGGGCAGAAAAAGGAATGGGTGCTCGTCATATTACTTTCCATCCAAATGGTAAAATCGCTTATTTGGTTGGAGAGTTAAATTCAACAATTGAAGTTTTAAGTTACAATGAAGAAAAAGGACGCTTTGCTCGTCTTCAAACAATTAGCACCCTACCTGAAGACTATCATGGAGCAAATGGTGTTGCTGCCATCCGTATTTCATCTGACGGTAAATTCCTCTATACTTCTAATCGTGGACATGATTCTTTAACAACTTACAAAGTAAGTCCTCTTGGTACAAAACTTGAAACTATTGGTTGGACAAATACTGAAGGTCATATCCCTCGCGATTTTAATTTCAACAAAACTGAAGATTATATCATTGTCGCTCATCAAGAATCTGATAATTTATCTCTTTTCTTGCGAGATAAAAAAACCGGTACTTTAACTTTGGAACAAAAAGATTTTTACGCTCCTGAAATCACTTGTGTTTTACCACTATAAAAATTTATTTTTTCACAAAGTTTGTCTGATAAACTAAAAAAGATTGCTAATTCCTCTCAAATAATTAGCAATCTTTTTTTCTTCAGTAAAGCTTGTTATAAACCGTTTTCTAAACTTTTTATGAGTGTTTTTGTAAAAACTATCACAATATTGCTTGACATCTACAAAAAACTTTGTTAAACTATTCACGTAAAAGAAAGTGAATGAAATCACAAAGGAGAACCTACAAATATGGCAACTAAAAAAGCCGCTCCAGCTGCAAAGAAAGTTTTAAGCGCTGAAGAAAAAGCCGCAAAATTCCAAGAAGCTGTTGCTTATACTGACAAATTAGTCAAAAAAGCACAAGCTGCTGTTCTTAAATTTGAAGGATATACACAAACTCAAGTCGATACTATTGTCGCTGCAATGGCTCTTGCAGCAAGCAAACATTCTCTAGAACTCGCTCATGAAGCCGTTAACGAAACTGGTCGTGGTGTTGTCGAAGACAAAGATACAAAAAACCACTTTGCTTCTGAATCTGTTTATAACGCAATTAAAAATGACAAAACTGTTGGTGTCATTTCTGAAAACAAGGTTGCTGGATCTGTTGAAATCGCAAGCCCTCTCGGTGTACTTGCTGGTATCGTTCCAACAACTAATCCAACATCAACAGCAATCTTTAAATCTTTATTGACTGCAAAAACACGTAATGCTATTGTTTTCGCTTTCCACCCTCAAGCTCAAAAATGTTCAAGCCATGCAGCAAAAATTGTTTACGATGCTGCAATTGAAGCTGGTGCACCGGAAGACTTTATTCAATGGATTGAAGTACCAAGCCTTGACATGACTACCGCCTTGATTCAAAACCGTGGACTTGCAACAATCCTTGCAACTGGTGGCCCAGGAATGGTAAACGCCGCACTCAAATCTGGTAACCCTTCACTCGGTGTTGGAGCTGGTAATGGTGCTGTTTATGTCGATGCTACTGCAAATATCGAACGTGCTGTTGAAGATCTTTTGCTTTCAAAACGTTTTGATAATGGGATGATTTGTGCCACTGAAAATTCAGCTGTTATTGATGCTTCAGTTTATGATGAATTTATTGCTAAAATGCAAGAACAAGGCGCTTATATGGTTCCTAAAAAAGACTACAAAGCTATTGAAAGTTTCGTTTTTGTTGAACGTGCTGGTGAAGGTTTTGGAGTAACTGGTCCTGTTGCCGGTCGTTCTGGTCAATGGATTGCTGAACAAGCTGGCGTCAAAGTTCCTAAAGATAAAGATGTCCTTCTTTTTGAACTTGATAAGAAAAATATTGGTGAAGCACTTTCTTCTGAAAAACTTTCTCCTTTGCTTTCAATCTACAAAGCTGAAACACGTGAAGAAGGAATTGAGATTGTACGTAGCTTACTTGCTTATCAAGGTGCTGGACATAATGCTGCAATTCAAATCGGTGCAATGGATGATCCATTCGTTAAAGAATATGGCGAAAAAGTTGAAGCTTCTCGCATCCTCGTTAACCAACCAGATTCTATTGGTGGGGTCGGAGATATCTATACTGATGCAATGCGTCCATCACTTACACTTGGAACTGGTTCATGGGGGAAAAATTCACTTTCACACAATTTGAGTACATACGATCTATTGAATGTTAAAACAGTGGCTAAACGTCGTAATCGCCCACAATGGGTTCGTTTGCCAAAAGAAATTTACTACGAAAAAAATGCAATTTCTTACTTACAAGAATTGCCACACGTCCACAAAGCTTTCATCGTTGCTGACCCTGGTATGGTTAAATTTGGTTTCGTTGATAAAGTTTTGGAACAACTTGCTATCCGCCCAACTCAAGTTGAAACAAGCATTTATGGCTCTGTTCAACCTGACCCAACTTTGAGCGAAGCAATTGCAATCGCTCGTCAAATGAAACAATTTGAACCTGATACTGTCATCTGTCTTGGTGGTGGTTCTGCTCTCGATGCTGGTAAGATTGGTCGTTTGATTTATGAATATGATGCTCGTGGTGAAGCTGACCTTTCTGATGATGCAAGTTTGAAAGAACTTTTCCAAGAATTAGCTCAAAAATTTGTCGATATTCGTAAACGTATTATTAAATTCTACCATCCACATAAAGCACAAATGGTTGCAATTCCTACTACTTCTGGTACTGGTTCTGAAGTGACTCCATTTGCAGTTATCACTGACGATGAAACTCATGTTAAGTACCCACTTGCTGACTATCAATTAACACCACAAGTTGCCATTGTTGACCCTGAGTTTGTTATGACTGTACCAAAACGTACTGTTTCTTGGTCTGGTATTGATGCGATGTCACACGCGCTTGAATCTTACGTTTCTGTTATGTCTTCTGACTATACAAAACCAATTTCACTTCAAGCTATCAAACTTATCTTTGAAAACTTGACTGAGTCTTATCATTATGACCCAGCGCATCCAACTAAAGAAGGACAAAAAGCCCGCGAAAACATGCACAATGCTGCAACACTCGCTGGTATGGCCTTCGCTAATGCTTTCCTTGGAATTAACCACTCACTTGCTCATAAAATTGGTGGTGAATTTGGACTTCCTCATGGTCTTGCCATTGCCATCGCTATGCCACATGTCATTAAATTTAACGCTGTAACAGGAAACGTTAAACGTACCCCTTACCCACGTTATGAAACATATCGTGCTCAAGAGGACTACGCTGAAATTTCACGCTTTATGGGATTTGCTGGTAAAGATGATTCAGATGAAAAAGCTGTGCAAGCTCTGGTTGCTGAACTTAAAAAATTGACTGATAGCATTGATATTAACATCACCCTTTCAGGAAATGGTGTCGATAAAGCTCACCTTGAACGTGAACTTGATAAATTGGCTGACCTTGTTTATGATGATCAATGTACTCCTGCTAATCCTCGTCAACCAAGAATTGATGAGATTAAACAACTCTTGTTAGACCAATATTAATATATTGATTATAGTATTTGGAACCGAACGATATCCATGCTCGCTAACCTGCTAAAGCAGGAAGTCGCAATGGTACGTCAACCTCGTATTGATGTGATTAAACAGTTGTTGTTAGACCAATACTAATAATCTATTGATTAAAATAATTAAAACGCTCTGATGAATTCGTCAGAGCGTTTTTATAGCTTATACAACTATCAAAAGGTATAAATCAATTTCGATATAGGCTCTTTTCACTCCACTGATTTATATTTCTATAAAAATCAATAATTAATTAGCGATAGAAGTCGAGTTCATGCATGCTAATGGGGTTCTTCTATTCCCAACAGAGCATCATTATCTACGAAGCCTAATGGACAACCGTATATCTCTTTTTCTGAAAGTAGTAGTTGAAAATTTTGCAGAAAAGCACCACATTCGATTGAAGCATACCTTATCCCACAATTACCATATTTACCAAAATATTTATCGTAATCATATGTCACAGCAATAAGAATTGAACTTGAAGAAAAATATTTATCATCATAAAAACAAGTTTTTTTAATTTGATTTATCTCGAATTTCTCTGTACTTATCTCCCCTTTAGAGTTAAATATTTTTTTATTGTTCTTATAAAAAAGTAAAACTTTCAAACCATATATAGCTCCGGCAGAAGGAACGCTATGTTTCTCAAAATTATAGTAGGATTTTTTTACTACTTCTATTACACTTTCAACATTTACACCAATATTATGAAATTTATTTGATTTTCTTAGTTGAATAAGCTCTTCAAGATTCTTCAACGATTTTCTCCTTGATTAACTCTTTCAGAAATTCATCTTCATCATCTGTCCACTCTCTATCACTTTCTTGTTCAAGAACTGCCAATAAAATATCAAAACCTGTATCGTTGAATTGTGTTAATTCCGCCCTTGAGAAATTGAAGACTGCTTTATCTGTTTTTCTGAGCGTAAATAATGGGTTTAATTTATACTTCATTTATTTGTTCTCCATTTTTCTAATATATATTTTTTATATTCTACAGCTGGTTCAGAAGTGGAAATATTTCCAATAACATCTCCTGTTTCTTCAATTGCTAAATCCCCGTTTGCATATATTGTCAGGGAGGGATATTCCGATACATAATTTAATGTTTCTTGAACAGGCGAGTAGCGTACATAAATCCCATCAGTATTATATTGTCTTACAAAGATTTTTAACTCTTCTTTTTGAATTTCTGTTAATTTATATACTTGATTTTCTCCATAATAAGTTGAAAGTTTCAACAGTTCGGCTCCTGTTTCTTTAGCATAACTCGCAATTTTACTAAGCTCTCCAATATTTTTTCGAGTGACACAAGTTGCAAAACCATATAATATCCCCAATTCTTTTAAATATTTCACAGTTTTTTCAACTTTTCTAAGATGCCCGTTTTCTTTGTAATTATCCAATTTTGAATATCGCAAACTATCAATGCCTATCTGTAAATATCGAATTCCTGATGATTTTAACTGATATAAATACTCATAGGATACGTCAACTGCATTAGTCGCTATAGTTGGATAATTGTTATGTTCTGATAGTAATTGGACAAAATCAATAAGTTTTGGGTGGAGAATTGGATCTCCCCCACAAATAGCAACTAATGGTACTTTATATTTTTCTAAATAATAAGCTATTTTTTCTAAATCTTCTTTTGAGATCTCCTTTGTATTTAACATCTTCATTTCTTTAAGGAAGCAGTAATCACATTCGTAATGACAATGATTAGTTAAATATATATACACCTTAATTGGTAAAAAAAGTTCGTCATCTCTAAACATATTTTTTCCCCTTTCCAAAGATACCTAAAGCCATAATAATTAGGACAAAAATTGCACTAATATATAAATAGGTAATCAAATAGTTATCAACTCCCCCTTGAACAACACCCATCAGGAAGAAAGAAGCAGATAGTAAAAGCTGGGCCATTGTAGAATAAAGAGAAAAAATAGTTGTTTTATCGTCTCTATCCTTAATCGCGGTGTTGATAAAATACGAGGAGAGCCCTTCTGAAAATAGTCTGATAATCTGCATACTTGAAAATATTATCGCTACAATCAAAAAACGAAAAAGATTTCCTGGTATAAAATGTTCAATTACCAATACTCCTTGAAAAGTAAGAACCGCAAAAGAAACAAGGAGTAATGTTGAAAGTTTGAACAGCGATACTTTCTTTTTCAAAACTCTCAAAATAACGAATATCGACAGGTTCACTATCATAATAAGTAAGCCATAATAATAAAGAGGAATACCTAATGAAGTCATAACTGGTTGGTATAAAGAAAATGTCCCCCTTGAAATACAAAACAAAAGGGCAAGCGAGAACAAGAGAAATAACAATTTATGATTTAAGGACTTTACTTTCATTTTTATTTTTGTCATTTCTTTATGTCTCGCTTCAGAACACATGAAAATAGCAGATAATAATTTGATGATTTTTATCGATAAATCCAATATAAGTGGCAAAATCACTAGATAGGAAAATAGAACCGTGGAAACAAATCCAGAAATTGCTGCTATAATCGCTCCTATGGAAAAATATGAGGCGGATTTCTCCATAAAATCTTTTTCAGTTTTTCCTTCTCTCTTAAACATATTAAATATTAACACTTCAAAATTACCACTCGCTAAAGCCAACATGCCTGTTCTTATAATTTCTATAATTAAAACTGGAATAAATAAAGAGCCTTTTATCAAACTAGGAAGAAAAAGTAAAGTTATAAGACACACAATTTCCGCACCATTTCCTAATACTAACATTAATTTCCTATCGAACTTATCGGATAAGTAACCTGTTGGAATCTGAACTAACAACGAAATTAACAAACATAAGCCCATAATACTTGAAAAATCTGAAAAAGAAAGCTTTAAATACACACTGAAAAATATAACCTCTACAACCGTTATAAATGCATCATCAAAAAGTATTCTATTTATGAATAAAATTTTCTGACCATTGAAAAATTGAGTCATTGGTAACCCCCACATTCCTTAAATAGCGGACATAAGTTACACGAGGTTGATTTTCGATATTTTCCCGCTCTCCATATATTAAAAATCGAACTTGTTCCCCATATGTAATCAAAACTTGAACCATCGTTACCTAATTTTTCGATAGATTTTTGGTTTTGAGATACTACAGGACAGGCTGAAAGTGTCAAGTCACTATTTATAACGCAGGCAGCTGTTCCAGCACCACAACCTAAAGTTTCAGCAGTGTTTTCTTCTTTTAGATATGTTGTGACAATTAGATTATCTGGTATTTTTAAATCTGAGCATGCTCGAACTAAAGCTTCATAATCCATGAATAGGCGTTCTTTTTCTAATAATCCCGTTCCCATGGGCATAAATGGCATTAATCGCAATTCTCTACACCCTAATGTGGCACACATATCAATCATTTGTTGAATGGTAGAATTATTTTCTTTTGTCACGACCATAGCAAGCCGTGTAGGAACATTCTCTTTTACTAATAGTGCTACACTTTTTATTGCACTTTCAAATGTTCCTTTCCCTCTGACTGCGTCATTGATTAACTTTTGGGGAGACTCTAAAGAAATTTGAACCTCTTTTAAATACTGAGATTTAGAAAGTATTCTAATTAACTCTTCATTTCTAAATAGTTTTTGACCATTAGTTGAAAATGAGTATGAAATTCTCAATTTTTCTAGTTGAATAATAATATGTTCAAAGTACTCACATTCTGTCGGTTCACCGCCCAATAGAGAAACAGGGGTAAATTCTTTATCTTGTATAATATCTAGGACCTGATTTATTTCATCAAGCTCCAACTCTTTTCCTTGATAATCTTCCAAATAACAAAATTTACACCTTAAATTACATTTGTTGGTAAGCATCCAAGTCAGGAACAGTGGATTTTTTAGGTAATTAATCATCTTACTTCTCCAATCTATAAAAAAATACAGATAATTTTTATTATCTGTATCTTAACATATAAAATTGGGTGGAAATTTTCTTTTGGAATATATGCCAAAGCCCTATAATTTTTCAATTTCTTCAAAAAGGACCTTTGCTTCTAGTGGGAAACCATAATCTGCAAGAGTTTGCGCGTGTTTTTTCATTTCTTCTATCGCTCCGTTTTGTTTTTGCAATACCTTATAATGAGCTTTGTGATATTCAAAGAGAATTTTTTCATAGAAAAAATTGATACTTATTCCTATTTCTTTTAAATGGTTGATATATTTAAAAGCTTGTATTAAGTTTTCTCGACGTAACCAAGTATCAATGAGATTTAAAAATGTTCTTATTACGATCTGTTGATTGAGATGAATTGAATGATAATAATTTGATTTTCCTAAAATTTGCATTCCGTAATACTTTAGTGCATTATCATCAAAATGTCGAAGACAATTGCCAAAAACCCACAGTTCATAGCGTCCCCATTCACTGACAGATTCAAGGTAGTTCATCAAAAGGTCAGTATCTTTTTTGATATCCTCTGCATTTTGAACCATTACTAAGTTGGTTTTAACTACTGTTTCATTAATTTTATAGTATTTATTTTCAGGATTTTGTTGAGATTTTTCTTTCCAAAAATTATGAATTTCTATGATTTTCTCGATGTTTTTTTGCGCATAAGCAACCGCCAACTTGTGACGAAATTTGTATTCATCTGATTGTTCATAGTAGTTATAAAGGTTTTGAAATTCATCTAAATAGACATTTGAGTTTTCTAAAACGGTAAATAGTTTACCCACCGTAATCTCTGTTTCTCCTTTTTCAAATTTTGCGAGCTGAGATTCTGAAAAAGAACCACCAGTCATTTCTTTTAATTTTAGATGCTTCGTTTCTTTGATAAAAGCAATGATTTTTCCGATTTTTAAATTTTTTTCCATTTCATTTTCCCTTTGTCATATATTCCAAATTTATTAAATTATTTGAAATTATTATACAACTTTGCTTTTAGCTTGTAAACTAGATGAAAAAACTACTGACAGAAAAGCTGTCAGTAGTTTTTATTTTTCTAAATAATCTAAAGCGTCCTGAATAGTTTTGACGGGAACGATTTTCATCTTCGTTTTTAGTTTTTTAGCTGCGGCTTTGGCTCCAAGGTAATTGTTGCTACTTTCCTTTTTGGTGCCTGAGTCAGGCACTAAGAAGACCTTTGCCCCTTCTTTGCTCGCTGTGGCTACTTTTTTATCAACACCGCCGATTTGGCCAATGCTTCCGTCATGTTCAATCGTCCCAGTTCCAGCAATTTCGCGACCGTTTCGCAAATCTTTTCCTGTCAACTGACTGTAAATTTCTAGTGTAAACATCATCCCCGCAGAGGGACCACCGATTGAACCCGCGTTGACAGTAACTTTTGGAGTCGTCACGACTTCAGTATGGTCAACTAGGCTGATCCCAATTCCTGTTTTTCCATTAGCAATTTTGATGTATTTGCCAGTTGACTTGCGCTTTGTGCCGTCAATTCTCGTGTATTCAATCTTTACTGTATCACCGACTTTTTGTTTGGAAACATAAGCAATCATGTCGGCACTTGATGTAAACTGTTGACCATTGACTGCTGTAATCGTATCTGCAAGTTCTAGCTTATTTTTAAAGGTCGAATTTTTGGCAATATCAAGGACATAAACGCCTTCATATTTAAGTTCATAAGGTTTATTAGCTAATTTAAAAGCTTGATAAATCGCTGTATTCTGTGCCGTTTCCATGTAAAACTGGTTGACACGGTTGAACTGTGCGTCGTTAAGTCCACCAGTCATTTCTTGCTCACTGTAAATGCTTGTAAAACTATTAAAATGGCTGTAAATCATTGTAGCAAGATTTGCTCGTGCAATTTGGACAGTCGTCAGGAAAAAATCACCTTTATGTTCATCTTTTTTGCCTTCAACTTTGACCATTTTTCCTAAAGGCTCGGTTGTTCCGGGCATTTCCACATAGTAACTTGTTGGATAAAATAAAGCTAAAAGGGCAACAACAATTAGACCAATCGAGATTCCCCATTTTAATTTGGGATTAATTTTTTTATTTTTTTTCATCTAATTTCCTTAATTCACGACTCACATTTTCTGGAACCCAAGCACTGACATCTTGACCAAAGGCATGTAATTCTCGCATCCGTGTGGAATTTAATGGTTCAAGTTCTGGTTTTGCTAAGAAAAAGATGGTTTCAATGCCTGTCATCTCCATATTAAAATAGAACATATTTTTTTCATATTCTAAATCTTGGCTATTACGCAAAGAACGAACCAGAGCTGTCACGCCAAGTTTTTTAGCAATATTCACTGTCAAATCACGTTCGTGTTTGATGACTTTGACTTTATGAGTTACTGACAGGCTTGTCAGTGCTTCTTCTAGCATTTCCACTCGTTTATCAGTTGGAAAAAGTGGATTTTTTTGGTCATTTTTAAAAATTCCAACATAAAGTTGATCAAAATGTTGACTGGCACGTTTGATAACGTCTAAATGACCATTTGTCAGTGGGTCAAAAGTTCCTGTAAAGAGTCCAATTTTTTCTGTCATTACTTTTTTCTTTCTTAATTTACTGACAGAATTTCTGTCAGTAAAAGTCAAAATTCATAAATTGAAATTTTAGAAATTCCGTAAGTTTTTTGTCTGGTCAGCTCTAATTTCCCAATTTGGTCAGGGAGTTCAACTTCCTTGTCTGTTTCACAGACGACAATTACATTTTCTGTCAGTCGTTTTTTCTCTTGCAAAAGTTCTAAGTTTTCAACAATTTGTTCTTTAGCATAAGGTGGGTCTAAGAGGACTAAATCAAAAGTCTCTGACAAGTTTGATAAGACTCGTTCTGCTGACATTTTTAATAATTGAAATTTTTCAGGCTCTTTGGTCATCTTGATATTTTCCAAAATGACTTGTTGAGCTGCTCTGTCTTTTTCGACAAGAATGGCGTGATCCATTCCTCTTGAAATGGCTTCAATTGCCAAACTACCTGAGCCTGCAAATAAATCAAGAACACGTCCCCCTTCAAAATAAGGGCCAATCATATTAAAAATGGCTCCTTTAACTTTATCGGTGGTTGGTCTTGTTGTTTTTCCTGCCAATGTTTTCAGCGGTCTTCCGCCATAATTTCCTGAAACTACTCTCATGAAAATAATTATATCACAAAATTTCAAATGGAGAGCCGAATCTCCCTGTAAGCCTTGGTCTAAAGGTTCTGTCAGTAAAAATTTTCTTATTATTTTACTGACAAAAAAATAAGTTTCTCAAATCAGAATTTCATTCTAACTTTTGAAACTTATTTTTACCTATATTTAACTCATGAATGACTTTCATGCATCCGAATTGCTCGTAGTGAAGGTAGCACACCTAATACAATAATGAAAAACATGAAGATGGTCATTCCAATATTTCCATAAAGACTTGAGAGGGACACAAGGATTCCCGACAAGACCGAAGCGATAGGCTGAGTCACTGAAAAAGCTCCTGTATAAGTTCCCACTTGGTCTCCGTCCATTAAATCGGCCCGCAGAGCCTGTGAAAATGGAACCAAAATCATTTCACCGATTGTTGCTATCAATGCTGCAATCAGTTCCCAAGTTAAATTACGACCAAGAAATGCAATCATGAAGCCCAAACCTTGCAAAATAATTCCAATCGATATTCCACTACTTCGTGACCAATTTTTGGTTAGTTTGTTGACTCTCCCCATAAATAATACGATGACTAAGGTATTGACCATTAGGAAAATTGTCAGCATCCGTTGTCCATAAACTTCAATTCCAAAAATCCTTGCTGTTCTAAAACTATCACTCAAATGGACTGGAAGATAATAATCAATTTGATTAAAAATCATCGCAATAAAGACCGAAGCAAATAAATAATACATGAAAATACGGTCTTTAGCAACTGTGAAATAGGCTTTAATAATGTTTGATTCTTGCTTATGCTGCTGAGTATCTGGATTGAAGGATTCATCAATCCAAAAAATTACAACCAAACAACTAACGATTTCTTCAATTGTGATAGCTAAAAGTAACCAAACCAAATAATCTCGGAAAAACCAACCTGAAAGTCCTGAACCAATCATGATTGCAAAATTGATAATCCAATATTGAATACTATAAACGACTCGCCGATTTTCACTTGTTGTCAAATCTACAATCATCGCTTGACTTGCGGTGTTAAAAAAGCCAAAACCAAAATTAATAATAAGAAATCCTAAAAAAGTGACCCAAGGATTGAAGTAAAAAGATGAGTTTGCAAATGTTGCTAAAGCTCCACCAAAACCAGTAATGGCAGTTGAGAAAATCATCACAGGTCTTCGTCCCTGAACGTCGGACAAATGACCAGCATAAAGCCCAACCAAGAAAACCATGACTGAACTAATGACTAAAAGTAATCCCGTGATTCCCGCTCCCATATATTTATTGTAGTAAATTGTCATTGAGCCACCCACTGTACTAAAGCAAAGCGTCCCAAAAAAATTCATAATTAAACGAATTTTAAGTGTAGGATGTAATCCAAAAAAATCTTTCATTTTATTTCTTTCTGTTTTTTTCAATAAAAAATCTATCTTGACTCCTTTTCAAGATAAATTCCTGTTTTTAGAAGTCATTTTTTAATTAATTTTTGTTTTCTGGTGTCTGTTTACAGCAATAAGCACTAAAATAATCGCTAGAACTTCAGTCAATGCTAAGACTAAAGAAACTCCTGTTGCTTTAATCATTGGTGAAATCGAAACAAGTAAACCGGCAAGAATGGAGGCAATTGGCATCTTAATTGCGGCAACGCCATTGTAAGAACCAATTTTTTCTGGATTCATCAAATCTGCACCTAAAGTTTGAACACTTGGTGTATAAACAATTTCACCTAAAGTATAAACAATACCGGCAATGAAAATAGGCGTAAACGTCGTTGTCAAAAATGAAAAAATCATCCCAATTGCCATAAATAAACTTCCCCAAATAAATCCTTTTTGGTGTGACCAGTCCTTGGTCAATCGATTTAGGGTGGTCATTAATAGGACCACTAATACACAAGCTAAAATCAAATAAATCGTAAGCATCCGTTGTCCATAGATTTCAAAACCAAAAAAAGTGATTGTTTTAAAACTATTTGATAAATGAACAGGCAAAAAATTATCAAATTGCATGATAATAAAAGTGGTCGCAATATTAGCACCCATAAAAATCATGTAAGTTTTATCTTGTAGCACTGTCTTATAGGCCTGAAAAATATTTTCTACTTCTTCTTTGGCCTTTACAATCGGTCTAAAAGTCTCAGTCATGACAAAAGTGGTTAAGAAAAATGAGACTAAGACAGTTAAAAGTAATATCACTAAAAGTGCTTCAAATGCTGGTCTAAAAAGCCAAGCACCTAATGCTGCTCCTAAAATAACTGACAAGTTTTGCGCCCAATAATCCAACATAAAAACAACTTTACGATTTTCAGCATTCGATGCATCAATAATCATGGCATTTCCTGCAGTAATCACAAGATTATAACCAAAACTAATCAGCAAAAAAGCAATAAAAGTTGACCAAGGATTCACGTGACCTGGTAAGTTTGAAGCAATAGCTAAAAGAGCTCCCAAAAGTTGAATCACTGTCCCAAAAACCATCACTGGTTTTCGACCATTTCGGTC
The DNA here is from genome assembly GCF_020218185.2 of Lactococcus sp. SK2-659. Classification (NCBI taxonomy): domain Bacteria; kingdom Bacillati; phylum Bacillota; class Bacilli; order Lactobacillales; family Streptococcaceae; genus Lactococcus; species Lactococcus sp. SK2-659. The sequence continues at coordinate 18,603 of NZ_JAIWQZ020000006.1, forward strand.
AGCAAAAAAACCTGCAAGAATTCCTGCAACAAAAGTGGCTACTGCAGATAAGGCAAGCAAAATCCCTGTAATTGCACTTCCCAAATGTTGATTATAATAAATGGTCATTGAAGAAAAAACGGTGCCATATGAAAAGGCACCTAAAAAAACAATTCCTAAACGGAGTTGCAAATTTTTGTCTAAATTCCAAAACTCTTTCATATTATTCCTTAAATTTTCCGATTTTTTTAATTTATCTATAATTGTAGCACAAATAATAAACAAAAACTAGATGGATTTTTTAAAAGTTGTTAATAAAATACAGAGATTGAAAATATAACTTATGAAATATACAAAAAATCACTGACAGAAATCTTGTCAGTGATTTTTATGACACTTTTAATCAAAGATTAAAGGCGGTCATTCAATTCTTTGCTGAGTTCTTCAAATCCTGGTTTACCAAGAAGAGCGAACATATTTTTCTTGTAAGCTTCAACACCTGGTTGGTTGAATGGGTTAATTCCGTTCAAGTAACCAGAAACACCGATAGCAAGTTCAAAGAAGTAAATTGCATATCCAAGTGTGAATTCGTCTTGTTCAGGCAATGTCACGATCATGTTTGGAACATTTCCGTCAGTGTGAGCAAGAAGCACGCCGTCAGCTGCTTTTTTGTTAACGAAGTCAACATCTTTACCTTGCAAGTATCCAAGTCCATCAAGGTCAGCGTCAAGTTCTGGAATGTTGATGTTTTTACGTGGTTTTTCAATACGGATTGCTGTTTCAAAAACAGTACGTGTTCCTTCTTGAATCCATTGTCCTAATGAGTGAAGGTCTGTTGAGAAGTTAGCTGAAGTTGGGTAAATTCCTTTTTGGTCTTTCCCTTCTGATTCACCAGCCAATTGTTTCCACCATTCTGAGAAATATTGAAGGCTTGGTTCGTAATTGATCAAGATTTCTGAGAATTTACCTTTACGGTAAAGGATATTGCGAAGTGCAGCATAGGCGTAAGCATCATTTTCATGAACATTTGTAGAAGTGTATTCTTTACGCGCAGCGTTAGCACCTTCCATCAAAGCTGTGATATCAGCACCTGAAGCTGCAATTGGCAAAAGTCCAACAGCTGTCAATACTGAGAAGCGTCCACCAACTGAATCTGGAACAACAAAAGTTTCCCAGTTGTTTGCGTCAGCATTAACTTTTACAGCACCTTTTTCTTTATCAGTTGTTGCGTAAATACGTTTGTTTGCTTCTTCACGACCGTATTTTTTAACTAACATTTCTTCGAAGACACGGAAAGCAATCGCTGGTTCTGTTGTTGTACCTGATTTAGAGATTACATTTACAGAGAAATCTTTGTCAGCAACGTAATCTACAAGGTCAGCCAAGTATGATGAAGAAATTGAGTTACCAGCATAAAGAATACGTGGTGCTTTACGTTCTTCGGCAGTTTGCAAGTTAACAAAGCTGTTGCTCAAAAAGTCAATTGCTGCACGTGCACCGAGGTATGAACCACCGATACCGATAACAATAAGAACTTCTGAATCAGATTGAATTTTTTTAGCTGCTTTTTGAATACGAGCAAATTCTTCTTTGTCGTAATCTTCAGGAAGGTCAAGCCATCCGATATAATCGCTCCCAGCACCTTTTCCTTCGTGGAGCAATTTAGCTGCCCCGTCGATTTGCCATTGGATTTCGTCTAATTCATTTTCAGCTACAAATGGAGTGAGTTTTGAATAGTCAAATTTAATATGAGCCATTTTAATTCCTTTCAATTTCTCGCTTTTTACGAGAATTTAGCTATTGAAGAACGACAACTTTTGCATTGTTTTATCTTCGAATTTTCTAGTTCATTTTATCACTTTTTCGGCTTTTTAACAATACTAAAGGTTGTGTAAGCGCTTATTTGTTTAGCTTTCTATCTGTGAAACTTTTCCAGCTTTGGGACAGCTTTTTTTATAAAAATTTAGTTTAAGATTTCAGTGAATATTTATTGTTATTAAAAGATTTACTGATAAGCTAACTCCTAACACTTTTAAGGGTGTCAAATCTCTTTGACGACTGACAAATCAGTCTTTCATGTAAATTTTTGCTAAAATATTAATGATGAAATATACATTTGAAATTGACCTTGACCGTTATAAAAATCTAGCCCAACAAAAACAAAAGACACATAAGAAATTTTTAGCTGGACTTGCCAAAAAACCACCAAAGCAATTAGATAAAATCGTTAAAGAAGTTCATGAAGAGGTTTTTTTAGAAATTGACTGCACCAAATGTGCTAATTGTTGCAAAACCTTAGGCCCTCTTTGGACAGAGGCCGATATTGAACGCGTCGCCAAACATTTAAAAATGAAAGTGAGTGACTTTGAAGCCACATATCTCCGAACTGACGAAGATGGTGACAAAGTTTTTCAAACCATGCCTTGTCAGTTTCTTGGTTCTGACAATCTCTGTAGCATTTACGAAGTTCGTCCTAAAGCTTGTCGCGAATTTCCCCATACTGACCGTAAAAAGATTTATCAAATCAATAATTTAACGATAAAAAATACACTTTACTGTCCAGCTGCTTATGAATTTGTTGAGAAATTATCTTATAGACTCAAATAAAAATTACTGACAGGTCTGTCAGTAATTTTTTTTATGCCAAAAGTTCTTTCAAAGCTTCTTTTGTATCCGTCAGTGAATGTCCTAAGGCTTTTTCAAAATCTTTAGATTCCACATCTAAATCTTTTGCTTCAATATCTTTTTGGAAGCCGAGGAAAAGTTCCGCTACAAAATCTGGAAGTCCAGTTTCAACTAAATGACTGACAAAAGTTTTGTCATCAGCGATAATCACTTCAAAATCCTTATCAGAAACTGATTTGAGGACTTGAGCAAGTTCGGCGTAAGTCAATCTTTTTCCTGAAAGCTCCAAAACTTCTGGAAAATCTACTCCAGCAAGTGCTTTTGCTCCAACTTCTGCATATTCACGTTTCAAAGCCCAGCCCACTTTACCTGTTGGTGCATTGTAAACAAATTTTCCAGTTGAAAGTGCAGCAGCAATAATTGGCATTTCATTTTCAAAGTACCAATTATTACGTAAAAATGTGTAGGCAATTCCTGATTTTTCAATCGCCTTTTCAGTATAGATGTGGTCAGCAGCTAAGTCACTTGTTGCCCTTTCTGCTTGAGGAAAACTTGTATAAGCGATATAAGAAATACCAGCACTTTTGGCTGCATCAACAACATTTTGATGCTCAGCTTGCCGATTTCCCGGCGCTCCTGAAACAAAAAGCAAACGGTCAATTCCTGTAAATGCTTGTTCTAAAGCAGTTAAATCTGAATAATCTGCCAAACGTACATCGAAACCTGCCGCTTTGAGTGGGGCTGCTTTTTCTTCTGTGCGAGCCAAAACCGCAATATCAGAAATTGGAACCAATTCTTTCAAAAATCCGAGTGCATAAGTACCGTATCCACCTGTCGCACCTGTTACTAAATATTTCATGTTAAATCCTCCATTATTTTGTTTTAAAATTTCCAAGCAGTTTGCTTTTTCTGCTCTATAAATGTATAATAACATTGTACTACTTATCTGTAAAGTAAGCACTTTAAAGTTAGATACTCCCCTTTTAGATACTATTGTATAATACCAACGATTAGAGGTAATAAAAAAATGAAAAAAATTTCTGAACTTCCAGATTGTCCTGTTGAAACAGCACTTGTTTTGATGGGCGACCGTTGGAAAATGCTCATTGTCCGTGACTTATTAGAGCGAACCATGCGCTTTGGCGAACTTCAACGTTCAGTTGGACATATTTCCCAAAAAGTTTTGACCCAACATTTACGTGCCCTCGAAGAAAGCGGGCTGGTTCATCGTGAAGTCTATGCAGAAGTACCCCCTCGTGTTGAATATTCACTGACAGAACTTGGAAGAACCCTCAAGCCCATCCATGATACGATGGCAGCTTGGGGAAATCTTTATAAAAAAGAAATCAGCAAAGCTTAAAGATAAAAATTACTGACAGGAAATTCTGTCAGTAATTTTTGTTTAATTATTTATAAATTTCCGCGCACTTTTTCCTAAAAAGAATTATAATAAAAGTAAGTATGGAGGTTTGATGATGAAAAAAAATACTAAATTTTATAAATTTGGTCTTATCCTTAGTATCTTCTTAGTGTTTTTAATGTCTGTCAGTACAATTATTTGCTCAATCTTATCTGTAAATTTCGTCAGAATTTCTGCTGCCTTAGAATGCTTTAGCATTGCATTACTACTCTTCTTTTTTCAGAAATATGGCGAACAAACGGTCAGCAAAGAAACTGATTTCTGGATTCCTCGAAAATTTGGTTTAGGTATGAGTGTCAATCCTCATACAAAGACAAGTAAAAGAATGACTATTTTTCTTATTTACTTTCTTGTCTTCGCTGGACTCTTATTAATATTTTTGTAGAAAAAGCCAGTAGCTTTTGAGCTACTGGCTTTTATTTATGATTAGTTTTCTTTCAATTCTGCAATACGAGCTTCCACAGTATCGAATTTCTCTTGATAATCGGCTAATTTATCTTTTTCTTTTTGAACAACTTCTGCTTTAGCATTCGCAACAAAACGTTCATTACCCAATTTTTTATTCACTAAATCTAACTCTTTTTGCCATTTAGCCAATTCTTTTTCAAGTCGAGCAATTTCTTCTTCGATGTTAATCAAACCAGCCAATGGTAAGTATAATTCTGCTCCAGTAATGACCGCTGACATCGCTTGTTCTGGAACCGCCAAGTCTTTAGCAATTGTTAATTCTGAAGGATTAGTGAAACGGCTGATGTAAGGAGAAACAGCATTCAAGAAATCTGCATGTTCAGATTTAATCAACATTGGGACAGCTTTAGACAATGGAGTATTAACCTCAGCACGAATATTACGAACGGCTGTAATTAATTCGATTAACATCGCCACACCTTCGCTTGCTTTGTCATCATTAAATTCTGGACGTACTTTTGGATATTCGGCAACAACAATTGAACCAGAAGTGTTTGGTAATTTTTCAAAAATTTCTTCAGTGAAGAAAGGCATAATTGGGTGTAATAGACGTAAAACTTGATCTAAAACATGGAGCAATACTGCACGTGTAATGTCTTTTTCAGCTTCATCCTCACCAAACATAACTTCTTTTGTTAATTCCAAATACCAGTTTGCAAACTCATCCCAAATGAAATTGTAAAGAATATGACCAGCGACACCAAATTCAAATTTATCCATTTGTTCAGTCACGCGCTCAACTGTATCATTCAAACGTGTCAAAATCCAACGGTCAGTGACATTACCAGCAGTTTGATTTGCAACTTTTGTCAAAGCCGAAGAGACAGCATCAGCGCTGACATCTTCTGCATTCATCAATATATAACGTGAAACATTCCAAATTTTATTGATGAAATTCCAAGCAGCATCCATTTTATCATAAGAGAAACGCACATCTTGTCCTGGTGCAGAACCATTTGATAAGAACCAACGGAGTGCATCAGCTCCATACTTTTCAATCACGTCCATTGGGTCAATTCCGTTACCGAGTGATTTAGACATTTTACGTCCTTCTTCGTCACGAATCAAACCATGAATCAAAACATTGTGAAATGGTGATTTACCAGTGAATTCTAAAGATTGGAAAATCATGCGTGAAACCCAGAAGAAGATAATATCATAACCTGTTACAAGGGTACTTGTTGGGAAATAACGTTTGAAGTCTGCTGAGTTTTCATCTGGCCAACCCATTGTTGAAAATGGCCACAAAGCTGAACTAAACCAAGTATCAAGTACATCGGCATCTTGTGTCCAACCTTCTCCCTCAGGTGCTTCTTCACCAACATACATTTCACCCGCTTCATTATACCAAGCTGGAATTTGATGTCCCCACCAAAGTTGGCGTGAAATAACCCAATCATGAACATTTTCCATCCATTGCATGAAAGTATCATTGAAACGTGGCGGATAAAATTCTACTGCATCTTCTGTTGTTTGATTAGCAATGGCGTTTTTAGCTAATTCGTCCATTTTGACGAACCATTGTGTTGATAAACGTGGTTCAACAACCACTCCTGTTCGCTCTGAGTGCCCAACTTCATGGCGGACTGGTTTGACATCAACCAACTGCCCCAATTCCTTGAGGTCAGCAACAATTTGTTTGCGGGCTTCAAAACGGTCAAGTCCTTCATATTTCCCACCATTTTCATTGATGGTTCCGTCATTATTCATCATGTTAATCATTGGCAAATCATGACGCATCGCAACTTCAAAGTCATTAGGGTCATGAGCGGGTGTAATTTTTACAACCCCAGTTCCTTTTTCCATATCAGCATGGTCGTCTGTCAAAATCGGAATGACACGATTAATGATTGGGAGGATAACATTTTTGCCCACTAAATGTTTATAGCGTTCATCTTTTTCATTGACGATAACAGCTGTATCACCAAGGAAAGTTTCTGGACGTGTTGTAGCAATTTCAACAAACTCATCACTTCCTTCAATTTGGTAAGTGATGTGGTAAAAAGCCCCATCAATTTCTTTGTGAATGACTTCAATGTCTGACAAAGCAGTCATCGCTTTTGGATCCCAGTTGATGAGTTTTTCACCACGGTAAATCCAACCTTTATTGTAAAGTTGGACAAAAACTTTACGAACCGCTTGTGAAAGGCCTTCATCAAGAGTAAAACGTTCACGAGAATAATCCACTGAAATCCCCATTTTACCCCATTGTTCCTTGATTGTTGTGGCATATTCATCTTTCCACTCCCAAACTTTATCAAGGAATTTTTCACGTCCAAGGTCTTGTGGTAAAATACCATCTTCAGCAAGGCGGGCAGCAACTTTTGCTTGAGTGGCAATCCCCGCATGGTCCATTCCTGGCAACCAAAGCGTATCAAAACCTTGCATCCGTTTTTGACGGATGATGATGTCTTGCAAAGTTGTATCCCAAGCATGACCCAAGTGGAGTTTTCCTGTCACATTTGGTGGTGGAATAACGATGCTATAAGGCTCTGCATCAGGATTTCCAGAAGGTTTGAAAACATCAGCTTCAAGCCATTTTTCGTAGCGTCCTGCTTCAACCTCTGTCGGGTTGAATTTTGGGCTTAGTTCGTTTGTCATGTTTTTCTCCTTTGGGTACAAAAAAAGCACCCTGATTTATTCTCCAGGGTGCTTCCGCACGGTACCACCTGATTTTCGTCAATTGACGACACTCATTTTATGCCATAATTTTCTTGAAATGACGCAACCTTCATAAAGTTTGACTGAACACTTTCACCAACCGTGTTCTCTCTATAAGTCTTGCTCTATTACTCCTCGTCAACTTGTTTTTATTTTAGCAGAATTCTTGTTTTTTTACAAGATACTTCTAAATTTTTATTTTTCTTTAATGATTTCTAAAAAATGCTCCAAGCCTTCTTTGGCTTGAATTTGCTGATTACATTGTTCAGAATCTAAGCAAATATAGGTGCCATTTTTAGTATAGGTCCCGTCAGCGCCTCTTTTTGTTGTCGCTAGAAATTGAGTGACAATACTTGTTTTTTGGCAAATAGCACAAATATTTTTCATACTGCCAGAGATACTGCCATAGAAACCACGCCCGTCAGCAGTCAAAAGATATTTTCGGCCGCTTGAAACTTCATTCCAAGCAAAGTAAGTGACATCACGTAAGTCCCATTGACTTGTCGCTGGAATTTTTAACTTTTTAACTTTTTTGAAAGCTTTTTTCATTTGAGCTTCACTCGGTAAATGAAAAGCTTCGACTAAAGTTTTAAGTTCTGTCAGTAATTTTTCAGCTTGTTCTCTTGATAATTTAGGATTATCAATGGCTGATAAGTATTCTTGGATAGCAACTTTTACTGACAGATTATTTTCACTGACAAGGCTGTCAGCATTTTCAGCGATTTGCAAAATTTCTGTGGCGACTTGGGCGTAAACTGCCTCAACTGTCGATTTATCATTGACAGAGTGATAGACATTGACGAGGTCAAAGGTCAGGTATTTAATTCGATTATATTCATATGGTTTTAACATTTTCTTATTCCTTAAGATGTGAACCCGACTGCTTTGAAGTTATGAAAATTAGGAAAATGCGGTTCTGTGCAAGGCACAGGTTCCATTTTCTCTATTTTCACTCACTTCAAGGAGGGCGAACTCAATTATTAATTAAAATGTTTTTGTTCCAAAATCTGGAACGTCATGGAAATCTTTACCATTTTTGTAGTTTTCAAATTTTCCTTGCAAAAATTGGTATGCGTCTAAACGACTTTCATAGCGAATAGCTGCTTCTTTCGCTTCTTTTTTACCGTCTTCTGTGGCAATTTTTTCAGCGGCTTTCATGGCAAGTTCAGAAATTTGAACTTGTTGGTCCACCCATTCTTGAAAATCTTTTAAAAAATTTTGTTCGTAAGTCATTTTTTCTCCTATTAAAATTCAGAGCTGTCGGCTCATCATTATCTTTTGGGTTTGATTAAATCATAGCTTTGCTCAACCATTTTGCAAACTTGCTCATCAGCAACATCTCCACCAAGTAAAACATCATTCCAATGCGTTTTATTCATGTGAAATGCTGGATTAATATCCACAAAGAAATCTCGCAATTCGATTGCGATTTCTGGCTTCTGCTTGATTGCGATATTGACTCGGCCTTCTCGCTCAGAAATATAAGCAAATGATTTTTTATTCTTTAAATGTCGCATCACTACCGTTGGCTGACCCTTCTCCATTTTGGCAAAGGGAGTATCTGCAAAAGTCGGCCCAAGAGACAAGCAAAAATCAATAAGTTCTTTTTTATTCATCTATTTATTAAGCTCCAATTGATAAGCAAAACGGTCACCTTCAAATTGAACAAGTCCTCGTTTTACAAAGCCTTCACGTTCAAAGACATGTTGCATCAATTTATTGACCGGGTGGGTATCTAGGCGAAAATCAGAGTATCCTTTAGATAACATCAAGGTAAAAATATTTGAAAATAGATATCTTGTCAAAGATTGTCCACGAAATTCGTTAGACAAAGCAATTCGATGAATGGTCACATAATCAAAATTTTGATTTGACCAAGTGCCGTCAGTAATTTGAGTATAAGCTGGTTCTTCACCTGTAATAATTGCACAATAACCGGCTATTTTATCATCAACTAGCAAGACATAGGCCTGTTCTTTCGCAAAATCCTCTTCAATATCAAAAACTGCTGGATAAGCATTTTGCCATTGGTCACTCCCGGAATCAGCCAAAAAAGTTCTTGCTTCTTCAATAATTTTCATAATTGACAGCAAATCTTTCGGGCCTGCTTTTCTCATATAAATCATATAAAACCTCGGATTTTTTCCATTTTATCATAAAAATAATTAATGACAGAACCGTCAGATTTACTGACGGCTCTTTTTATTGACAGTATCATCAAATCTCTTATCTGTCAGTAAATCTAATTTTTTTAGATGTCACAAAACGCTAGTCTAAAGAAATTTCTGGATTTTCTTTAGTGACTAGGAGTACCTGTGCCGTTCCTCCTAAATATTTTTCACTCAATTCAGCTAATTTTTGTGTTGCAGCATCTAGAACTTCACCGCGTTCAGGGTCAACAGATTCAATAATCAAAAAAGCATTTTTGGTTTGTTCTGTCAGCATCGTTCTTTGACCATCACGCCAATTCCATGAGCGACAAACTGCCCCTTCATCATCAAGATAGCAGATTTCACCAGGCAAAGCATTATCAGCTTCATCATCACCCAAAGCCAAGAAATGTTCGCCACCAACAGCTTTTGTCAAACGTAGATTTCCTGCAAAAGTATCAATATCCTCACCACCAGCAGGTAGCCCATAATTCAAGCTAATACTATTGTAAATATCAACCAAAGGATTAATCGAACCCACAGCTTTACCCTTATCTACTCGTTTAAGCAGATTTTCAATCGAACTTCTAGCCCCTTTTTTTGTTTTAAATTGTTGATAAGCCTTGCGCCAAACAGAGACTACAGGATTTTCACTAAAAACAGCTGCTTCTAAAAATTGCTCTGCATTTTCATTCGCCTCATCAAGATTTTTTTTGATTTCAGCACTTGATTCCATACTATTATCAATATTTTTAGCTAAAACAATTCCGATTTTTGTCTCAGGAAAAAGTTCCCAAAATTCAGGTTCAACAATAAATTTTTTCATAATTTTTTCTTACTTTTCTAATTTTAACTATAAAATTTACTGACGAAAATCTTGTCAGTAAAATACGACTGAATAAGGAGTATTTTATCTGTGGATAAAGAATGAACAGCGGAGCTGGTCATTCTATCATTCGTCAGCGAGTGAATTGAGCATTTTAGTTGTGGATAAAAGAATGACCAGCAAAGCTGAGCATTCTATCCATCGTCAGCGAGTGAACAACGGGCAGGTAAATCGTAATTAAAAGAATGAACAACTAAAATATCCATTCTGTCAGCAAAATTTCTCAATATTTACCATATTTTTGCGGACGACGTCCACGTTTTTTACCCTTAGCAAAAGCTTCAGCTTTACGTTCTTCTTCCAAATGTTCAAATTTAACAATTTTCAAAGGTTCATCACGTTTTGTCAATTTAACAACTGCTTCAGTTCTTGCTGTATGTGGGAACATGTCCACTGATTGGATGTATTCTACTTTGTAATAATTGGCCAAAACGACTAAATCTTTTGCCAAAGTTGAAACGTTACAGCTGACATAAACCATTTTTTCCGGTGGGAATTTAGTAATTGTTTCAAGCAATGCATCATCAAGCCCCGTACGTGGTGGGTCAACAATCATTGCAGTTGCTCTATGACCAGATTTGTTCCAATTTGGAATAATTCGCTCAGCTTTACCAATTTCATAGTGGCAATTTTTAAGCCCCAAACGTTTGGCATTTTCACGCGCATCAAAAATTGATTCTGGTGTAATATCCATTCCATGAACCGATTTTACTTTTTTAGCCACCGCAAAACCAATCGTACCTACACCACAATATGCATCAATGACACGGTCATCTTTTTTAGGATTCAAAGCCTTAACTGCTTCACCATAAAGTACATTGGCTTGCTCAGAGTTCAATTGGTAGAAAGCACGAGGACTTAATTCAAATTCATAATCCAAAACGCCTTCGGTAATTGTTTCTTTTTCATTGAATAAAATTTGTGTGCGTTCGCCATAGATTTCACTGGTTTTTCTTGGGTGGAAATTGACCGCAACCGTCACAATTTCTTCAAATTCTTCTGTCAGTGCTGACAACATTTTATCAAATTTAACAAAAGAATTTTTTTGACGTTTTGAAGGTTCTTCACGTAATTCAGGCCAAACTTGTCCGTCCAAAATAATTGGTGTTGAAGTCACAAAAATAATTTGTACTTCACCTGTTTTTTGTGAGCGACGAACCATGACCGTACGAATTCCGCCGATTTTACGTTCATCATATACAGGTAAATCAAATTTTTCAATCAAACGGCAAATGTGATTGATAATTTCTTGGGTTTTGGGATCTTGAACCAAACAGTTATCTAGGTTAACCAAATGATGTGTTCCTTCTTGATAAAGTCCCGCAATCACTGTTCCGTCATTCAAACGACGCACTTGGAACTGCAATTTGTTACGATAACCAAGTGTATTTTCCATTCCCAAAGTTGCACGCAATTCATAATTACGCCAACCTGCTGGTTTATATTTTTCTAAGGCCTGACGCATAACATCACGCTTAAATTCCAATTGCATTGGATAAGAAAGATGCATGATGTGAGATTGACTCATTTCATGATAAGCTCTATCCTGTGGTTTCACACGGTTTGGTGATTTTTCAATAATCTTAACCAATTTTGCACGACTAAAATTTCTAGCATTTTCAGTAATTTCAACTAAAACTTCTTCACCTGGAAGTGCATAAGGAATAAAAACAAGTCGTCCTGAAATGACGCCAATTCCTTCCCCATTTATTCCCATTCGCTCGATTTCGAGTTGAAGTTTCTGTCCTATTTTTAAATTTATCATTTGTTAATTATTTTCCCTCTAGTTCATCAATTAAATGACCATTTTCAATCCATTATAAAAAAATCACTAATAAAGGATTGTGTGATACACTATTATAACATTTCACAATTTCTTTTTGTAGTCTTTTTCTACTTGAATCCTAAAAGATTTGAACTTATTTTTTCATCTATGAATATTACTCTCCAAATAAAAAGCCTGACACTGTCAGACCTTTTATTTTTTCTTTAATTATTGTTTTTTACGTCTAAGTAAAAGAGCAAGTGGCGAAATAATCACTGCCATAATTCCTAGCAGAGTCAAAACAATTTGTGATTTTTGACTATCACCAGTACTTGGAAGAACATCTGTTGGCTTACTATCTTTTACAGCCTTAGCCGTAGGTATTTTTGATTGATTATTAGATGGTTGACTTGGTTTATCTGGGTGAACTGGAGGAACGATAATTCCTGCAGGCACCTTATGATAAACGACAATTCTTTCAATGTCCGCTGTATCTACCGTAATTCCTGTCATTTCATCAATCTTAAGTTGACTTGCGATGTAATCTTTAATGATTGGCGAAAGAACTGCAGCAAATCTTCCACCATTATCAGCTGTCCAGTCACTATAAGTTTTCTCACCCGTCACTTTGTCAGTAGTGATTGTCCGACTAAAGACAATTGTTGCCTTATAGTTGTCAGCAGCCTTATCCCCATTATCATAAACATAATGAATGACTTCATTAACTGATTTATTTTCCGTCTCAACTACTGTGCCATGTTTTAATCTCACAATATAATGTTGAGGGTCATCAGCAAATTTAGTTCCATCTTTTGGATAATCATCAGAAATTAATTCGTAGCCTTTATCTGTATAAGATTTAATCGTGTCAGCCGTTGCATAGTCAGCTGGGTCGCCCGTTCCACCAGATAAATCTTTTGTAGTCAAAATTTTTCCAGTTGTTTCATCGATATAAATAACATCAATGGTTCCTTGATTTCGAGTGTAAGTTACTGTCACAGAAATATCTTCTGTATCAGCAGTAATCCCTGTCATTTCAGAAACTTTAAGTTGATCAGCTGTATAGCCATCAATTACTGGAGAAGTTACTGTCGCAAAACTATCACCTTTATCAGCAGTCCATTCACCCGTCGTTTTCACATTCGTTACTCTGTCAGTAGTAATTGTCCGACTAAATTCAACTGTAGCATTGTGGTCAGTAGCTGCTTCACCTCCACCTTCATAAACATAATGAATCACTTGATTAACAGTTTTTTTACCAGTTACTTCTGTTAAACCGTGTTTTAATTTTACAACATAGTGTTGTGGCTCATCCGTAAAGACTGTCCCCCCACTTGGGTAATCATCAGAAACTAATTCATAACCTTTAGCTGTATATGACTTGATATCATCAGCAGTTGTATAATTTGACGGATCATCCGTTCCACCAGATAAATCTTTTTTAGTCAAAACTTGACCAGTTGTTTCATCAATGTAAGTAACATCAATGGTTCCTTGGTTACGTTTATAAACGACCTTTTTCTGAATATCTGCTGAATTAGCTGTAATTCCACTTATTGCATCAATTTTTAATTGGTCAGCTGTCTCTCCTTTAATTGTTGGCGAAACTACTTCTCCAAAACTATCACCATTTTGTGCTTGCCAGTCCCCATAAGTCTTTTCACCAGTTACTTGATTGGTTGTCACACTTCTTGTAAAATTCAATGGTGGAGCATTATAATCATCTGCTGCCTTGCTTCCATCTTCATAAACATATTGAATTGTTTCATTGACTTGTTTTTGCTCAGAACTTACAACTAATTTTTGTTTCAAATTAACAACATAGTGTTGAGCTGTATCCGTAAAGACTGTACCACCACTTGGATAATTATCCGAAACCAATTCATAACCTGCATCTGTATAAGATTTAATGGTGTCAGTTGTTGTGTAATTAGAAGAATCACCTGTTCCACCAGATAAATCTTTTTTACTTAAAGTCTGTCCCGTTGTTTGGTCAATATAAGTAACATCGATAGTTCCTTGATTTCGAGTATAAACATAGTTTACAGTTTGGTCATTGGCAGCATAGTTCCCCGAAGTTGCTGCTCCGTTTGATGCCTTAAAGGTATAACCTGGAATAGTCTTTTGACTTGTCACATATGGAGTATCAATATCTCCACTTGTTGTTTCTGACGGAGCAATCGTCTTTCCTTGTTCATCCACATAATTAGTAATAACAGTACCTTGAGCTACCGTATAAGTAAAATTAACATTACGCAGTTGTTGCAAATTCATTTGGGCACCAGTTGAGGCCGCAATTGAGAAAGACATCGCCTGATTTGTTCCAACAAAAGAAGAAACATCTTGCGTCCAAGTTTGACCACCATAAGTAACTGACATTACCTTCGTCGCACCATTATAACTCATTGTAAAGTCAACAAAATTATTATTTGATGGTTGAGGAATACCTTTAGCACTAGCACTTATTGTTTTAGCCTGTCCATTCAAACCATCAACAAAGGCTCCAAAAGGCTTACCAGAGAAAGTAGATGGGTCGGGTGTAAAGCTTGTTTCTCCTACGCCATTATAGTAAGTATCCAGCTTAAAACCAAATGCTCCATTAACACCACCAATACCAGCAGCTCCACCCGGTGCTCCTACTACACTTGTATCACCAGGATGAAAAAGGAAACCAACACCATCAGCTCCACCATTTTGCTGTGATTTATTCCCTAAGTTGATTTGTCCAGTAAAAGTAAAGTTTTACGACATATCAACTTTTGTTTTCAGAGTTACATTTCCCGCTTGATTTCCAAGGTCAGGTGTTAGAGTTTGAGTATAGGTAGTTAAATCATAATCAAATCCAGCAGCAGAACCATTTCTCTGAAAATAATTTAGAAAATCTTTTGGATAGACTGTTATATCCCTGGAAGTAGCAGCATAAACTCTCTGTATTTTAAAAGAGTCGGGGAGGTTTGTTAAAACAACCCCACCACCTCCCAGAAGCGTTAAAGTTCCCATAGTTAAAAGAGCACTTGATTTTTTATTCATTTCTTCATCTCCGTCATATTTGTAGATTGTTTGTTATAATTTTACTACAAAAAGTGGAAGATATCGGATATTTTGTCTTGTAAATATTACATCGTTTAAATCCTATTATTTTTTAAAATAATGAAAACTCTATAATACCAACGTTTAAACGGTATTTTCAATAAGTTTACAGAAATAACCATCTTTTACAAACAGGTTTATAAACTACACTTTCATTTCACGTAATTGTTTTACTACACGATTCATAAGTGACAATTTTTAATTATTTTCGTATATAATATATACATGGGAAAAATCACTGCAATAAAAAAATTAAAACGACTTTACCGCGTCGATTTATCTGGATTTGATGAAGAAAAAATATATCTTTCTGAGGATACAATTGTTCACTTTTTTCTAAATGTTGATAAAGAGCTCGATGATGCAGATTTAGAAGAGATTCAATCTTATGACCAATTTGCTCAAGGAAAATCACTAGCACTCTACTACATTTCCTTTAAAATGAGGACAAGTTCGGAAGTAAGAAAATATCTTAGTGAACACGAAATTGACAATACTGACCAAATTGATGAGGTCATAAATGTTCTTACAAAAAACAATCTAATTAATGATAAAGCCTACGCTGAAAATTTTATTGAAGGAAAAATTTCAATGGGAAGTGCTGGCCCCTATCAAATTAAACAGAAATTAATAACAAAGGGTATTGATCCCCTAATCATTGACCATGCACTTTCTAACATTTATGATGAGGAAAAACAAATAGATGTTGCCTACAAACTTGCCGAAAAAACAGACAGAACTTATAGGCAAAGATTGACCCTAAAACAGCTGAAAGATAAAATTATTCAAAACCTAATGAATAAAGGTTTTACGTATTCTATCTCTTCAATTGCTTTAGAATCACTTGAATTAGAAACAGATGAAGAAAATGAGACCCAACTTCTCTACACAGCACTAGAAAAAGTTTCCAAACGCTACAGTAAAAACTATGAGGGGTACGAGCGAAAGCAAAAAGTTACGCAGGCTTTGGCTAGAAAAGGTTTTTCATATGATGATATTAGTAGCGCATTGCGTGATTATACATTTCCAGAATAAAT
>NZ_JAIWQZ020000007.1:0-18958 GCF_020218185.2 Lactococcus sp. SK2-659
CTTTGTAGGAATGAAACACTTTGAGCAGTCCTATAAGCTCATATTTTGCTTTCTAAGCGATTTTAAAATCGTTTTGGATATATTTTACCGAACGGATATAAAAAAAGCAAATACAAGCGTTTCAGTAAGAAATTTGTTAAGAACACAAAAAAAGCACTCTTTGACAAGTGCTTTTCTGATATTCAACCGATTGTTATTGCGATAAGACTGTTTTAAAGCTCTTTTTTTAAACGAAACTTAAAACGCCTTCAATCGTTTTACTTTTAACCATGACTTATGACCTCCTCTAAAAGCACTATTCATCAGCACTCAAAAAAGAGCTCACAACTGTTAAGTTATGCATACATATGAGTTTGTTTAATAAGATATTCTATAAACTCAAATGTGCGAAGAAACTAAAAAAGCCCTAAACGAGCGTTTATGAGGCTTACAAAGAATAGAAATATTGTTTGTTTATGGATTATATAACAAAAAATAAAGTTCAAATCTCTTATATGGATTTTAGGGGGTTATGTGTACGCTGGGCCAAGAAATGGAACACTCTTCGGCTTTTCGGTCTCTACTGAAATCAAAATCTTAATGGGAATATCAGCCTAAGATAATTGAAATTCAGAGAGGTTGTATTTTATTTTAAAACTTCGCAACAGAACCTTAATTTTCAAACCAAGGGAGGTCCGTTGATAATTTAGAAGCGAATGCTTTGTAGTCATTACGATCTTCTAAACGACGAAGACGCCTTTCTTCATAACCAGAACAAACCAATTTTTCTTCTTGAGTTTCTGGTACAACTTTTGGTACAGTAAATTTAATTTCAACATTCATGTGTGAAGGAATTGCAACAAATGTGGTAAAACAAGTTGCTGCAAGATAGCGATCGCCAGTAACAAGATTTTCTCCAATCACTTTAACAAAAACTTCCATTGACTTGTGATGAGTTCCAGAGACATAAGACTCAATACACACAGAATGGTTTTCGTGCAGAGGCTTAAGAAAAATAAGATTATCAAGAGAAGCTGTAACGGCTCCTCTTCTACAATGTCTTGATACCGAAATAGAAGCTGCATCATCAATGAGAGATGTTAGTTTGCCTCCGAATAAAAAGCCAAATGGATTTAAGTCGAACGGAAATATACGATGAGTTTCGATAACAAAAGATTGTTTACAATTTTTTGTGTGATTTTTCATTTTCATTATTACAATTATAATAAATCACCACTAAAAAAACAATAGTACCTGTTTTGAATTCCATTTCTTACTAAATTAGAGAAGTAGAATAAACTAGAAACGCACTTTTAAAGTGCTCATTAACTAGAAAGTCAACGGGAAACTAGACACGGAGTTAAGAGAATTTAATAATTATATTTTTCAAAGTCTTTTGAAGACTTATAATCAAGAGCTGGATGCATCCTTTTTGTATTGTAATAGGTCTCAATGTATTTAAAAATTTATTGAGTAGCCTCAGCAACCTGCTCAAGTTCTTCGAAAGACGAGAAGATATGTCCATAATAAATTTTTAAAACTTTGCAACAGAACCGTTTAGAACTTAGTAGTCACCCAAAAACGACTACTTTTTTTGTTGAATCGTCCAAGGACGATTCGATGCTTTTGACTTGTAAGAACAGGATTGAATGAAGCCATACTGTTCGCATATTTTTAGTGGATGAACAAACAAAATACGAGAGTTTTTTTGTTCGTTCATCCATGGTTTTAGAAAAAAGAGGGACGATTTCGGAAGAAGAAAATCGTCTCTTTTTTTCTTCTTTTTGTATGACAAAAAGAAAGATCTTTTGCCCATTTTATTTTTATAAAATGGGTAGGTGGCGTTTGCGTAAAGCAAATCGACACAATCCAAAGGGGATAAAAGGGGAAATTGAAACTTCCCCATTTTCAAGCCACATTGTAATACAAGAACGAAGTGCTTTGTATTACAATGTGATAGCTTGCAGTATTTATGGCTTTATATGGTCTATTTTGTTATAATGATTGTAACCGAATAGGGCGCAATGCTTATTACAAAATCAATGACAAAGGGCGATTGAGGAATGAGTGCTGGGGCATTTTATCTTTGAGGAGGCTATTTATGGATCAGAAAGAAGTATCACAAAATCAAACAAAGTACATTCAATTTAGATTATCTGAAGAACAATACAATAAGCTGAAAATTTCAGGAGAAACATATGGACTCTCTCCGAATCTTTATGCGAAAAAATTAGCACAAAAATCTCATTTAAAAAAACCTTATCTCGAACATGACCAAGCGAAATCTTTATTATTAGAACTCTCAAAACAAGGAACCAATTTAAATCAAATCGCCAAGAAACTCAATCAATTCGATCGGATGGACAACCAAGATAAAGAACTGATCGAGGCTTTACGCTATACATACGGAGTACTCGCTCAAGCTCAAAAGGGATATCAAGAGTTATGGCAACAATTGCAAAAATAAGCAATGGCGCAAGTGCAGCGAGCGCCCTTAATTATGCTTTAGGTCAAGACAGACCCATGCATGAAAAAACTGAACAGTGGCTACAAGATCATCAATTGGAACGTCCTGTGGAGCTGACAAATTGTCGGGCAGTTGCCGTGGGTGGAACCAACGGGATTGATCCCTTTATTGCCAAAGAACAATTCGATGTCGTTCGACAACTTCATAACCAAACCAAAGAATCCAATCAAGTCTTGCGTATTACCCAATCTTTCGCCTTAGATGAACTGAATCCGAAAGTTCAAAAAGACTGGCAAAAAGCCAATGATTTAGGCGTTGAGTTAGCAGAAAACCTTTATCCTAACCATCAAAGCGCTGTTTATACGCATTTAGACGGAAAAAATCACGTCTTACACAACCACATCATTGTCAATAAGGTCAATTTAGAGACAGGAAAGAAATTAAGAGAACAAAAAGGAGAAAGCGTTCAACGAGCACGAGAAATGAATGATCGACTCGCTTCTCGAGAAAACTGGCACATTTTAGAGCCACCAAAAGAGCGCCAAACAGAGACAGAAAAAGAACTAATCGCCAAAAATGAGTATTCTTACATGGATGATTTGAGAGAAAGAATCAATAAATCGCTTCAAGACGTCTCTGTGAGCTCATATGAGACGTTTAAAGAGCGCTTATCCGATAATGGTGTAATTCTATCAGAAAGAGCTCAAACGTTCTCATATGCCTTTTTAGACGCCAATAACAAGCAAAGACGAGCACGAGAGGCCCGATTGGGTTCTGATTTTGGAAGGGAGACCATTTTACATGAGTTGGAAAACCGAACAAGACAAAACGAATTTAGCGCTTTTGAACAACGAGAATCAGCGATTACTCCGCTTGAGCGAGACACTCAACAAAGAGAATCAGAAATTGTTAGCCTTGAACAAGCAATTGAACCAAGAAAATCAGAAGCTCTCAAACGAGAATCAACAATTAATCGATTTATTGACACACTCAAACAGCTTGCAGGACGAGTACCACAGCTTACTCAACGTGTTACAAGAAAATTAAAGCAAACAAAAGATAAAATACTCGATGATTTTGAACGTCGCTTTTCAAAGGACATGAAAAATTACGAGAAAGAACAACAGAAAAGCCTAGAAAAACAAGCGAATAGAGACGTACAGTCCGAAAAGAAACCAACAAAAGATCATGATCGGGGGATGAGTCGATGAATAAAGATGAACAACTCGTTGTTCAAGTATTAAATGCTTATAAAAATGGCAAAATTGATTTCAGTAACGTTCCAGAACTAGACCGCTTAGTCCGTCAAGAAGTTAATAAAGACTTTCGGGACTACCAAGAAAAAATAGAAGCTGTTGCGAATCAAAAAATTGAGTCTGCCATTCAAGAACAACTCCATCGTTTAGAGGCAGAAAGTTTAAAAGCAGACATACTGAAAGACATTCAAGTTGAAAAACAAGCATTACTCGCTTTGAAAAAAGAACTGAATGAACAAAAAGAGCAGATAAAAGCAGATCGCAAACGTGAGATTGTCGAACGTTACGGTATTCTGATTGCGAACATTGTCTGCCTGTTCTGTTTCTTAGTTGTCGGTATTCTCATCGGACGATGGATTTATAAAGGGATCTGGGATGGTTGGGGTTTGCATATTTTGTATGACACAGTGATGGAGATACAGCCTAAACATCCTTATGGGGCAGTCATTCTTGGATTAGGTGGATTTGGATTAATCGGTGCTGGCATCTATGGCAGTTTTCGATTAATGTATACCGCTTCAACATGGTTTGATCAACGTCCAAAAATTTTCAAAAGAATCTTTCCGAAAAAATAGAGAGTGAGGGGATATTTTGGTTTTAGATAATAAATTAGGCTTAACAAATTCAGCAGAATTAGCTAAACAAGAAGAGTTATTAACGAAAAAAAGAGCCAAAGAATTGTTTGAGTCTGGCAAAATAGAGGATCTGGAAATTGGGACGTTTCAAGGATTATCTGATATTCATCAGTTTTTATTCCAAGATATTTACGACTTTGCAGGAAAAATTCGAGAAGTGAATATTGCGAAAGGAAACTTTCAATTTGCGCCACGTATTTTTTTAGCGCAAACACTTGAATATATTGATAAATTACCTCAAGAAACATTTGATGAAATTATTGATAAGTATTCGGATATGAATGTGGCGCATCCTTTTAGGGAAGGCAATGGACGAGCCACTCGTATCTGGTTGGATTTAATTCTTAAAAATAAACTACACAAAATCGTTGATTGGAATCAAATTGATAAGGATGAATATTTAAATGCCATGATCCGTAGTACAGTCAGCACCAATGAATTAAAATATTTGATTCAAAAGGCTTTAACCGATGATTTAGGAAAAGAACAATTCTTTAAAGGAATTGATGCGAGTTATTATTACGAGGGCTATTACGAAATTAAAACAGAAGATTTATAAATAACCGATACAAACAGACTGATCAAATTCTATATTGATTCGTCTGTTTGCTTACGGGATGATTTTTACTTTTGATTTTAAATTTTTGAAAAAATAAAAAAAGGCGAAGCCTATATTAATTTATCATATATATTTTAATCTTTTGTTCTTTTGCGTGGTGAAAAAGTCAATGTTTCCGCCAATTATATAAATTATACCAAGACAAAAAACAATGTATACCAAGACAAAAAACAATGTATACCAAGACAAAAAACAATGTATACCAAGACAATTTATCAAAAAATGTCTTGGTATGTGATATAATAAAAGCATAGAGAAATCAGACGGCAAAATCAGTTTCTCTATGCTTAACCAAAATTACTCATAAGGAGCAACTTCTCATGGAAATTATATCAAAAAATGAACGAAACAACAATGAAAGGACAGTGTGTTCTTTGAAAGAAATAGAGAAAAGAAAAATTGTTGAGCATAACGACCTCATCACAAGTGTTGCCAAAATGGATAAAGTCCCTTTAAAGATTTTTGAGTTGGCAGTATCTTGTATTGATACGGAAAACTTACCCAAAGACAATATTATTTATTTATCAAAGGCTGAATTGTTTACTTTTTTTGATGTATCAGATAATGGGAAACATACACGTTTTAAAGAAGCCATTGAAAAAATGCAAAAACAAGCTTTTTTTGAAATTAAAGAAGTTAAGGGCAAAGGATACAACGTAAAAAGTATCGTTCCTATCCCTTATGTGGAATGGAATAGCTACAATGATATGGTTACTTTACAATTTCAACCGCAAATTATGCCTTACTTGATTGAGTTGAAAAAGAATTTTACGCAATATGCCTTATCTGATGTCATGGAGTTAAACAGTAAGTACAGTATTATTCTTTATAAATGGTTATCAATGAATTACAACCAGTACGAGCATTACAGTGTCAAAGGAGGGCGGAGAACAGAGCAAGTGGAAAGCT
Source organism: Lactococcus sp. SK2-659 (assembly GCF_020218185.2). Classification (NCBI taxonomy): domain Bacteria; kingdom Bacillati; phylum Bacillota; class Bacilli; order Lactobacillales; family Streptococcaceae; genus Lactococcus; species Lactococcus sp. SK2-659. Next base: position 5,866 of record NZ_JAIWQZ020000007.1, read on the forward strand.
ACCGCAATCCGTCAATTAAAGTTAGTGAGTTACGTATACTTACTGACACAATGAACGAATATAAGAATTTTACAGACTTCAATAGACGAGTTTTAAAAGAACCTTTAGAAGAAATCAGCGCCCATACGTCCTTTAATGTGACCTATGACAAAATCAAAGCAGGGCGTTCGATTGACAGCATACAGTTTCATATTGAAAAGAAACGCCGAGCAGACGATAACAGCTATAAGTTAGAAGATAAAGATTATCAATCCAAAAAAGAGGAAAAATCAAGAAATGAAGCTGACTTACTAAAACAGGCAATGGAAAGTAAGTACACACGATTATTGATTGAAAACTTTCTCTTATCCCCTCTTGAAATGACGGACACGGCACTTATGGCAGGTTTGCAAAAAAATGTCTATCCGCTTTATGACGAGTTAAAGGAATTAAGAGGATTGAATGGGGTCAAAGACCACTTGTCTTATGTATCTAGCAAACAAGAAGCCTATTCTAAACGCAATGTAGCGAAGTATCTGAAAAAAGCAATCGAGCAATATCTACCTACGGTTAAAAGGCAGGACTTATGATGAGTGAAAAGTTAAAGACAATCAAAGAGCTTGCTGACGAGTTGGGTGTTTCTAAACAGGGTGTTCGTTACCATATGAAGTCTATACCACAGAAAGAACTCAAAAAAAATAATAAAGGAATAGTTGTTTTAAATATTGAACAACAAAACTTTATAAAAAGAAAAGCTAAGTCAGACACAACGGTAAGTGGTAAGTCAGACACAGCGGTAAGTGGTAAGTCAGACACAACGGTAAGTGGTAAGTCAGACACAACGGTAAGTGGTAAGTCAGGCACAACGGTAAGTGGTAAGTCAGACACAGCGGTAAGTGGTAAGTCAGACACAGCAGTAAGTGGTAAGTCAGACACAGCGGTAAGTGGTAAGTCGGACACAGTAGTAAGTGGTAAGTCAGACACAGCAGTAAGTGGTAAGTCAGACACAGCGGTAAGTGGTAAGTCGGACACAGTAGTAAGTGGTAAGTCAGACACAGTAGTAAGATATAAGCAAGAAATAAGTTTTTTAGAAGAAAAGAATTTATTAAAAGATAATCAGATAGACTATTTAAAACAACAGATAAAGAATTATGAAAACCAAGCAAATAATTTAATCGAAGTACAGAAGCAAACACAAAATCTTTTAGATCAACAACAACGACTAGCCTTACAAGATAAAAAGTTGTTAGAAGAATACAAAGCGGAGAATGATAGCTTAAAAGCTCTCAAAATGCCCACAGAGGACACGAAAGAAGAACAGGTAGAACATCAACCGCAAGAGAAATTAGAAGCGCTGAAAAGTGAAATTAAGACCTTGCAGGAACAGCTAAACGAACAAGCAACGATAGAACCACAAGAAGCCCCTAGAAAGTGGTGGAAATTTTGGAAATAGAAAGTCTTTTAAAAAGATAGAACAGTCTAAAGCATAAGAACATTATAGTGAAATATTCTTTGGATCGTTTCTAAAATCAACTAGCCCCATGGGGAATATCTAACAATTTTTGCCAAAATTTATCCAGTTTGTTTAAAAAAAATTGATTATGATAGTATCAAGAAGAAGAGAGTGAGAAATAGATGAATGAATTTTCTGCTATTATTAATTACATTGAGGAACACTTAGAAGATAACATCGATATGAAAAAAATAGAGCAACTTGCTAGAGTTTCTGAGTATAATTTTCAAAAGATTTTTTCTGTTCTTTCTGGTTTAACTTTAGGTGATTATATCAGAAAAAGACGTCTTTCTAAATCACTATATGATTTAAGAGAAACCGATGAAAAAATAATCGATATTGCTTTTAAATATGGTTACAGTTCATCAGAAAGTTATAGCAGAAGCTTTCAACAACTTTTCAATATCTCTCCTTCTAAGGCACGTAAAGAACAACATGAGTTAACTATTTTCCCTAAGTTGTCTATTCGTGTCCAAATAAAAGGAGGCATTCAAATGAATTATTTAATTACAAACAAACCAGAAATGATGATCACGGGTATTAAAGAAAGTTATCCTAATATCACAGTCGGACAAGCTAGCATTCCTAAGTTTTGGGATAGATTTAATGAATCTGATTTATTTAATCAAGTAATTAATGAAAAATCAGAGCACTCACCTAATACTATTTTAGGTATTTGTTTACCTCGAGAAGGTGAGGCGTATGATTATTTTATTGGGGTCTACACTGATGAAAAAACAACTGCTGATAAGCTAGAAACAATTACACTTCCTGCTTCTGACTGGGCAGTATTTAAAGCTGTCGGTAAAGTCCCTGAAGCTATTCATCAAACGTATCAAGATATTTATGAATCTTTCTTTCCAAGTACCACTTACACTCAAAAAAAGGCTCCGGATTTTGAATCTTACCCACTTGATCTTAACCCAATGTCAGAAAATCATATAACAGAAATTTGGATTCCTATTCATAAGAATAATTAAGGGTCTAAAATTATATAATAGCCCCTTAGAAATGCAATAAAAACAGCCCCTATTATCTAACACTTAGATAATAGGGGCTGTTTTCTTATTTTTTTTTAATATAACCCGTCCAAGGAATATACAAAAAGAACTGAAGAAATGGAATGCTTTTCGGATTTTCAGTATCAACTGAAATAAAAGTCTTAATGGGTATACCGGCTTAAGGACATGAGAGGTTAGAAATCTTAGGTTTGATTTTCAAACTTTGCAACATAACCCTTGACATTATATAGCAATAAATGTAGAATGAGTTTAGAAAAACTATACAGGTATAGTTTTTCTAAACAGAAAGAGAGGTAAAGCTATTTTAGATTTATCAAATTTGAAGCTTTTGAGAGAACGTTCGGGTATGACTCAAGAAGATATAGCCGTTAGGTTGGGTACTACTAAAGGTAGTATATCAAATTGGGAGGCAAATCCACAGAATTTATCCATTATCAAGCTCAAACAGTATTTAGACGTGGTTGGAGGGACACTATCCGACTTTGAAAAAAAAGGAAAAGGTACAACAATGAAAATTAGCGTAAACACAGATATGATTCAATTTAGAACAGATTTAATGAATACAATGGATAAATTAAAAAATTCAAGAGCTAAACAAGGAAATTCTTTGACGCTTGATACGGCTTTTGAAACAGCCATGACGGACTTAAAAAAACTACAATTAGAATCTAGAAAAGCAAGGGTACTGGTCGTAGGACCGTCTGATGCTGGTAAAAGTACGTTTATTAATAAACTTCTAGGTGAAAACGTAGTACCATCTCATTGGACCCCCGCTACCGGAATGGCTATTAAAATAATCCACTCATCTGAAAAACCTGAATGGGTAACAGGAAATACTTTAATTGTTAAGAATGACTTAAAAGTAGATAAAGCACCTGCTGAACCCTTTAACCTTAGAGACCGGAAATACTTTGATGAGCACGTTAAGCTGGAAGGAGGACGAGATATTGTCGAGGCTTATGGTGAACGTGAAGGAGATAAGTACAACTCTGAATTAGCTGAAGAGGAAATGATCTTCACTTATGTCGATTCTGAAATTTTGAATACTATTGATATTTATGATACTCCAGGTACAGCTGCTGGTGAAGATGAAACAAGTGAAATGGATGAGCAGATTTCTGCTGATATGCGTAATAACGCTGATGCAGTTATCTACTTGATGACTGCTAATCAATTTCTTCATAGACAAGATTTTCAATTGCTACGCCGTGATATTGAACGACTCCCGTCATTATTTGATGGTAAAAATGGTCTAGGAAAATTATCTAACCTATTTATTGTAGCATCACAGGCTGATATAATAGATAGTGAAGAAGATCGTAATCGTATTTTGATTAATGGTGCAAAAAGATTTTCAAAGACACTTAGTACCGAATTCTTTGATCGTTTAAACTGTACTCCTGAAGATTTAAGCAAGCGGTTCTTTGCGTTATCGAACAAGGTAGGTAAAGAAGATATTTCATACAAATTTGAAAAAGATTTTGAAACATTTATTAAAGAATCTCAAAATATTATACTTAATGATTCTATACTTAAACGAAATCAGCTTGTACGTTTTCATATCTCTGAAATAGAGAAAGGAATTTCAAAAGTTGAAGAAGATAGGATTAACCATGAAAAATTAGTTAATGAAGCTAAAGAAAAAGAAGCTTATCTCCCTACAATATTGAAAGGAAATCAAGATTTATCAAATAAACTTAAGAAAGAACTAAAGCAATCAAAATCTATTGCAGAATCAAAATTTAAGTTATATTATACACAACTCCTTAACAAAGACAGCCTTTTACAAGAGATAGAGAGTGGGGGGTACAAGAATAGTAAGGATGATAAAGAAATATTCGCAAATAAAATTTCTAATTTACTTGCGGATAAGTACAAAGGGATCCTTGATGAAGAGGCTTCAAAATTTGAAGATACAATAAATAAACTTTCAGAAAAAATTCAAATATCTACTCAAATTCCCACTTCATTTTTCGATTTTAAAGCAGCAACTTTAGGACTAGTAGCTTCTGGAGTTACCGCAGGGGCTTTTGCAGTCGTTGCAGCAGGAATAACAAGCAACCTAGGTTTATATATTCTCGTTGCTCAAGTTGGTGGCCTTCTTACATCTGCTGGGATTATTTCTTCACCAATAATAGCAACTACAGCTGTATCAGCATTAGGCGGGCCCGTAGCATGGGTAATTGGTATTGCTGCTCTTGTTGGTGGAGCAATTTATGGACTATTCCATCGTAATGCATGGAAAGGGAAATTAGCTCAGTCACTTATTGAAGGTTATGAAAACCAAGATGCACTTGGACAATATCTTGATGGCATAGAAACTTTTATCAAGGATACAGAAAAAGGTGTAGACGATATTAAAAAAGGGCTAGATATTGCAGCTAAAGAAGATGTTAAGTTGTCAAAGTTGCGGGCAGAAGCTAACCCACAAGATTTTGATAATGAAATAAAGCAACTAAAAGGTTTTGAATCAAGTTTCAAAGAAGTTACATCTAATTATCATTAAACAAAAGGTTCTGTTGCAAAGTTTTAAATCTACTATCAAATAAGGTAGAATAATAGGAAAAGATAGCAGGAGGAATGACGATGAATCATTTTAAAGGAAAGCAATTTCAGCAGGATGTGATTATTGTAGCCGTGGGCTACTATCTTCGTTATAACCTTAGCTATCGTGAAGTTCAAGAAATCTTATATGATCGTGGCATTAACGTTTCTCATACGACGATTTATCGTTGGGTGCAAGAATATGGCAAACGACTCTATCAAATTTGGAAAAAGAAAAATAGACAGTCCTTCTATTCGTGGAAAATGGATGAGACCTATATCAAAATTAAGGGGCGTTGGCATTATCTCTATCGAGCGATTGATGCGGACGGTTTAACCTTAGATATCTGGTTACGAAAGAAACGAGATTCACAAGCCGCTTATGCTTTTTTAAAACGACTCCATAAACAATTTGGACATCCTAGAGTCATCGTAACAGATAAAGCTCCCTCTATTGGATCTGCCTTTAAAAAGTTACAAAGAAACGGGTTATACACCAAAACAGAGCATCGAACCGTGAAATATCTTAACAATTTAATAGAACAAGACCATCGACCAATTAAACGACGGAATAAATTTTATCGAAGTCTACGTACTGCCTCAACCACGATTAAGGGCATGGAGACCCTTCGAGGAATATACAAAAAGAACCGAAGAAATGGAACACTCTTCGGCTTTTCAGTTTCTACTGAAATCAAAATATTAATGGGAATACCTGCTTAAATTGACGGTTGGTCAGAGATAGTGTTTTTGAGTTTCAGACTTTGCAACAGAACCCTCTTGCTACACGTCTTTATTCAGAAACTAAAAATCAAGCATTAATCGCTAATCAATTAGGTCATACCGATTTAAATACTTCTGCGATTTATATCTCCATTGTTGATGATGAAAACAGAAAAGGGCTTGACCAATTATAAAATAAAACAAATAAAAAAAGCCTAGAAAACTAGGCTTTTTCACATAAAATCATGCAATTTTATCAAAAGTTTTGTTATACTAATAAGGTAGAAGTTTAATAGACGGTGGCTCTGAAAGGTGGTGAGGCTTATGAAAGTAAGTTCAAAATCCAACGGAAAGGAGCACTCTTATAATGAGTGTAGCAATGTTAGTGACTGCAATTTGTAGTTTTCTGATAAGTTTGCTTACATTTATTGTTTTGTTGATTGAAAAAATCACGAAAAAATAAGAACCGTCTGACTTTAGCACGTTAACGGTTCTTAGAACTAACAAATGCTACCGACTTTTAATCGGCTACACTAGGACTTGTTACTAGCAAGTCCTTTTTCTTTACCATCATTATATCATACAATGTTTTAATAGACAACAGTGTAATTTCTAAAATCTTTGTTGATTGAAAAAATAATAAAATACTGATGTTATCCTTAAATCTTAGAGTCACTATTGTATAATTTAGACAAAGGACAAAAACATGAAAAAACGCTACTCAAAAGAATTTAAAGAAACCCTTATCGCCTTCTATCATTCTGGTCAATCCGTCACCCAGCTGTCTAAAGAATACGACGTGGCCCCTGCAACAATTTATAAATGGATCGACCTCTACTCTAAATCTAATGAAAGCTCCGTCTCTAAAGCTGATTTTCTAGAATTAAAAAGACAACTGGCTAAAGTTAAGGAAGAACGAGACATCTTAAAAAAAGTATTGACCATATTCGCCGAGAAAAAGAAGTAAGTGCTGCGGATATGGCTCAAACCATACAAACTTTAGCACTCAATGTCAGACTCAGTTGTCAACTTCTTGGGGTTCCTGAATCAAGTTATTATGAACGGATTAATCGACGTCCATCCAAAACTCAATTAAGAAGACAACACTTGACACTTAAGATTGTCCAACTTTTCAAGGTGAATCGGGGAATCTATGGAGCACCTAAGATTCATCACCTTTTACTCAATCAAGGGGAAAAAGTAGGGATAAAGCTCGTACAAAAAATAATGAAACAACTTCAGCTCAAGTCCGTCGTCGTTAAAAAATTTAAACCCGGACACTCCGTAAGTGATGGTATTAACAGAAAGAACCTTATACAAAATGAGCCTAAAAAGATAAATAAGGTTTGGGCAACTGATATTACTTATATTCCTACTCAACAAGGCTGGGTTTATCTCTCAACCATTATGGATCGTTATACTAAAAAAGTCATTGCTTGGGATTTAGGAAAGCGAATGACTGTAGAATTAGTGCAAAGGACTTTGAATAAGGCAATGGAATCACAAAATTATCCAGAAGCTGTGATGCTTCATTCTGACCAAGGAAGTCAGTATACGAGTCATGAGTATGAAGAGACAATAAAAAAACTCTGGAATGACTCACTCCTTCAGTCGTAAGGGCTATCCTTATCATAATGCCAGTCTTGAATCTTGGCATGGACATTTAAAAAGAGAGTGGGTCTATCAATTTAAATATAAGAACTTTGAAGAAGCCTATCAGAGTATTTTCTGGTATATTGAAGCCTTTTATAATTCAAAACGCATCCATCAGAGTTTAGGGTATCTTACGCCTAATCAATTTGAAAAAGAAATCGCTTAAAATAAATACATTAAAATTATACGTTTTTGACTCTAATAAATTGACTTAACGTCAGAGACTCTCTAGTTATATTTTTAAGTGTTTCAAATACGGATTGGTGACTTGCCAAGTACTCTTTAACGCTAAAGATACCACGTCCTAGCTTTTGACCGTTAAAGGAGTACCACTCGTTCATTTTCTTAACTACTCCCATTTGAATCGCTAACGTGACCACATCAATTTCCTGAGAAAATCCATCACCAAAAACATTAATAACAGTTGGCTTTTTATACGGTGCTGATACTTTAGTTTTAACGGTATGAAGCGTGGTTTTCTTACCGATAGTATCAATGCCATCTTTGATTTTTTCTCCTGATTTAACTTCAATCCGTACAGAAGAATAAAATTTTAGTGCTGCCCCCCTGGAGTGGTTTCTTTATTTAAGAATAGTCCACTCATGGTTGAACGCACTTGATTGATGAAGATAATGACCGTCTTTGTTTAGTTGACTTTTGAAACGAGCTTAGAGAGCTGTTCTGACATCATTTTAGCTTGCTGACCTGGAATACTCACTCCATCTATCTCTAAAGCAGGTGTCAGAGCAGCAACCGAATCGACAACAATTAAATCAAAGGCTCCTGTTTTGATAAACTCGTTAATCATATTGAAGGCCTCTTCGCCTGTATCTGGTTGAACGAATATCAAACTTTCCGATTTTACCTCAAGGTTTTCAGAGGATTCTGCCCCGAACAGTCCTATAAAACGTCCTTTTGCATAACCACCAGTTCCAATTGCACAGTCTAATGACAGAATGCCAGTAAGTAGTGCCTGAACATGCTGGACAGACTTCCCATCATCATCAAGAATTATATTTGAATTAAATTTTTTCTCAATTGATTATGTGACTTTGATTATAGAAAATTTTTTCTTATGGCTCATTTATTTTTAAAAAAAAGAGTTAGAACTTTGTCTAACTCTTTTTTTGTATATTATTTCAGTTTATTTACTTGCAAATTGAATAACCATGTTAAAGAGAAGGGCGCCCAAGCTACCTCCAATGATTGGACCTACGACAGGAATCCATGCGTAAGACCAGTCTGAATCCCCTTTGCCTTTGATAGGCAAGATAGCGTGCATGATACGGGGACCTAAGTCACGTGCGGGATTTAAAGAGTATCCTGTTGTTGCACCAAGTGATAAACCAATAGCTGTGATGATAGCACCCACTAAAAGAGGTGAAACACCTGAAGTTTGCGTAATTGCGTATTGACCAAAGGCCAGAATACCTGTCGTTAAGACTGCTGTTCCCACAATCTCACTGATTAAGTTTGAACTCGTCTGGCGAATGGCAGGACCTGTAGAAAATGTCCCCAAGATATCTGCTGGATTTTTAGTTTCCGCATAGTGAGGGTAAAACATCAGATAGAGGATAATACTGGCCACCATTGCCCCGAGCATTTGTGCGATAATATAGGGGAAGACCAGACTCCAGCTAAAGCTGCCAATCATTGCCATTGCAATTGTTACTGCTGGATTCAAGTGGGCAGGCGACATAAATCCGGAAACATAAACCCCCATCATTACTGCAAAGCCCCAACCGAGTGTGATGGCAACCCAACCCGCTCCTGTAGCTTTCGTCTTGTTCAGGACAACGCCTGAAACCACACCGTTACCAAGAAGGATTAAGATAAATGTGCCTAAAAATTCACCAAGTAACTGTACCATTTCTGAGTGCATATTGACTCCTTTTTTCTATTTTTTATTTGTTTCAATTATTTTTGCATTTTTTTACTTCTTCAAGTCCGACAAGTCAGATTCACGAAGTGCTTCTTCCAAAGCTTTTTCTTGTTCTGCCTTTTCTTCTACAGACCAGCCAAGGTAGTCCGCCATGGCATTGACAACATGTACCTTGATAGCATCTACTTCTTCACGCATAAACAAAATATGGTTGGTACGACGAAGCAAGTAGTCCACTGGTGTTAAGATCATTTCATCCTCAAGCGCATAGTGAAGACGTGCGGATTCGGCTAGAGATAAGCCTTCGTAAGCTTCCATTTCAGAAGCATAGGCAAAGACTTGGAGTGCATTCATACCATAAAAGTCAGCAATGTATTTTGCTTCTTCTTCTGTAAGACCTGCAGCGACACCAACTTTCATGTTTTCAGCAACAACTTCTTCAACTTTAGTTGGGTCAAATTCGCCACCAGAGATTTGGTATTTTTTAGAGTCAATAGGTTCGTATTTCAAACCAAAGTCCTCCTCAAGCAATTGGCAAATAAGCTCCATCGCACCTGCCGCCATTTTACGGTAGTCCGTGATTTTACCACCCGCTAAAGTAATCAAACCATCGCTCTCGCGTTCAAGTGAGCTCCCACGAGAAACGGAAGATGGTGCATCTCCTTTTTCGGAAAGGCTTGATTCCATATTGTTCAACAAATGCTCCACTTCGGCTTTTGTTGCTGTTTTATTTTTATAGCGGAGCACCGCCTCAACGACAGCGTTAAAGCTGGTTTCAGAGACCGCACCATTATCACCGCCGTTATAGTCTGATCCAGAATTTCCGCCTAACAATGGACGCAATCCTGCCCATGAAGCTTCGATGTCATTAATCGTAATATTTGCTTCTGGGTAACGGAAATTAATAACATCCAAGAGGTAATCTACATCTTCTTGAGTTACTTTTGGATCGGTAAAGTCGCCATGATAATCCGTATCTGTCGTACCAAAATAAGTTTTATTTTCACGTGGAATGGCAAAGACCATGCGTTTATCGTGTTTGCCTGTATCAAAATAAGTTGGTTGTGGTACAGGCAATTTGGCCGCATCTACTACAAGATGGACACCTTTTGTTGGACGCATTTTGGGCACGATGGGACGAGTGAAGTTCAGGTAACGGATCTTATCTACCCAAGGTCCACTTGTGTTAATCACAAGTTTAGCTTTGACTTCAATGACTTGATCTGTCAACAAATCACGCGCACGAATACCAGAAATTTGTCCATCCGTATAGATAAAATCAATCACTTTCATCTTGCTTATGGCTTGGGCACCGTCTTCCACAGCTTTTTTGATGTTATCAATCACCAAGCGGGCATCGTTGTTACGGTAGTCAAGATAGACTCCAGCCCCTTGCAAACCTTTTTTCTTGATGAGTGGCTCGCGGCGCAGGACTTCTTCTGGTGAGATAGTGTAGTTGGCATATGGCGAATCTTCATCCACACCGGCCAAACGGTCATACAAATCCATCGCAATTTTCACAGAAAACATATCAAACGTTGTCTTGCCTTCATCATCGTAGATAGGAAGTAACATCGGATCTGGCTTAGGAATATGTGGCGCAATGCCTTGAACAACAGCGCGTTCTGAAACTGTATCGGAAACGACTTCGACATCGAAGTTTTTGAGGTAACGGATGCCACCATGCACGAGTTTTGTTGAGCGTGAGGATGTCCCTTCTGAGAAATCCTGCATTTCAAGTACAGCAACTTTCATGCCAGCAGCCGCCGCTTGTAATGTCAAACCAGCACCAGTGATCCCTCCTCCGATAACGAGTAAATCCATCTCTTCATTTTGAATTTTTGTGATTGCTTCTTGTCTTGTTTTTTTAGAAAAAGCCATTTCTATTCTCCTTTTAGATTACTGTCTGATTGATTATTATTTGAAAGCACGTGTCGCATTCACGGCTTTTTTCCAACCGGCATAGAGTTCTTCTCTACGTTCTTCTTGCATCTGAGTTTGGAAAATTTTGCCCGGTTCATAGGATTCTTTAAGCTCTTCTAAGTCTTTCCAGAAACCAACGGCAAGTCCTGCAAGGAAGGCTGCACCAAGTGCTGTCGTTTCCAAATCACCCGCACGTTGGATTGGGATATTCAAGATATCAGCTTGGAACTGCATCAAATATTCATTGTTTGCAGCGCCACCGTCTACCTTGAGCACAGACATATCAATTCCTGTATCTTCTTTCATGGTGCTGACTACATCACGAACTTGATAAGCTATCCCTTGTAAGGTTGCTTTCACAATATCTTCTTTTGTCGTTCCACGTGTCAAGCCAAACATCGCACCACGCGCCTCTTGGTCCCAATACGGAGCACCAAGGCCGACAAAAGCTGGCACCACATAAACTTCATCTTGACTCCTAGACTGGAGTGCCACTTCTTCGGAATCACTGGCACGTTCCAACATTTTCAAACCATCACGTAACCATTGGATAGAGGATCCCGCAACAAAGATGCTTCCTTCTAAGGCGTAATAAACTTTTCCATTAATGCCATAACCAATCGTTGTAAGCATATTATTTTTCGAAATATGTGGTTTCTCACCTGTGTTCATGACGATAAACGAACCTGTACCATAGGTATTTTTAATCATTCCAGGTTCAAAGGCCATTTGACCAAATAATGCAGCTTGCTGGTCCCCTGCCATACCTGAGATTGGCACTTCAGAGCCAAAGAAATGGAAACCTTTAGTCACGCCGTAAACTTCTGAGTTGGACTTGACTTCTGGAAGCATTGAAGCTGGGATATTAAGAATTTTCAGGATTTCTTCGTCCCATTTCAACTCATGAATGTTGTAGAGCATGGTACGGCTGGCATTAGAATAGTCAGTATAGTGTGCATCACCATCTGTCAACTTCCACAAGAGCCATGTATCGATGGTTCCAAAGAGGAGCTCTCCGCGTTCTGCACGCTCTTGTGCTCCTTCGACATGGTCAAGGATCCAACGAATTTTTGTGGCTGAAAAATATGAATCGACAATAAGTCCTGTCTTTTTATGGAAGAGTTCCTCATGTCCTGCTTCTTTAAGACCATTGGCAATATCGGCAGATTGACGAGATTGCCAAACGATGGCATGGTAGATTGGTATACCTGTTTTTTTATCCCAGATAATGGTAGTTTCACGTTGGTTAGTAATACCGATACCCGCAACCTGTACAGGCTTAATCCCCGACTCGATAAAAGCCCCTGCGATAACAGACTGAACAGAGTTCCAAATTTCGTTGGCATCATGTTCCACCCAACCTTCTTTAGGAAAGTACTGTGTAAATTCCTTTTGGGAGCTGCCGATATGTTTACCATGTTTATCAAATATAATAGCTCTTGAGCTTGTTGTACCTTGGTCAATTGCCATAATGTAAGAAGTTTCTGTCATGTTGTTTCTCCTTTGTAAGCGTTTTCTATGATTTATATTATAGCATTTTAAAACGAATAGAAACTTTCATTTTTTATCAAATTCAAAAAAAAATTGGCAGTCGAAAATAAACAACAGATTCGCATAGAAAAATTACTTGAATTTGGGCAGTTTGTGCTTACTAAGAAATAATGAGAGAGGGAGTCTCTACCCCAATTTAATTTTAAACTTATTTGAGTTGCTATTCTTAATTCTTCATCTATTCTGTAATAAATTCAGTGAGAAAATGCTAAATAATGGGACCGCAGTAATATATTCATAAATGTAAAATAATATTCACGTGAAAACATAAAAAAAGAGGAGAGCACCCCTCTTTCGTGTTTC
>NZ_JAIWQZ020000008.1:0-13774 GCF_020218185.2 Lactococcus sp. SK2-659
GCTTCAATGTTTACTGAGTAACCCATTATTTTGCAGAAGGACGAGTTATTTACACAAAATTATTGACGCTCCCGGTTGGTACAACAAGAATTGCAGTAGCATAGTCACCATTGATGAAACTACTTAATGATTAAATTGAGCAATTTCTCAAATAGCACAAACTGCTCTTCATAAAACGAAAAGCAGTTCATAATGTATTTAGATATTTAATTGTGCTATTGACCAGAAACACACTATTTAAGGTACCTTTCTCTTTTCGCTGAGATTCACCAACTTCAATTGCACAAAAAAGCGTGAGCACAAGGCTCACACTTTTTCTAGTTAACTATCCTAAAAATTCGAAAACATCTTTACGATCATACAATTTCAAGATTTTTTCAAATAAGATTTGACCTACGAAAGCAGCTACGATTGGTACAACAAACCAGCTGATTAATAGTAGAATAATACTCAAACCGGCGTCCAATGAAGCCAACGGACCTACCAACCCTACCAAACCGAAACCAGCAGAAGCAGGAGTCCCTGAGACTGAGAACAACGCTACTGGAATTGCTGAGATGATAGCGGTGAATAGACATGGCACCAAGATAATTGGTTTCCTAAACAAGTTTGGCATCATCATTTTCATAGCACCCAATGCGACGGCCAAAGTAACCCCTGGTTTGTTGACTTTCCAAGAATTAACTACCAAGACAACTGTTGTTGCGGCAACACCCATAGCGGCTGCACCAGCAGAAACACCGTTCAATTGAATTGCCATACCAATGGCAACTGTAGAGATCGGCGAGATAATCAAGAAAGCAAAGGAACATGCAATCAAGATTGACATCAAAATTGGTTGCAAAGTAGTAAAGGTATTAATTAAGTCACCGATAGCGGCAGTAATCTTGGTTACGTAAGGATATAAATAATAGCCGATTAGACCAGCGCCGATACCAACAACGATTGGTGTTGCAACAATTGCCACGGACCCAAATTTTTCGCCGATCAACAAGATCATGCCGACAGCGATTGATGCAGTAATCATGGTATTGATGATGTCTCCGGTACCAGCACCGATATAAGTAGCTGTGTCAGGATTGAATTTCACAACACCGGAGCCAACGAAAGCTGCACCGGCAACTACTAACATTTGCATTGGTTTGAAGCCAAACTGCACCGCAATCAAAGCGCCAATCAATAGTGGAGTAGCTAGTTGGAAAATAACTGCCATTTGTGTGATCGTTACTGCTAAGGTATTTTCACCAAATAATTTCAAAATTGCTGCCAATACCGCGTTAGGAATCAACCCTACGATGATCCCCGTTGCGGTACCCGCTAATACTTTATTTAAAAATATTTTTGGAGTTAATTTTTCTTCCATTTTCTCGTCCTCTTTCTAATGATTACTATTTCGCTCCTAGAATTTCTTCTTTACTATGAACCAGTTGCGTTAAGAAATCACAGTAAGGAGTTACTACGCCATATTTTTTACCTTTACGAGAAATTGCTCCGTTGATGTAGTCAATCTCGGTCAAACGGTTATTTTTTATCAAGTCTTGGTGCATCGATGGGAAATGCATACCAATCGTAGTCGGGTCAAAACAAGTTTCTACATGTTCGATTACTTCGGGAATGTCTAAGTTGACGTTTTCTTTGGCAGCAACAGCTGCAAATTCGTTAACAATAGTCACTACCATGTCATGAGCAGGTTTGGTTGCACCAAGCCCCGCAATATTGACGTCTAAAATCGTGCATAAGCCATTCATCGTACCATTGACACAAGCTTTACGATAAATTGAATAATGAATGTTGTCGGAATATTTGGCATTTAAACCAGACGCGGACAAAGTTTCCGCCAATTTTTTCGCTGATTCTTCTTGGCCAATACCTAGATTTTGCAATTCAACAGACCCGCTGCCAAATAATTTAGCCTTGCCGGGACCTTCTAGACCAGCAGTCCATATGGTGTTGCCGATAAAGATTTTTTCCATCGGTACGAATTTTTCGATTACGTCTTCATGACCGATACCGTTTAAAAGACACAAAACTTCTGTGTGATCAGCAATTAATGGTTTAACATCCTGCAGCATTTTTTCCAACTGCATTGCCTTCGTGAATAAGATAATCAAATCAAATTGCTCACCAGTGGGCACCTCATTCTGATTAACAATTGGGACTTTAACAGTAATTTCTTCGCCATTATAATTAGCCTTCAATCCGTTTTCTTTGATGGCATTGATATGCTCCTGCCATCCGTCGATTAGCAAAACATCGTTACCACCTTGTTTCAACATCAGTCCGAACCGGGAACCCATCGCGCCGGCCCCTGCAATTGCAATTTTCATAAATAAAAGTCTCCAAACTTAGTTTATAATAAGTGAACATTTTCACATTTCTCATTATAGAGTTTTCATTCGGAAACTTCAAGTAGGAGAGTGTAAAATATTTTGTGTAAATAGAAAAAAGGAAGTCCCTTCTGTAGAATAGAGTTACCACAACACATTCACAGAAAAGAGGACTTCCATATGAACGATTTCACTACAGAAATTCTAAAGACTCTAAGATATTCTATCGGGTATCAAGTCATGGCTAAATAATCAACTAGCAATTCGGGTTTATTAATATATCTATAAATTGTTGTTCTAGAAACTCCTCAAGAATCCGCAATCGATTTAATTGGTGTTCCACTTTCTACCAATGTCTTAAGAAGCTTTACGTCTTTATTCCTCCATTGATACTATTGTACCATAACCTGAAAGCACTTATATAAATGAACATAGAATAAATTACGGGTTAATGAACAAGAAATGTAAATGATCTTGAGAGTTTTTATAACAAAAGAAGAGTGTCCAGAAAATGACCATTTTCTGAACACTAAAATATCAAAGAACATTGGGCTAAGAAGATGTATCTCATTTTGTGTCTAATTATTTGATATTAGTCCAGCCAAAGAACATACTAAAAATTTGGTCGCAAAAAAAGGACGTGCTTCTTATTTAGGGGAGCGGGCGATTGGACACATTGATCCAGGAGCAGCTTCTAGTGCAATCTTATTCCAGACATTACTTGATGTGATTCATGGATAGAAAGGGCTATTTATAAACTGTAAAAGCCTAACTTTTGCAACAGTTTATGCTGTCGTTCAAAGTTAGGCTTTTTATCTGCTTTCGTGTGTCTACCTAGAGCTTTTTCTGACAGAAGTATTTACCAAAAGTTAAACGAAGAAAGTGAAAATCGAGAAGAAAGAATCACTCTTTAGCATGAAAAAAAAGAACTTTATCCTGATTAAAATAACGAAACAATCAAATATGACTTGTGCAAAAAAAGAGATGAGACCACTGCTACTTTTAGCAATGGTCTCACCTCTGTTTTACTGGTTATCGTCAGGTCAAAACGGTTTTTTTACAACCTATCTGCGGTATTCAAGAAGCTGTTTTTCTCTGTTCATTCTTATTGCTTGATGCAGACCAGCCTTTTCACAACCTAACACGCGGTGTTCAAAGAGCTGACCTTCAACAATAAGTCAAAACGCTCTTTTTACAACCTCTATCCTCGATCTTTTTGGTCATACACTTCTTTGACGTTGATAAATTGATCAAGTATTGGATTTTCTCCTTTTAGGTCAGCTTCGAAACGGATACCGTCAATATTGATTCTGGCGTTACGGTAGTAGTCAGTTCCTAGTTGTCCCCATGCAGGAGTTGAGGCATCGACATTGCAGAAGATATCAAATCCTTGTTGTTTCAAGTAAGCAAATTTTTGATTTGCTTCAGAATAAGGTTGCCAATCGCTGATGTCAGCGCCAAATGGGTAGATCAAAATATTTGTTTTGCCTAAAATAGGTGCAACTTCATTTTGCCAACGTTCATTATCTTGTTGGATATCGGCTAAAGAAGCTTGTGTCATATTCAAGTGTCCCCAAGTATGAGAAGCAAAACTCCAACCATCTTTCTTTAATTGATCAGCAACTTTTTTGGCTGCTTCGATTTCTTTGTTTGTTTTTTCGTTATCACCATATTCTGATTTTGATGTACGGTAACCTAATACACCATTATAGCCTGTTAAAGCTAATGTTCCTTTGGCGCCTTGATAAGAAAAATCGGGATGTTTTTTAATGAATGAATCGATCAATGGAACCATATCATAGTCACCAACAGTTTCCTTCTTATTGTCGATATAAATATTCTTGATTTGGTTCTGTTTATCGACAATCAACTTACTTGGAAATCCTGAATTGTCCATGTATTCATAATAGCTGACATCGTCTTGCGAAAGAATTAACGGTTTCTTTCCTTCTGGAAGAGAAACACCTGTAAAGGTCAGTTTTCCATCTGTTCCTTTTTTGACTAATCCATTTAGATTAACAAGAACATAGTTATTTTTATATAACTGATCAATGGTTTTATTGAATTCGGAAATAGTGACCATATAATCTTTATACCCTTGTGCTTGCTGGGTATGAAAAGCCTTAGCTGGATCAACAATCAGACTATGAAAGAAGACGTGTGAGATTTTGGTCGGGTCTTCCCATTTTACCAAGGATTCTTTTTCTTTTTTCAAAGTTGCTAACAATTGTTGCGCTTCTTTGGCGTCGTCTTTTTCAAGTAAGGCGATGGCTTCATCATAATGATAACTTGCAGCAAGCTGTTTTGCTTGATCAAGCTGTTTCGTCGTTTGTTTATCTTCAACAGGTTTTGAGCTGCTGCTTGAGTGTTGAGTTGTTTGACTAGTGTTTTCTAATTTATTGTTTGTTACTGCTTGTGTAACAAAAAAGATACTTACACCTAGAATAATAACAGTGCATACAGAAGTGACAGCCAATATGATTTTGTGTGTATGTTTCATTTTATCGTCCCCTACTACTTTTTGATTTCAAAAACCCCCGTAAGCTTTTCTTAACCTTTTGAAAAACTTCCCATAACCATTGTAACGAATATAGGGTTCTGTTGCAAAGTTTTAAATCTACTATCAAATAAGGTAGAATAATAGAAAAAGATAGCAGGAGGAATGACGATGAATCATTTTAAAGAAAAGCAATTTCAGCAGGATGTGATTATTGTAGCCGTGGGCTACTATCTTCGTTATAATCTTAGCTATCGTGAAGTTCAAGAAATCTTATATGATCGTGGCATTAACGTTTCTCATACGACGATTTATCGTTGGGTGCAAGAATATGGCAAACGACTCTATCAAATTTGGAAAAAGAAAAATAAAAAATCCTTTTATTCATGGAAAATGGATGAAACGTACATCAAAATTAAAGGAAAATGGCATTATTTGTATCGAGCCATCGATGCAGATGGTTTAACCTTGGATATTTGGTTACGTAAAAAACGGGACACACAAGCAGCCTATGCTTTTCTTAAGCGGTTAGTGAAGCAGTTTGATGAACCGAAGGTTGTAGTCACAGATAAAGCCCCCTCTATTACAAGTGCCTTTAAGAAACTAAAAGAATACGGCTTTTATCAAGGGACAGAACATCGTACCATTAAATACCTGAATAATTTGATTGAACAAGACCATCGTCCAGTAAAGAGACGCAATAAATTCTATCGAAGTTTACGCACTGCCTCTACCACGATTAAAGGCATGGAAGCCATTCGAGGATTATATAAGAAAACCCGAAAAGAAGGCACTCTCTTCGGCTTTTCGGTGTCTACTGAAATCAAGGTATTATTGGGAATCCCAGCTTAAATCATAGATACCGTAAGGGATTTTATTCTTTATTTAAAACTTTGCAACAGAACCGTATATCTGTACTGATATATATTTCTTTACAAGTGCTAATTATTGTTTTATAATAATTTATATTCGAAAAAGAGTAATTTTGAATACAGGAGAAAAAATGGCAAAATCTACGATTAAAAATATGTCGTTAACAATTTTTAAGGTCTTAACATGGTTAGTGCAGTTAATATTAATGATTGCAGCCTTACAAAATGTTTATTGGCTAATTCGATCAATTAACTCAGCTAGCAATAGTATGTATAGTAAATTTTTTGTGTATTATTTCAAAATCATTACACCTAATACATTAGGACAACAGTTTTTAAGTGGTATAACGATCATTATTCATCTAATAATCATTATCATGATTTTTATCATTATGATAATGATTAGAAAATTAATTACTAGTATTCAACAGGGAAACTATTTTACAACCGTTAACTTACGTTATATAAAAAAGTTGTTTTTAGCAGCAATAACAGCCGTTGTAACACAATTCATGCAATTAGTATTACTTTATCCTTGTATTGCATCTAACGACCTCCATGTATCAGCCATTCGACGAAATGATAGTGTCGGATTGTGGCTAACAGAATTATTATTTGTTGCTATTTTGTATGTTGTTTATCAGGTATTTCATTCAGGTATGCAACTGAAGGTTGAAAATGATGAATTTGTTTAGTTGGAGAAGGATATGATCTTAACAAAGTTAGATTTTATGATGTTAAAGCGACATATATCAGGAAAAGAATTAGCTGAACAGATTGGCATTACGCCCGCTAATTTATCAATTTTAAAGACAGGAAAGGCAAAAGGTATTCGTTTTTCTACTTTAAATAAGTTATGCCAAGTGTTGGATTGTCAGCCAGGCGATTTATTTGATTATGAAGAAGATGAATAATCTGCGTATTGCCTAAATGGGGGAAATGTATCATGAATAATAGTCAATTAAAATTAAATGCAAAAAAACTACTGAAGCAGCATTTAAGTTTTTTTCTAATATTATTTATACCGTATTTTATCTATTTCTATTTACAATATGTTTTGGATTTTTTAGCACTGGATTTAGAGGTAATTTATAAAGGGTTATTGTTAACGAATAACGCATCTTCGCAAGCCGAGTCCTTATTGATTACGAACAACAATTTCAGTAGTTCGTCATTATCAATGACTACGACGCTTGTATTTAGTATTATTACAAGTGGTCTATTATTTGTTGTACTTGATGCGATTAGAGATCGTGAAGATTACACACAACCTATTAAAAAATGGGGAACGATTTTTTCCAATGGTTCTTATTTCATTGGGGCGATAGTGATCTTGATTTTACAAACTATCTGGACTGTACTATGGACAGTACTTTTGATTGTTCCTGGTATTGTTAAATCATTAGCATATTCACAAGCAATATTGATATATCGTGATGCTGTGGATAGCGGTGAATCAATTGGTTATATTGAAGCGATTTCTAGAAGCCGTGAATTGATGGATGGTCATAAATGGCAGTATTTTAAATTATTGATTAGTTTTATTGGTTGGTGGATTTTAGTTGTTCTAACAGCAGGGTTATTAGTAATCTGGGTAGGACCTTATTATCAAATGGCAAAAGTTAACTTTTATAACAACTTAGTTAACAATAACTAGTTAAAGTAAATCCGAGTATTTAGTTGCTCATAAGTCAATAATTCGGACTATTTTTTATCTAGGGCTGAACTGATTAGGCAACTTTTATTTTTTGATTAAAGCCTGGATCCTCAGGTAATGGATTTAGTCATCTTATTAATCAGAGTTCCAATGCTATATTGTCTTTAAAAGGTGATTTCTTTAATGATTTTTTAAATGAAATAAATGGTCAACTTGCTGATCAAGGTAGAGATAAACTATCTAAATCTGATTTTCAAACTTCGCAACAGAACCCTACATATAAAAAGGCTTAGAAGGTTAATCCTAAGCCTTTTTTATATGTTTTATGGCTAATGGTCGGCTGAAATGAGCTCAAAATCAGATTTTAGTATCAGATAAGTCATTATTTTTTAAAGGGAGTAGTGACTTCTTTGACAGTCATTCTACTACGTGTTATAATTAAGATATAAAAAGTTTGAGGAAACTTTAACGCATGACAAAAGCACCCCAGTTCCCGCTGAGGTGCTTTTTTTGTATTCTAAGTTATAGAACACTCAGGTTACTTATCTTTTGTGTCGCTTTTGACTTCTGACATACTGTGTAACCAATCAGCAATAACACTCGATAGGACATTAACCACGAGTGGTAGAAGGACAAGTGTGAGGAAACTATACCACATGACATATCACCTCCCACTTGCGCGGTATAGTGAATGCGACAAAACTTATTATAACATGTATTCCTTTTATTCTATAGAGGTTATCAAGGAAGAAAGCCTATGCTATAATTAAGTATTAAAAGAAAAATGGTGACATAATGGACGTTCGAGAACAAAAAAAACAAGCCAAAGATTTTATTAAAAGATGGGAAAATAGAGGAAATGAGCGACAGGATAGTCAATCCTTTTGGATAGATTTGTGGTTCTGTTGCAAAGTTTTCCAATAAGTCTATTTTAGTTTAAATTGAAGAAAAAATACAGATAGCTGAGATAGATAAGTTATCTTAAAACTACAAATTCTGTTATATTTCAAAAAGAAAAGCATTTATATAAATGCTTTATTTTTTATAAATTTGTAAAAAACAGCCCCTATAATTATATCTTATAAGTATAAGGGCTGTTTTTGCTTAATTTCTTAGGGGTTATTATCTAATTATAGACCCTAAACAAACATCTTTTGTAAAAAGCCTTTTTTCTGTTCCTTGAGCAAATCTAACTTATGTTGATGAAGAGCGATAGTATCATCCAGTTGTTTGAAGAATGAACCTATTTTTTCTTGTTCATGTTTACATTTTGGAAGTAAATATTGCACTTCAATAAGTTGAGATACTTTTATACTTGGTTGCACAGCACCCATTTCAATCCGTTTTGCTTTTTTTAAATTTGATGGAAGTTTAAACATCTGAAGCAAGAACTCGGGAACGTTACTATTTTTAGCTCGAAAACCTACTATATTTTGTGCAATTGTTGCATCTTGATTATCATCCATTAATGTAGCTAAACCAGTATTTCCAACCGTTGAAAATAAGATATCACCTTTTTTTAAATGAGCTCTAAACCAACTATTAAAAATATTGTAATTCACAAATTTAGTGACTTTTGAATAATTCGGATAATATCCTCCAATTGAAGCAACTTCCAATAACGGATATTTATCATTTTCAGAAGTTGGAGGAGTTTTACCCCGATTGTCTATCGCTTTAACCACAATGTCTCCTAACTTACGCTCTTCCCAATCGTCAGCAAACCCCGCAAATCGCAATTCAGGAACTTTTTCCCCATTTTTAGGGAACATTTTTTGTAAGTATCCTTTTTTCTGTTCTTTCAACAAATCTAACTTATGCTGATGAAGTGCGATAGTTTTGTCGAGTTGTTTGAAGAATGAACCTATTTTTTGTTGCTCATCTTCGCTTGGGAAATCTATTGTTATTTCACGCATCTTTACCATAGTTAAAGCTTTTTGATTAGAGCCGGCTGCACTATCAAGCAAACGTTTCTTTCCTATCCCACCAGTAAAGTAAGTTAATAAATAATCTGAATTTACCTGCATTTTACTAATTTGAATAAGATTTCCATCTTTATAATAAAACCTACGGCTATCAACCTTCCAAAGGTTTCCTAACGTTCCTACAGCAGTAACTAATATATCTCCTTCTGATGGGACACCATATTTTTCTTTTATTTCATCAAACTTTTCTTGAGAAATAAACAATTCTTGGTTTCCTGTGATTCCGCCTGTACTAATTTCACTTCCTCTATAAAACGGGATGCCTTCCGTTACATAATCGCTTAAATGAATTCTTTTGCTGGAGCTAAGAGTTGCAACTTCACCTAACTTACGCTGTTCCCAATCGTCAGCAAACCCCGCAAATCGCAATTCAGGAACTTTCTTTTTAACTGAATCATCTATTTTCGCCATAGTCCCCACCACTTTCTTGGTTTTTCTTGTTCTTCTATCCTTTTTTGAACTTTGATTTGTTCCTGCAAATTTTCCAACTTCTCTTTAAGAGCGTTCACTTCATCTTTATATTGATTGTCTAAGTGTTTGAATTCTGTTTCCTGTGTAGGCATTTTAAGGGCTTTTAAGCTATCATTCTCTGCCTTGTATTCTTCCAGTAGCTTTTTATCCTGCAAGGCTAATCGTTGTTGCTGGTCTAGCAAATTTTGCATTTGTGCAATTTGAGTGTCTTTATTTTCTAGTTGCTTATCTTTAACAGATAATTGCTGTTCCTTTTTATCTAATTGTTCTTCTAAAAAACATATTAATTTAGTCTGTGCAGTATCATTTTGCAGTGTTTTTGCAGTCTGTGCAGTGTCGTTTTGCAGTGTTTTTGCAGTCTGTGCAGTGTCGTTTTGCAGTGTTTTTGCAGTCTGTGCAGTATCATTTTGCAGTGTTTTTGCAGTCTGTGCAGTATCATTTTGCAGTGTTTTTTTTAGTAAAGAGTACCCTGCGTTATTAATTACTAAGGTATTATTACCTTTAATTTTTATTGTTTGAACAAACTTTTCTCTAAAATCTTTATCTATTTTATTTCTTATCGTCTGTTTTGATACGCCTAACTCGTCCGCAAGTTCTTTTATGGTTTTTAAATTCTCACTCATGATAAGTCCTGCCTTTTAACCGTTGGTAGGTATTGTTCAATTGCTTTTTTGAGGTACTTGGCTATATTGCGTTTTGAATAGGCTTCTTGTTTAGATCTCACATAAGAGAGGTGGTCTTTGACCCCATTCAACCCTCGTAAGGCTTTCAGCTCGTCATAGAGAGGGTACACGTGCGCCTGCAATCCTGCCATAAGTGATGTATCGGTCATTTCATAAGGACTTAATAGCATATTATCCAACAAAAGTTTCGTGTATTTACTTTTTAATGCTTTCCCTGCTAAAAGTTCTTCTGCTTGTTCTTTATTTGCTTTATCCTGCAAATAAATAGGGTCTTGTTCTTCCAGCTTGTAGAAGTCATTTCGTGCGACTGGTTTCTTCGTGATATGAAAGACAATAGAATCAACACTTCGCCCTTTTTTCACTTTGTCATAAGCCACGTTAAATGAGGTATGAGCGTTGATTTCTTCTAATGGTTTTTCTAGTACCCATGTAGTAAAGTGTGACATTTTTTGATACTCTTCAACCGTATCTGTCATTTCTCGCAATTCTCGTATGGAAATCGTGGGGTTGCGGTATTCTTCCACTTGTTCTTCTCTGCGTCCGCCCTTATTGCTGTAATGCTCATACTGGTTGTAATTCATGGTTAACCAACGATACAAAATAATAGAATACTTGCTGTTTAATTTTTGTAGTTCTGAAATTTTATATTGTGTAAATTCAGATTTTAAATTAATTAAATAAGGCATAATATGTTCGCTAAATTGTATGGTTACCTCATCATTGTAATCATTCCACTTAACATAAGGGATAGGGACAATGCTTTCATACTCAATACCTAGTTTTTTATTAGACTTGATTTTAAAATAGGCTTGTTTTTGCATGATCTCAATCGCTTCTTTAAATTGAGTATGCTTGCTGTTTGAACCGACTTCAAAAAAAGCAAAGAGTTCTTCTTTTGACAAATAAACCGTATTGTTTTCTGGTAAATTTTCTGTATCAATGCAAGATACGGCTAACTCAAACATTTTTAAAGCTGTTTTTTGCATTTTAGCAACGCTAGTAATTAAAGCATTGTTCTCTACTACTTTTCGTTTTTCAAGTTCATTCAACTTTAGTACCTGCTTTTGATTTTCTTTTTTTTCTGTTATAATAGGCATAGAGAGTTACTCCTTTGTGAGTGATTTTGAGATAGCATAGAGAAAACATTTTTGCGAGTGAATTTCTCTATGCTTTTATTATATCATAATAAGGACAGTTATACAACAACTCCTGTCCTTATACATCGATTTTTCTGTCCTTATACATCGATTTTTCTGTCCTTATACATCGATTTTTCTGTCCTTATTATTCTGTAAACCCTTGAAAAGCCTCACTTTTTTTTGACGCAAAAGAACAAAAGATTAAAATATATAAGATAAATATATATAAGGCTTCGCCTTTTTTTATTTTTTTAAAAATGTAAGGCCAAAGTCAAAAGATTAAAAAAAAAGGAGTGAGCGAAAACCACGCTCACATTTTACTTGCAGCGTTCACTTCGTTCACTCGCTAAAAGAAAAGATCAAAACCACTTTTAGGAATTTATTGGATTCCCTCTAATTGCTCATATAAGCTGTTTTAACTGTTTGACTAGCTAGATACTCATATCATGCAATCAAGCGTCTTACAGACGGTCAGGGCAAGCCCTAACAACCCTTAAATGGAAAACCAATACTTTGTTTAACTTGTTTTTTTACAACTTACAACAAGCTATTCAACTCAAAATCAATTTAAACCCACTTAAAAGCTCGTTTAAGCATTCTTAATGCTCCCTTTGAACAAATAGACCATTTCGAATTAAAGTCGCTTAAATCGATTTTTAGAGCGTTTTAAAATAGAATGATGAAAAACTAAAAAATTTCAAACGCTGGTCGGCTTGTTTCGTAAAAAAAGAGTGCAATGCGCACTTACACACCACTCTAAAAACGAGTGATGTAATGGCTAAAAATCGTGTATCAGAAGTTGCATATCGCAACAACAAAATTTCATGCTAGTAGCGTCTCTTAAATGAGTGAGTCTTTGTTTAAATTTGTGATACATTTTTCTGGTCCATCAATAACTTCCTCAAAGATAAAATGCCTCAGCGCTCATTCCTCAATCGCCCTTTGTCATTGATTTTGTAATAAGTATTGCGCCCTATTCGGTTACAATCCTCACAACAAAATAGAAAATATAAAATCATAAATACTGCAAGCTATCACATTGTAATACAAAGCACTTCGTTCTTGTATTACAATGTGGCTTGAAAAGGGGGAAGTTTCACTTTCCCCTTTTATCCCCTTTGGATTGTGTCGATTTGCTTTAGGCAAACGCCACCTACCCATTTTATAAAAATAAAATGGGCAAAAGATCTTTCTTTTTGTCATACAAAAAGAAGAAAAAAAAGAGACGATTTTCTTCTTCCGAAATCGTCCCTCTTTTTTCTAAAACCATGGATGAACGAACAAAAAATCTCTCGTATTTTGTTTGTTCATCCACTAAAAATATGCGAACAGTATGGGGTTCTGTTGCAAAGTTTTCCAAAAAATCTATTTTTGTGTAAAATTGAGAAAAAAGACAGAGAGGACAGAGTAATGAATCATTTTAAAGGCAAACAATTCAAAAAAGACGTCATTATTGTCGCTGTTGGTTACTACCTGCGTTACAATCTAAGCTATCGTGAAGTTCAAGAAATCTTATATGATCGTGGCATTAACGTTTCTCATACGACGATTTATCGTTGGGTGCAAGAATATGGCAAACTACTCTATCAAATTTGGAAAAAGAAAAATAAAAAATCCTTTTATTCATGGAAAATGGATGAAACATACATCAAAATTAAGGGACGTTGGCATTATCTTTATCGTGCAATTGATGCGGACGGCTTAACCTTAGATATCTGGTTACGAAAGAAACGGGATACGCAAGTAGCCTATGCTTTCTTAAAACGACTCCATAAACAGTTTGGTGAGCCGAAAGCAATTGCACGATAAAGCACCTTCTCTTGGCTCCGCCTTTAGAAAGTTACAGAGTGTGGGTTTATATACTAAGACAGAGCACCGAACTGTGAAGTATCTTAACAATTTAATAGAACAAGACCATCAACCTATTAAACGACGGAATAAATTTTGTCAAAGTCTCCGTACAGCCTCTTCCACGATTAAGGGCATAAAGACCCTTCGAGGAATATATAAAAAGAACCGAAGAAATGGAACGCTCTTCGGCTTTTCGGTGTCTACTGAAATCAAGGTATTAATGGGAATAACAGCCTAAGATATTTGGAGTTCAGAGAGGGCGCGTTTGATTTTCAAACTTCGCAACAGAACC
>NZ_JAIWQZ020000009.1:0-5172 GCF_020218185.2 Lactococcus sp. SK2-659
ACTTGGCCACTCGCCTATCTCCCAGGGGGCAACCCCCAAGTACTTCCGCCGTAGATGGACTTAACTTCTGTGTTCGACATGGGAACAGGTGTATCTCCATCGCAATGATGACCAAATCATTAAATGTTACCTTGAACATTCAAAACTAAATAACAATTCTTCTAACGCTTAACCTTAAGCTTTTTATATTTGACTCTTTTGGTAAAGTCCTCGAGCGATTAGTACTGGTCCGCTCCAAGTCTCGCAACTCTTCCACTTCCAGCCTATCTACCAGATCATCTCTCTGGGCTCTTAATTCTTACGAATGGGTAATCTCATCTTGAGGTGGGCTTCGCACTTAGATGCTTTCAGCGCTTATCCCTTCCCTACATAGCTATCCAGCCGTGCTCCTGGCGGAACAACTGGTACACCAGCGGTAAGTCCATCCCGGTCCTCTCGTACTAAGGACAGATCCTCTCAAATTACCTACGCCCGCGACGGATAGGGACCGAACTGTCTCACGACGTTCTGAACCCAGCTCGCGTGCCGCTTTAATGGGCGAACAGCCCAACCCTTGGGACCGACTACAGCCCCAGGATGCGACGAGCCGACATCGAGGTGCCAAACCTCCCCGTCGATGTGAACTCTTGGGGGAGATAAGCCTGTTATCCCCAGGGTAGCTTTTATCCGTTGAGCGATGGCCCTTCCATGCGGTACCACCGGATCACTAAGTCCTAGTTTCCTACCTGCTCGAGTTGTAGCTCTCGCAGTCAAGCTGGCTTTTACCTTTACACTCTACGATTGATTTCCAACCAATCTGAGCCAACCTTTGAGCGCCTCCGTTACTCTTTAGGAGGCGACCGCCCCAGTCAAACTGTCCGTCAGACACTGTCTCCCTGGCCGATTATGCCAGCGGGTTAGAGTAACCATAAGTCAAGGGTAGTATCCCAACAACGCCTCAATAGAAACTAGCGTCCCTATTTCAATGGCTCCTACCTATCCTGTACATGACTTACAGGTACTCAATATCAAACTACAGTAAAGCTCCATGGGGTCTTTCCGTCCTGTCGCGGGTAACCTGCATCTTCACAGGTACTAAAATTTCACCGAGTCTCTCGTTGAGACAGTGCCCAAATCATTACGCCTTTCGTGCGGGTCGGAACTTACCCGACAAGGAATTTCGCTACCTTAGGACCGTTATAGTTACGGCCGCCGTTTACTGGGGCTTCAATTCATACCTTCGACTTACGTCTAAGCACTCCTCTTAACCTTCCAGCACCGGGCAGGCGTCACCCCCTATACATCACCTTGCGGTTTAGCAGAGAGCTGTGTTTTTGATAAACAGTTGCTTGGGCCTATTCACTGCGGCTGGCTTTTACACCAGCACCCCTTCTCCCGAAGTTACGGGGCTATTTTGCCGAGTTCCTTAACGAGAGTTCTCTC
This sequence comes from Lactococcus sp. SK2-659, assembly GCF_020218185.2. Taxonomy (NCBI): domain Bacteria; kingdom Bacillati; phylum Bacillota; class Bacilli; order Lactobacillales; family Streptococcaceae; genus Lactococcus; species Lactococcus sp. SK2-659. The sequence goes on from NZ_JAIWQZ020000009.1 coordinate 1,423, forward strand.
GATCACCTGAGGCTACTCGCCTCGACTACCTGTGTCGGTTTGCGGTACGGGTAGATATGACTTTACGCTAGAAGCTTTTCTTGGCAGTGTGACATCAGAGAGTTCGCAACCGTAGTTGCTTCCCCATCACAGCTCAATGTTAAAGAGAAATGCATTTGACACATCTCACACCTCACTGCTTAGACCAGAATCCATTAACTGGCATCTCTTAGCCTACTGCGTCCCTCCATCACGATCATATCTAGTACTGGAATATCAACCAGTTGTCCATCGACTACGCCTTTCGGCCTCGCCTTAGGTCCCGACTAACCCAGGGCGGACGAGCCTTCCCCTGGAAACCTTAGTCTTACGGTGGATAAGATTCTCACTTATCTTGCGCTACTCATACCGGCATTCTCACTTCTTAACGCTCCAGCACTCCTCACGGTATACCTTCATCGCGGTTAAGAACGCTCTCCTACCATTGATAAAATATCAATCCAAAGCTTCGGTAATATGTTTAGCCCCGGTACATTTTCGGCGCAGGGTCACTCGACTAGTGAGCTATTACGCACTCTTTGAATGATAGCTGCTTCTGAGCTAACATCCTAGTTGTCTGTGCAACCCCACATCCTTTTCCACTTAACATATATTTTGGGACCTTAGCTGTTGGTCTGGGCTGTTTCCCTTTCGACTACGGATCTTAGCACTCGCAGTCTGACTGCCGAACATGTGTATTAGCATTCGGAGTTTATCTGAGATTGGTAATCCTAGACGGACCCCTCACCCAAACAGTGCTCTACCTCCAATACACTTACATTTCGACGCTAGCCCTAAAGCTATTTCGGAGAGAACCAGCTATCTCCCAGTTCGTTTGGAATTTCTCCGCTATCCACAAGTCATCCAAACACTTTTCAACGTGTCCTGGTTCGGGCCTCCAGTGCGTCTTACCACACCTTCACCCTGCTCATGGATAGGTCACTAGGTTTCGGGTCTACATCATGATACTAAGTCGCCCTATTCAGACTCGGTTTCCCTACGGCTCCGTCTCTTCAACTTAACCTCGCATCATAACGTAACTCGCCGGTTCATTCTACAAAAGGCACGCTCTCACCCATTAACGGGCTCGAACTTCTTGTAGGCACACGGTTTCAGGTGCTATTTCACTCCCCTCTCGGGGTTCTTTTCACCTTTCCCTCACGGTACTGGTTCACTATCGGTCACTAAGGAGTATTTAGGGTTGGGAGATGGTCCTCCCGGATTCAAACTGGATTTCGCGTGTCCAGCCCTACTCAGGATACTGCTAGGTATAAGCGCTATTTCGTCTACGGGATTATTACCCTCTTTGATTAACCTTCCCAGGTTATTCGACTATAATGCTTAAGTCCACGTTGCAGTCCTACAACCCCAAGAAGCAAGCTTCTTGGTTTGCCCTTCTTCGCGTTCGCTCGCCGCTACTTACGAAATCGTTTTTACTTTCTCTTCCTGCAGGTACTTAGATGTTTCAGTTCTCTGCGTTACCTTTACATGAGCTATGTATTCACTCATGAATAACTGCTAGTAGCAGCTGGGTTTCCCCATTCGGAGACCTAGGGATCAATGCGTACTTACTGCTCCCCCTAGAATATCGTCGTTAGTCACGTCCTTCATCGGCTCTTAGTGCCAAGGCATCCACCGTGCGCCCTTATTAACTTTGCCATGATGATTTATAATCATCGTTTTTCAAGTATAAGTTTGTAAATTCTTTAAAATTCACAGCTTTTGGTTTATTTATCGTTATTAGATATTGTTATTTAGTTTTCAATGTTCAAGTGATTTTAACGTCTTGTCTGACAATGGAGCCTAGCGGGATCGAACCGCTGACCTCCTGCGTGCAAAGCAGGCGCTCTCCCAGCTGAGCTAAGGCCCCACAATCAAGAAGTTGATTCTTGCTTAGGTTTATCACTAAACCCCTCAAAACTGAATAAAGTTGAATGCTCACGTCTTTGTATATATTCCTTAGAAAGGAGGTGATCCAGCCGCACCTTCCGATACGGCTACCTTGTTACGACTTCACCCCAGTCATCGGTCTTACCTTAGGAAGCGCCCTCCTTGCGGTTAGGCAACCTACTTCGGGTACTCCCAACTCCCGTGGTGTGACGGGCGGTGTGTACAAGGCCCGGGAACGTATTCACCGCGGCGTGCTGATCCGCGATTACTAGCGATTCCGACTTCATGTAGGCGAGTTGCAGCCTACAATCCGAACTGAGAATGGTTTTAAGAGATTAGCTAAACATCACTGTCTCGCGACTCGTTGTACCATCCATTGTAGCACGTGTGTAGCCCAGGTCATAAGGGGCATGATGATTTGACGTCATCCCCACCTTCCTCCGGTTTATCACCGGCAGTCTCGTTAGAGTGCCCAACTTAATGATGGCAACTAACAATAGGGGTTGCGCTCGTTGCGGGACTTAACCCAACATCTCACGACACGAGCTGACGACAACCATGCACCACCTGTATCCCGTGTCCCGAAGGAACTTCCTATCTCTAGGAATAGCACGAGTATGTCAAGACCTGGTAAGGTTCTTCGCGTTGCTTCGAATTAAACCACATGCTCCACCGCTTGTGCGGGCCCCCGTCAATTCCTTTGAGTTTCAACCTTGCGGTCGTACTCCCCAGGCGGAGTGCTTATTGCGTTAGCTGCGATACAGAGAACTTATAGCTCCCTACATCTAGCACTCATCGTTTACGGCGTGGACTACCAGGGTATCTAATCCTGTTTGCTCCCCACGCTTTCGAGCCTCAGTGTCAGTTACAGGCCAGAGAGCCGCTTTCGCCACCGGTGTTCCTCCATATATCTACGCATTTCACCGCTACACATGGAATTCCACTCTCCTCTCCTGCACTCAAGTCTACCAGTTTCCAATGCATACAATGGTTGAGCCACTGCCTTTTACACCAGACTTAATAAACCACCTGCGCTCGCTTTACGCCCAATAAATCCGGACAACGCTCGGGACCTACGTATTACCGCGGCTGCTGGCACGTAGTTAGCCGTCCCTTTCTGGGTAGTTACCGTCACTTGATGAGCTTTCCACTCTCACCAACGTTCTTCTCTACCAACAGAGTTTTACGATCCGAAAACCTTCTTCACTCACGCGGCGTTGCTCGGTCAGACTTTCGTCCATTGCCGAAGATTCCCTACTGCTGCCTCCCGTAGGAGTTTGGGCCGTGTCTCAGTCCCAATGTGGCCGATCACCCTCTCAGGTCGGCTATGTATCATCGCCTTGGTGAGCCTTTACCTCACCAACTAGCTAATACAACGCGGGATCATCTTTGAGTGATGCAATTGCATCTTTCAAACTTAAAACTTGTGTTTAAAGTTTTTATGCGGTATTAGCATTCGTTTCCAAATGTTGTCCCCCGCTCAAAGGCAGATTCCCCACGCGTTACTCACCCGTTCGCTGCTCATCCAGTTGGTACAAGTACCAACCTTCAGCGCTCAACTTGCATGTATTAGGCACGCCGCCAGCGTTCGTCCTGAGCCAGGATCAAACTCTCAAATAAAGTATTTAAGTCACCGAAGTGACTGGCTTGTCTTTCATTATTGATTGACAGATTTTTGATGTATCTTACTACATCACATGAGTCATTCTTCTTTATTCAGTTTTCAATGGTCTAGCTTATCGCTTCAAGACCCTCGTCTCTTGCGACAACTATTATATTCTATCAAACCTACCTAATCTTGTCAAGAATTAACTGTGGCTTTTACGACTTTTTTTATCTTAC